>NZ_JBKOFW010000026.1:0-528 GCF_046764005.1 Oryzobacter faecalis | reverse complement strand
CTCGGCGACCGGCGCCGGTGCCTCCTCCAGCTCGTGGGCGACGACCCCGGCGCGGTACCGGTCCAGGTCGCCGGTGCGCATCGCGTCGTGCAGCCCGCCCAGGCCGGTGCACGTGGTGGTGCCGGGGTTGCCGTCGGCGGCCCACCGGATCGCGTCGCGGACCCGGTCGCTGGCGTGGTTCGCGGTGACCTCCAGGGCCCCGGACACGATCGCGGCCGCGTCCAGGGCGACGTGCCCGGGTGCCTTGTGGGTCTCGGCGTCGGTGCCGTCCTCGAGCAGCACCGGTTCGATCGCGGCGAGGGCGACGATCGCCTCGTCCTGCACCGCCGACACCGTGTTGACGACCTGCTGGCAGGACCGGACCACCTCGGCCCACGCCTCCCGCGAGCCGCCGGGCGGTGACGGCGCGGGGAGCGCAGCGAGCAGCGTCTGCGTGTCGTGCAGGACCGTGAGCAGCTCGCTCGGATGCCCGGTGCGGCTGCTGGTCGCTGGTGCGGTGCTGCTCATGCTGTCCCCCTCCCCTGTACC
>NZ_JBKOFW010000025.1:0-663 GCF_046764005.1 Oryzobacter faecalis | reverse complement strand
CGGTGGTGTCGGCGGGGGTGGTGAGGACCAGGGAGATGGTGACGGTGGCCTGGGCGGTGACGAGGTCGGTGAGGGCCTTGCCGCGGGCCTGCTCCACGGTGGTGCAGGTCCCGTCGGCGACGAGGCGGCGGGCGTGGTCGTCGATGACGGCCCACGCGGTCGCGGCGTCCTCGCAGGGGAAGGTGCCGTACCACGTGTCCACGCCGGGTTCGCCGGCCCAGCGGCGCAGCCCGGTGTGGGTGCGGGCCTTCTCGGCGCGCCGGCTCAGCAGGTCGGGGCTGACCCGCGCGAGGAGGGTGCGGGCGCGCTTGCGCAGCGTGGTGGAGTCACGGTGCAGGTGCGCGTCGAGGGCGGCGACGACCGCGGCGGCGACCGCGGCCGGTGCGTCGGCGAGCTCGTGGGCGATGACGGAGGCGCGGTAGCCGTCGAGGCGCCCGTCACGCATCGCGGTGTGCAGCCCGCCCAGTCCGGACGGCTGCGGCACCGCGCGGGTGCCCTCGCCGACCGGGACCGCCCCGGCGGCGAGGCGGACCGCGACGTCGACCCGCCGCTGCGCCTGGTGGTGCGTCGCGCCCAGGCAGGGCGCGAGGAGGTCGGCGGCGTCGATCGCGACGTGACCCGGGGCGCGGACGACCTCGGTGATCGTGCCGTCCTCGGCCCACT
>NZ_JBKOFW010000024.1:0-708 GCF_046764005.1 Oryzobacter faecalis | reverse complement strand
GACGGGCTCACGTCGTGGTGGGCGCTGCTGCCCGCCGCGACCAGTGCCGCCGCCTGGGCCGCGGTCGACCAGCTCGCCCACGACTACCGAGCCGACGACGACACCCTGACCGTGGACCAGGCCCGCGCCGACGCGTTCGGCGACCTCCTCCTGCGCAACGTCGAGGTCACCGCCGCCGTCACCCTCGCGGTCCCGGTCGTCTCCGACACCGCCATCGCCGCACCCGTGTCCGGGCCGGGCACCCGCGACCGGGTCGACCTCGGTGACGAGGACCTCGTGCGGGACCCGGCCACCGGTGACCTCGTGCGCGCCGCCACGCTGAGCGAGGACGTGCGCGAGGCGCTGTCGTGGGTCGAGGTGCCCGCCGAGGACGACCCGTGCGGCGGGGCCGGGGCGATGCTCGACCCGCGCTACACCGAGCAGGCGGTCCTGGGCGGGTGCACCGTCTCCGGGGTCGCCCTCCCCGGCCTCGGCTGGGTCGACGCCACCACCGTCGCCAACCTCATGGCCACCGTCCCGCTCGAGGTCGCCCGCGCCGTCCTCGACGCCGACACCGGCACCCTGACCTCGCACACCACCGCGGTGTACCGGCCACCGGCCCCGGTGCGCGAGCTGGTCACCACCCGTGACGGCACCTGCCGGATGTGGGGCTGCACCCGGGCGGCCACCCACGCCGACCTCGACCACCTCCGGCCCTGGCCCGCCGGC
>NZ_JBKOFW010000023.1:0-940 GCF_046764005.1 Oryzobacter faecalis | reverse complement strand
GCACCGGCGACCTGGACCGGTACCGCGCCGGGGTCGTCGCCCACGAGCTGGAGGAGGCACCGGCGCCGGTCGCCGAGACCGTCATCGCCACCCTCGGTCAGCACCTCGCGTCCGAGACCGGGGTCCAGTTGCGGCGGCGGACCCGGCGGCTGCTCGCGAGGGTCAGCCCCGACCTGCTGCGCCAGCGAGCTCAGCGTGCGCGGCAGGAGTGCGGGCTGCGCCGCCGCGTCGGCGAGCCGGGCGTGGACGTGTGGGACGGGTCGTTCCCCTCCGAGCAGGCAGCGAAGGCGTGGGCCGCGATCGACACCCGCGCCCACCAGCTCCTCACCGACGGCGCCGTCGAGCGGATCGACCGCGCCCGCGCCCAAGCGTTGATCGACCTCGTCATGCAGTCGGCGACGGTCACCACCGTCATCACCCTCACCGTCCCCGCGGCTGCTCCCGGTACCGCGACCGGAGATGAGGCCGCGGGCGCCACCGACGAACCAACGCCCCTATCCGCGAACGCCCCGACCGCCGCCCAGACCGCGGCCGGCGCCGAGCTCGCAACCGTCCATGCGGCGAGGGGCGCCAAGTCCTCCACCGCCCAGACCGCGGCCGCGGCCGATCAGGACACCGCGACCGACGCCGGGGCCGCTGACCCTGCGACCGGCGACGAGCCCGCGATCCCCGCTGAGCACTCGACCGCCGGTGCGATCTCGACCGCTGCCGCGACGGCCGCCACGACTCCGACCCTCGGCGAGGACCGGACCGCCAGCGGTCGGCCTGCAACGACCGACGAGTCCGCCACTGCGGCCGCGGTTGCGGCTGCCGCCGATCGGCGCCTGGCGGCGGACGGCGGGTTCGTCGAGGTCGCCACCGGACGCGGGACCGAACAGGTGCTGGTCCCCACCGCCTGGCTGACCGACCAGCTCACCGCCACCACCACCAGCGACCAGAC
>NZ_JBKOFW010000022.1:0-1174 GCF_046764005.1 Oryzobacter faecalis | reverse complement strand
ACCGGCAGGTTCACCGCGCCGTAGACGATGGCGAGCATGTAGATGTTGTCCAGCAGGTTCAAGGTCTTGAGGATCATGAACAGGGGCAGCACGACCGCGGCCAGGGGCATGAACCGGGTGGAGATGAAGAACGACAGGGACTGCTCGACGTTCTTCACCCGCCGGATCGACAGGGCGTAGGCAGCGGGGATGGCCAGCACGACCGAGATGATCGTGGCGGTCACCGACGCGGTGAGGGAGTTGATGAGGTAGCCGCGCATCCCGCGGTCCATCGCGGTCTGGAAGCCCTCGGTCACCGGCGTGAAGAACAGCGTCGGGTTGACCGAGGACGCCACCGACTCGGGCTTGAACCCGTTGAGCAGCATCCAGAACACGGGGAAGAAGAACGCGAGGACCATGAACCACGTGAACGCGGTGACGAGGGTGCCGCGCAGTCTGGTGCTCATCGGGAACCTCCAGCCATGAAGACCTTGAACAGGGTGCGCAGCGCGATGGTCGCCACGATGATCGTGAGGATGACGGTCACGACGCCGTACGCGGCGGCCTCCCCGACGTCGAGGCCGATGAAGGCCCGCTCGTAGAGCAGGTAGGCCAGCGTCTTCGTGCCACCCGTGCCCTTGGTGAGGATCGCGATGGGGTCGAAGACCTGCAGGATGATCACGGACCCGAGCAGCACGCCGATCTCGATGTACATCCGCAGGTGCGGCAGCGTGATCCACGTGAAGGTGCGCCACGTGCCGGCGCCGTCGACCTGGGCCGCCTCGAGGATCGCCTTGTCCTGGCCCTGGAGGCCGGCGAGCAGGATCAGCATCATGAACGGGGTGAACTGCCACGTCAGGACGATGACGACGGTGGCCAGCGGGTGCTCGGTGCCCCACGAGATGACCGGCAGCCCGAGCGTGCGGGTGAGCCAGTTGAGCATCCCGATGTTGGTGTCGAACATCGAGTACTTCCAGATCAGCGACGCCGCCGCCGGCATGATGAGGAACGGGGTGATCATCAGCGTTCGCGCGAGCGCCCGACCGCGGAACTGACGGTCCAGCAGGACTGCGAACAGCAGCCCGAACAACAGCGACAGGATCACCGCCAGCGCGGTGATGAGCACCGTCGCCACGATCGAGGGCCACAGGTTCCCCGACGTCAGCGCGGTCTTGAAGTTGTCCAGCCCGGTGAA
>NZ_JBKOFW010000021.1:0-1266 GCF_046764005.1 Oryzobacter faecalis | reverse complement strand
CGGATCCTTTCGTACAATGGGAATAAAAAATAAAGATAGAAACCAACCTAGCTCACGCCGGTCTGAACTCAGATCATGTAGAAAATTAAAAGACGAACAGTCTTACAACTTCTAGCTGCTACACCAAAAAGTTTTTCTAATCCAACATCGAGGTCGCAAACTCTTCCCTCAATAAGATCTCTTAAAAAGAATTACGCTGTTATCCCTGCGGTAGCTTTTGCTAACTTCTCTCAAAGAGGATCTTTAGTATTTCTTAAGTTTATTACCTTAAACTCAGCTCTCCCCAACTAAACTTCAATTAAAAACTCAGCCAACAATTAAACTATTAACACTTTTCATTTAACCATATCTAGTTTTTTATTTAATTAAGCTCGACAGGGTCTTCTCGTCTTTTAATAAATTTAAACCTTTTCATTTAAAAGGAAACTTAACTATCTTTTTTAGAGACAATAATCCCACGTCTAACCCTTCATACCATTCTCTAATTAAGAGACAAATTATCGCGCTACCTTAGTACAACTCTCGTTGCAGCCATTTAATATACTCACTGGGCAGGCCAGACTTTTTATTATTTAAATACTCAAAAAGCCATGTTTTTGATAAACAGGCGGAGGATAAATTTGTCGAGTTCCTTTAAAAAATATTTCTTCATTACTTATTTTTAATAGAAATAATTAATATTTCTTAATATAATTATTCTATTAGTCAACTTTTTCTTTTTACTAATTTATTTAATAGCTACTAATTCTATACTTATACCATTTATAATATTAATAAATACTGAAAGGTACTAAAAAAAAATATTTTATAAAACACTTTATTATTAAGTTTTTATAAGAGGGGCAATATAAACCCTACTTTATTAACAAAATTTTACTACTTTATATACGCTTTTTAGCTTATCCCAAAAAACCTGAATAATAACAATAAACTTTGTTTCTATTAAATAAAAATAGTTTATAATTTTATCTCTATACTATAATATATTTCCCTTACAACCAGCTATCAACCATTTCGATAAACATTTCACCTCTACCAGCCCTAACTAATAAGTATTAAAACAATTATAGTAAAACCAGTAGCTCTATAATTTTCGGGAATAAAAATCTATTTTCTTCTCTTTATAGATCATGATACAAAAAGAACTTAGATCAAATAATTCTTTAAAATTTTCATCATCTCCCTTCGAAAACACCATATAAAATTTTTCACAATACAATAATCAAATTATTTTTTCTACTAATAATTAGACAATTAAAGATTTAA
>NZ_JBKOFW010000020.1:0-1370 GCF_046764005.1 Oryzobacter faecalis | reverse complement strand
TGAACCGCCCCGGGTTCAGTGGAGAGTCAGGTGTCCTTCCTCGGCGATCGCCGGGGAGGGGTGTTGGGCAGCGTAGTAGTTGTTCTCGTGCTCGACCGGTGGGGTGTCGCCACACCAGGAGTGAAGGCGTTCCCGGTTGTACCAGTCGACCCATTTGAGGGTCTCGAGCTCGACGTGTTCGAGGGTTCGCCAAGGTCCGTGGCGGCGGATGAGCTCGGTCTTGAAGAGCCGGTTGAGGGCCTCGGCGGCTGCGTTGTCGTAGGAGTCGCCGACGGAGCCGACCGAGGCGGTGATGCCGGCCTCGGCGAGCCGCTCGGTGTAGCGGATGGACAGGTACTGCACGCCGCGGTCGGAGTGGTGGACCAGCCCGGTCAGGGCGTGTCCGTCCTGCTGTCGCTGCCAGATGGCCTGCTCCAGAGCGTCCAGGGCGAGGTCGGAGCGCAGCGTGGCGGACACCCGCCAGCCCACGACCCGCCGGGAGTACAGGTCCATGACGAACGCGACGTACACGAACCCGGCCCAGGTCGGCACGTAGGTGATGTCGGCGACCCAGCGGGTGTCCGGCGCGGGCGCGGTGAAGTCCCGACCCAGCACGTCCTCGGGGCGGGCGTCCTTGGCGGGGATCGTCGTTCGTGGACGCTTGTGGTCCCCGGCGGTGGCGCCGCGCAGCCCCAGCGCCCGCATCCGCCGCTCCACGGCACAGCGGGGCACCGGGTCGCACCGGCCGTCGACACCGTCGCGCACATCACCGGCTGGCTGCTGCCGGTTCAGCGCCTTCCACATCTTCCGCACTCCGTACACCCGGTAGTTGGCCTCGAAGACCGCCGTGATCCGCGCATCCAAGGCTGCGTCGGCGATCGCTCGCCTGGACGGCGGTCGGGCATGACGGGCGTAGTAGGTGCTCGGGGCGATCTTCGCGCCGGCCTGGGCCAGCACGGTGCAGATCGGCTCGACCCCGAACTGACCCTTGTACGCGTCGACGTACGCGATCAGCGTGTCGGTGGGCGGTCGAGCTCCGCCGCGAAGAAAGCCGACGCGGTCTTCAAGATCGCGTTCGCCCGGCGCAGCTCACGGTTCTCCCGTTCCAGCTCGATAATCCGCGCTGCCGGATCCACCGGCAGCGACGACGTGCCCGAGGAGCCCCTGGGCGGGTTGCGGAACCAGTTCCGCAAGGTCGCCCCAGGGATACCCAGCTGCTCGCCGACCTGGGTGCACGCACGCTTGTGCGCCATCCCCGGATTGTCCTTGATCGTCTCGTTCACCATCCGAACCGCTCGCTCACGCAGCTCGTCGCTGTACTTCCTCGGTGCGGGCATGACTCCAGCCTCCCTGAAGAGGTCAGGACCCTCCACCAAACCCGGGGCGGTTCA
>NZ_JBKOFW010000019.1:0-4349 GCF_046764005.1 Oryzobacter faecalis | reverse complement strand
ATGAGCACCGTCGCCACGATCGAGGGCCACAGGTTCCCCGACGTCAGCGCGGTCTTGAAGTTGTCCAGCCCGGTGAATCCCCGATCGTCGGGGTAGAGCAGGTTCCACCTCATCAGCGAGAAGCCGATGGTGACGAGGAACGGGACCTGGGTCAGGAGGACGAGGAAGATCACGGCCGGCAGGAGCAGCCCACGGCTGGTCCACGCGTCCTTGCGGTTGATCCGGCGCTTGTCGGTCGCCGTCCTCGCCTCGACCTGGTCGAGCTCGGTGGTGGTCATGCGCACTCCCTTGTGCGGTGCGTCGTGCGGCCCTGTCCCCGGTCGACCGGGGACCGGAATCCCCGTGTCAGGTGCTGGCGGCACGTGTCCTTCGGCCGCGCCTGCTCCAGAGTCGCTGCGTCCAGCAGTCAGGTGCCTGCTCCGACCCAACCCATACCGGCGGGCGCGGCTGGGTCGGAGCAGGGGACCTTGGGCGGTCTAGCGGGCTCAGCCCTTCTGCTTCGCTCCGGCCGCCTCCGCGAGCGACTGGCACTTCGAGAGCGCGTCGTCGACCGAGGTGCGGTTGGCGATGTAGTCGGCGATCAGCTGGGCGCACTGGTTGCCGACGTCCTGGTACTCGGGGATCGAGACGTACTGGATGCCGACCCATGACTGTGGCGTCAGTCCGGGCTGCTTCGGGTTGACCGCGCTCATGACCTCGAGCGTGAGCGGCGCATACGCCGCCGCGGCCTCCTTGTACTCCGGGATCTCGTACGTCGAGGTGCGGGCACCCGGCGGGACGTTGCTCCAGCCGATCTTCTCGCCGACGAGCTGGTGGTACTCCTTGCTCGTCGCCCACTTGACGAACTTGATCGCGGCGTCCTTGTTCTTCGTCGAGGCCGGGACCGCGAGGTTCCAGCTCCACAGCCAGCCCGACTCCTTGGTCTTGTTCACGGGCATGTGGGCGTAGCCCATCTTCCCCTTGACCGGCGAGTCGGACGCCTCGAGCATCGACGCGGCGACGGAGGCGTCGGCCCACATCGCGGCCTTGCCCTCCTTCAGGGCGGTGAGGCACTCGTTGAACGAGTACGACACCGGGTCCTTCTGACCCGACTCGTCGAGCATCGTCTTGTAGAAGGTGACGGCCTCCTTCCACTCCGGGGTGTTGACCGTGGCGTTCCACTTGTCGTCGTACCAGGCGCCGCCGAAGGTCTGCACGACCGTGGTCAAGGGACCGAACAGGTCGCCCCAGCCCGGCTTGCCGCGCATGCAGATCCCGGACTGCTTGGGCGAGTTCATCTTCTTGGCCGCGTCGGCAACCTCCTGCCACGTGGGGTTCTCGGAGAAAGTCACCCCAGCAGCCTTGGCGGACTCCTTGTTGTACATGAGGATCGAGGACTCGCCGTAGAACGGAACCGCGAACAGCTTGCCCTCGTACGTGTTGACGTCACGGACCGGGGGGAGGATGTCGTCCACGTCGTAGGAGCTGTCCTTCGACAGATCCGGCGTGAGGTCCACGAGCCAGCCGTTCTTGCCCCACTGAGGGGTCTCGTACGCCCCGATGGTGACGATGTCGTACTGACCGGCCCCGCTCGCGACGTCCGCGGTCACGGCAGAGCGCAGGTCGCCCTCCTCCATGACCTGGAAGTTGACCTTGGTCCCGGGGTTCGCGTTCTCGTACTCGGTCTTGAGCTTCTCCATGTCCTTCATCTGGCCGTTGTTCACGGTGGCCAGGTTGAGGGTGACGTTGCCGCCGGCCGCCCCAGATCCGTCTCCCGAGGAGACGTTGCCGGACGAACAGGCGGCAAGAGCGACGACCGTGACAAGAGCGCCCGCGCCCACAGCCAGCCGGCTTCTCTCAATCAACATGCTTCCAACTCCTTTGTTGCTGTCGTGGCCCCGCCCGAGAGCGCCGACCTCGGCTCATCCCGATTGGGCATGACAGGCAGTGGACCGCGGCGCAACGCGTTGCGCAATGCGTCGCCTAAGCTTGAGAGGTAACAACCGGATAACGACGCGGAGGTGCCCTGCACATTGCGCCCAACACACTTGAGGGGCGACGGGGTGAGACCGCCACCGGGGGCTCCCCCGAAACCGCCCCAAGCAGTCGAACGACTCATAGTAGGAATTGCTATACTCAATCCTCGATGGCTACGCGTGGAGAACTCCTTGGCGAGGTGATGTCAGAGACCGGCACCACCCAGTCCCGCTTGTCCCGACTCAGCGGGGTGCACCAGCCGAGCATCAGTCAATACGTGTCCGGTCGCACCGAGCTCAGCGACGAGATGCTCGACCGGCTCCTGGAGTGCATGGGCCGTCGCCTCGAGGTCACCCGTCGAACCGTCCAGCCTGAGCTCACGCGCTCCGAGCGTCGCTCGTGGAGACTGCACCAGCAGCTCTCACTCGATCTGTCTCCGCAGACCCTGGAGGACTGGATCCCTCACATCGAGTCGCGACTCGAGCACCTCCGCACGCGCATCACGGGTCAGCCACACACCCGCAACCTCGAGCGCTGGACTCGCCTGGTCCACGATCGCGACGTACCGGGAATCCGCCGCACCCTCAACGGCCTCGACCGCGACAGCATCGAGATGCGTGAGGTCTCGCCACTGGGCGGCCTCCTCGGGGAGCAGGACCGCCTCAAGGTGCTGGCGACCCTCTGATGCGCCGCGACCAGCTCGAGCACGCGATCCGCACCGCCTGCCAGATCATCGGCGCCGAGGAAGTCATCGTCGTGGGCTCCCAGGCCATCCTCGGGTCGCTCACCGAGGATCGCCTGCCCGCAGCCGCGACCATGTCGCTCGAGGTCGACATCCTCCCCATCGCCGCCGACGAAGATACGACTGCCGCACTCGCCGACCAGATCGAGGGCGTTGCCGGCGAGTGGTCCCCATTTGAGGAGATGCACGGCTTCAGCATCGACGGCGTCAGCCTGGTCACCGCGGCCCTCCCCGACGGATGGCGAGACCGCCTCGTCAAGGTTCAGAGCGACAACACCGCTGCCATCGGCGGCCAGCCACGCTTCACCGGCTGGTGTCTCGAGCGCCACGACCTCTGCGTTGCCAAGCTCGTCGCCCTCCGCGAGAAGGACACCAACTTCGTCGCCGCACTCATCGACGCCGGGCTCGTCGATCCCCGGGTGATCGCCAAACGGCTCGGCCACCTCGACGAACGCCACGGCGCCGCTGCCGAGCGCGCGCAGGGGTGGCTGGCCTCCTCGCTCTGAGGCACTTTCGCAGTCCTCGCTGACGAATCTCGCCGACATCGCTCGCCCGTATGGCAAGAGGCGACCCTTCCGCCCTGCCCGCACGTGACGTACGTCCCGACGTCGATCGCGCCCTCCTCTTCCGCCCTGACCGACCGCGCTGCGAGACCCACTACGAAAACTGACACACACCTCATGCATCTCGGGTTGGATGTTTCGTTGTGACGACTTGTCACGGCCCGTGACGCCACCGGGAAGGCCCGACCTTTTGCTGCCCACCGCTTCGGCGGTGAGGCCCTGGAGTGGTTGCCTCCCGGTGGCGTTCAGCGGTCGGTGCTGACGCCCAATAGAGGCGAGGGTTTGGTCCCACGAGATGCATGCGCGCACCGGCCCCACGGTCACCAACTGCAGGGACTGGAGGAGCTGATGTTCGCCGGGATCGACACCCACAAGGACACGCTGGCCGTCGCCGTGATCGACGCCGCCGGCAGGCAGCGCGCCGGCTGCGAGGTACCCAACACCGAGCAAGGGTTCACCGTGCTGGCCGAGCTGTTCACCCGCCACCGCGTCACCCGGATCGGGATCGAAGGCTCGGGCGCGTTCGGTCGCGCCGTCGCGGTCCACCTCGCCGTCAAGTGGGGCCACTCCCCCGACGTCGCCGTGGTCGAGGTCCCCTCGCTGATGACCTCGAGGGAACGCCACGGCCAGGTCGGCAAGGGCAAAACCGACCCGGTCGACGCGCTGGCCATCGCCCGGATCACCGCCCGCGAGGAGAAGCTGCCACCGGTGAAGCTGACCATCGGCCCGGCCGCGGACCTGCGCGCGCTGCTGGACTACCGCGAGGACCTCGTGACCGAGCGCGGAGCCCTGGTCTGCCGGGTCCACGCCGACCTGACCGGACTGTGTCCCGGGTACCAGCACCGCGTCCCGACCCTGACCACCCGTAGCCGCGTGCGGGAGGTGTTGGCGCTGCTCAGCGGGGACGACAGTGTCCGCGCCGTCCTCACCCGGCGCCGCCTCGAGCGAGTCATCGCCATCGACGCCGAGGTCGCCGCCCTCACCCGGGACATCACGTCCCTGGTCTCGTCCTGAACCGCCCCGGGTTCAGTGGAGAGTCAGGTGTCCTTCCTCGGCGATCGCCGGGGAGGGGTGTTGGGCAGCGTAGT
>NZ_JBKOFW010000018.1:0-5584 GCF_046764005.1 Oryzobacter faecalis | reverse complement strand
GGGAATGCAAAAAGGGGAGGACTGGTGTGGTCCTCCCCTTTTTGGGAATGTTTGTCCGGCTGCGTCCTACTCTCCCACACCGTCACCAGTGCAGTACCATCGGCGCTGAAGGGCTTAGCTTCCGGGTTCGGAATGGGACCGGGCGTTTCCCCTTCGCTATGACAGCCGAAACTCTATGGAGATATGCGCGTTCCGGGCGTATCTCGGGAACTTCACAGTGGACGCGAACAGTTTCGTTTGTCTGTTGGTGTGTATCAAGTTGTCGGCTTATTAGTACCAGTCAGCTGCATGCATTGCTGCACTTCCACGTCTGGCCTATCAACCCGGTCGTCTAGCCGGGAGCCTCTCGCACACGAGGTGCATGGAAACCTCATCTTGAAGCGTGCTTCCCGCTTAGATGCTTTCAGCGGTTATCACTTCCGAACGTAGCTAATCAGCGGTGCCCTTGGCAGGACAACTGACACACCAGAGGTTCGTCCATCCCGGTCCTCTCGTACTAGGGACAGCCCTTCTCAAGTTTCCTACGCGCACAGCGGATAGGGACCGAACTGTCTCACGACGTTCTAAACCCAGCTCGCGTACCGCTTTAATGGGCGAACAGCCCAACCCTTGGGAGCAACTCCACCCCCAGGATGCGACGAGCCGACATCGAGGTGCCAAACCATGCCGTCGATATGGACTCTTGGGCAAGATCAGCCTGTTATCCCCGGGGTACCTTTTATCCGTTGAGCGACGGCGCTTCCACAAGCCACCGCCGGGTCACTAGTTCCGACTTTCGTCCCTGCTCGACATGTCTGTCTCGCAGTCAAGCTCCCTTGTGCACTTACACTCGACACCTGATTGCCAACCAGGCTGAGGGAACCTTTGAGCGCCTCCGTTACCTTTTAGGAGGCAACCGCCCCAGTTAAACTACCCACCAGGCACTGTCCCTGATCCGGATCACGGACCGAGGTTAGATATCCAGAACGACCAGAGTGGTATTTCAACGTTGACTCCACCGACACTGGCGTGCCGGCTTCACAGTCTCCCACCTATCCTACACAAGCCGTACCGAACACCAATACCAAGCTATAGTAAAGGTCCCGGGGTCTTTCCGTCCTGCTGCGCGTAACGAGCATCTTTACTCGTAGTGCAATTTCGCCGAGTTCGCGGTTGAGACAGTGGAGAAGTCGTTACGCCATTCGTGCAGGTCGGAACTTACCCGACAAGGAATTTCGCTACCTTAGGATGGTTATAGTTACCACCGCCGTTTACTGGGGCTTAAATTCTGAGCTTCGACCCCCGAAGGGATCTAACCCGTCCTCTTAACCTTCCAGCACCGGGCAGGCGTCAGTCCGTATACATCGTCTTGCGACTTCGCACGGACCTGTGTTTTTAGTAAACAGTCGCTTCTCCCTGGTCTCTGCGGCCCTTTCCCCTAGCCGGTGAACGGCTTCAGGGTCTGGGCCCCCCTTCTCCCGAAGTTACGGGGGCATTTTGCCGAGTTCCTTAACCACGATTCACTCGATCGCCTTGGTATTCTCTACCTAACCACCTGAGTCGGTTTGGGGTACGGGCGGCTCGAACCTCGCTAGAAGATTTTCTTGGCAGCATAGGATCACCCTGCTTCCCGCATACGCGGTCACTATCAGGTCTCAGGCTTGTATGAGCTGCGGATTTGCCTACAGCTCGCCCTACACCCTTGGACGTGGACAACCATCGCCACGCGGAGGCTACCTTCCTGCGTCTCTCCATCGCTTGACTACTACTGGTTTGGGTCGCGCGCTCCACACGCCCGGTGCCTCCCGAAGGAGACGATGGACGGCTTCAGGCGCTGAGCATCACCAGGTTCGTCATGGGCGGTTCTTCGCCGGTTCCGGAATATCAACCGGATGTCCATCGACTACGCCTGTCGGCCTCGCCTTAGGTCCCGACTTACCCAGGGCAGATGAGCTTGACCCTGGAACCCTTGGTTATTCGGCGGACGGGTTTCTCACCCGTCATTCGCTACTCATGCCTGCATTCTCACTCGTGTGGCCTCCACGGCTGGATCACTCCGCCGCTTCCCTGGCCACACGACGCTCCCCTACCCATCAACACGCTTGGACCACGATCCCGCAGGAGTCGCGGCCGGGCAGAAGTGTCAATGCCACAGCTTCGGTGGTGTGCTTGAGCCCCGCTACATTGTCGGCGCGGAATCACTTGACCAGTGAGCTATTACGCACTCTTTAAAGGGTGGCTGCTTCTAAGCCAACCTCCTGGTTGTCGATGCAACTCCACATCCTTTCCCACTTAGCACACGCTTAGGGACCTTAGCTGGTGGTCTGGGCTGTTTCCCTCTCGACTACGGAGCTTATCCCCCGCAGTCTCACTGCCACGCTCTCACTTACCGGCATTCGGAGTTTGGCTAACGTCAGTAACCTGGTGAGGCCCATCGGCTATCCAGTAGCTCTACCTCCGGTAAGAAACACGTGACGCTGCACCTAGATGCATTTCGGGGAGAACCAGCTATCACGGAGTTTGATTGGCCTTTCACCCCTACCCACAGCTCATCCCCTCAGTTTTCAACCTAAGTGGGTTCGGCCCTCCACGACGTCTTACCGTCGCTTCAGCCTGGCCATGGGTAGATCACTCCGCTTCGGGTCTAGACCCAGCGACTCATTCGCCCTGTTCGGACTCGCTTTCGCTACGGCTTCCCCACACGGGTTAACCTCGCCACTGAGCACTAACTCGCAGGCTCATTCTTCAAAAGGCACGCCGTCACCCCACAAGGAGGCTCCGACGGATTGTAGGCACACGGTTTCAGGATCTATTTCACTCCCCTCCCGGGGTACTTTTCACCTTTCCCTCACGGTACTTGTCCGCTATCGGTCACCAGGGAATATTTAGGCTTAGCGGGTGGTCCCGCCAGATTCACACGGGATTTCACGGGCCCCGTGCTACTTGGGATACTTCTCTGGAGTGCACGCCATTTCGTCTACGGGGGTCGCACCCTCTGTGCCGGGCCTTTCAATGCCCTTCGACTATGACGCACATTTCTGACTCCATGCCAGCGTGTCAGCACTGACCGAAAAGTCCCACGACCCCGCACCTGCAACCCCTGACAGGTCTCACACAGATACGGTTTAGCCTGATCCGCTTTCGCTCGCCACTACTCACGGAATCGCGGTTGCTTTCTCTTCCTGTGGGTACTGAGATGTTTCACTTCCCCACGTTCCCTCTACCCACCCTATGTGTTCAGGTGGGAGTGACTGGACTTGCCTCCAGCCGGGTTTCCCCATTCGGAAATCCTCGGATCACAGTCTGGTTATCGACTCCCCGAGGCTTATCGCAGATTCCTACGTCCTTCTTCGGTTCCTGGTACCAAGGCATCCACCATGTGCCCTTAAAAACTTGATGCACAAAGACAAAAGATGCTCGCGTCCACTGTGGAGTTCTCAACATACGCACGGCAACCCCCACCAGAACCGGCGCCTACCCACACCTCCCGACCAAAGACGGAAGCTGCCGGCGGTTCGCACACGGCGGAGGCCCTGCCACACCCACCCACACCCACCTCGCACGAGGCGAGACCGGCAGGGGGGCCGCGGCCTTCAGGAACGGACACCGGTCACTTCACCGGACGGCCGAGCCCTCAGGACCCAACAACGTGCCAAACGCCTCCCCCACCCGAGCGCGTTCCACTCCCCGGCGAACCGGAGCTGTACTGGCGACACGAGCAGTGTCAGCGCCAACTAATCGATGTTCCACCCATGAGCTCCCGGCGCCCCACGAACGGAGGCGAACCGGGCTCTGCACCACCACGCCAGGCGCGGTGGTGAGTGCTCCTTAGAAAGGAGGTGATCCAGCCGCACCTTCCGGTACGGCTACCTTGTTACGACTTAGTCCCAATCGCCAGTCCCACCTTCGACGGCTCCCTCCCACAAGGGGTTGGGCCACCGGCTTCGGGTGTTACCGACTTTCGTGACTTGACGGGCGGTGTGTACAAGGCCCGGGAACGTATTCACCGCAGCGTTGCTGATCTGCGATTACTAGCGACTCCGACTTCATGGGGTCGAGTTGCAGACCCCAATCCGAACTGAGACCGGTTTTTTGGGATTCGCTCCACCTCGCGGTTTCGCAGCCCTTTGTACCGGCCATTGTAGCATGTGTGAAGCCCAAGACATAAGGGGCATGATGATTTGACGTCATCCCCACCTTCCTCCGAGTTGACCCCGGCAGTCTCCCATGAGTCCCCAGCACCCCGAAGGGCCTGCTGGCAACATGGAACGAGGGTTGCGCTCGTTGCGGGACTTAACCCAACATCTCACGACACGAGCTGACGACAACCATGCACCACCTGTGTACCGACCTTGCGGGGCACCCATCTCTGGATGTTTCCGGTACATGTCAAGCCTTGGTAAGGTTCTTCGCGTTGCATCGAATTAATCCACATGCTCCGCCGCTTGTGCGGGCCCCCGTCAATTCCTTTGAGTTTTAGCCTTGCGGCCGTACTCCCCAGGCGGGGAACTTAATGCGTTAGCTGCGGCACAGATCTCGTGGAATGAGACCCACACCTAGTTCCCAACGTTTACGGCGTGGACTACCAGGGTATCTAATCCTGTTCGCTCCCCACGCTTTCGCTTCTCAGCGTCAGTAGTGGCCCAGAGACCTGCCTTCGCCATCGGTGTTCCTCCTGATATCTGCGCATTTCACCGCTACACCAGGAATTCCAGTCTCCCCTACCACACTCTAGTCTGCCCGTACCCACCGCAAGTCCGGGGTTGAGCCCCGGATTTTCACGGCAGACGCGACAAACCGCCTACAAGCTCTTTACGCCCAATAATTCCGGACAACGCTCGCACCCTACGTATTACCGCGGCTGCTGGCACGTAGTTAGCCGGTGCTTCTTCTGTAGGTACCGTCACTTGCGCTTCTTCCCTACTGAAAGAGGTTTACAACCCGAAGGCCGTCATCCCTCACGCGGCGTCGCTGCATCAGGCTTTCGCCCATTGTGCAATATTCCCCACTGCTGCCTCCCGTAGGAGTCTGGGCCGTGTCTCAGTCCCAGTGTGGCCGGTCGCCCTCTCAGGCCGGCTACCCGTCGTCGCCTTGGTGAGCCACTACCTCACCAACAAGCTGATAGGCCGCGAGGCCATCCCAGACCGAAAAACTTTCCACACCATGACCATGCGGCCTGATGTCGTATCCGGTATTAGCTCCGGTTTCCCGGGGTTATTCCAGAGTCTGGGGCAGGTTCCTCACGTGTTACTCACCCGTTCGCCACTGATCACCCAAGAGCAAGCTCTCGAGGTCACCGTTCGACTTGCATGTGTTAAGCACGCCGCCAGCGTTCGTCCTGAGCCAGGATCAAACTCTCCGTTGATGTTCGAAATCCAGCCCCCAAAGGGACCGAAAACTCCTAACCACCATCAGGTGATGTTCAAACCCCGGCTGAGCACGAACAACCAGCAAAAAGCTGAATGTTCGTTGTCAACCAAAGGAAAAAATTCGTGCACCCACACCCAGCCACCCACGACGTGGACAGACCAGGCAGAAGATGCGACGAGGTATTGGCATCGATTTTTGACACGCTGTTGAGTTCTCAAGGATCGGACGCGCACCA
>NZ_JBKOFW010000017.1:0-34142 GCF_046764005.1 Oryzobacter faecalis | reverse complement strand
ATGATCCTCAAGACCTTGAACCTGCTGGACAACATCTACATGCTCGCCATCGTCTACGGCGCGGTGAACCTGCCGGTCACCGTGTGGATGATGCGCTCGTTCCTGCTCGAGGTCCCGTTCGAGATCATCGAAGCGGCGCGGGTGGATGGCGCGGGGCTGTTCCGCGAGATCGTGCGGGTTGTGCTGCCCCTGGTCCTGCCCGGGGTCGCTGCGGCGGCGCTCATCACGTTCATCTTCAGCTGGAACGAGTACTTCCTGGCCACGTTGCTCACCTCGTCCGCCGCCCGCACGACCCCGCCGTTCCTCGGCTCGTTCGTCGACGGCCGCGGACAGTTCCTCGCGGTGCTCTCCGCGGCGGCGACCATCGCCGCCCTCCCGGTCATCATCGCCGGCTGGGTCGCGCAGAAGCAGCTCGTCCGTGGCCTGTCGATGGGCGCCATCAAGTGACGGCGCACGTCGCCGCACGTCACGAGGAGGTCCTGTGACTGCGATGCCCCTGTCGTGGGACACGCTCTCCGAGCTGCCACCCGTCGTGTCACGACCCCGCTACGCCCGCTCGGACGTCAGGCCAGGGGTGGTGCACTTCGGAGTAGGAGGATTCCACCGCTCCCACCTCGCGGCGTACCTCGACGAGCTCATGAATGACGGGCGCAACCTCGAGTACGGCATCGTGGGCGTCGGAACGCAGCCCGGCGACGAGCGGATGCGCGACGCACTCACCGGACAGGACTGCCTCTACACCCTCGTGGTCAAGCACCCCGACGGCCGCACCGACATCCGGGTCATCGGTTCCGTGCTCGAGTACCTCTACGCGCCTGATGACCCGCAGGCCGTTCTCGACCGGCTGGTGCACCCCGACACGCGGATCGTGTCTCTGACCATCACCGAGGGCGGGTACTGCCTGAACCAGATCACAGGCGACTTCGACCCCGAGGACCAGGTCGTGCGCGAGGACGTGACCCGAACCGGCTTTCCGAGAACGGTGTTCGGATATCTCGTCGAGGCGCTGAACCGTCGTCGCACACATGGCACCCCGCCGTTCACACTCCTCTCGTGCGACAACCTGCCGGGCAATGGCGACGCTCTGCGCAAGGCCGTCGTCGGTTTCGCCACCCCCCGCGACCCGAGCCTGGCGGAGTGGATCAGCGCGGAGGTGTCCTTCCCGAACTCGATGGTGGACCGCATCACACCGGTGACGACGGCGGCCGACATCGAGGCCCTTGGTGAGATCGGAATCGCAGATGCGTGGCCCGTCGTCTGTGAGCCCTTCACCCAGTGGGTCCTGGAGGACGACTTCCCTCTCGGCCGTCCCGACCTCGAGCAGGTTGGCGTGCAACTCGTCGAGGACGTCGAACCGTATGAGCTGATGAAGCTGCGGCTGTTGAACGCCTCCCATCAAGCGCTCTGCTACATCGGACGGCTCGCTGGGTACACGTATGCCCACGAGGTCTGCCAAGACCCTCTGTTCGCCGGATTCGTCCTCGGCTACATGCAAGCAGAGGCCGCTCCGACCCTGCCGGCGGTGCCGGGGATCGAGCTGGATCGGTACTGCCGACAGCTGGTGGAACGTTTCGCCAACCCGAATATTCGTGACACCCTCACCCGTCTGTGCGCCGAGTCCTCAGACCGGATCCCGAAGTGGGTCGTCCCGGTGATCCACGAGAACCTCGCGGCCGGCCGCCCCGTCAACCGCGCGGCCTTGGTCCTTGCCTCGTGGGCTCGCTACGCCGAGGGCATTGACGAGCATGGCGCGCCCATCCTCGTCGTGGACCGGCGCAGAGCGGAGGTGATGTCAGCGGCGGCGCGCCAGCGACGCGATCCGGTTGCTTTCCTCAGGAACGTCGATCTGTTCGGAGATCTCGCGGAGAACGGGCGATTCACGAGCGCCTACCGACAGTCACTGGCGTCGCTGCACGACACCGGCGCCCGCGCCACCCTGACGGCCCTCGAGCGCCGTCTCGGAGTTCGCGTGGAGCCCCGGTGACGACGGCCGCGGCATCCGCCACATCCCTCGCGGCGGAGATCAGCTCCCTGTTGGCCGAGCGCGGAGAACGCGTCATCGTCGGCTTCGCCGGAGCGCCCGGCTCGGGAAAGTCGACCCTCGCGGCACAGGTCTGCCGGGAGCTGGGGGATCAAGCCGCGCTGGTACCCCTTGACGGGTGGCACCTGTCGTCGGACCTCACGGCCAAGCTCGGTGCGGGCGACCAACGGGGAGCGCCTCACACCTTCGATGTCGCTGGCTTCATCGTCCTCCTCCGGCGAATCCGAGCGCAGAGCGACTTCGGTGACGGTCCCACGATCTACGCCCCCGACTTCCGGCGCGAGATCGAGGAACCGGTCGCCGGAGCCATCGCCATCGACGTCAGTACCCCCGTCATCGTCGTCGAAGGCAACTACCTGCTGCTCGACTGCGCCATGTGGCGGGAGATCCACCCCCTGCTGGACCTCTCCTACTACGTGCACCTCGACGACGAGGAGCGCCAACGACGGCTCATCGACCGTCACATTCGGTTCGGCAAGTCACCCGAGGACGCCAAACGATGGGTCCTCGGCACCGACGAGCGCAACGCCCGGCTCATCGACCAGCTTCGGCTGCCTGCCACGCGAGTCATCCAAGGTCCGCCGTGAGGCGCATTCACGCCTCGGTGCTTGCATAGGGATGCCTCAGGGACAGCCGCAGGACTCACGCGCGACGAAGGCCGTGCCCATGCGCACCGTGCGAGCGGGCATCGAGGAATCGGCCAGCCGTGAGAGGAGTAGCTCGATGGACTGCGCCCCGATCGCCGAGGTCGCCTGCGCCACGGTCGTGAGGCGCGGGTGGAAGATGTCGGCCCACTCGAAGTCGTCGAAGGCCGCCAGCGCCAAGTCCGCCGGGATGGACACCCCGAGCTGACGGCACGCCTTCATCAGCTCGATGGTGGTCTGGTTGTTCCCGGTCACCACGGCGGTGGGGGAATCTTTGCGTGACAGGAGATCACGGAGCTGCGTAGCGAGCTCGTCACTGCTCAGTCCGGCCAGAACGGGAGCCGCCTGTGCCTCGCCGAGCCGCTGAAGACCAAGGCGAAAGCCATCGAGGCGCTCTTCCGTCGTCGTCAGTCCGGACCGAGGTGAGACGAAACAGAACCGCCGATGACCGTGGCCGCCGAGATGTGTCACCAAACCTGCGGTGGCCTCGACGTTCTCGGACCCCACTTGGTCCAAGCCGATCGACAGGAGCCGATCGATCAGCACCACGGGGACGGAGTTGTGGCTTGCGTAGGCCAGCGCGGCCGTGGGGTCTGACGACGGAGCCAGGATGACCCCGCTGACCCCCCGTCGGAGCAGGTCCGTCATCGCGCGCACCTCGTTGGTCGGATCGTCGTGAGTGTCCGCCAGAAGGAGTGAGTAGCCCTCGATCGAGGCTCGCCGATCCATCGCCTGCACAACGGTCCCGAAGTACGGGTTCGTCATTGCCGACATGGCGATTCCGATGGTCATGGCATCGGGTACTGACCCCGTGTGGCCAGGCCCCACGTAGCCAAGCCGGGCCATCGCGCGGAGCACCGCTTCCTCGGTTTCGGGAGCCACGGTGCGGGTCTTGTTGACGACGTGCGACACCGTGGACTTGGAGACACCTGCTGCTGCAGCCACCGCGCCCATCGACGGGGAAAGAGACCTGTTTCGGATCACCCATCAAGTGTGCCCGTTGCGCAACTGTTGCCGCCAACACCGAGGTCCGAAGGTGGAATGAACTGACTCACGCTGTGCTCGCGACGAGCGCCCTGACAGCGTTTCGGCTCTGCAGCTGTGCGCAACGTGTTGCTCCACCAAAGGGGTATGCCCGTTCATCTGAGCAAGGACGTGGACGTCAGCGTCGGCGTCCAGAGCTGGTGTCGGCCATGCGACTCAGTGCGGCCGCGAGGGCCTGGTCTCGGGCCTGCGAGGTGTGGAGGTAGAGGGCGCTGACCTTCGGATCGGCGTGGCCCATCCGTGCCTGGAGGGTTGCCTGGGTCGCGCCGGCGTCGGCGGCGAGGGTGTTGGCGGTGTGGCGGAGGTCGTGCCAGACCATGCCGGCTCGGCCGATGGAGGCGGTCGCGGTCTGGAACGCCTTGAGGGTGGTGTGCCTCGAGATCGGCTGGCCGTCGCTGCGGGTCCAGACGAAGTCCTTGGGGTTCGTCCCTGCTTTCGTCCCCAGGTACGTCCCCAATGCCTCGGTGACGTGGTCGGGCATGTGGACGATCCGGATGCCGCGCTCGGACTTCGGCGGTCCGAGGACGAGGCGTGCTGGGTGGCCGACGTACTGCGCGGTCTGCCGGATGTGGAGTGCGCCAGTGGTGAGGTCGACGTCGCCGATGCGAAGCCCTGCGGCCTCGCCGATGCGGAGGCCGCACCAGCCGGAGGCCAGCGTGAGCGCCCGCCAGTGATCAGGCATCGCGTCGACGAGCGCGGCGAGCTCGACCGGGGAGAGGGCCACCGACTCGCGAACCTTGGCGGCGCTCCCTCCGCCCTTGAGCCGGCACGGGTTGCGCGTGATCAGCTCGTCGTCCTCCGCGGTCTGGAGGATCGCCTTGAGGACGCTGTACGCCTTCGCGCCGGCGGAGTCGTTGCCGCGCACCGCGAACTGACCGCGCCAGTGCCGGACGACGGCGCTGTTGATCTCGTCGAGGGAGAGAGTGCCGAACGCCGGGAGGATGTGGACGTCGAGGGCGTTGCGGTACCCGGCAACCGTCGACGGGCGCAGCGCCTTCCCGCGCGTGGTGACCCTGCCCTCGAGCCACTGCTCCGCGTACACCGCGAAGACCTGGGCCTGGCGACGCTCGACCGCTCGGCGGCTCTCCGCGTCGCGGACCTTCGGTGGTGTCCAGCGTTGCTGGGAGATGAGGGCCCGCTCGGTCATGAGCCAAGCCGTCGCGTCGCCCTTGGTGTCGAACGTGTTGGGTGCCGAGTGGTACTGCAGGTCCGGCCCGTAGTACCGCGCCTGGAACCGTCCCGACGACATCTGTCGAATGCTTCCGAACCCGCTTCGCCCAGCCATGACACCCCTAGGCGCAGTGGGCGGCCCTGGCGGTCACCCCAGATTCTGTGCCATATATGTGCCATAAGGATGCCATTTCGTGCCACATTATGGCCACTTCTGACTCTCGCCAGGCAGGGCCAGAAACGACGAAAACCCGCTGGTGAGAGCGGGTTTCGCAGGGTGCCCCCGGCAGGATTCGAACCTGCGACACCTTCTTTAGGAGAGAAGTGCTCTTCCCCTGAGCTACGAGGGCGGCGCCCACGACGCTGCGCGGGCCACCACAGGTTATCGGCCCCGAGCGGGGCCGGATGACCTGCCCCGGTCCGGCGTGACCCACCGCGCGGCCTCGGCCGAACGGCGGCCACCCTCGTCCGGACGGACCGAACCTTCGACTCGGGTCGCGATGCGTAGGCGGTTCTGCATACCTTCGTCGGCGGCCCCCGCCTACAGTGACCCCAGCAGGGGGGAAAGGTGTGTCTCCCTTGACCCGACAGGACGTCGTCGAGCGGCTCGACGAGAGGGCGCGGCTGCGCGCCCTCGACTCCCTCCACGTGCTCGACACGCCCCGCGAGGAGCGCTACGACCGGCTCGTCCGGCTGGTCAAGGAGCTCTTCCACGTCCCCGTCGCCGCCGTCACCTTCGTCGACGAGGACCGGCTGTGGGCCAAGGCCAGCACGGGGCTCCCCAGCCGCGAGATGCCGCGTGCGGACTCCGTGTGCACCTACACGATCCGCCAGGACGAGCCCACCGTCGTCGAGGACCTCAAGGCCGACGACCGGTTCAACACGAACGACCACCTCATGAGCACGGGGCTGCGGTTCTACGCCGGGCAGCCCCTGCACAGCGGGGACCAGCGCGTCGGCGCCCTGTGCCTCATGGGCTACGAGGAGCGCGAGATGAGCGACGCGGAGCTGAGGCTCCTGCGCGCCCTCGCCGACTGGGTCGAGGCCGAGCTCGTCACCGAGAACGAGATGCAGCGCGCGGCGCTCGTCCAGCGGGCGCTGCGCCCCGGCGCGGTGGTCCAGGTCTCCGGCTTCGACGTCGCCGGGCACTGCCTCACCGCCCGGCACGTCGGCGGCGACTTCTACGACTGGTTCATGGCCCGGGGGTCGCTGCACATCTTCGCCGGCGACGTCATGGGCAAGGGCATCGGCGCCGCCCTCATCGCCTCCTCGGTGCGCGCCGTCCTGCGCGGCGCCGCGCGCTTCATCAGCATCGAGGAGGCCTTCACGCGGACGGCCTACGACCTCGACCAGGACCTCGGCGACACCAGCACCTTCGTCACGGCGTTCGGCGCCCGCGTCGACCCGGAGACCGGGCAGGGGCACTTCGTCGATGCCGGTCACGGGCTGGCCGTCGTCGTCACCGCCGAGGGCATCCCGCGCCGCCTCTACTCCGGCGGCCTGCCGATGGGTGCCATGAGCGGGGACCGGTGGGAGGCCAAGGACTTCGTCCTCGAGGAGGGCGACGCGCTCGTCGTCGTCAGCGACGGAATCCTCGACTTCTTCGACGACCCGTCCGGGGCGCTGGAGGCACTCGTCGAGCTGCAGTCGCTGAACCTGGACGCGCAGGGCATGGTCGACCGCATCGTCGAGTTCGCCGAGGAGCGCGGGCCCAGCGACGACGTCACGGTCGTCGTCGTGAGGCGGAGTGCCGCGTGACCCGGCAGCTCGTGATCCGGGTGACGGTCGTCCTCACCCTCCTCCTCGGAACCGTCTACGTCGGCTGGCGCTGGCTGTTCTCGGTGAACTGGCCCACCTGGTGGATCGCGGTCCCGCTCGTCGTCGCCGAGACCTACGCGCTCGTCGACGCCTACCTCTTCGGCCTCACCGTCTGGCGGATCAAACGCCGTGGCGACGCGCCCCCGGCGACCGGTGAGGAGACCGTCGACGTCTTCATCACGACGTACGACGAGCCCGTCGAGCTCGTCGCGACCACCGCGCGCGCCGCCCAGCAGATCCGCTTCCCGCACCAGACGTGGATCCTCGACGACGGCGACCGCGCCGAGATGCGCGCCGCCGCCGCCGAGCTCGGCGTCGGCTACATCACGCGCACCGACGACTGGGCCGACCGCCCCCGCCACGCCAAGGCCGGCAACCTCAACAACGCGCTCTTCGCGACGCAGGGCGAGTTCATGCTCGTCCTCGACGCCGACCAGATCCCCGAGCCCGAGATCCTCGACCGCACCCTCGGCTGGTTCCAGGACCCCGAGGTCGCCCTCGTGCAGACGCCGCAGTTCTTCACGAACGTCACCGAGTCCGACCCGCTCGGCAGCCAGGCGCCCCTGTTCTACGGGCCGATCCAGCAGGGCAAGGACGGGTGGAACGCCGCCTTCTTCTGCGGGTCCAACGCGATCCTGCGCCGCGAGGCCCTCATGCAGCTCGGCATCGTCGGGTACGTCCGCGAGGTCGAGTACGCCGTCGCCGACGCGCTGCGCACCTCGAGCCGCCTGCTCGCCAAGGCAGAGCGCCACGCCGTCGAGCACGGGCCGGCCGCCGTGGCCGCCGTCCGCGAGGTGCGGGCCGCCGCCGACGCGGCCCGGGCCGACCTCGCCGTCGGGATGCCGGTGTCCGAGGTCACCTACGGGTTCCAGCAGCGGGTCGACGCCGCCGCGCGCGGCATCGTCGACGAGGACCTCGCCGCCATCCGCGCCGACCTCGAGGAGATCGGCGCCCTGCGCGACGTCCCGCAGTACGACGTCGAGCTCGGCGCCCTCGTCGTCGACGACGCGGCGATGGCGCGCCTCGCCTCCCGGGAGATGTCGCCGCTCGGGGCCCTGGAGTCGGTGCGCCAGCTCGTCCAGGCCGTGGACGTCGACCGCTCCGACGAGGCCCAGCCGATGATGCCGATGGCGACCCTCTCGGTCACCGAGGACATGGCGACCTGCATGCGCCTGCACGGGCTCGGCTGGCGCTCGGTCTACCACCACGAGGTGCTCGCCAAGGGCCTCGCCCCGGACGACCTCGGCACGATGCTCCAGCAGCGGCTGCGCTGGGCCCAGGGCACCCTGCAGGTGATGCTCAAGGAGAACCCGCTCGTCCAGCGCGGCCTCACCGTGCCGCAGCGCCTCATGTACTTCTCGACGATGTGGAGCTACCTGTCCGGCTTCGCCGCGGTCGTCTTCCTCACCGCACCGTTCGTCTACCTCGTCTTCGGCGTCCTGCCGGTCAAGGCGTACGGCCTGACCTTCCTGTCGTTCTTCGTGCCGTACATGCTCGTGAACCAGCTGCTGTTCCTCGTCGTCGGCTACGGCAGGAAGACGTGGCGTGGCCACCAGTACAGCCTCGCCCTGTTCCCCCTGTGGATCCGGGCCTGCTGGACCGCCGCCGCCAACGTGTGGTTCAAGCGTTCGCTCGGCTTCGTCGTCACCCCGAAGACGAGGAGCGAGCGGACCAGCTTCCCCTGGCGCCTCGTGGCGCCGCAGCTCGTCACCGCCGTGCTGCTCGTCCTCGCCGTCGTCATCGGCATCACGCGCCTCTGGCTCGGCACGGCCGACAGCGTCATCGGCACCGGTGTCAACACGGCGTGGATCGCCTACGACATCGTGGTCCTCAGCGTCATCTGGAAGGCGGCCCTGTACCGGGGGCCCGACACCGACAGCCCCTCGAAGGAGACCCTCACGTGATGCAGGTGCACAGCTCGACCGTCCAGGACGCCACCGTGCTCCGCTGCGACGGGAGGCTCACGATGGTCGCCGCCCCCGCCCTGAAGAACGCGATCGACGAGGCCGTCGAGGCCGGGACGGTGCACGTGGTCGTCGACCTCGGCGAGACGACGTTCGTCGACAGCTCCGGCCTCGGGGCGCTCGTCGCCGGCCTCAAGCGCACCCGTCAGGCGGGCGGTGACCTGCGGATCGCCGAGCCGCAGGAGCAGGTGCGGATGGTGCTCGCGCTCACCAACCTCGACCGCATCCTCCAGCCCTTCGAGCGCCTGGAGGACGCCCTCCATGGCTGGTGACTACCGGGTCGACACGCTCGCCGTCCCCGAGACGCTCGAGCTGCTCCACGACCTGCTCGACCGGGTCCGCGAGGAGCACCCCGACGTCGAGCGCACCGACCTCATGCTCTTCGAGACGGCCGTCATCGAGATCGCCAACAACGTCGTCGAGCACGCTCGCCCGCCTGGCACCGTCCACTACTCGTTCACCCTCGACGTCGCGCCCGACAAGCTGCACGGGCTCCTCTCCGACGGTGGCCCGCCGCTGCCGCAGGTGCTCGCGGTCCTGCCGAGCGACGACGCCGAGCACGGGCGCGGCCTCGCCCTCGCCCGGATGGCGCTCGACGAGCTCGAGTACGAGCGGGTCGACGACCACAACGAGTGGCGGATGACGCGCGTCCGCCGGTGACGGCCCGGCCGGCGCCACGCAGCCGGCGGCTCGTGGGATGCTCCACGGCGTGACGACGACCGCCCGCGACCCCCTCCAGCGGCACGTCGTCCGCACCCTCGTCGGTTCGCAGATGATCGGTGGGGTCGGTCTCGCGGCCGGCATCGCGGTCGGCGCGCTCATCGCCGAGGAGGTGTCCGGCTCGGCCCGGTGGGCCGGGCTCGGCTCGACCTTCCAGGTCCTCGGCACCGCCGTCGTCGCCGTGCCCGTCGTGCGGGTCATGGCCGCCCGGGGACGTCGCGCGGGCCTCGTCCTCGCCTACCTCGTCGCGGCGCTCGGTGCCGTCGGCATCATCGTGGCGGCGGTGGTCGGGAGCTTCACGCTCCTCCTCGCCGCCAGCCTGCTCTTCGGCGGGGCGACGACGGCCAACAACCAGGCCCGGTACGCCGCCACCGACCTCGCGCCCCCCGACCGCCGGGCCCGCGACCTCGCGCTCGTCGTGTGGGCGACGACGGTCGGCAGCGTCCTCGGCCCGAACCTCGCCACGCCCGGTGAGCCGGTGGCCCGCGCCCTCGGGCTCCCGGTCCTGGCCGGTCCCTTCGTCTTCTCGGTCGCCGGCCTGCTGCTCGCCGCCGGGCTCCTGGTCCTGCGGCTGCGGCCCGACCCGCTCCTCGAGGCCCGGCGCCGGCACGTCGAGAGCGGCGGCGTCGCGTCGGCCGTCAGCGGGTCGATGCTCCACGGGCTGCGGGTCGTCGCCGCGATCCCGGACGCCCGCCTCGGTCTGCTCACCCTCGTCCTCGGCCACGCGACGATGGTGAGCATCATGGTGATGACGCCGCTCCACATGGCCCACGGGGCAGCCGACCTCGAGGTCATCGGGTTCGTCATCAGCATGCACATCCTCGGGATGTTCGCGTTCTCCCCGCTCACCGGCATCGCCGTGGACCGCTTCGGAGGCCGCGCGGTCGCCCTCGCCGGGTCGGTCGTGCTCTCCTCGGCCACGGTCCTCGCGTCGGTCTCGCCCGAGGGGCACTCCCCGACGCTGCTCGCCGGGCTCTTCCTCCTCGGGCTCGGGTGGTCGTGCACGCTCGTGTCGGGGTCGGCCCTGCTCACCGGGGCGGTGCCGGTCGCGGAGCGTCCCTCGGCCCAGGGGTCCAGCGACCTCGTGATGTCGCTCGTGGCCGCCGGCGGGGGTGCGCTCGCCGGTGTCGTCGTCGAGGCGTCCGGCTACCGCGCGCTGTCCCTGGGCGCCCTCGCGGTGGCGGTCGTCATCGGGCTCGCGGCGGCGCTCGCCCGACCGCGGACTGGCCAGCCCGCCTGACCGGCGGGGCGCCGCCGCGTTGTTAGCCTGCTGAGGTGAGTGAGACGGCACGGGCGCGCGACGCGGACACCCCCGGCGGGGCGACCACGGAGCCGCCCGCCGCGGTGGTCGAGGAGGCGCCCGCCGACCCGCGCGGCGACCGGGTCGCCACGGCACGTGCCGCCTGGACGCGCCACCTCGTCGACCTCGGCGGCCGCAACACCCTCCTCTGGTACCGCGACCTCCCGACCGGCACCCTCGACCTGCGCACCGCCCATCCCGGTGGGGTCGCCATGCTGATGACGGGCCGCCCCACCCGCCTGTCCGACCTGTTCCGCGAGCCCGCGGCCCTCGACGACGCCCGCCGCCGGGCCCGGGCCATCGCCGCCAAGAGCCGCGAGCTCAAGGAGGAGCGCGGCATCCTCACCTGCTTCCTCGCCATCGGGATGGCGACGTGGACCGTCACCCTCCCCGACGGGCGCACCGCCCCCCGACCGCCGGCCGCGCCGGTCCTGCTGCGCTCGTGCACCCTGCGCTCCACCGGTGCGGCGCAGGGCGACCACGTCCTCGACCTCGGCCGCGACGTCGAGCTGAACCCGGTGCTCGCCCACTACCTCGCCTCCGAGCAGGGGATCACCGTCGACGACGACGCGCTCGAGGCGCTCGCGTCCGGCGACGGCACCGTCGACCCCTACCCCGTGTACGCCGCCCTGGCCCAGGCGTGCGCCCGCGTGCCCGACTTCTCGATCGACCCGCGGCTCGTCCTCGGCACCTTCTCCTACGCCAAGCTGCCGATGGTCGCCGACCTCGCGGCCCAGGGCGACCACCTCGCCGACCACGACGTCGTCGCGGCGCTCGCCGGCGACCCCGACGCGCTGCGCGCGATCCGGTCCGAGCTCGACCCCGCGCGGCTGCACCTCGACGACCCCGGGCGCGACGTCCTCGTCCTCGACGCCGACAGCAGCCAGCACGAGGCGGTCGAGGCGGTGCGGTCCGGCTCGCACCTCGTGGTCCACGGGCCGCCCGGCACCGGCAAGTCGCAGACGATCGCCAACCTCATCGCCGCCCTCGCCGCAGACGGCAAGCGGGTGCTCTTCGTCGCCGAGAAGCGCGCGGCCATCGACGCCGTCGTCGGGCGTCTCGACCGCGTGGGACTCTCCGACCTCGTCCTCGACCTGCACGCCGGGGCCCAGGGTCGGCGCCGGGTCGCGCGCGAGCTCGCCGACGGGCTCGACCGGCTCTCGGGCGCCGGCGCGGGTCCGGGGGCGGCCGGCGTTCCCGCGCTCCCGCGCGACCGTCGGGGCCGCGATGCCGGAGCCGCTGCGCGCGTCACGCGACCGTCCGACGCCCGCAGCGTCGCGGCCGTCCGCCTCGCCGACCACGTGCGTGCGCTGCACGCCGTCCGCGAGCCGTGGGGCGTCTCGCTCCACGACGTGCAGGAGGCCGTGAGCGCCTTCGCCGCACTGCCGACACCGCCGCGGTCCCGGGTGCGGCTGCGCGACGTCGTCCTCAGGCGGCTCGACCGCGACGCCCTCGGGCGGGCTGCGACGGTGACGACCGACCTCGCCTCCCTCGCCGACTGGGACGGTGCCGGGCGCGACGACCCGTGGTTCGGGGCGGACCTCCCCGACGCCGACACCGCGGCCGAGGCGCGGTGCCGGGCCGAGCGCCTCGCGGGCGAGCGGGTCGAGGGCACCTCGCGCACCCTCGTCGACGTCTTCCGCGGCATCCACCTCCCCGAGGCCCCGACCACCCGCGACTGGGGTCACGTGCTCTCGACGGTCGGCGAGGTCCGCGACACCCTCGAGACGTTCCGCCCCGAGGTCTTCGACATCCCCCTGGCCGACCTCGTCGCGGCCACCGGGTCGTCCGCGTACCGCCGCGAGGTGGGGGTCGACCTCGGGTTCCTCGAGCGCTGGAGGCTGCGGCGCCAGGCGCGCGGGCTGCTCCGCCCGGGGCGGCCGCCGGCCGACCTGCACGCGGCGCTCGGCGCCGCGAGCGAACAGCGCATCGCGTGGCGCCAGCTCGCCGGGTCCGGGGGGCGCCCGGAGATCCCCGTCGAGCTGGACCGGGCACGAGCCGCCCACGCCGAGCTCGTCGACGACCTCGAGTGGCTCGACGTCCGGCTCGCCCGCGCCGAGGGCGAGGACGGCCGCAGCCTGCTCGACCTCGACGTGCCGACCCTGCGGTCCCGGGTCGAGCAGCTGGCCGCGAGCGCCGGACGGGTCGGCGTCGCGCCGGCCGTGCGGGGTGCCCTCGACGAGCTCGAGGCCGCCGGGCTGCGGCCGCTGGTCGACGACCTCCGCGGCCGCGGCGTACCCGCCGAGTCCGTGCGCCCCGAGGTCGAGTGGGTGTGGTGGTGCTCGATCGCCGAGGAGGTCGCGACGCGGGACCCGCAGGTGGCCGCCCACGACGGTCGGGCCCTGACCCGCAGCGTCGCCGACTTCGCCGAGGCCGACCGGGCGGTCCTGTCCGAGAACGCGACCCGCGTCCTCGACGCCGTGGCGGTGCACGTCGGCGAGGTCGTGGCCGACCACCCCGAGCAGGAGTCCCTCCTGCGGGCCGAGGCGGCCCGTGCCCGGCGCCTGACCCCGCTGCGCGACCTCGTGACGCGCGCGCCCGAGCTCGTCACGGCGGTGCGGCCGTGCTGGGTCATGAGCCCGCTCGTCGTCGCCTCGGTCCTCCCGCCGGGTACGTGGTTCGACGTCGTCGTCTTCGACGAGGCCTCGCAGATCCCGCCCGCCGAGGCGGTGTCGGCGGTGTCACGGGCCCGACAGGTCGTCGTCGCGGGCGACTCGCGCCAGCTGCCGCCGACCTCCTTCTTCACGACCGCGACCGACGGCGAGGGCGCGGTCGGCGCGGACGACGCGCTCACCGAGGGGGTCGAGTCGATCCTCGACGTCCTCGCCGCCGCCCTCCCCGCACGGCGGCTGCGCTGGCACTACCGATCGCTCGACGAGCGCCTCATCGCCTTCGCCAACGCGGAGGTGTACGGGGGCTCGCTCGTCACCTTCCCGGGCACCGGGACCGACCCCGTCGTGCGCCACGTCCTCGTCGACGGCCACGGCGTGGTCGGCGAGGGTGAGGCCGCCGTCGAGTCGACGACCACCGAGGTCGACCGGGTCGTCGAGCTCGTCCTCGACCACGCGCGCACCCGGCCCGAGCGGTCCCTCGGCGTCATCGCGCTCGGCATCACGCACGCCCAGCGGGTCGAGGCGGCGCTGCGCCGCGCCCTCGCCGGGCTCGAGGACGACCCCGCGCTCACCGCCTTCTTCGACGAGGACCGCCCCGAGCCGTTCTTCGTCAAGAACCTCGAACGGGTCCAGGGCGACGAGCGCGACGACGTCCTGCTGACCATCGGCTACGGCAAGACCCCCCACGGCCGGGTGCTCCACCGGTTCGGACCGCTCAACACCGAGGGCGGGGAGCGGCGCCTCAACGTCGCGATCACCCGGGCCCGGCGCTCGATGACGGTCGTGTCGTCGATCGCGGCGGGCGACCTGGACCCCGAACGACTGCGCGCCCGCGGAGCCGTCATGCTCCGCGACTTCCTCGCCTACGCCGCCGGTCAGGGTCTCCCGGGCCGGGCGGCGGGGGAGCCGCCCGGCGGTGCCGCCGTCGCCGGTTCGGCAGCCGGGGATGGTTCGCCGGAGGGCGCGGGACCGGTGCGGTCGGTCGTCCTCGCCGACCTCGCCCGGCGGCTGCGCGCCGAGGGGCTCGTGGTCCGGGAAGGGCTCGGGTCGTCGGCCGACCCCGTCGACCTCGCCGTCGAGGACCCGAGGCGGCCGGGGCACCTGCTGCTGGCCGTGGAGTCCGACGGCCCGCAGTACGCGGCGATGCGCACCGTCCGCGACCGCGACCGGCTGAGGGCCGAGCAGCTCGAGCGGCTCGGCTGGCGGCACCTGCGCGTGTGGTCGACCGACGTCTTCCGCGACCCCGCCCGCGACGTCTCGCGGATCCTCGACACCCTGGGCCTGCGCGAGGCGCCCGGTGACTGAGCGACCCGACGAGCCCGAGGTCCCCGACGAGCCGGAGGTCCTGGACGACCCCACGGTGCCGCCGGAGCAGCGGCCGACCGTCCCGCCGGCCCTGCTCGAGCCCGTGGACCTCTCCTTCGAGTCGCCCGGCCAGCCCGAGCGCGAGATGCGCGACCTCGGCCCCAAGCGCAGCAGGCGCCGGGCCCGCCGGGCCGGCACGAACCCGGACGCCGACGACAGCCCCGACACCGTGGCCCCTCGACCCGCCGGACCGGAGGGCGAGGACGCCCACGACCGCTGGCTGCGCGAGCAGCGCCCACCGCACTGGGGGTGAGACGGCGACGGGCCCGCCGACCGGAGTCGGAGCGGGCCCGGGACCAGGCGGCGCGAGGGCCGCGAGGGGTGCTCAGCCGCGGGGCGCGCGCAGCTCGTCGCGGATCTCGCGGAGCAGCTCGGTGTTCGGGTCGATGGTCTCGGCCTCCGGCTCGGCGGGGAAGAACCGGGCCTTGGCGGTCTCGTAGGGCTTGACGACGAAGAAGTAGACGATGAACGCCATGAGGAGGAAGGCGACGAGGGCGGTGAGGAACGGACCCACCGTGTCGAAGCCGCCCGGCTTCCAGTCGTTGAAGCTCGGAGCGCCCCCGGCCTTGGCGAGCGCCTCGATGACGACGTCGGTGAACGCCTTGACGACGGTCGCGAACGCGGCGCCGATGATGAACGCGACCGCGAGCTCGACGAGGTTGCCGCGCAGCACGAATTCCTTGAAGCCCTTCATGGTGTCCTCCTGGAAGCTCTGGCTCGACTTCTGGTCCGGACGGGGCGGGATCCCCCGACCTCCGCCAGCCTAGGGGAACCGCGGCGGCGGCAAACCCCGCGGCCCGGGCGGTCGTCAGGGTGGCACGGCGAGCAGGCCGACGGTGACGGGGCCCTCGAGGCCGCCGTGCCCGGCGACGACGGTGTCGGCCTCGTCCTCGGAGAGGGCGATGACGACGCCCCGCACCGGCGGCGTCCGGCCGAGGTCGTCGGGGGGTGGGGCGGGGTCGGCGGCGAGGACGAGGGCCGCCCGCACGAGCACCGTGCCGCCCGCGGCGGGGTAGACCCGCACCCGCGAGCCGGGGAGGAGCAGGTCGACCGAGGCGGGGTCGGCGGCGACGACGTGGAGGGCGACCCGCCCCTCGGACAGCCCCTCAGCGGGGCCGCGAGGGACGAGCCGCGTGCGGGTGAGGGCCTCCTCGGGGGCCAGGCCCGCGACGAGCCGGCGACCCGCGGCCTGGGCGACGGAGGACAGCGCCCCGGGCTGCACGGCGGAGCGGGCGACGGGTCGCGCGACGACGTCGGCGGCGGTGAGGACGGTGCCGGCGTCGAGGGCCCGCGCGGCGACGACGACGGACTGCCGGGCCTCGGGCGGGGGCCGGAGCTCGACGACGACGAGGAGGACGGCCCCCGCGGCCAGGACGGCCGCGGCGACGCGGCGCAGGACCGACCGGCGCCAACGGGCCCGCCGACCGCGGCCGGTGAGGCCGGGGAGGGGGAGCTCGGGCAGGTCCATGGCGACGACGCTAGGTGCCGCCGAGCGCTCGCGGGAGGGTCAGCCGGAGGCTGTGGACGAGGCCGCGGCGGGGGTCGCCCCTGTGGACGACGAGCCGTTCGACGACCCCGAGCCGGCGCCCGACCCCGACGACGAGGAGCCCCCGGACGAGGAGGAGCCCTCGGACGGGGAGGAGCCCTCGGAGGAGGAGCCCGACGACGCCCCGGACGAGCCGGTCGCCGAGGAGCCCGAACGGCTGTCGGTGCGGTAGAAGCCGCCGCCCTTGAAGACGATGCCCACGGCGTTGAAGAGCTTGCGCAGGCGCCCCTGGCACTCGGGGCACACGGTGAGGGAGTCGTCGCTGAACGACTGGACGACCTCGAAGCGGTGGTCGCACTCGGTGCACGCGTAGGCGTACGTCGGCACGGCTGTCCTCCTGACGGGTTCTGCGGGGTCGTCGTCGCCCACGGCCCGTGGGCCCCACCGGCGACGACGTCGGCCTCAAGGATAAGGGAGGAGCGCACCCGCTCCGTTCCGCGCGCCGCCAGGGGCTACGACCGGCCCCAGCCGGCGAGCCGCCCGCCGCGGCTCACCGAGCGCAGCCGCTTCTCGACCGTCTCGCGCAGCGCGGTGGGCGCGACGACGAGCAGCCGGTCCCCGACGCGCAGGACGTCGCCCTCGCGCGGCACGAACGAGTGTCCCTCGCGGACGACGAGCGCGACGTTGGCGCCCCCGGGCAGGCGCAGCTCGAAGACCCGCACGCCCGCCACCTTCGACCCGGGCCCGACCTGCACCTCGAGCAGCTCGGCGCCGAGCTCCTCGAGCGGGGTCGTCTCGACGTTGAGCGCCACCTGGTGGTGGACCACGGCCAGCCCGAGGCGTCGGGCCACCCACGGAAGGGTCGGCGCCTGCACGAAGGTGAAGACGACGACGAGGACGAAGACGAGGTCGAAGATCCAGTCGACGCCCTGGGCCCCCATCGTCACCGGGACGGTCGCGAGGACGACCGGGACGGCGCCGCGCAGCCCCGCCCACGACAGGAACGCCTGCACCCGCCACGACATCCGGAAGGGCGCGCACGACGCGAGCACGGACAACGGGCGCCCGAAGAGCAGCAGCGCGGTGCCGACGACGAGGGCGGGCACGACGACCGCGGGGAAGTTCGACGGCGAGGCGAGGAGCCCGAGGAGGACGAAGAGGCCGATCTGGGCGATCCAGCCCATCGCGGACGCGAAGCCCACGACGGCGGCACGGTGCGGCAGCGGGAGGTTGCCGAGGACGAGCGCGGCGAGGTAACAGGCGATGAACCCCGACAGGTGGAGGGCGTCCGCTGCCGCGTAGGCGAGGACCGCGACGGCGATCACCCCGATCGCGAAGAGCGCCGACGAGGACGACGCGACGGCCCGCAGCACCCGCGCCCCCACCCATCCGACGGCCAGGCCCACGACGGTCCCTCCGGCGAGCTCGCCGACCGCGACGACGGCCACGAGCCACCACGGCTGGCCCTCGGCGCCGGGCGCCAGTGCCGCGGCGAGGGCCGTGACGAGCAGCACCACGGGCGCGTCGTTGAAACCCGACTCGGCCTCGAGCATCCCGGAGATGTTGCGGGGCAGCGGAACCCGGCGGAGCACGGAGAAGACGGCGGCGGCATCGGTCGAGGCGAGCACGGCCGCGACGAGGAAGGCGATCTCCCACGACCACCCGAGGACGAACCGCGCGACGACGCCGACGACGACCACCGAGACCCCGACGCCGACCGTCGCGAGGACGGCCGCCGGTCCCACCGAGGGGCGGATGCTCGACCAGCGGGTCGTCACCCCGCCCTCGACGAGGATGATGACGAGGGCCGTGTACCCGAGGACCTGGGTCAGCTGCTCGGAGTCGTACCGGATGCCGAAGCCCGACTCGCCGAGGACGAGGCCGATCCCGAGGTAGATGAGCAGGGTCGGCAGGCCCGACCGCACCGACAGCCGCACGGCCGCCACCGCGAGGACGAGGACCAGGCTGCCGAGCAGCAGTGCGAGCGTGAGGTCGTCGAGGGTGAAGCCCGTCGTGGCACCGCCGTCCGCCCACGGCAGCGTCACGGTCTGTCGCACGGCCCGTCCTCGTGTCGTCGTTCTCCGGTGTCCTAGTCTCGCAGGGTGAGTCGAGTCGCCGTCGTCCGTCGGGTCCTTTTGGGACTCCTCGCCCTCGTCGTCGTCGCGGCACTCGTGGCGGGGTTCGTCGTCGTGTCCGCCGTGCGTGAGGCACTGCCCCGGACCGAGGGTGAGGCGACCCTCCCCGGGCTGGGTGGCACGGTCACGGTGATGCGCGACCAGAGCGGCGTGCCGCACCTGTACGGCGACAGCCTCACCGACCTCGCCCGCGCCCAGGGGTACGTCCACGCGCAGGAGCGGTTCTTCGAGATGGACCTGCGTCGGCACGTGACCGCGGGCCGTCTCGCCGAGCTCGTCGGCGCCCCGGGCCTGGATGCCGACAAGGTGATCCGCACGATGGGCTGGCGGCGCGTCGCGGAGGCCGAGCTGCCCACCCTCGACCCGCAGACCCGCCAGGTGCTCCAGTCCTACGCCGACGGGGTCAACACGTACCTGCGCGGGCGCAGCCAGGGCGAGACGGCCGTCGAGTACGCCGTCCTCGGCCTGACCCTGCCGGACATCGAGATCGAGGAGTGGACCCCGCTCGACAGCCTCACCTGGCTCAAGGCGATGGCCTGGGACCTCAAGGGAAACTACGACGACGAGCTCATCCGCGCCCGGCTCACCGGCCGGCTGTCACCGGCGCAGATCGCCCAGCTCTACCCGCCGTACGACACCGCCCAGAACCCGCCGGTCCTCTCCTCGGACGAGTGGTCGCCACCGGTCGACTCGGGCGTGACGAGCTCGGCGCTCCCGTCGGCCCTCACCGCCTCCCCGGGCGCCCCGGCCGACGCCCGGCTGACGTCCTCCGGCGCCGACGCCGCGTACGCCGCGGCCCAGGCGGCGCTCGACGCCGTGCCCGAGCTCCTCGGGCGCGGCGAGGGGATCGGCTCGAACTCGTGGGTGGTCTCCGGGGCGCGCACCACGACCGGGAAGCCGCTGCTCGCCAACGACCCCCACCTCGGTGTCGGCCAGCCCGGCATCTGGATCCAGAACAGCCTCCACTGCCGCTCGGTGTCCCCGTCGTGCCCCCTCGACGTCAGCGGCTTCTCGTTCGCGGGCGTGCCGGGCGTCATCATCGGGCACAACGGCACCATCGCCTGGGGGTTCACCAACCTCGGTCCCGACGTCACCGACTTCTACCTCGAGCGCATCGTCGGCGACACCTACCTGCGCGACGGCCAGTGGGAGGAGGTGACGACCCGCGAGGAGACGATCCGCATCCGCGGCGGCGCCGACCAGCGGATCACGGTGCGCTCCACGGTCCACGGGCCGGTCATGTCCGACGTCGTGGAGGCGGCGAGCGATGCCGGCGGGCGCGCCCCGACCGAGCAGGAGGGCGACGAGTCCGAGAGCTACGCCCTCTCCCTCGCGTGGACGGCCCTGACGCCGGCGCGCACCGCCGACGCCATCCTCGGCCTCAACCTCGCCACCGACTTCGAGCAGTTCCGCGAGGCCGCACGGCTGTTCGCGGTCCCCGCGCAGAACATCGTCTATGCCGACCGCGAGGGGCACATCGGCTACCAGGCCCCGGGCCAGGTGCCGATCCGGCGGGCCGCGATCCCACGGGCGCCGGCCGGGTACTGGCCCGCCCCGGGCTGGGACTCGCGCTACGACTGGCAGGGCTTCGTCGACGTCGGCGACCTCCCGTGGGTCCTCGACCCCCCGGACGGCGTCATCGTCACCGCGAACCAGGCCGTCACCGCCGGGCCGCGCCCCTTCCTCACCACCGACTGGGACCGCGGATGGCGCGCCACCCGCATCGCGCAGCGGCTCGCCGAGCTCGACGAGGTCAGCCCGGATGACATGCGCGCGATCCAGCTCGACTCGCGCGACGGGTTCGCCCCGGTCCTCGTGCAGGCGCTGCTCGCCCTCCCGCTGGAGGCGAGCGAGACCGACCCCGACACCGAGGGCCTGCTCGAGTTCACCCGCGAGGCTCGCGAGCTGCTGCGGGGCTGGGACGCCACGACGCCCTCGGGCGACGCCGAGGCCGGGGCTGCGGCGGCGTACTACAACGCGGTGTGGCGCAACCTCATCGAGCTGCTCTTCGACGACGAGCTGCCGGCCGGTCTCAAGGCCGACGGTGGCGGGCGGTACCGCTCGGCCGTGCAGCGGCTCCTCGAGGACGAGAAGAGCGCGTGGTGGGACGACAAGCTGACCCCCAACGTCACCGAGGGCAAGAACGAGATCCTGCGCCGCGCCCTCGTGGAGGCCCGCCTCGAGCTGACCCGCGAGCTCGGCAAGGACCCGGGCAGCTGGCAGTGGGGCAAGCTGCACCGGGTCAGCCTCGAGCACCGCGTGCTGGGCGGGCCCACGGTGCCCGGCCCGGTCCGCTGGCTCGTCAACGACGGCCCGTACGACCTGCCCGGTGGCTCGGCGATCGTCAACGCCAACGCGTGGGACACCAGCGAGGGCTACGGCGTCACGGCGGCGCCCTCGATGCGGATGGTCGTCGACCTCGCCGACCTCGACGCCTCCACGTGGGTCAACCAGACCGGGACGAGCGGGCACCCGGCGTCGGACCACTACTCCGACCAGGCCGAGGACTGGGTCTCGGGGGTCCAGCGACCGTGGCCGTTCACCGAGGCCGCCGTCCGCGAGACCGACCCCGAGGTGCTCACGCTCCGGCCCGAGACCGCCACGGGCTGAGCCCGAGGTCGGTGAGCCCGTCGGCGGTCACGACCGCGTCGACGGGCTGGTCGTGCTCGGCTCGGGGGAGCTGGTAGTCCGCGCCGGCGAGCTCGCCGGGGTGGAGGACGACGACGACGGGGGTGCCGTGCGCGCGGCGCGGCAGCGCCCGGTCGTAGCAGCCGCCGCCCTGGCCCATCCGCGTCCCGGTCCGGTCGACGGCGAGCCCCGGCGCGAGGACGAGGTCGGCGCGGCCGATCGCGTCGTGGCCCAAGGGGTTCCGGGCCGGGTCGGCGCAGTCGTGCCAGTCGAGGTCCAGGTCGGGCAGCGTGATCGGGACGAGCACGGTGATCCCGCGCGCGGTCAGCGCCTCGTTGAGCGCACCCGTCGGGGGCTCTCCCGGGATGGACTCGTACGACGTGACGACGGCTCCGCGGCCGAGGCCCAGGGACTCCACGAGCCCGACGACGTGCCCGGCGAGGGCCGTGTCGTCGGACGTGACGTCGCGGGACGCGGCGATGGCGCGGCGCCGCTCGCGCAGCGCCGCCCGTCGCGCGGACTTCACCGGATCACGAGCCACGACGGCATCGTAGGGTGGTCGCCGTGACCAGTGACGGGCTGCGTGCCGCGACGGACAAGATGCGGGAGGCCGGGGTCCCCGACCTGGCGATCCGCGTCTTCGCCGGGTACCACGAGCAGCTGCGACGCGGAGTGGCGGGCACGATCCCCGAGGACTCCATCGAGCCGCTCGTCGACGTCACCCACCTCGACGACGTCCGCCCCGACGAGGCTGCCGTCGCGGAGGCCCTCTCGCACACCGTGGTCGTCAAGCTCAACGGTGGGCTGGGCACGAGCATGGGCATCCGCGGCCCGAAGTCGGCCCTCGTCGTCCGGGACGGGCTGACCTTCCTCGACGCGATCGCCCGGCAGGTGCTGGGGCTGCGCGAACGCCACGGCGTGCGCACGCCCCTCCTCCTCATGAACTCGTTCCGCACGCGCGAGGAGTCCCTCGAGATCCTCGGTCGCTACCCGGACCTCGCCGTCGACGGGCTGCCCCTCGACTTCGTCCAGAACCGGGAGCCCAAGCTGAGGGCCGACGACCTCTCCCCGGTCGAGTGGCCCGACGACCCCGACCTCGAGTGGTGCCCTCCTGGGCACGGTGACGTCTACGTCGCACTCCAGACGACCGGGCTGCTGGAGACGCTGCGGCAGAGGGGATTCCGCTACGTCTTCCTCTCCAACGCCGACAACCTCGGCGCGACGTGCGACGGCGCCGTGCCGGCGTGGATGGCGGCCGAGGGCATCCCCTACGTCACGGAGGTGTGCGAGCGGACGCACAACGACCGCAAGGGCGGTCACCTCGCGGTGCGCCGGTCCGACGGCCGGGTCGTCCTGCGGGACAGTGCGATGGTGGTCCGGGGCGAGGAGGACCTCTTCCAGGACATCGGGCGCCACTCGTGGTTCCACGCGAACAACCTCTGGGTCGACCTCGACGTCCTCGCCGAGCGGCTCGCCGAGCGCGACGGCGTCCTCGGCCTCCCGATCATCGTCAACCGCAAGAGCGTCGACCCCACACGGCCCGGCTCGACCCCGGTCATCCAGGTCGAGTCGGCGATGGGCGCGGCGGTCGAGGTGTTCGAGGGGTCACGGGCGCTCGCCGTCGACCGCACGCGGTTCCGCCCGGTGAAGACGACGAACGAGCTGTTCCTCCTGCGCTCCGACCTCTACCGGCTGACCGAGGCGTCAGAGATGGCCGCGACGACCGACCGGCCCGAGCCGTTCGTCGACCTCGGGCCGGCCTACCGCCTCGTCGACGGCTTCGAGGAGCGATTCCCGCACGGGGTGCCCTCGATCCGGGACTGCACGAGCCTGCGGGTCGAGGCGGACGCCACCTTCGGTGCCGACGTCGTCTGCACCGGCGACGTGCGGGTCACGGGTGGCACGCGGACCATCCCGGACGGGGCACACCTCGAGGGCGAGGTGTGATGCGGACGCTCGCCGAGCACCGCTCCGCCGTCCTCGCCGTCGTCGCCCCGCTCCCGCCGGCGCCCGTCCCGGTCGCCGCCGCCCTGGGCCTGGTCCTCGCCGAGCCGGTCCTCGCCACGGTGGACCTGCCCGGGGCCGACAACTCCGCGATGGACGGCTACGCGGTCCGGGCCGCCGAGCTGGCCGGCGCAGGGCCGGACAGCCCCGTCGTCCTCCCGGTCGCCGGGGACGTCGCGGCCGGCGACACGACGCGCCACGTCCTCGAGCCCGGGCAGGTCCTGCGGATCATGACCGGCGCGCCGATGCCCGAGGGCGCCGACGCCGTCGTCCCCGTCGAGCTGTCCGACGGGGGCAGCGAGCGGGTGGCGCTGCGCGTCGCCCCGGAGGCCGGACGCTCGGTCCGCCGGCGGGGGGAGGACGTCCGCGCCGGCGACGTGGTGCTCGAGGCCGGGACGCGGCTCGGGCCCGGCCACCTCGCCCTCGCCGCCGCGGGCAACGTCGCCGAGGTCCTCGTGCACCCGCGCCCCCGCGTGCTCGTCGTCTCCACCGGCGACGAGCTCGTCGAGCCCGGCAGCGTGCTCGAGCACGGCCAGGTCGTCGACTCGAACCGCCTGATGCTCGCGGCCCTCGTCGAGGCGGCCGGTGCGGTCGTCGCCGCGTCGGTCCACGTCCGCGACGACGCGGAGGCCGTGCGCGCCCTCCTCGCCGACCTCCCCGGCGCCCCGGACCTCGTCGTGACGAGCGGCGGGGTGTCCATGGGCGTCTACGACACCGTCAAGGAGGTCCTCCTCGACGACGGTGGCGTCGAGTTCGTCAAGGTCGCGATGCGGCCGGGGATGCCGCAGGGGAGCGGGGTCGTCGGGCCGTCCCGGACGCCCGTCGTCACCCTGCCCGGCAACCCGGTCAGCTCCTTCGTGTCGTTCCACGTCTTCGTGCTGCCCGCCCTGCGGCGGATGGCGGGACTGGACCCCGACGCCGACGGCGCCTTCGACGCCGTGGCCGCGGCCTCGTGGGGCACGGCCCCCGGCAAGGTCGAGCTGACGCGCGTCGTCGAGGACGGTGGGCGGGTGCGCCCCTCGGGCGGGCAGGGCTCGCACGTCCTCGGCGCGCTCGCCGGCGCGACGGCGCTCGCGGTCGTCCCCGCCGCCACCGACCGCGTCGAGGAGGGCGACACCGTCCGCTGCCTGCCGCTGCTCGGGAAGGATCGTGACCATGGCCTCTGACGCCGAGCCCACCCCGGCCGCCGGGCTCACCCACGTGCGGGCCGACGGCACCGCCCACATGGTCGACGTGTCCGGGAAGGCCGTGACGGCCCGCCGGGCCGCCGCGGCGGGACGCGTCCTCCTCTCGCCGGCGGCGGTCGCGGCGCTGCGCGGCGGCGTGGTCCCCAAGGGCGACGCCCTCGGGGTCGCACGGATCGCGGGCATCCAGGCCGTCAAGCGCACCCCGGAGCTCGTGCCCCTCGCGCACCCGGTCGCGGTCCACGCGGTCGAGGTCGACCTCGACGTCGCCGACGACGGCGTCGACATCCGCGCCGTCGTCCGGACCGCCGACCGCACCGGGATCGAGATGGAGGCGCTCACCGCCGTCTCGGTGGCGGCCCTCGCCCTCGTCGACATGGTCAAGGCCGTCGACAGGCACGCGCGCATCACCGACATCCGGGTCATCGCCAAGTCCGGCGGCCGCTCCGGGGACTGGGAGGAGGCGTGACGGACAGCCCGGAACCGCTCGCCGGCCGGTCCGCCGTCGTCGTCACGGCGTCGACCCGGGCCGCCTCGGGCGTCTACCCCGACCGCGGGGGAGCCCTCGTCGTCGAGACCCTGCGCGAGTGGGGCGCGAGCGTCCCCGACGCGACCGTCGTCCCCGACGGCCCGTCCGTGGGTGAGGCGCTCGTCGCCGCGCTCGCGACCGGGCCCGACCTCCTCCTCACGACCGGCGGGACCGGGCTGACCCCCACCGACGGGACACCGGAGGCGACCCGTCCGATCCTCGACCGCGAGGTCCCCGGCATCGCCGAGGCGATCCGTGCGCGGGGGGTCGCGGCCGGTGTGCCCACCGCGGTGCTGTCGCGCGGGCTCGCGGGCCTCGCCGGGCACACGCTCGTCGTCAACCTGCCGGGTTCGACCGGAGGGGTGCGCGACGCCCTCGCCGTGCTCGCCGACGTCCTCCCGCACGCGCTGAGCCAGGTCCACGGCGGGGACCACTGATGTGGTCCCGGCTGCGACGTCCCCGCCCTGACCGGTCGGCGGTCGGCCCGTTCGGGGGCCCCGAGCCCTCGTGGGTCTGGCCGGTGCGGCTGACCGGCCGGACCCCCACCGGGATCGACCTCCTCCTGCGGCCCCTGACCCTCTCGGACCGGGACACCTTCCAGGCGGTGCGCCGGGCGAACGCCGCGTGGCTGGAACCGTGGGACGCGACCTCGCCCGACCCCGACGCCCCCGGGCGCTCCTTCGAGGACCTCGTCGAGCAGTACGAGGCCGACGGCCGGCTCGGTCGCGCGCTGCCGCTCGTCATCGAGGTCCGCGGGCGGCTCGTCGGCCAGCTGTCGATGGGCTCGATCGTCCTGGGGTCCTTCCGGTCCTGCTACGCCGGGTACTGGGTCAGCCGAGCCGTCGCCGGCCAGCTCGTGACCCCCACGGCCCTCGCGCTGGCGGGGGACCACCTCCTCGGGAGGGTCGGCCTGCACCGCATCGAGGTGAACATCCGGCCCGAGAACACCGCGAGCCTCGCCGTGGTCCGCAAGCTGGGGTTCCGGCACGAGGGCCTGCGCCCGCGCTACCTCCACATCGCCGGGGAGTGGCGCGACCACCTGTCCTACGCCCTGACGACGGAGGACCTGGGGGGCGAGACCCTCCTCGAGCGGCTGTCCCGGCTGGTCGGGGCCGGTTCCGGGGCCGCGGAGCCGTCGAACCACTCGTCACAGCAGTCACTTCCGCGACACACCGAAGGGGGTCCGGCGTCTGACGGCGACGCGCACCTACCGTCGTGACCGTGCAGTCCCCGTCGAGCCTGATCTTCCTCGTCCTCCTCGGGGTCTGGGCTGCCTATTTCGTGCAGTACTGGGTCCGTCGCCGCGACCACGTCGCCACCGCGCGGTCGGTCGAGCAGTTCAGCACCGCGATGCGCGTCCTCGAGAAGCGCGATGCCCTGCCCCGCACCGACCTCTCCGAGCCGTCGCCCCGCTCCTACGCCGTGCACCCCTCCCGGGCCGCGCGGCCGCAGGTGCTCGTCAAGCGGGCCGTCGCGGCCGAGCCCCCCGCACCCGGGCGCGTCACCGAGCGCGTCGACGCCGCTCGGCCGGCTCCGGCTCCGCCCGCCCGTCCGGCCGCTGACTCGCCGCGCCGTCCGGTCGAGCCGCGCCCGGCCCCGCGCCCCCGCGTCCGGCCGAGCCGCCGGGTGCGCGGCCTGATCTTCCTCGTCGCCGTGCTGGAGCTCGTGACGATCGTCCCGCTCGTCGCCCTCTCGCTGCTCCCCGTCTGGGCCCTGGCTCCCGCGGTCCTCGCCCTCGTCGGCTCCCTGGCCTTCGTCCGCTCCGGCGTCCGCACCGAGGCCGCGCTGCTGCGCGCCCACCGGCGCCGGGCCGCAGACCTCGAGCGGCTGCGCCGGTCGGCGCCCGTGGCGCCCCGGGCGGCAGCCACCCCCGCCCGGGCCACGCGGCCTGCCGCACCCGCTGCTCCGACGTCGGCGTCCTCGGTCCCGGAGACCGGGCCGGTCCTCGACGACGAGGCCTTCGGGGAGGTCGTCCTCGACGACGCGACGGCCGAGGTCGGCGCCGGCGAGCCCGTCGTCGTCGAGAGCGCGGTCGTGTCGACGACGGCCGCGCCGCGTCCGCGCCGCGACGTCATCGACATCCCGCTCCTCGACCCGGTCCTCGAGGTGTCGGCTCCCGCGCCGTCCGTGCCGCAGCCGGCCGCCGAGGACGTGATGGTCCCCATCGACCTCGACGACGACATCCCGCTCACCTGGGACCCCGTCCCCGTGCCGCGGCCGACCTACACGATGAAGGCGAAGGCCGAGCGCCGCGAGGTGGCGCCCGCTGCCGTGACGCCCGACCCCGCTCCCGTGGCACGCGACGCGGCCGACGAGAGCACCTACGAGCAGCGCCGGGTCGCCGGCGCCTGAAGACCGCCCCTGTCGCGGACAGGACGCCGCCACCGGACCACCCTGCAGGACCGGTGGCGGCGTCGCTCGTCGTCGGCCCTCCGCTCGCCCGGCCCCGCGCGCACGGTCCCTCGCGCTGGAGCCCCGTTCAGTCGCGGGTCTCGAGGCGCTCGTCGTTGGCCTGCTCGGTCCGTTCGGCGACGTCGTCGGCGGCCTCCTCGGCGCGCTCGGCCTCCTCGGGGCTCATCGTCTCCTCGGCGGTCCGGGCCTCGCCCGGCGGGACGTCGTCCTCGCTCCCGGGGCCGTCGAGGAGGTGGTGGCCGACCGCGTTGAGGACCGCGACCGTGGGCACGGCGATGAGGCCCCCGACGATGCCCGCGAGGACGATGCCCGTCGCGATGGCGAGGATGACGGCGAGCGGGTGGATGCGCATGACCCGGCCGATGAGGACCGGCTGGAGGACGTGGCTCTCGAGCTGCTGCACGCCGATGACGATGGCGAGCATGATCAGCGCCTGGAGGGGGCCGAGGGCGACGAGCGCGAGGAGCACTGCGACGCCGCCGGAGATCGCGGCGCCGACGACCGGGATGAACGCGCCGAAGAACACGAGCAGGGCGATGCCCGACGCGAAGGGCACGCCGAGGATGGCGGCGCCCAGGCCGATGCCGGTGGCGTCGACCGCGGCGACGGCGATGGTGGCCCGGGTGAACGCGCCCAGCTGGTCCCAGGCGATGAGGCCGGAGGAGTGGACCTTCTCGCGCGCGCCACGCGGGAAGAGGCGGACCACCCAGCCCCAGACGGTCGGGCCGTCGTAGAGGAAGAAGAAGAGCGAGAACAGGGCGAGGAAGAAGCCGGCGACGACGTGCGTGACGGTGAGCCCGGCGGAGGCGAGCGTGTCGCTGAGGTTGCCCGAGCTGAGCGTCTCGCGCGCCTGGTCGAGGTAGGCCTGGATCTGGGTGTCGGTGAGGCCGAAGGTCGCGTTGAGCCAGCTGCGGACCTGCTCGATGCCCTCGGTGACGCTGGTCGTGATGTCGTCGAGCTGGCTGGTCAGCTGCGAGCCGACGAACGAGAGCATCCCGCTGACGACGGCCAGCGTGCCGAGGACGGTGACCCCGGCGGCGAGCCCTCGCGGGATCCAGCGCGAGAGCCAGTGGTGCACCGGGTGGAGCAGGGCCGCGAGCAGCAGCGCCACGACGAGCGGGATGACGACCTCGGACAGCAGGGTCGTGAACCACAGGACCGCGATGACCCCGGCCGCGACGACCAGACCGCGCCAGGCCCACTCGCTGGCCGTGCGCACGCCGCGCGGGACCGACCACTGCGCGGGGCGGTCGGGGTCGGTCGACCACGGCGTGGACCCGCCCGGTGTCGGCAGCGAGGCGGGCAGGTCGGAGGGGCCGGCGCCCACGCGAGGGGGGCGGGGCAGGCGGAAGGGCATGTCCGGATCGTAGGTGGTGGCGCCCACACCCACCTCGGGGAGAACCCCGGGATCACCCCGGGATGGACGTCCGGGAGCGCCCCCCGAGCCGGTTTCGGGCAGCCCTCACGCTGGTGTTATCGTTGCTCCCGCACTCGGGGCTGTGGCGCAGTTGGTAGCGCGTCTCGTTCGCAATGAGAAGGCCAGGGGTTCGAATCCCCTCAGCTCCACAACGCAGGAAGAGACCGGACACGCTTGTCGTCCGGTCTCTTCCTGCGTTGTGCGAACACAACAGCGGGGATCCGGCGGGTCCCGTGGTCACAGGGGCGGATCGCGATGGCGCGCAGCGCCCCCTCGCGACGGAGTCCCCTCAGCGACACGGGACCGGAACGGCCTCTCGAGAGGGGCCGGAGCGCACCCCGTTCGTCCGAGCGACGAGGATGGCACCCATGGGATCGCACCACCCGCAGCCCGAGAGCCCCAGGCTGCGACGCCTCGCCGTCGCGGTCGTCGTGCCGATCGCCGTGCTGACCCTGGTCGCCCTGGTCGCCCTCTGGCCGTCGGGGGGCGTCCCCGTCCCGGAGGGCCCGGCGTCGCAGGCGCAGACCACCGGCGACGTGGTCGCGGTCCAGCGCGGCGAGTGCCCCGAGCCGCTCCCCGAGCAGCAGGCGCCGCAGGTGAACGGGTGCGGGACGGCCGAGGTGCGCCTCACCGAGGGTGCGGACGCGGGTGGCACGGTGACGACGACCCTGCCGAACCGCCCGGGAGCGCCCCGCGTCGACGAGGGCGACCACGTCGTCCTCATCCGCAGCCCCGTCGACGCGACCTACTCGATCGTCGACCACCAGCGCGCCAGCGGCCTGTGGGTCCTCGTCGTCGCGTTCGTCCTCGCCCTCGTGGCCTTCGGCCGGTGGCGGGGGGTCAGCGCCCTCGTGGGGCTGGCGGTGACCTTCGCGCTCCTCGTGCTGTTCGTGGTCCCGGCCGTCCTGGCCGGCGAGCCGCCGGTCCTCGTGGCGGTCGTGGCGTCCGCGGCGATCATCCTGGCGGTCCTCTACCTCACCCACGGGTTCTCGCTGGCGACGACGGTGGCCGTCCTCGGCACCCTGTCCAGCCTGGCCCTGACCGGAGTCCTGTCCGCGGTCGCGGTCTCGGGCCTGCGCCTCACCGGGATCACCGACGACCTGTCCACCGCTCTCGGCGTGGACCACCCGGTCAACATGGAGGGGCTGCTCGTCGCCGGCATCGTCATCGGCTCGCTCGGTGTCCTCGACGACGTCACGGTCACCCAGGCCGCGACGGTCACCGAGCTCGCCCGCGCCAACCCCGCCTACGGCGCGGCGCAGCTCTACCGGGCCGGCGGCCGTGTCGGCCGGGCGCACATCGCCTCGGTGGTCAACACCATCGTCCTCGCGTACGCGGGATCCTCCCTGCCGCTGCTCGTCCTCATCGTCGCCAACGTCGACTCGCTCGGGGGCGTGGTCACCGACCAGGTCATCGCCCAGGAGATCGTGCGCAGCGTGGTGGCGACGCTCGGGCTCGTCGCGGCGGTCCCGCTGACGACCGGCCTCGCCGCGCTGGTCTTCGCCGGTCGCGGGGCGCCGAGCTCGGCCGAGGACGTCCGAGCGCACGCCACGGACCCCGGGCGACCTGGGTCGCCCGGGGCCTGAGTCGGACCGGTCAGCGGGCGAAGAAGGTGACGAGGTCGGCGGCCACGAGCTCGGGCACCTCGAGCACGGCGAAGTGCCCGCCGCGCTCGTGTCGGGTCCACTGGACGACGTTGTCGTTGTCGCGCTCGGCGAAGACCTTGATGGTCTGGAAGTCGTCGGCGAACACGCTGACCCCGGTCCGCGCGTGGTTGACCGCCGGCCCGGCCTCGGCGCGGGCGGCGTCGAAGTAGCTGCGCGCCATCCCGGCGCCGGCGTTCGCGAACCAGGCGACGCTGACCTCGAGCAGGATCGTCTCGAGCGGCACGAGCGAGGTGCCGTTGCCGAAGCTCTCGAACAGCTCGGAGTACGCGAGCAGCGCCACGGGGGAGTCGGCCAGGGCGGCCCCGATGGTCTGGGGCCGGGACGCGTTCATCGCGGCGTAGCCCCCGACCGACTGGAACCACTGCATGTGCTCCAGCCCCGCGTGGTCCTGCGGCTCGAGGCGCTCGAACTCGCTCGGGTCGCCCGAGGGGAAGGAGAACAGCTGGAGGACGTGGAGCCCGAGGAAGCCCTCCGGCTCCAGGAGCCCGAGCTCCCGGGCGACGAGCGCGCCGTTGTCCGAGCCGTGCACGCCGTAGCTTTCGTACCCGAGACCGCGCATCAGGGTGTCGTAGGCGCGGGCGACCCGTCCGGTCGACCAGCCTGCGTCCGGGACCGGGGTCGACCACCCGTAGCCCGGAGCGTCCGGCACGACGACGTCGAAGGCGTCCTCGGCCCGTCCACCGTGCGCGACCGGGTCGACGAGCCGGTCGATGACGTCGAGGAAGTCGATGCTGGAGCCGGGGTAGGTGTGGGCCAGAAGCAGCGGGGTCGCGCCGGCGTGCGGTGAGCGGGCGTGGATGAAGTGGATCGGCTGTCCGTCGACCTCGGTCACGAAGTGCGGCACCGCGTTGATGCGGGCCTCGGCGGCGCGCCAGTCGAGCTCGCGCCAGGCACGGACCGCGTCGCGCAGGTACGAGACCGGCGTCCCGTAGGTCCAGTCGTCGCCGGGGGCGGGCGGGGCGAAGCGGGTGCGGTCGAGCCGGGTGTGGAGGTCGGCGAGGTCGTCGTCCGGGACGGCGACGGTGAAGGGGCGGACGGTGATCTTCTCGGTGGTGTCCATGGCGGCAACGCTAGGAACCCAAGAGGAACGATTGCTTCCTATTCCCGGGCGGACTCTGGAAGAGTTCCGCGACGTGGCAGAAGCGGCACAGCGGCTCCTCGAGCTCCTCACCCTCCTCGGCACCCGCCCGTCCTGGTCGGCGTCCGAGCTCGCCGACCGGCTGGGCGTCACGACCCGTACGGTTCGCGCCGACGTCGCGCGGCTTCGCGCCCTCGACTACCCGATCCGGGGAACCCGCGGCGGGCACGGCGGGTACCGCCTCGGGGCCGGCGGCCGGCTGCCGCCGTTGCTCCTCGACGACGACGAGGCCGTCGCGGTCGCGGTCGGGCTGCGGGCGGGGACGGGCCTCACCGGGCTCGAGGAGAGCAGCACCCGCGCGCTGACCAAGCTCGAGCAGGTCCTGCCGTCGCGGCTGCGGTCCAGCGTCGACGCGCTCGGCTCGACGATCGACCGCGCCCCGGAGAACACCGACACCGACGCACCCGACCCCGAGGTCCCCGCGGTTCGGCTGCGCACCATCGCCGCCGCCATCGCCGACGGGGAGCTGCTCCGGTTCGACTACGGCCTGTCCGCCGCGGCGCCCGGGGCCGACCGGCCGCCGCCGCCCGTCCTCGTCGAGCCCTGCCGGCTCTTCCACTGGCAGCGCCGCTGGTACCTCGTCGCCCGCGACGTCGGCCGCGACGCGTGGGACGCCTACCGCGTCGACCACGTCGACCTGCGGATGCGGACCGGACGGCGGGTCACGACGCCCACGGAGGTCCCCGGCGGGGACGTCGTGGCGTTCCTCATGCGGACCGTCGCCATCACCGGGTGGACCGTCCGCGCGCGCCTCCACGTGCACGCCCCGGCCGCCGACGTCCTCGCCCGCATCCACCACGCCGTCGGGGTCGTCGAGCCGCGCGGTTCCGACTCGTGCGTGCTCTCCACCGGCGCCGACAGCCTCGACACCGTCGCCGCCTACGTCGGGATGCTGCGCTTCGACTTCACCGTCGAGTCGCCCGCCGCCCTCGTCCCGCTGCTCGACTCCATCGCTGAGCGCTACAAGCGGGCAGTGGCGTCCTCGTCCGACGCGTCCACCTGACGTGGCGGCACGGTGCGTCGGCCGCAGTCGTCGTGCCGCCGTGGGCGGCGGGGCGTGCATCGACGTCGTCGCGCTCCTCGACGGGGAGGCGATCGCCGCCGAGCCGACCTGGGTCGTCGGCTTCACGGACCTGTCGACCCTGCTCTCGTCAACGGCGCTCCCACCCATGTCGTCCACGACGCCGGGACGGCGCGGGTGTCCCAGACCCTCGCCTGAACCTGGCTGTCCTGCACCGGAATGTGTCAGAAGGGCGGGAGGTCGGCGTCGGTCCTCGTCCATGACCGTTGACGGAAGCGGTGGTGGGGGCGGTGGGGGTCGAGGACGGTCACGGTGTCGACGGGGCGGCTGACGGTCGCCGGCTGTCGGCCCGAAGTCTGTCGTGCGCGGCGAACCGGGACATTGGCGAGGGCGGAGCCGAGGAGGTGCTCGAGCCTGAACTCGAGGCCACTGTGCCGGTCTGCCACGAGGGTGGTGACCGTGGACGTGGTGACCGTGGACGTGGACGTGGTGACCATGGCCGTGGCGGTCGGGTCGGACGCTGCGAAGGTCGCCTGGGCGTGCTCGGCTTCGTCGATCGCGGGCGCGGGGAGGGTGGCGGTGTGCAGGGCGTCGACGGGCGCCGTGGTGCGTGAGCGGCCGGCGGGGTCGGTCCAGGTGGCGGTGCCGTCGGGGTGCAGGTTCACGTGCCAGCCGGGTCGTTGCTTGACGCGATGGTGGCGCCGGCAGAGCAGGAGGAGGTTGGCGGCGGTGGTGGGTCCGCCTGGCCAGGGGCGGACGTGGTCGAGGTCGCAAAAGCGGGCAGCGACGGAGCAGCCGGGGAAGCGGCAGCGCCCGTCGCGGTGCCGGACCAGGGCGGCGAGCCGTTCCGGTGGCCGGTAGGCGCCGGACTCTTCGTCGCTGAGCAGCGCCCCGGTGACCGGGTCGCAGGACCGGGTCTGCACCCGCACCTCGTCGTGGTCGCCGTTCGCGCTCGCTCGGGTGCGGGCTTGACCGTTGTCTGGCGTCTGGTCGCTGGTGGTGGTGGCGGTGAGCTGGTCGGTCAGCCAGGCGGTGGGGACCAGCACCTGTTCGGTCCCGCGGCCGGTGGCGACCTCGACGAACCCGCCGTCCGCGGCCATGCGCCGGTCGGCGGCAGCCGCAACCGCGGTCGCAGTGGCGGACTCGTCGGTCGCTGCAGGCCGACCGCTGGCGGTCCGGTCCTCGCTGACGGTCGGAGTCGTCTCGGCCGTCGCGGCAGCGGTCGAGATCGCACCGGCGGTCGAGTGCTCAGCGGGGATCGCGGGCTCGGCGTCGTTCGCGCGAGCGTGGCCGGTGGTGGGCGTAGGCACGGGAGCGGTTGCGACCGCGGTCGGGTCGTTCTCGGGTATGGGCGCTGGTTCGTCGGTGGCGCCCGCGGCCTCATCTCCGGTCGCGGTTGCGGGAGCAGCTGCGGGGACGGTGAGGGTGATGACGGTGGTGACGGTGGCCGACTGCATGACGAGGTCGATGAGGGCTTGGGCGCGGGCGCGGTCGATCCGGTCGACGGTGCCGTCGGTGAGGAGCTGGTGGGCGCGGGTGTCGATCGCGGCCCACGCCTTGGCTGCCTGTTCGGAGGGGAAGGTGCCCTCCCACACGTCCACGCCCGGTTCGCCGACGCGGCGGCGTAGCCCGCACTCCTGCCGCGCACGCTGAGCTCGCTGGCGGAGCAGGTCGGGGCTGACCCTCGCGAGCAGCCGCCGGGTCCGGCGCCGCAGCTGGACCCCGGTCTCGGACGCGAGGAGCTGACCGAGGGTGGCGATGACGGCCTCGGCGACCGGCGCCGGTGCCTCCTCCAGCTCGTGGGCGACGACCCCGGCGCGGTACCGGTCCAGGTCGCCGGTGC
>NZ_JBKOFW010000016.1:0-40293 GCF_046764005.1 Oryzobacter faecalis | reverse complement strand
CCAGGCAGAAGATGCGACGAGGTATTGGCATCGATTTTTGACACGCTGTTGAGTTCTCAAGGATCGGACGCGCACCATCACCTGCACTGTCGTGCGAGTGTCTGGGGCTACCGTTCTGGAGTGTCGCCTCGGTCGTTTCCGTCCGGGGGCAACCACTCCAAGTTACCCGTCCCGTCCCGCTCCGGTCAAACTCGCTCCGCGCTGCGGATCGTGCTGGACCCGGTGGTCCTGACGGGGGTGGTCAGCTCGTGGGACCGGCCTGCTTGGTGATCGGGTCTGCACCCGAACCGCTTGGTGTCCGTTCCTCCCTCTCGGGCTGACGTCGAGAACAGTACGCGACCCCTCGCTCGCGCGCCAAATCGCGCTCAGGTGGGGGTGGCCACGCGACCGGCGGCCAGGTTCTTGCGCCCCCTGCGGAGCACGACCACCTCGCCGTGGAGCACGTCGTCGGCCGTGAGGACGCGCTCGGGATCGGTGACCTTCTCGCCGTTGACCGAGACCCCACCCTCGCCGATGACCCGCCGTGCGGCGTTGCGCGAGTCGACGAGACCGACCGCGACGAGCGCGTCGACGAGGGAGGTCCCCACCTCCACCGCTCCCCCGGGGAGCTCGGCCGTCGCGTCGCGCAGGGTGGCCGCGTCGAGCGCGCGGAGGTCGCCCTTGCCGAACAGGGCCTCGCTGGCCGCCTGGACGGCGGCCGTCGCCGAGGCTCCGTGGACGAGGGTCGTGACGTCGGCCGCCAGGGTGCGCTGGGCGGCCCGCCGGAACGGCTCCTCGGCGACCGCGCGCTCGAGGGCGGCGACCTCCTCCCGCGTGCGGTCGGTGAAGACCTTGAGGAGGGTGATGACCGACGCGTCCTCGACGTTGAGCCAGTACTGGTAGAAGGCGTACGGGCTCGTCATCTCTGGCGAGAGCCAGATGGCGTTGCCGGCGCTCTTGCCGAACTTCTCCCCCGAGCTGTCGGTGAGCAGGGGCGTCGTCAGCAGGTGCACCGAGGCGCCCTCGACGCGGTGGATCAGGTCGGCGCCAGCCGTGAGGTTGCCCCACTGGTCGTTGCCGCCGGTCTGCAGCGTGCACCCGTGGTCGCGGTAGAGCTGGAGGTAGTCCAGGCCCTGGAGCAGCTGGTAGCTGAACTCGGTGTACGAGATGCCCTCGTCGGAGCTCAGCCGCGCCGCGATCGCCTCCTTCTTGACCATCTGGTTGACCCGGAAGTGCTTGCCGACGTCGCGGAGGAAGTCCAGCGCCGACAGCCCGGCCGTCCAGTCGAGGTTGTTGACGAACACGGCCGGGTTCTCGCCCGAGGACTCGAGGAACGGCTCGACCTGGGCACGGATGTTCGCGACCCACTCGGCCGTCTGCTCCTTGGACTTCAGCACCCGCTCGGCCGAGGGCCGGGGGTCGCCGATGAGGCCCGTCGACCCTCCGACGAGGCAGATGACGCGGTGCCCGGCCCGCTGGAGGTGCCGCAGCAGGACCAGCTGGACGAGGTTGCCGAAGTGGAGCGACGGCGCGGTGGGGTCGAAGCCGCAGTACGCCGTGATCGGCCCGTCGGCGAGTGCCCGGCGCAGCGCGGACTCGTCGGTGGACTGCGCCACCAGCCCCCGCCAGTGCAGCTCGTCGAGGATGTCGGTCACGATCGCATCGTCCTTCCACGTCGGTCGGCCGGGCGGGTGCCCGGCGCGGGCCCAGCCTGCCACGCGGCACCCCCCGGGGCCCGGGCGGTCCGCGCCGGCGGCCGATCGCGTTCCGGCACACTGGCCGCCATGAGCACCGCCCCGTCGTCGCCGCGACCCGACCTCACCGCGTTCGTCACCGGCCTGCCGAAGGCCGAGCTGCACGTGCACCACGTCGGGTCGGCGTCCCCCCGGATCGTCGCCGAGCTCGCGGCGCGGCACCCCGACAGCCCGGTGCCGCGCGACCCCGAGGAGCTCGCCCGGTTCTTCACCTTCACCGACTTCGCCCACTTCATCGAGCTCTACCTCGCCACGGTCGACCTCGTGCGCACCGCCGAGGACGTGCGGATGCTCACCTTCGAGGTGGCCCGCGAGCTCGCCGGGCAGCAGGTGCGGTACGCGGAGCTGACGATGACGCCCTACACCTCGGTCGTCCGCGGCATCCCCGTCGAGGCGTACACCGAGGCCATCGAGGACGCCCGCGCGGCGGCCGAGCGCGACCTCGGCGTCGTCCTCCGGTGGATCTACGACATCCCCGGCGAGGCGGGGCTCGCGGCGGCCGACGCCACGCTCGCCTACGCCCTCGACCACCGGCCCGACGCCCTCGTCGGGTTCGGCCTCGGCGGGCCGGAGATCGGTGTCCCGAGGGCGCAGTTCGCACCGCACTTCGCCGCTGCCCGCGCGGCCGGCCTGCACTCCGTCCCGCACTCCGGGGAGTCGACCGGGCCGGAGTCGGTGTGGGACGCCCTGGCCCTCCTCGGCGCCGAGCGGGTGGGTCACGGCACCTCGTCGGTGCAGGACCCGCGCCTGCTCGCCCACCTGGCCGAGCACCGGATCCCGCTCGAGGTGTGCCCGACGAGCAACGTCGCGACACGCGTCGTGGAGCGGGTCGAGGACCACCCCGTCCGCGCGATGGTCGAGGCCGGGGTCGTCGTCACGGTCAACAGCGACGACCCGCCGATGTTCGGGACGACGCTGAACCTCGAGTACGAGGTCGCCGCGGCCCTCCTCGACCTCGACGAGTCGGGTGTCGCCGACCTCGCCCTGGCGGCGGTCGACGCCTCGTTCGCGCCGGACGAGGTCAGGGCGGCACTGCGCGCCGAGATCTCCTCGTACGCGGAGGTCAGCGCAGCATCGGGGTGACCCGGACGGCGCCGACGCCGAACCGGGCGTCGGCCCACCCCTGGAGCGACCCGTCGTCGTGCACGACCTCGACGTGGAGCGGGCCCGTCGTCTCGCCCTCGAGCACCGAGGTGAGGAGGCCGGGGAGCGCGCGCGCCTCCTCCTCGACGGCCCGCCAGGCCGCCTCGTCCAGGTCGGGCGGGGCCACGGGCCGGGGTGAGGGCTCGGCCTGGGGGCCGTGGGTGGCCAGCGGCACGACGTCGGTGACGGTGAGGGTCAGCCCGTCGAAGGTCCCGGTCACCGCGAAGGTTCCCCACCTCGTGGACGAGCCCGAACCGGACGGCACCTCCTCGTGGGCTCCGGCGCTCGCCCAGTCCCAGCCGACCAGCGGGACGCCCTCGCACTGCGGCGGCCACGACTCTCGGACCGGTCCGAGGCACAGCTGCGGGCCGAGCTCCGGAACCTCGATGACCGTGCCGGAGCCGGTGACCGGCCCGTCCGCAGCGGGGACCGCGTCCGGCGGCGGGCCCGCCGTGGCGGTGCCGGTCGGGGTGCCGTACGCGCCGCCTCCGGCCCCACCCGTGGTCGAGCCGCAGCCGCCGAGGACCACCCCCGCGACCACGGCGGCCGCGACGGCGATGGTGACCCGCCTCACGCTCATGGCGCTGCGACGTCCCCGCCACGGTGCCGGTTCCTCGGGCGCCCCGGACGGTACGCGCTCACGGACGGCTCGCCGTCGAGCCAGAACCGCCACGGGAACACCTCGCCGTCACCCCCGGCACCACTGACACCGACGCGGGGGCCGGTGCGGACCACGGCTGGGTCGACGGGGGTCTCGGGCGGCTCGACGCGTCCGGCGGCCCGGGCTCCGACGAGGGCGAGCCCGTTCTGGGCGCGCCCCAGCCCCAGCGTCGTGGCCAGCCGCGCCGGTCCGCGCGCCTGGTCGCGCGGGCGCACTCCGGGGCGCCGCTGCGCCGCGAGGTCGTGGCCCGCCACGACCTCGCCGGCACGCAGCAGCACGGCCGACGCCGCGCCCTCGTGGCCGGTGACGACGTTGGCGCACCAGTGCATGCCGTAGGTGAAGTAGACGTAGAGGCGTCCGGGCCTGCCGAACATCACCTCGGTCCGTGGGGAGCGGCCGCGGAAGGCGTGCGAGCCCGGGTCGGCCGCCCCGGCGTAGGCCTCGACCTCGGTGAGCCGCACGGTCACGCCGGCGTGGGTCACCCGGCAGCCGAGGAGGTCGCGCGCCACGTCGAGGACGTCGCGAGCGAAGAAGGCGGTCGGCAGGATGGACGTCACGACCCCAGTCTCGCGTGCCGCGGCGCCCTCAGCGGACGTGCGGCAGGTCCGAGGCCCAGAGTCGCTCCTCGGTGGCGCGCGCGACGAGGCGGTCGAGCTGCTCCGCGACACGCGCGGGCGCCGTGCCGCCTCGAGCCGACCGGGACGCGAGCGACCCCTCGACCGACAGGACCTCGCGGACCCCCGGCGTCAGGTGCGGGCTGATGGTCGCCAGCTGCTCGTCGGTGAGGTCCCACAGCTCGATGCCGCGCTCCTCGCACGTCCGCACGCAGGCGCCGGCGACCTCGTGGGCGGTGCGGAACGGCACGCCCTCGCGGACCAGCCACTCGGCGACGTCGGTGGCCAGCGAGAAGCCCTGCGGCGCGAGGGACTCGAGGCGGTCGGTGTCGAAGACCATCGTGTCGACCATGCCCGCGAAGGCCGGGAGCAGCACCTCGAGGGTGTCGACGGCGTCGAACACCGGCTCCTTGTCCTCCTGGAGGTCGCGGTTGTAGGCGAGCGGCAGCGACTTCAGGGTCGTGAGGAGGCCGGCGAGGTCGCCGACGAGGCGGCCGGCCTTGCCGCGGGCGAGCTCGGCGACGTCGGGGTTCTTCTTCTGGGGCATGATGCTCGACCCCGTGGAGTAGGCGTCGTCGAGCGTGACGAACGAGAACTCCTTCGTCGCCCACAGGACGACCTCCTCGGCCAGGCGCGAGACGTCGACGGCCGTCATCGCCGCGACGAAGGCGAACTCGGCGGCGAAGTCCCGCGAGGCGGTGCCGTCGATCGAGTTCTCGACCGACCCGTGGAAGCCGAGGTCGGCCGCGACGGCAGCGGGGTCGAGGCCGAGCGAGGAGCCGGCCAGGGCTCCGGACCCGTACGGGGAGACCGCGGCCCGGGCATCCCAGTCGCGCAGCCGGTCGACGTCACGGAGCAGGGCCCAGGCATGGGCGAGCAGGTGGTGGCTCAGCAGGACCGGCTGGGCGTGCTGGAGGTGGGTGCGCCCCGGCATCGCGACGCCGAGGTGGCGCCGCGACTGCGCGACGAGGGCGTCCACGACGTCGAGGACGAGCCCCGCGACGACCCGGGCGTGCTCGCGCAGGTACATCCGGAACAGGGTGGCGATCTGGTCGTTGCGCGAGCGACCCGCGCGCAGGCGTCCACCGACGTCGGCGCCGGCCCGCTCGATGAGGCCGCGCTCGAGGGCGGTGTGGACGTCCTCGTCGGACTCCAGGGGGAGGAAGGCCCCGGACTCGACGTCGGCGCGCAGTCGTTCGAGCCCGGCGAGCATGGCCTCGAGGGACGCGTCGTCGAGCAGCCCGGCGTGGTGGAGGACGCGCGCGTGGGCCCGCGACCCGGCGAGGTCGTGGGGGGCCAGCCGCCAGTCGAAGTGGGTCGACTTCGACAGGGCCGCGAGCGCGTCGGCGGGGCCACCGGCGAACCGGCCGCCCCACAGGGCGGCGGAGGCGCTGGGCTGGGTCGGGTCGGTCACGAGGGGTCCCTCCGGGTGTACGACATGAGGCGCTCGACGACCTCGCGGCTGCGGCGGGCGCCCTCGGTGACGACCATGATCGTGTCGTCGCCCGCGATGGTGCCCAGCACCCCCTCCATCGAGGCGTGGTCGAGGGCGGAGGCGAGGAAGCTCGCGGCGCCCGGGGGCGTGCGCAGGATGACGAGGTTGGCCGACTGGTCGGCCGAGACGAGGAGCTCGTTGCAGCGCGTCTGCAGGCGGGTGACGCGTTCCTCGGCGTCGGCGGCGGGGCGGACCGTGCGGTCGCCGCCCTCCCCCGGGACCGCGTAGACGAGGTTCTTGCCCACGCGGACCCGCTCGGCGCCGACGTCGACGAGGTCGCGCGAGAGCGTCGCCTGGGTGACCTCGATGCCGTCGGCGGCGAGGTGGTCGAGGAGCTCGGTCTGCGAGCGGACGGGGGTGGCCGTGAGGATCTCGACGATCCGTTGCTGGCGTCCGGCGCGGCTGGTGGAGACGGTCATCGCTGCTCCTCGGGGTCGGTCGCCGGGCCGGTCGACTGCTCGACGAGCCAGGACAGCAGGGCCTTCTGGGCGTGCAGCCGGTTCTCGGCCTCCTGCCACACGAGCGAGCGCGGTCCGTCGATGACGCTCGCCTCGACCTCGTGACCCCGGTAGGCGGGCAGGCAGTGGAGGAAGACCGCGCCGGCCGCCGCGTGGCCCATGAGGGTGTCGTCGACCCGGAACCTCTCGAACGGTCCCCCGGCGCCCTTGCGCTCGTCGGCCTCGCCCTCCTGGCCCATCGAGACCCACGTGTCGGTGGCGACGACGTCGGCGCCGTGGACCGCGGAGACGGGGTCGTCGGTGACGAGGACTGACCCTCCCTGCGCCGCGGCGATGGTCTCGGCGCGCGCGACGACGCCTGCGTCGGGCAGGTGGCTCCGCGGCGTGCCGACGCGCACGTGCATGCCGGCGAGTGCACAGCCCAGGAGGTAGCTGTGGGCCATGTTGTTCGCGCCGTCGCCGACATAGGCGATGGTGCGACCGGCGGTGTCCCCCAGCGCCTCTCGCACCGTGAGGAGGTCGGCGAGGATCTGGCACGGGTGGTACTCGTCGGTGAGGGCGTTGACGACCGGTACGCCGGCGTACCGCGCCATCTCCTCGAGCTTCGCCTGTTCGAAGGTGCGCCACACGACGGCGGCCGACTGCGGGCCGAGGATGCGCGCGACGTCGGCGACCGACTCGCGCGCACCCACCCCGGCGAGGCGGCCGTCGACGACCATCGGGTACCCGCCGAGGGCGGTCACGGCCCCCACGAAGGAGACCTGGGTCCGCAGGGTCGGCTTGTCGAACAGGATCGAGACGGTGCGCGGCCCCTCGAGGCAGCGGTCGGAGAAGGGCGCGGCCTTGAGCGCGAGCGCACGGTCGAGGACCTCGCGCTGCTCGGCGGCGCTGAGGTCGTCGTCGGCGAGGAGGTGGCGGGTCGTCATCGGGGGTCCTGGCTCTCGGTGGCGGCGGTCGCGGCGTCGAGGAGGGCCGGGAGGGCGTCGACGAAGAGGTCGAGCTCGGCCGCGGTCACGACGAGCGGCGGCGCGAGCCTGATCACGTCCGGTGCCACGGGGTTGACGATGAAGCCGGCCTCGCGCGCGTGCGTGACCACGGCGGCCGACCAGTCGCCCGCGAGCACGATCGCGCGGAGCAGCCCGGCGCCCCTCGTGCCGAGGACGCGCTCGTCGCCGAGGGCTGCGACGCGGGCGGCGAGGTGGTCGCCGACCTCACGGGCGTGGTCGAGCAGGCCCTCGGCCTCGATGGTGTCGAGGACGGCGAGGGCCGCCGCGCACGCGAGGGGGTTGCCGCCGAACGTCGACCCGTGCATCCCCTGGGTCAGCAGCGCGCTGATTTCGGGCCCGAAGGTCACGAGCGCTCCGATCGGCACGCCGCCGCCGAGGCCCTTGGCGAGGGTGATGGCGTCGGGGACGACCCCCGCCTCCTGGAACGCGAACCACGCCCCGGTGCGCCCGATCCCGGTCTGGATCTCGTCGAGGACGAGGAGCGCACCCGCCTCGCTCGTGATGTCCCGGGCCGCCCGGAGGTATCCCGCGGGGGCGGTGACGACCCCGCCCTCCCCCTGGACCGGCTCGAGGACGACGGCGCTCGTGCCCGCGTCGACGGCCCCGCGCAGGGCCTCGACGTCACCCCAGGGCACGTGGGTGACACCGGGCAGGAGCGGCTCGAAGGGCTCGCGGTAGGCCTTCTTGTGGGTCAGCGCGAGCGCACCGGTGCTGCGGCCGTGGAAGGCGCCCTCGGCCGCGACGATGCCGGTGCGGCCGGTCCGCCGGGCGAGCTTCACCGCGGCCTCGACCGCCTCCGTCCCGCTGTTGCAGAGGAAGACCGCGCTCCCCTCGGGGGCGCCGGTGAGGGCCAGGAGCCGCTCGGCGAGCTCGACCTGCGGGACCGAGGTGAAGAAGTTCGACACGTGCACCAGCTGGCCGGCCTGCTTGCTCACCGCGGCGACGAGGGCCGGGTGGTTGTGGCCGAGCGCGTTGACGGCGATGCCGCCGACGAGGTCGAGGTAGCGCTTGCCGTCGACGTCCCAGACCCAGGCACCGTCGCCGTGCTCGAGGACGAGCGAGGGGCGGCCGAACAGGTTCAGCAGGGCGCCCTCGTAGCGGTCGAGCCACGCGCCGGCCGTCGGGTGCGGTGCCGTCATCGTCAGGCCTCCTCGTCGGACAGGACCATGGTGCCGATCCCCTCGGAGGTGAAGACCTCGAGGAGGATGCCGTGGGGCTGGCGGCCGTCCACGACGTGCGCCTGGGGCACCCCCGCCTCGACGGCGCGGATGCAGGCCTCGAGCTTGGGGATCATCCCCGCGTCGACGGTGCCGAGCAGGCGCCGGGCGGCGCTCACCCGCAGCTCGGAGAGCAGCGAGGACCGGTCGGGCCAGTCCGCGTAGACGCCCTCCACGTCGGTGAGGACGACGAGCTTGCGGGCCCCGAGCGCGGCGGCCAGGGCCGCGGCGGCGGTGTCGGCGTTGACGTTGAGGACCTGTCCGTCGGTGTCGAGGTCGGGCGCGATCGTCGAGACGACCGGGATGCGCCCGGCGTCGAGGAGGTCGATGACGGCCGTGGGGTCGACCTCGACGACGTCGCCGACGAGGCCGATGTCGTGCTCCTCGCCGTCGACGACGACCCCGCGGCGGCGCGCACCGAAGAGGCCGGCGTCCTCGCCGGAGAGCCCCACGGCGAGCGGGCCGTGCTGGTTGAGCAGCCCGACGAGCTCGCGCCCGACCTGGCCGGTCAGCACCATCCGGACGACGTCCATGACCTCGGGCGTCGTGACCCGCAGGCCGCCCTTGAACTCGCTCTCCAGGCCCAGCCGGTCGAGCATCCCCTTGATCTGCGGGCCGCCGCCGTGGACGACGACGGGGCGCAGGCCGGCGAAGCGGAGAAAGGCGATGTCCTGGGCGAACGCGGCCTTGAGCGAGTCGTCGACCATCGCGTTGCCGCCGTACTTGACGACGACGAGCGCGCCGCGGAACCGCTCGAGCCACGGGAGCGCCTCGACGAGGGTGGTCGCCTTCGTCTGGGCGACCCGCAGCGCGGCGGCGTCGATGGCGCCGCGCAGGGACTGCTCGGGGGGTGTCATGGGGCGTCGTCCTCGGGTCGGGGGGGTCAGGTGGAGTAGGCGGAGTTCTCGTGGACGTAGTCGTGCGTGAGGTCGTTGGTCCAGACCGTCGCGGTCGTGTCTCCCGCGTGGAGGTCGACGACGACGCGGACCTCGCGGCCGCTGAGGTCGACGAGGGTGCGGTCCTCCCCGACCCCGCCGGCGCGGCAGACCTGGACGCCGTTCATCTCGACGTCGAGGCTGCCCGGGTCGAAGGCGGCGGCCGTGGTGCCGACCGCGGCGAGGACGCGTCCCCAGTTCGGGTCGTTGCCGAAGACGGCGCACTTGAACAGGTTGTTGCGCGCGACCGAGCGGGCGACCTCGAGGGCATCCTCGACGCTCGCGGCGTTCACGACCTCGACGGCGATGTCGTGGTGCGCGCCCTCGGCGTCGGCGACGAGCTGCCGGGCGAGGTCGGCGCACACCGCGGTCACGGCCTCCCGGAGGTCGGCTGCGGGGACCTCGACGCCCGACGCGCCGGAGGCCATGAGGAGGACGGTGTCGTTCGTCGACATGCAGCCGTCGGAGTCGACCCGGTCGAAGGTCTGGGCGGTGGCGTCCCGCAGCACGCCGTCGAGGACGTCGGGGTCGACGACGGCGTCCGTGGTGACGACGACGAGCATCGTCGCGAGCGCCGGGGCGAGCATTCCGGCGCCCTTCGCCATCCCGCCCACCGACCAGCCGTCGCGGAGGGCGACGGCGGTCTTGGCCACGGTGTCGGTCGTCATGATGGCCTCGGCGGCGGCGGGTCCGCCGTCGTGGGTCAGGGCGCCGGCGGCGGCGTCGACCCCGGACAGCAGCCGGTCCATCGGGAGCCGCTCCCCGATGAGACCGGTCGAGCAGACGACGACGTCACCGGCGGACACGTCGAGGATCTGCCCCACGTGCTCGGCCGTGGCGTGGGTGTCCTGGAAGCCCGGCGCGCCGGTGCACGCGTTCGCGCCACCGCTGTTGAGGACGACCGCCGCGACCTCGCCGTCGGCGACGACCTGCCGCGACCAGGTGACCGGTGCCGCCTCGACGCGGTTGCTCGTGAAGACGGCGGCGCCGAAGCGGTCGGGACCGTCGTTGACGACGAGCGCGACGTCCGGGCGACCGGACGCCTTCAGACCCGCGGTGACGCCCGCGGCGCGGAAGCCGCGGGGGGTGGTGACCGACATCAGCGGCTTCCTCCGGTGAGCGAGGTGGGGGTGACGTACATCCCGGCGCGGCGCCACGCCTGGGTGGCCGCCGGGCCGTCCGCGACGGGGACGAGGACCCAGTCGGTGTCGAAGGTCGAGAACCCGAGGACGGAGATCCCGGCGTCGACGAGCGGCTGGAGGATCTCGGCGAAGACGCCGACCGCACCGAACGCGAGCGGCCCGGCGACCTCGACGACCTTGAACGGCCCCTCGCTCCGGGCGCCGGCGGGGACGGCCGCGGCGAGGCACACGACCGACGTCTCGTCCGGCGTGCGGGTCAGGGACGCGAACGGGCCTGCGGTCCAGTCGAAGCCGGGCTCCTCACCCGCGGGGAGCCGGACGATGGCGACGTCCTCTGGGTGCTCCATGAGGTGCCGGGGCATGGCGGTCACGGGGCCACCCCCGCGACGGGGAGGCCGAGGGTCTCGGGGAGGCCGAGGGCGAGGTTGAGGCACTGGACGGCCGCACCCGCGGTGCCCTTGGTGAGGTTGTCGACCGCCGCGACGACGACGACCCGGCCGACCCGCTCGTCGAGGGTGACCTGGAGGTGGACGGCGTTGCTGCCCAGGACGCTCCCGGTGCTCGGCCAGCGCCCCTCGGGCAGGACGTGGACGAAGGGCTCGTCGGCATAGGCGGTGACCCACGCGTCACGGACGGCGTCGGCCGTGGTCCCCGGCGCGGCCTTGGCCGTGGCGGTCGCGAGGATGCCGCGCGGCATCGGGGCCAGGGTGGGGGTGAAGGAGAGCGTCACGTCCCCGGCGCCGGCCGCGGTGAGGTTCTGCTCGATCTCCGGGGTGTGGCGGTGGACCCCGCCGACGCCGTACGGGGACATCGCGCCCATCACCTCGGCACCGAGGAGGTGCGGCTTCAGCGCCTTCCCGGCGCCGCTCGTGCCCGACGCCGCGACGACCGTGATGTCGTCGGGGAGGACGACGCCCGCGACGAGGCCCGGAGCGAGGGCCAGGGAGACGGCCGTCGGGTAGCAGCCGGGCACGGCGATGCGGGTCGCACCGTCCAGCGCGGCCCGCTGACGTCCTCCGGCGACCGGGAGCTCGGGCAGCCCGTACGGCCACGTCCCCGCGTGGGGCGTGTCGTAGAACGCGGTCCAGGCGCCGGCGTCGCGCAGTCGGAAGTCGGCGCCGCAGTCGACGACGACGACGTCCTCGCCCAGCTGCTGCGCGAGGGCCGCGGAGTGGCCGTGCGGCAGGGCGAGCACGACGGCGTCGTGACCGGCCAGGACCTCGGCGGTCGTGTCGTCGAGGACCGTGTCGGCCAACGGGGTGAGGTGCGGGTGCACCGAGCCGAGGGGCTGGCCGGCGTTCGAGGACGCCGTGAGCGCGCCGACCTCCAGCTCGGGGTGCTGGAGGAGGAGGCGCACGACCTCACCCCCGGCGTACCCGCTGGCTCCGGCGACGGCGACCCTTCTCATGTGCATGACTATACAGACCGGCTCAACTTCATGCACGCTCGCCGGTCCTACGGCGCCGGCCGTGACTCAGGGGTGGAGGGGGTCGCCGGCGTCGGGGAGGTCGAGGACGAGGGTCCGCTCGGTCGCCGTCAGCCCGGCTGCGGCGCGAGCCCGCAGCGACTCCACGGAGTCGACCCCGGCCCGGACGAAGCGACCCGACCAGGCGTCGAGCTCACCCGAGGCCAGCGCGAGGACGAGCTCGGCCACGGCGGCCGGGTCGGTCCACTCGGCGCGGCCGGCGTGGAGCTCCATGCCCTCGGTCATGTCGGTGCGCACGATGCCGGGCATGAGGTCGAAGGCGCGCACCCCGTGCTCCCACCCGCTCAGGTGCGTCGACCCGGTGAGGCGGGCGAGGGCGGTCTTGGCGACGGTGTAGGCGCTCATCGAGCGCGAGGGCCGCTGGGCCGCACCGCTGTTGAGGTTGACGACACGCCCTCCACCGGCGGCGACCATGTGCGGGACGACGGCGCGCGTCATCAGGTAGGGACCGAGGACGTCGACCTCGACGCACCTCCACCAGTCGTCGGGGTCGGAGTCGAGGAGGTCGACCTCGGCGTCGCGGACACCGGCGTTGTTGACGAGGAGGTCGATGCGCCCCTGCCGCTCGAGGACCTCGGCGACCCAGGCCTCGACGGCCTCCCGGTCGGTGACCGGTGCCACCGCCGTCGACCCGCGCTCGACGGCCCAGCCGGCGTCCTCGAGGGCGAGCGCGACGTGCCGCCCGATCCCCCGCGACGCGCCGGTGACCACCGCGACGGGGTGTCCGCCGCGGCCGCCCTCGACCGTGGGGTCGGGCGCGACGTCGCCCTCGTCGTCGACGGGGACGTCGGCGGGCAGCGTCACGTCCGCTGCACCGCCCCCACGGCCGACCCCGCCGACGCCGCGGCGGCGTCCCGGAGGGCGCTGACCTCGTCGGTCGTCAACGTGCGGTCGGGTGCGCGGAAGGTGAGCCGGTAGGCGAGCGACTTGCGCCCCTCGCCCACCTGGTCACCCCGGTAGACGTCGAACAGCCCCACGGTCTCGAGGATGTCGCCCGCCCCAGACCGCAGGGCGGCCTCCACCGACGCCGCGGGGACCGCCTCGTCGACGACGAGGGCGATGTCGCTCTGCGCCAGCGGGAACGTCACGAGCGTGCGGGCCTGCACGGTCGCCTCGGCGGCCGCGGTGAGGACGTCGAGGTCGAGCTCGCCGCCCACCGTTCGCGCCGGCAGCCCGAGCGCCGCGACCACCTTGGGGTGCAGCTCGCCGACGTGCCCGACGACCGTGCCGTCGGCCAGCTCGACCCTGGCGCAGCGACCCGGGTGGAAGGGCGCCGCGGTGTCGGCGACCGTCACCACGCGGAGGGCCAGCGCGTCGCCGAGGGCGCGGACGAGCTCGAGGACGTCGCTGACGTCGGCCCGGCGTCCGGCACCCCACCAGCCCGCACGGTCCCGGTCACCGGCGAGGAGGAAGGCCACGTGGCGCGGCTGGCGGGGCACGGCGGCCCGGATGGCCGCGAGCACCTCGGGCGACGGCATGACGCCGACGTCCTCGGTCGGGGCGCGGTGCTGCTCGCCCTCGAGGTCGACGACGAGGCCGACCTCGAAGAGCGCGACGTCGCGCGAACCGCGGGCGACGTTGCGGCGCAACGCGTCGACCATCGTGGCGAGGAGGCGCGTGCGCATGAGGGGCGCCTCGTCCGACAGCGGGTTGGCCAACCGGACGGAGCGCGAGACCTCGGCGTCGGCATCGAGGCCGAGGGCGACGTAGCGGTCGGCGCCGACGAAGGGCGCGCTCCAGATCTCCGAGAGGCCCTGTCCGGCCAGGGTGTCGGCCACGAGGCGTCGCACCCGCTGCGCGTGGGTGAGGCCGGCACCGCCCGGCGGGGTCGGCACGATCGAGGGGATCCGGTCGTACCCGTGGATGCGGGCGACCTCCTCGACGAGGTCCTCGGCGGTCGTGAGGTCGGGGCGCCACGAGGGCGGCGTCACGACGACCTCGTCGCCGTCGCGCTCGACCCCGCAGCCGATCTCCGTGAGGATGCGGGTGACCTCGTCGTCGGGGTACTCGACGCCGACGACCCGCCCCGGGAAGGCGAGGGCCATGCGGATCGGCGCGGGGGCGGGCGGCGACCCGACGTCGGTGACGTGGGGGTCGGCCACGCCACCGCCGTGCTCGACGAGCAGGTCGACGGCGAGCTGGGCGGCGGCCGCCGCCAGCTGCGGGTCGACCCCGCGCTCGAAGCGCCGCGACGCCTCGGACGGCAGCTTGTGCCGCCGCGCCGAACGGGCGATGGTCACGGCCTCGAAGTGGGCGGCCTCGATGAGGACGTCGCGCGTCGAGGGTCCGACCTCGGTCTGCGCCCCGCCCATGACGCCGGCGATCGCCACGGGCCGCTCGCCACCGCGGTCGGTGATGAGGAGGTCGCCCGGGTCGAGGGCACGGTCGGCGTCGTCGAGCGTGGTGATCCGCTCCCCGGCCCGCGCGCGCCGCACGACGACTGGCGCCTCGAGGGTGTCGAGGTCGAAGGCGTGGAGCGGCTGGCCGAGACCGAGCATGACGTAGTTCGTGACGTCGACCGGGAGGGAGATGGGACGCATGCCCGCCTCGGTGAGCCGCGTCCTCATCCACCGCGGGGTCGGGGCCGACACGTCGATGCCGCGGACGACCCGGGCGACGTACCGGTCGCACCCGTCGCGGCCGCGGATCGGCGCGTCGTCGGCCAGCTCGACGGCGAACCCGCCGTCGGTGGCGGCGGGCGCCTCGGCGGCCAGCGCGAGCGCGGGGTCGGTGAACGCAGCCCCCGTCGCGTGCGAGTACTCGCGGGCGACGCCGCGCACCGAGAAGCAGTACCCGCGGTCGGGGGTGACGTTGACCTCGACCGTCTCGCGGTCGAGCCCGAGCAGCGGGATGGCGTCGGCACCGGGCACGAGCGCGGCCAGCGCCTCGTCGTCACCGGCGAAGCGCCGGGTCAGCACGAGGATGCCGTCGTGGTCGTCACCGATCCCGAGCTCGCGCTCGGAGCAGATCATCCCGGCCGAGACGTGCCCGTAGGTCTTGCGGGCGGACACCTCGAGCGGACCGTGGGGCGTCGTGATGACCCCGCCCGGGAGGATCACCGCGACGAGGTCGCCGGGCTCGAAGTTGTGGGCGCCGCAGACGATGCCCTGGGGCTCACCGGCGCCGTTGGCGTCGCCGACGTCGACGGTGCACCAGTTGACCGTCTTGCCGTTCTTCTGCGGCTCGGGCTCCTTGGTGAGGACGCGGCCGACGACGAGGGGGCCGGTGACCCCGCCGGAGTGCAGGCCCTCCTCCTCGAGGCCGACGCGCACGAGCGACGCCGCGATGTCCTCGCCGGTCGCGTCCTGCGGCACCGCGACGTACTCGCGCAGCCAGTCGACGGGAACCCGCATCAGATCTCCATCCCGAACTGCGCGTCGAAGCGCACGTCTCCCTCGATCATGTCGCGCATGTCGCTGACCCCCGTGCGGAACATCAGCGCCCGGTCGATGCCCATGCCGAACGCGAACCCGGTGTAGCGGTCGGGGTCGACCCCGCAGGCCGTGAGGACGTTGCGGTTGACCATCCCGCAGCCGCCCCACTCGATCCAGCCGGTGCCCTTGCAGGTGCGGCAGTCGGGGTCCTCGCCGCGGCACACGAAGCAGCGCAGGTCCATCTCGGCGCTCGGCTCGGTGAACGGGAAGAACGAGGGGCGCAGACGCGTCGTGATGCCGTCGCCGAACAGCTCGGCGGCGAGGCGGTCGAGGGTTCCCTTGAGGTGGGCCATGGTGATGCCCTCGTCGACGGCGATCCCCTCGACCTGGTGGAAGGCCGGCATGTGCGTGGCGTCGAGCTCGTCGGTGCGGAAGACGCGTCCGATCGCCGCGACGTACACCGGCACGCCGCGTTCGAGGAGGGTGCGCGCCTGCACCGGGGAGGTGTGGGTGCGCAGGACGAGGCCGTCCTCGGGCGGGTCGACGTAGAAGGTGTCCTGCATCTGGCGCGCGGGGTGGTCGGCGTCGAAGTTCAGGGCGTCGAAGTTGAACCACTCCGCCTCGATCTCCGGGCCCTCGGCGATCTCCCAGCCCATCCCGACGAACAGGTCGGCGATGCGCTGGCTCATCAGCTCGATGGGGTGGCGCCGGCCCAGCGGCCGGCGACCCGTGGGCAGCGTGACGTCGACCGCCTCCTCGGTGAGGATGCTCTCGTCGCGCTCGGCCTCGAGCTCGGCCTGGCGGGTGGCGAGCGCCTGGGCGACACGACCGCGCGCCTGGCCGACGCGCTTGCCGGCCTCGGCCTTCGCGCTCGGCGGCAGCGCCCCGATCTCGCGGTTGGCGAGGGCGAGCGGGCTTTTGTCACCCTGGTGCGCGGTGCGCACGGCCTTGAGCTCGTCGAGGCTCGTGGCGGCGGCAGCGGCGGCGAGGGCGGCCGCGACGGCGTCGTCGACGGCCGCGGGGTCGAGAGCGGCGACCTCGACGGGGTCGTAGCTGGTGTTGGGTCCTGACATGGTGTCCACTTCGCGAGGGATCGGGCGCGCCCGAGTCTAGGTGGGCGCGGGGGGAAGGGCTCCACCGCCGTCACACCGGCGACGCCTGGGCCGCCCGGTCGGCACGGGCCCGGCGCACCGCCCCGGCCGCACCGACGCCGAGCAGCGCGACGCCGAGGCCGACGACGGCCACCGCGACGAAACCGGCACCCGCACCGGCCTCGTCGATGGCGATCCCGGCCACGGGCGCCCCGACGGCGCTGCCCGCCGTCATGAACGACCCGTGCCACCCCATCGCCTCGCCGCGGACCGCCGCCGGCACGACGCGGGTCGCCTGGTCGATGGTCGCGGTGATCGTCGGGGCGCAGAGCAGCCCTGCCACGAACGCGACGGCCGAGAGGGTCAGCGTCGTGTGCGCCAGCGCCATCGGGGCCGTGACGACCGCCAGCCCGGCGAGCAGCCAGAACGCGGAGATCGGCCGGTGCAGCGCGCCGTAGACCAGGCCGCCGACGAGCGACCCCAGCCCCCACAGCGCGAGCACGACCCCGATCTGGGCGGGGGTCCCGGCCTCGCGCATCACCGCGACGACACCGATGTCGGTGCCCGAGAGCACGAGGGTCGACGCCGCGGCCGCGAGGCAGACGGCGAGGAACGGCAGCCGGAACCACGACCGCCACGGGACCGGGCCCCCGCCGGGTCGGGTCTCCCCCGCCTGTCGCATCGGCGGGTTCACGACGTACAGGGCCACGCCGCCGAGGACACCCGACAGCTGCGTCACGAGCAGCACCCACGAGGTGTCCCACACGGTCGCGGCCCAGACCGCGAGGGCCGGCATCGCCATGAAGGACAGCTCGATGGCGGCGGCGTCGAGCGAGATGGCGCTGCGCCGGTCCCCCTCCGGGACCGCGGCGATGACGGCCTGACGGATGATCGAGAACGAGGGGATGACGAACAGCCCCGCCACGACGGCGAGGACGAGCAGCGGGACGTACCCGACGAACGGCGCGATGCTCCAGCAGACGGCCGCCACCGCGATCGACGGGAGGACGACCCGCCGCAGCCCCAGCCGGTCGAGCAGGCGCCCGCGCCACGGGCCCGAGACCGCCACCGCGACCGTGGCAGCGGCGGAGACCAGCCCCGCCTCGGCGTAGGAGCGCCCCAGCGACGTGACGACGTGGACGGTGAGGAGGACGCCGCCGGCGAAGACCGGCCCACGGACGAGGGCCCCGAGGACGAGCGCCGTGCGCAGCGGGCGGTTGGTCAGGGCACGGCGGTAGGGCGAGAGGTCGAGGGCGGGCACCGCCTCACTCTCTCAGGCGACACCGACACGGGCCCAACGGGTTTCGCGCCTGGCCCCCGTCACTCGTGGTCGGGGAAGGTGGCGCGCAGCAGCGCACCGCCGCCGGGAGCGGTCTCGGCCCGGACCGCCCCGCCGTGCGCCTCGACGAGCCCCCGCACGAGGTAGAGCCCCAGTCCGGTGCCGTGCTTCGCGCCCGCCTGCCAGAACCGGCTGAAGACTAGCTCGCGGTGCTCTGGGGCGATGCCGTCGCCGTCGTCGGACACCATGAGGTCGACGGCCGGCTCGCCGTCGTGGTTCGTGCGCCGGGCCTCGATCGTCACGGTGCCGCGCCCGTGCCGGATGGCGTTCTCGACGAGGTTGGCGACGACCTGCTCGAGCCGGTCGGGGTCGGCCCACACGACGGGCACGTCCTCGGGCACCCGGATGACGAACTGGTGGCGGTCGGCCCCGGACGCCACCCGTCGCTCGACCTGGGCCTCGAGCCGGGGCCGCAGCTCGAGCGGCTGGGCGTGGACCGTGAGCCGGCCGACGTTGATCCGCGCCGTGTCGAGCAGCTCGCTGATGAGGCGGGTCACCCGGTCGGCGTCGGCCTCGATCGTCTCGAGCATGAGGCGCTTCTGGTCGTCGGTGAAGCGGTCCCAGTTGCGCAGCAGGGTCGAGGAGAACCCCTTGACGCCGGTGAGCGGGGAGCGCAGCTCGTGGGCGACGGCGGTGAGGAGGACGGCGCTCTCCTGCTCGGTGCGGCGACGGGCCTCTGCGTCGCGCAGCCCGAGGACGACGGCGCGGACCGGCCGGCCGGCGCCATCCCGGATGTACTTGCCGGTGACGAGCACCTCACGTCCGGTGGGCAGGACGAGCAGCTTCTCGCGGTGGCCGGTGCGGCTGACCAGTCCCGCCCACGGGCTGCTGACGTCCCACCACGAGCGGCCCTCGTTGTCCTGGAAGGGCAGCGCCTCGCGCAGGTCACGGCCGATGACCTCGGAGGCGGGGATGCCCGTGATCCGCTCGGCGCGCCCGTTCATGAACCGGACCTCGGCGTCCTCGCCGATGGCCGCGACGAGGCCGTCGGGGATGAACTCGAGGCCGTGCGCGGCCAGGTCGTCGGGGACCCTGAACCGAGGCACCATGGCGGCAGGTTACCCGGCGGACGCGCCGTCCTCACGACGGCAGGCCGGTCGGCATACCGGGAGGTCAGCGGTGCGCCGCCGAGGCGTAGAGGCACACGGTCGCGGCCATCGCCAGGTTGAGCGACTCGGCCAGGCCGTGGATCGGCACCCGGACGACCTCGTCGCACGTGTCGCGCACCGCGTCGTCGAGGCCCCAGGCCTCGTTGCCCATGACCCAGCAGTGCGGCCCCGAGAGGTCCGCGTCGGGCAGGAGGGTCGTCCCGGACCCGTCGGCGGCGTAGGTGCGCACCCCTGCCCCGCGCAGCCGGGCGAGGGTCGCGTCGACGTCGAGGCCGGTGACGACGGGGAGGTGGAACAGCGATCCGGCGGTGGAGCGGACGACCTTCGGGGAGAACACGTCGACCGACGCCTCGGAGACGAGGACGGCATCGGCGCCCGCCGCGTCCGCCCCGCGGATGACGGTGCCGGCGTTGCCGGGGTCGCGGACGTGGGTGAGGAGCACGAGGATGCGCGGACCGCCCGCGAGGACGTCCTCGAGGGTCGGGGCCGCGGCCTCGACGACGGCGAGGACACCCTGCGGGGCATCGGTCTCCGCCATCGCCGCGAGGACCTCGGGAGTCACCTCGTGGACCCAGAGCCGGGCGGCCCGGGCGGGTTCGACGATGTCGGCGGCGTACCGCGCCATCGCCTCCGCCGTGAGGTAGACGTCGCGGACGGAGGCCGGCGCGTGGCGCACCGCCTCGCGGACGCCCTGGGGGCCCTCGACGGCGAAGCGGCCGGTGCGCGCACGCACCGACCGCTTCGACAGCGCCGCGACGGACCGCACCCGGTCGGACCGGGGGTTGTCCATCACCGACACGTGGTTCAGGCGGACGCCTCGGCCGGCTCGCGCGCCGGCTGGTTCGCCTTCGAGATCTCGACGAGCGCGGCGAACGCGGCCTCGTCGTTGACCGCGAGCTCGGCGAGCATGCGGCGGTCGACCTCGACCTCGGCGGCCTTCAGGCCCTGGATGAACCGGTTGTACGTCATGCCGTTCGCGCGGGCGGCGGCGTTGATCCGCTGGATCCAGAGGCGACGGAAGTCACCCTTGCGGGCCCGGCGGTCGCGGTAGGCGTAGCCGAGGCTGTGCTGGACCTGCTCCTTGGCCTTGCGGTACAGGCGCGAGCGCTGCCCGCGGTAGCCGCTGGCGCGCTCGAGGACGACCCGGCGCTTCTTCTGGGCGTTGACCGCCCGCTTCACGCGTGCCACGTGAGTACTCCTTGCTGTGTTGCGTCAGTCTGGGGGTGGGGGTCGGCCTCAGCGGCCGAGGAGCTTCTTGACCTTCTTGAGGTCGCCCTTGGAGACCAGGACGTCCTTGGACAGGGCGCGAGCCTTCTGGGGGGTCTTCTCGTGGAACTTGTGGACGTGACCGGCCTGCTCGCGCATGACCTTGCCCGACCCGGTCACCCGGAAGCGCTTCTTGGAGCCGCTGTGCGTCTTGTTCTTCGGCATGGTGCCGATCTCCTCGTGTGGTTCGGTGGTGCTGGTTCGTGGGGGGCCGGCGGTCAGGCCGTCGGCTCGGTCTCGGCGGTCTCGGGGGCCTCGACGTCGGTGGCCTCGGCCGTGTCGGCCTCGACCTCGACGGCCTCGACGACCTCGGTGGGCTCGGCGCTGGCCGGACCCGCGGCCTCGTCACGGCGACGCCGCTGCTCGGCCATCGCCTGCGCCTTCTTCTTCGTCGGCGCGAGGACCATGACCATGTTGCGGCCGTCCTGCTTGGGGGCGGACTCGACGGTGCCGAGCTCGACGACGTCCTCCGCGAGGCGCTGCAGGAGCCGGAACCCCAGCTCGGGGCGGCTCTGCTCGCGACCGCGGAACATGATCGTCACCTTGACCTTGTCACCGCCACCGAGGAACCGGACGACGTGGCCCTTCTTCGTGCCGTAGTCGTGCGGGTCGATCTTCGGGCGGAGCTTGATCTCCTTGATGACCGTGTTGACCTGGTTCTTGCGGGCCTCACGCGCCTTCATGGCGGCTTCGTACTTGTACTTGCCGAAGTCCATGAGCTTGGCGACGGGGGGCTTGGCCATCGGCGCCACCTCGACGAGGTCGAGGTCCGCCTCGGCGGCCAGCCGCAGGGCGTCCTCGACGCGGACGATCCCGACCTGCTCGCCGTTGGGGCCGACCAACCGCACCTCGGGAACCCGGATGCGGTCGTTGATGCGTGGCTCGCTGATGTGCTTCTCCTTCATCGAGAACTCGGACCTGACCCGCGGCACGAAAAAGGCTCCTCGCGCCACGTGCGCGAGGAGCCTGCGATCCGATCCGTCCGGGAACCACCACCCGATGGCGTCGCCGCGCCCTCGCGGGGCGGGCGCGACATCGCGTCGCGGACCTCGTCGGACCCGGCGACCTGGTGGTCGACGCGGGTGGAAGCTGGGCTTCTCTTGCACACCGCCCCGTGAGGAGCGGCCGGTCAGCGCACCAGACTACCAGCGGGGCCCCCGCGGCCGAAATCAGACGATCCGGAACGCGAGGCCGTCGACGCGGGCCCTCAGCTCGCCGTCGTGGGCGAGCCGCTCACCCACCCGGGTGGCGACGGCGCGCACGTCCTCCGGCGCCATCCCGGGGCGGAGGTGGAGCACGATGCCGAGGACGCCCGTCCCGTGCGGCCGCCCCTCCTCGACGTCGACCGCGGTGACGTCGTCCTCGTCGGCGGTCGCGTCCCGGACGCCCTTCGCGACGAAGGGGTCGGTGTGCGGCGGCTGCCAGGGGCGCTGCTGCGCGAGGGCCCACACCATCGACGGGCGCAGCACGCGGGTCACCGGCCCGGCGACGTCGAGGACGACGACGTCGCAGCGCTCGGACACCGCCGCCTGCGCGGCGCGGGCGGCCGTGACCGGCACGGGACGGGCCTGCGCGTCCCAGGCCGCGAGGGCGTCGGTGCCGGTGAAGGCGGGCAGGGCCCGCTGGCCGTCCGGGGCGACGAGGGTGACCGCGGCCATGTCGACCTGCTTCTCGACGGCGTGCTCGCCGGTGGAGTCGACCTCGGTGGGCTCGGCGACGACCGGGACGACGAACCGGGCCGTCTCGACGGCGGCCATGAGCACGGAGTCCGGGGTGCCGGGGTCGGCGAGGAGGGCGCGCAGGTGCGCGTCGGCCTCACCGGTGTCGGCCTCGAAGCCGCTGGCGCTCAGGTCGCGGCCGGCCCAGGGGACGTCGGCCGAGTCGTGCGGGCCCCCGGGGCCGGGCCCGTGCGTCACGGGCGGCCGGCGACGTCGAGGGCCTCGGGCAGCGTGAACGCGCCGCGGTAGAGCGCCGAACCGATGATGGCGCCCTCGACCCCGTCGCCGACGAGGGTGCGGATGGCGGCGACGTCCTCGAGCGTGGAGACCCCGCCCGACGCGACGACCGGCCGGTCGGTGCGGGCGCAGACGTCGCGCAGGAGCTGGAGGTTGGGGCCCTGGAGCATGCCGTCCTTGGCGACGTCGGTGACGACGTAGCGGGCGCAGCCCTCGCGGTCGAGGCGCTCGAGGGTCTCCCAGAGGTCGCCGCCCTCCGAGGTCCACCCGCGCGCCGCGAGCGTGGTCCCCCGCACGTCCAGCCCGACGGCCACCCGGTCGCCGTGCTCGGCGATGGCGGCGGCGGTCCACTCCGGGTCCTCGAGGGCCGCTGTGCCGACGTTGACCCTCCGGCAGCCGGTGGCCAGGGCGCGCTCGAGCGAGCCGGCGTCACGGATGCCGCCGCTCATCTCCACCTTGATGTCGAGGCGGCCGACGATCTCGGCGAGCAGGTCGGCGTTCGAGCTGCGCCCGAAGGCGGCGTCCAGGTCGACCAGGTGGAGCCACTCCGCGCCCTGCTCCTGCCACGCGAGGGCGGCCTCGAGCGGGTCGCCGAACTCGCCGCCGGAGCCGGCGACCCCCTGGACGAGCTGGACGGCGCGGCCCTCGACGACGTCGACGGCGGGCAGCAGCTCCAGGCGCGGCTGGTCGCTGGTGGTGCTCACGGGTGCGGTCCTCCGGGTGGTTCTGGCGGAGTCGTGTGCTCAGGTGGTCGCCCTGGCAGCCACCTCGGCACACGACTGGAGTCAAGGGGTCCAGTCTGCCCGGCGCGCGGAGGCGGCCGTCATCCGGTCCGTCAGAGGGAGCGGACCCAGTTGCGGAGGAGGGCCAGGCCCGCCTCCCCCGACTTCTCGGGGTGGAACTGGGTCGCCGACAGCGGGCCGTTCTCGACGGCGGCGACGAAGCGCTCGCCGTGCGTGGCCCACGTGACCGACGGCGCCACGGCGGCGAACGGCCCGTCGGGCTCCGGCAGGTCCCAGGTGTGGGCGGCGTAGGAGTGCACGAAGTAGAAGCGCTCGTCGCGGATGCCGTCGAAGAGGACCGTGCGCTCGGGCACCTCGACGGTGGACCAGCCCATGTGCGGCACGACGGGGGCGAGCAGGCGCGAGACCCGCCCGGGCCACTGCCCCACCCCCTCGATCGGCATGAGGCTCGGTTCGGTCGAGCCCTCGAAGAGCACCTGCATCCCGACGCAGACGCCGAGGACGGGGCGCCCCCCGGCGAGCCGGGTGTCGATGAGGCGCGGGCCGTCGGCGGCGGCGAGCCCCGCCATGCACGCGTGGAAGTTGCCGACACCGGGCACGAACAGGCCGTCGGCGGCGAGGGCGGACTCGCGGTCGGCGGTGAGCTCGACCGCTGCGCCGACGTGCTCGAGGGCGCGCACGGCGCTGCGGACGTTGCCGCTGCCGTAGTCGAGGACGACGACGCGGGGGGCGGGTGCGCTCATCGGCGTCCCCCCTCGCGCAGCCGCTCGTCCTCGGCGCGGTGGGCGGCCTCCTCGGCGACGAGGCGGTCGAAGGCGAGGACGCCGCGGTGGGACGGCTCGACGTCGGTGGCGCCGGCGCAGTCCCCGCGCACGAGCAGCTCCTTGCCGGGCAGGCCGAGCAGCCCGAGGACGGTGACGAGGAGGTCGACGGGGGTGCCGTGCCCGGAGCGCAGGACGTCGGCGAGCGCCTCCTCCCGGACCCGGCCCTCGGCACCGGCGGCCGCGAGGAGTGCGGGCAGGCGCAGGCGCGGCAGCGCCGGGGTGTCGACGACCCCGCGGCGCGGCTCCCAGACCACCCACTGGTGGTGGGCCCGCAGCCCGCGGGGGTGCACGGTGATGGCGGCGCGGCCGTGGACGTCGAACAGCCCGATGGAGGGCCGCGCCCGCCACGGCGTCGGGCGCGCGGCGAGCACCTCGAGCCCGACGTCGTACGGCGCCGCGCTCAGGGCGCGCTCGTCGGCGAGGGTGATCCCGGTCCACGGGCCGAGCGGCGCGACGGTGACCGCGACGAGGCCGCGCCGCAGCCAGCGCGAGACCGAGGCGGGCGACCGGCGCACGAGCACGAGGCCGTGCCCGGCTCCCGACCTGGCGTCGGCAGCCACGGGCTAGAGCGCGCCCTTCGCACTCGGGACGCCCTCGACGCGCGGGTCGCGGGCGACCGCCGCGCGCAGGGCGCGGGCGAGCGCCTTGAACTGGGCCTCGACGACGTGGTGCGGGTCGCGACCGGACAGCACGCGGACGTGCAGCGCGATCTGGGCGTGGAACGCGAACGACTCGAGGACGTGGCGGGTCAGGCTCCCGACGTAGTGCCCGCCGATGACGACGTACTCCTGGCCGGCCGGCTCGCCCTCGTGGACGCAGTAGGGACGACCCGCGACGTCGACGACGGCCTGCACCAGCGCCTCGTCGAGAGGGACGGTGGCGTCGCCGAACCGCGAGATGCCGGACTTGTCGCCGAGCGCCTCGCGGACCGCCTGGCCGAGGACGATCGCGACGTCCTCGACGGTGTGGTGCGCGTCGACGTGCGTGTCGCCGGTGGCCCTGACGGTGAGGTCGACGAGGGAGTGCTTCGCGAGCGAGAGGAGCATGTGGTCGTAGAACGGGACGCCGGTGCTGACGTCGCCGCGGCCGGTGCCGTCGAGGTCGACGGTCACCTCGACGGTGCTCTCGGACGTGCCGCGGCGCACGGTGGCGGTGCGGGGGGCGTCGGTGCTCACGGAGCTGCTCCTGTGGGGGTCGGGGCGAGGGCGGCCACGGCCTCGAGGAACCGGGTGGTCTCGTCAGGGGTGCCCGCCGTGACACGAAGATAGTGGGGAATGCCGACGTCGCGGACGAGGACGCCCCGGTCGAGCAGCGCCTGCCACGTCGCGCGGGCGTCGGCGAGGTGCCCGAAGAGGACGAAGTTCGCGTCGCTCGGCACCGGCTCGAACCCGAGTGCGCCGAGCTCGGCGACGACCCGGTCGCGCTGCTCCTTGATGACGTCGACCGTCTCGAGCATGAGGTCGGCGTGCGCGAGCGCGGCGAGGGCGACGGCCTGGGTCGGTGTCGAGAGGTGGTACGGCATCCGGACGAGGCGCAGCGCCTCGGTGACGGCGGGGTCGGCGGCGAGGTAGCCCAGGCGGCCGCCGGCCAGCGCGAACGCCTTCGACATCGTGCGGGTCACGACGAGGCGGGGGCGCCCGGCGAGGAGGGTCAGGGCGCTCGGCGTCCCGGGGCGGGCGAACTCCTCGTAGGCCTCGTCGACGACGACGAGCGCCTCGGGGGCCGCGTCGTGCACCGCCTCGACGACGTCGAGGCCGAGGGCGGTCCCGGTGGGGTTGTTCGGCGAGCAGAGGAAGACGACGTCGGGCCGGTGCTCGACGACCTGCCGGACGGCGGATGCCGCGTCGAGGTCGAACGCGCCGTGCCCCTCGACACCCCGCATCCCGTCGAGCCACGTCGTCCCCGTGGTCGTCGTGATGATCGGGTGCATCGAGTACGCCGGGGTGAAGCCCAGCGCCGTGCGTCCGGGGCCGCCGAAGGCCTGGAGGAGGTGGAGGAGGACCTCGTTGGACCCGTTGCCCGCCCAGACCTGCTCGGCGGTCACCCGGGTGCCGCTGCGCGACAGGTACGCCGCGAGCGCCCGGCGCAGCGCGGTGAACTCGCGGTCCGGGTAGCGGTTGAGGCCGGCGGCGGCCTCGCGGACCGCCGCGGCGATGGCGTCGACGACGACCGCGGGCACCGGGTAGCTGTTCTCGTTCGTGTTGAGCGCGACGGGGACCTCGAGCTGCGGTGCGCCGTAGGCGGTCCGGCCGCGCAGGTCGGGTCGCAGCATCGCCTCGACGGTCGTGCGCGGGTCCATGCGGTGCAGTCTATTTCGGCGGCCATGACGGCCGACGAGGCCGGTCACGGGCGGAGACACCGCCACGCGACCGGCCCCGGTCGGACCCGAGGACGCCCGCTCAGAAGTCGTCGTCGAAGGTCACTGCCCCGGTGACGCCCACCTGGTACGCCGACACCCGGCGCTCGAAGAAGTTCGCGAGCTCCTGGACGTCCTGCAGCTCCATGAACGCGAGCGGGTTGCGCGACCCGTAGGCCGCCGGGAAGCCCAGCCGCTCGAGCCGCCGGTCGGCCACGTGCTCGAGGTAGGAGCGCATGTCGGTGGTCGAGAGCCCCGCCACTCCCCCGCCGAGCAGGTCCTGCGCGAACTGCGCCTCGCAGTCGACCGCCTCCATCATCATCCGGCGCACGTCGTCGGCGAACGCGTCGTCGACGAGGTCGGGCTCCTCCTCCCGGGCGGTGTCGATGACGTCGAAGGCGAACGCCATGTGCATCGACTCGTCGCGGAACACCCAGTTCGTCCCCGAGGCCAGCCCGTTGAGCAGGCCCCGCGACCGCAGGAAGTACACGTACGCGAAGGCGCCGTAGAAGAACAGCCCCTCGATGCACGCTGCGAAGCAGACGAGGTTGAGCAGGAAGGCGCGCCGGTCCTCGGCCGTCTCGAGCCGCCGCACGTCCGAGAGCGAGTCGATCCACCGGAAGCAGAAGTCCGCCTTGGCCTTGATCGACGGGATGTTCTCCACGGCCGCGAACGCCGCGTGCCGCTCGGCGTCGTCGGGCACGTAGGTGTCGAGGAGGGTCAGGTAGAACTGCACGTGCACCGCCTCCTCGAACAGCTGCCGCGAGAGGTAGAGCCGCGCCTCGGGGGCGTTGACGTGCGTGTAGAGGTTGAGCACGAGGTTGTTCGCGACGATCGTGTCGCCGGTGGCGAAGAACGCGACGAGGCGGCTCACGAGGTGCCGCTCGGCCGGGCTCAGCTTCCGCAGGTCCGCGAGGTCGCTGTGCAGGTCGACCTCCTCGACGGTCCACGTGTTCTTGATGGCGTCGCGGTACCGGTCGTAGAAGTGCGGGTAGCGCATCGGTCGCAGCGTGAGGTCGAGCCCGGGGTCGAGGAGCAGGGTCCGGGTGCCCGTCACGGCGCTCACTGGCAGGCCTCGCAGGACTCGGGGTTCTCGAGCGAGCAGGCGAGGGCGGCCGACGCCTCCTCGTCCTGTGCCGGCACCGCGGGAAGCGGTGCGGCGGAACGGGTCTCGGTCACCGTCGTCTGCTGGATGCGGGTCGCCGGCCGGGACCTGAGGTAGTAGGTCGTCTTCAGTCCCGACTTCCACGCGTGCAGGTACATCGAGGACAGCTTCCCGATCGTCGGGCTCGCCATGAACAGGTTGAGCGACTGGCTCTGGTCGACGTACGGCTGGCGCGCCGCGGCCATCGCGATGAGGGCGCGCTGCGGCAGCTCCCAGGCCGTGCGGAACAGGTGGCGCACGTCCTCCGGCAGTGCCGCGACGCCGGCCACCGAGCCCTCGGCGCGCTTGACGGCGTCGCGGGTCTCGGAGCTCCAGAGCCCACGGGCCTTCAGCTCGCGGACGAGGTGCCCGTTGACCTGGAGGAACTCGCCCGACAGCGTCTCGCGCTTGAAGAGGTTCGACACCTGCGGCTCGATGCACTCGCCGCAGCCGGCGATGGAGGCGATCGTCGCCGTCGGTGCGATGGCGACGAGGAGGGCGTTGCGAAGCCCGGTGCGGGCGACCCTCTCCCGCAGCGCGTCCCACCGCTCGGTCTGGGTCGGCGTCACGTCGTAGTGGTCGAGGTGGAGGATGCCGCGCGCCGCCCGCGTCTGCGCGAACGCCGGGTGGGCGCCGACCTCCTCGGCGAGCTCGGCCGACCGCTCCAGTGCCGAGAGCTGGACCTCCTCGGCGATGCGGGTCGACAGCTCGAGCGCCTCGGGAGAGTCGAACGGCAGCCGCAGCGCGAACAGGACGTCCTGGAGCCCCATGTAGCCCAGGCCCACCGGGCGCCAGCGCGGGTTGGACCGCCCGGCCTCCTCGCTCGGGTAGTAGTTGATGTCGATGACGCGGTCGAGGTAGGTCACGGCGGTGCGCACCGTGGCGCGCAGCCGCTCCCAGTCGATGCCGGCGCCGTCGGCGGTGAGGTGGCGGTACAGGTTGACCGAGCCGAGGTTGCACACGGCGGTCTCCTCGTCGCTGCTCACCTCGATGATCTCGGTGCACAGGTTCGACAGGTGCACGACGTTGCCCGGTTCGGCCGTCTGGTTGCACGCCCGGTTCGAGGCGTCCTTGAACGTCATCCAGCCGTTGCCGGTCTGGGCGAGGGTCCGGATCATCCGGCCCCAGAGGTCGCGGGCCCGGACCTGGCGCACGACGCGCCCCTCGCGCTCGGCGGCCCGGTAGGCCTCGTCGAACGCGTCGCCCCACAGGTCGGTGAGGCCGGGCACCTCGCTCGGGTCGACGAGGCTCCACACCTCGTCGGCCTCGACCCGGCGGAGGAACTCGTCGGGCAGCCAGTTGGCGAGGTTGAGGTTGTGGGCGCGGCGGGCGTCCTCGCCGGTGTTGTCGCGCAGCTCGAGGAACTCCTCGATGTCGGGGTGCCACGGCTCGAGGTAGACGCAGGCGGCCCCCTTGCGCCGTCCTCCCTGGTTGACGGCGGCGACCGACGCGTCGAGGGTGCGCAGCCACGGGACGATGCCGTTGCTCGTGCCGTTCGTGCCCCGGATGAGGGCGCCGCGGCCCCGGACGCGGGAGAAGGCGATCCCGATGCCGCCGGCGAACTTCGACAGGCGAGCGACCTGCTGGTAGCGCTCGTAGATCGAGTCGAGCTCGTCGCGCGGGCTGTCGACGAGGTAGCAGGACGACATCTGCGTGTGCCGGGTGCCGGAGTTGAACAGCGTCGGGCTGCTCGGCAGGTAGGCCAGGCTCGCCATCAGGCGGTACAGGTCGATGGCCTCGCGCGGGCTGTGCGCCAGGCCGCAGGCGACGCGCAGGAGGAAGTACTGCGGGGTCTCGACGACGAGGCGGGTCGTCGGGTGGCGCAGCAGGTAGCGGTCGACGACCGTGCGCAGGCCGAAGTACTCGAACCTGCGGTCGTTCACGGGGTCGACGGCGACGTCGAGCTTGCGGGCGTTGGCCGCGACGAAGGCCGCCGTCGTGTCGCCGATGAGCCCCTCGGCGTGGCCGAGCGCCACCGACTGCGAGAACGACGCAACGCCGTGGCCGCGCACCTCCTTGTCGACGTACGCGGCGAGGAGGCGGGCCGCGAGGCGGCTGTACTCGGGCTCCTCGCCGATGAGCTCGGCGGCGGTCTGGATCGAGAGCCGGTCCAGCTCGGCCGTCGTCGCGCCGTCGTAGAGGCCGCTGATGGTGCGCGTCGCGACGCGCAGCGGGTCGACCTCGTCGAGGCCGTCGCAGACGCGGTCCACGGCCCGGACGATCTTGTTGACGTCGACGGGCTCGGCGTCGCCGTTGCGCTTGCGCACCTGCATCGCGGTGCGGGTGGGGGGTGGGGTGTCTGCTCCGGTGGTGTCCGGGGCGACGGTGGTGGTGCTCATCTGCTCTCTCCTCGCGAGCTCGGGCCTGCTCCGCGAGCGCGCGAGGGGTGACGAGGACGGCAGGAGGCGCCGGCGACCGACACCCGTGGACCTGCCACTCCCGTCGGCCGTCCCGCGCGACCGTGGAGGTGCCGCACCCGGGCGGGTGCGGCGCGACTGGCAGGTCTTCGGACTCGTGGGCGTGGCTCGCGCCGCCTACTGCCCGCCGCTTCCCAGGCCCGGAGGCCCAGTGCTGTTGACGGGGGTCGTTCCCACTCACCGCTGCGGGGCAGTCCCGGACTCGCACCGGGTTCCCTCTTGCCCCACCTCACGCCCGGACGGAGCGATCGGTGGACCAGCTGCGAGACCCACCATATGTGGGGCCACCGACACCGCGCGGGACCCACATGCTGTGGCGTGTCGGGCGCCGGGTCAGTCGAGGAAGGGGCCGCGCAGCCAGTCCCGGGCCTCGTCCCCGGGCGGAGGGGGCGGCGCGCCGAGCCGCGCACCGACGACGAGGACCGCGGCGGCGGCGGCCGCGCCCGCGAGCCCCCACCCGGCGGAGGCCGACGACCCGAGCATCCCCGGCGTCAGCGCCACGACCGTCCCCACGGCCGCGGCCCAGGAGACGGCGGCCGCGGCCGCGACGAGGCGCGCCGGGAGCCCGGCGCGCCGGGTCAGGTGGGTCGCGCCCACGGTGAGCAGCCAGGGCAGCGAGAGCCAGAGGCCGACGAAGGACACGCGCACGAGGGTGGCCCCCACGCCGTCACCGAACGAGCCGCCCACGACGACCACGGTGGCGGCGAGGAGGACGAGGGCGGTCGCCGTCCGGGCCGTGCGCAGGATGCCGTGGGCGGGCCGGGGTCGAGCCGCGTCGACGACCCGCGGGCCGGCGACGGGCACGTGCTGGACCCTGTCGACCATCGCGTCGACGCTAGCCCGCGGCGCCGACGCCCGCAGGTCGGGTCGCGGACGTGCAGGTCAGGCCTGCGGGTCGACCTCGGGATGGCGGGCGAGGACGGCCTCGCCGTGCGCCGGCAGGTCCTCGGCGCGCGCCAGGGTGACGACGTGGCCGCCGACGTCGCGCAGCGCGTCCTGCGAGTACGTGACGACGTGGATGCCGCGCAGGAACGACTGCACCGACAGCCCGCTGCTGTGGCAGGCGCACCCGCCGGTGGGCAGGACGTGGTTCGAGCCGGCCGCGTAGTCGCCGAGGCTCACCGGGGACCACGGGCCGACGAACACCGCCCCGGCGTTTCGGACCCGCGCCGCGACGGCCGCCGCGTCGCGGGTCTGGATCTCCAGGTGCTCGGCCGCGTAGGCGTTGACGAGCGCGAGCCCGGCGTCGAGGTCGTCGACGAGGACGAGCGCGGACTGCGCGCCACGCAGGGCCGTCGCGACCCGCTCGGTGTGCTTGGTCGCCGCGACCCGCCGCACGAGGGCGGCCTCGACGGCCTCGACCAGCGTGTCGCTGTCGGTGACGAGGACGGCCGCCGCGAGCGGGTCGTGCTCGGCCTGCGACACGAGGTCGGAGGCGACGTGCTCGGCATCCGCGGAGTCGTCGGCGAGGACGGCGATCTCGGTGGGTCCGGCCTCGGCGTCGATGCCGATGACGCCCTTGAGCAGCCGCTTGGCCGCGGCGACGTAGATGTTGCCCGGTCCCGTGACGAGGCTGACCGGGTCGCAGGTGTCGTCACCGTCGTCGACCCCGTGGGCGAAGGCAGCGACGGCCTGCGCGCCACCCATCGCCCACACCTCGTCGACGCCGAGGAGGGCGCAGGCCGCGAGGATCGTCGGGTGCGGCCAGCCCCCGTGGTCGCGCTGGGGCGGGCTGGCGACCGCGAGGCTCGGCACCCCGGCGAGCTGGGCCGGCACGACGTTCATCACGACGCTGCTCGGGTAGACCGCCAGGCCTCCCGGCACGTAGAGGCCGACCCGGTCGACGGGCACCCAGCGCTCGGTCACGGTGCCGCCGTCGACGACCGTCGTCGTCGTGTCGGTGCGCCGCTGGTCGGCGTGGACGACCCGGGCCCGGCGGATCGACTCCTCGAGGGCGGCCCGCACGGCCGGGTCGAGGGCGTCGAGGGCCGAGGCCACGACGTCGGCGGGGACGCGCAGCCGGGGCGGGCGGATCCCGTCGAAGCGCTCCGCCGCGTCGTAGAGGGCCGCGGCACCGCGCACGCGGACGTCGTCGACGATGGGGCGCACCGTGTCGAGGGCGGCCTCGACGTCGAACTCGGCGCGGGGCAGCGCGGCTCGCAGCTCGCGCAGGCCGAGGTGCCGGCCGCGCAGGTCGAGCCGCGGGATGACGCCGGTCGTCGTGCTGTCGGACATGGCCACCAGTCTAGGTTTCGTAGAAGACGGCCTCGTGGGCCACCCGGGCGTGCCGCGCCACGCGGCGGTACCGCTCCCCCAGCTCCTGGCCCGAGCCGCCCGGGAGGCCGAGGATGCGGGCGATCCCGTCGGCGTCGCGCGGGTCGGTGGGCACGGCCTCGAGCACCTTGGCGCGGAAGAGCACGCCCGCGTTGCGCATCGACGAGGCGAGGCGCCACGCGGCCGAGAGGTCGGCGGCGTGGGCCGGGTCGATGAGCCCGAGCCGCTCCGCCGCGTCGAGGGCGGCCGTCGTCGAGGGCGTCCGCAGCTCGGGGTGGGCGTGCGCGTGCCGCAGCTGCAGCAGCTGCACGACCCACTCGACGTCGGAGAGGCCGCCGTGGCCGAGCTTGAAGTGGGTCTTGCGGTCGGCCCCGCGCGGAAGCCGCTCGGACTCCATCCGGGCCTTGAGGGTGCGGATCTCGCGCAGCTGCTCGGCGGTCAGGCCGCCCTCGGGCCAGCGCAGGGGCGCCACGAGGTCGAGGAAGCGCCGACCGAGGTCCTCGTCACCGGCGACCGGCGTGGCGCGCAGCAGCGCCTGCGCCTCCCACACGAGGGACCAGCGGCCGTAGTACTCGCGGTACGACGCCAGGGAGCGCACGAGCGGCCCGTTCTTGCCCTCGGGTCGCAGGGAGGCGTCGACGTCCAGGTTGGGGTCGGGCCCGCGCAGGCCGAGGAGGCGGATCAGCTCCTTGACGACCTCCATCGCCTGCTGCTGGGCCGCGACCTCGTCGGCGCCCTCGACGGGGTCGTGGACGAACATGACGTCGGCGTCGGACCCGTAGCCCTGCTCGCCGCCACCGAGGCGGCCCATCCCGACGACGAGCAGGCGGGTGAGCGCCGGTGCGCCGGTGCGCTGCTCGACGTCGGCGACGCAGACCTCGAGCGTCACCTGCAGCAGGGCGGACGTGAGGTCGGTCATCGCGGCGCCGAGGGCGTCGAGGGCGAGCGAGCCGGACAGGTCCGCGACGGCGATGCGGAACAGCTCGCTGCGCCGGATGGTGCGCGCGGCCAGCACCGCGGCCTGCGGGTCGTCCTTGCGGCCGGCGGCCGACCGCATCCGGCGCAGGACGTCGTCGCGGGAGCGGGGGGTGAGACCGGCGGAGTCGCCGAGGAACTGCACGCACTCGGGGGCCTGCTCGAGCAGGTCGGCGGCGAACCGGCTGCGGGCGAGGGTGTGGGCGAGCCGCTCGGCCGCGGAGCCCTCGTCGCGCAGCAGCCGGAGGTACCAGTGGGTCGAGCCGAGCTCGTCGCTGATCTTGCGGAAGGCGAGGAGCCCGGCATCGGGGTCGGCCTCGTCGGCGAACCAGCCGAGCATGACCGGCAGGAGCTGGCGCTGGATGGCGGCCCGCCGGCTCAGCCCGTCGGTGAGCGCCTCCAGGTGCCTCAGGGCGCCGCGGGGGTCGCGGAACCCGAGCGCGGACAGCCGCTCCCGCGCCGCCTCGGGCGTGAGGCGCACGTCGGAGTCGGACAGGCGCGCCACCGCCGACAGCAGCGGCCGGTAGAAGATCCGCTCGTGGAGGCGCCGGACCTCGCGCTGCTGCGCGCGCCACTGCGCGACGACCGACTCCGCGGGCGAGGACCGGTGCCCGAGGGCGCGGCCCAGCCGGCGCAGGTCGGCGGGCGCGGTCGGCATCAGGTGCGTCCGGCGCAGGCGGAACAGCTGGATGCGGTGCTCGAGGGTGCGCAGCAGCCGGTAGGCGGCCTCGAGGGTGGCGGCGTCCTCACGACCGACGTAGCCGCCGCGGGACAGCGCCGCGAGCCCGTCGAGGGTCGTCCCGGTGCGCAGCGACTCGTCGGCGCGGCCGTGGACGAGCTGGAGCAGCTGCACCGAGAACTCGACGTCCCGCAGACCCCCGGGGCCGAGCTTGAGCTGGCGGTCGGCCTCGGCGGCGGGGATGTGCTGCTCGACCCGGCGGCGCATCGCCTGGACGTCGTCGACGAAGTTCTCGCGGGTCGAGGCCTGCCACACCATCGGCTGCACCGCGTCGAGGTAGGCCTTCCCCACCTCCGGGTCGCCGGCGACGGGCCGGGCCTTGAGCAGCGCCTGGAACTCCCAGGTCTTCGCCCACCGCTCGTAGTAGGCGCGGTGGCTCGCGACCGTCCGCACGAGGGGGCCGTTCTTGCCCTCGGGGCGCAGGGCGGGGTCGACCTGCCACAGCGAGCCCGCCGCGGTCGAGGCTGAGCAGATCCGCATGAGCCGGGTGGCGAGGTCGGTCCCCACGGCCGTCGCGTCCTCCTCGGAGACCCCGTCGGCGGGCTCGACGACGAAGATGACGTCGACGTCGGACACGTAGTTGAGCTCGCACCCACCCGTCTTGCCCATGGCGACGACCGCGAGCCGGGCACGGTCGGCATCGGGACCCACCTCCGCGCGCGCGATGGCGAGCGCCGCCTCGAGCGCGGCCTGCGCGAGGTCGGCGAGCGCGGCGGCGGTCTCGGGCAGCGAGGCGACGGGGTCGGGTGCCGTGAGGTCGAGCGCGGCGACCCCGAGGAGCTGGCGGCGGTACTCGGTGCGCAGGACGTCGACCGCCGGGACGTCACCCGGCGTGGTGACCGCCCCGACGAGCCGCTCCACCCGCTCCCCCACGCCGAGCGGTGCCGCGTCGGTGACGGCCGTCCAGTGGTCCGGGTTCGCGACGAGGTGGTCACCGAGCGCCGCCGATGCGCCGAGGACGGCGAGCACGCGGTCGCGCGGCCGTCCCGGGACCGCCAGCGCCTCGGTGACGGGTCCGCGCAGCGCGGGCACGCGCCCCGCGGCCTCCATGAACCGCACGAGCCCGAGGAGGGCGCCGTCGGGGTCGGGGACGGCGGCGAGCGCCTCGGCGAGCCCGTGCTCCTCGATGTGCTCGCGCGAGTGGACCAGCCCCGCGACGGCCGGGTCCTGGAGGAGGGCGTGGGCGCGGGAGGGGTCGTCGAAACCGAGCCGCGCGATGGCGGCCGGGACGGAGCCGGGCCCGCGGGAGCTCATGCCCGTCAGAGCCGCAGCAGGTAGCGATCGAGCTCGAAGGCGGTGACCTGGTTGCGGTAGTCGTTCCACTCGGCGCGCTTGTTGCGCAGGAAGAAGTCGAAGGTGTGCTCGCCGAGCGTCTCCGCGACGAGCTCGCTGCTCTCCATGACGGCGATGGCCTCGCTGAGGCTCGCCGGCAGCGGCTTGATGCCCATGGCGCGGCGCTCGGAGTCGGTGAGGCTCCAGACGTCGTCCTCGGTCTCCGGCGGCAGCTCGTAGCCCTCCTCGATGCCCTTGAGCCCGGCGGCGAGCAGGACGGCGAAGGCGAGGTAGGGGTTGCAGGCGCTGTCGATGCTGCGGACCTCGACCCGGCTGCTGTTGCCCTTGTTCGGCTTGTACATCGGCACGCGGATGAGGGCGGAGCGGTTGTTGTGCCCCCACGTCAGGTGCGCCGGTGCCTCGCCCCCGCCCCAGAGGCGCTTGTAGGAGTTGACCCACTGGTTGGTGACGGCGGTGATCTCGGCGCCGTGGCGGAGCAGCCCGGCGATGAACTGCCGCGCGATCTTCGACAGCTGGTACGGCGCGCCGGGCTCGTGGAAGGCGTTGGTGTCGCCCTCGAAGAGCGAGAGGTGCGTGTGCATGGCCGACCCGGGGTGCTCGGCGAACGGCTTGGGCATGAAGGAGGCGTGGATGCCCTGCTCGAGGGCGACCTCCTTGATGACCGTGCGGAAGGTCATGATGTTGTCGGCGGTGGACAGGGCGTCGGCGTAGCGCAGGTCGATCTCGTTCTGCCCGGGGGCGCCCTCGTGGTGGCTGAACTCGACCGAGATCCCCATCGCCTCGAGCATCGAGATGGCGGCCCGTCGGAAGTCGTGGCTGTTGCCGCGCGCCACGTGGTCGAAGTACCCGGCCTGGTCGACGGGCTCCGGGGACGTCCCGGGCTTCCACCCGTCCTTGAGGAGGAAGAACTCGATCTCGGGGTGGGTGTAGAACGTGAAGCCCTGGTCCGACGCCTTGGTCAGCGCCCGCTGGAGGACGTGGCGCGGGTCGGCCATCGACGGCGTGCCGTCGGGCATCGTCAGGTCGCAGAACATCCGTGCCGTCCCGGGGCTGTCGCCGCGCCACGGCAGCACCTGGAAGGTGCTCGGGTCGGGCTTGGCGAGCATGTCGGCCTCGTAGACCCGGGCGAACCCCTCGATGACCGAGCCGTCGAAGCCGATGCCCTCGGCGAAGGCGCCCTCGAGCTCGGCGGGAGCGATCGCCACCGACTTCAGCGTGCCGAGCACGTCGGTGAACCAGAGCCGGACGAACCGGATGTCGCGCTCTTCGATGGTGCGGAGGACGAACTCCTGCTGACGGTCCATGTGTCGATCCTGCCGCACTCGTGTTTCCTGCGGGTGACACCGACATGCGCTGGACGCCCCCGACGTGCCGAGGGGCCCGGGCGCTCCACCGGCGCCCGGGCCGGCGACCCCTACGATCGACGCCATGAGCGAGCCGATGCCGTCCTCCTCCTCCGCGCCGGAGACGACCGCGCCCTACGGGACGGGCGCCCAGGCGGCCCCGCAGCGGCGCGTCCGGGTGCCCCACCTGCTCCAGATGAAGGAGCGCGGCGAGAAGTGGGCCATGCTCACCGCGTACGACATGTACACGGCCGAGATCTTCGACGAGGCCGGCATCCCCGTGCTCCTCGTCGGCGACAGCGCGGGCAACAACGTCTACGGCTTCGAGACGACCGTGCCCGTCACCGTCGACCACCTCGTGCCGCTCGTGCGGGCGGTCACCTCGGCGGCGAAGCACGCGATGGTCGTCGCCGACCTCCCCTTCGGCTCCTACCAGGCCAGCCCGCAGCAGGCGCTCGCCACCGCCACGCGGTTCATGAAGGAGGGGATGGCGCACGCCGTCAAGCTCGAGGGCGGCAAGCCGATGGTCCCCGAGGTCGAGCTGCTCGTGCGCGCCGGCATCCCGGTCATGGGCCACATCGGGTTCACCCCGCAGAGCGAGCACGTCCTCGGCGGGTACAAGGTGCAGGGCCGCGGGGCCGGCGCGGACAAGCTCCTCGAGGACGCCCTCGCGCTCGAGGAGGCCGGGTGCTTCGCCATCGTCATGGAGATGGTCCCGGCCCCCGCGGCCGCGAAGGTCACCGAGGCGCTGCGGATCCCGACGATCGGCATCGGCGCCGGGCCGCAGTGCGACGCGCAGGTCCTCGTCTGGCAGGACATGGCCGGGCTGCGCGGCGGGCGGGCCCCGCGGTTCGTCAAGAAGTACGCCGACCTGCGCGGCGCCCTCCACGACGCGGCGGCTGCCTACGCCGCCGAGGTCGCGGGCGGGACCTTCCCGGCGGCCGAGCACTCCTTCGAGTCCTGAAACCGCGACACACGAGAGGACGTCGGACCGGCATGTGGCCCATGGACACCCCCAACGCCCCGTCGCCCACCCGTTGGTCGGCCCTCCAGAGCGGTCCGGAGGCCGCGGCCGCGTACCGCCGCCGCTTCCTCGACCTCGAGGAGTCCGGCGCCGACCTCCACGGCGAGGCCCGCTTCGTCACCGAGCTCGTGCCGCCGCCCTCCCGCGTCCTCGACGGCGGGTGCGGGTTCGGCCGGGTCGCGTCCGAGCTGACCCGGCTCGGGCACCACGTCGTCGGGGTCGACGCCGACCCCCACCTCATCGACATCGCCCGCGAGGAGGACCGGGACACGCACTTCCTCGTCGCCGACCTCGCCCGGCTCAACCTGCGGACCGAGCAGGAGTTCCACTGCATCGTCCTCGCGGGCAACGTCGTGCCCTACCTCGCCGACGGCACCCTCGGCACCGTCCTCGAGCGGATGGCCGCGCACCTCGCCCCGCAGGGGTACCTCGTCGCGGGCTTCGGGCTGCCGGGGTCGCTCCCGGAGGCGGCGGCGAAGGTCGACCTGCGCACCTACGACCGGCTCGCGGACGCCGCCGGGCTCGCCTACATCACGCGGTACTCCACGTGGGACAAGCAGCCCTTCGTCGAGGGCGGCGACTACGCCGTCTCGGTGCACCGCCGCCGCGCCGGCTGACCTGCCACAGGAAAACCGTTGGCGGGCAGCCGCGTCCACGGGACAGGGTGGGGCGATGACGAGCTCCGACCTCTGGGACGCCGAGACCGCGGCACGCTACGACGACGAGGCGGCGTCGATGTTCGCGCCCGAGGTCCTCGAGCCCGCCCTCGAACTGCTGGCGTCCCTCGCCGGTGACGGACCGGTGCTCGAGCTGGCCGTCGGGACCGGCCGCGTGGCGGTGCCGCTGCGCGAGCGCGGGCTCGAGGTGTCCGGGATCGAGCTGTCCCGACCGATGGCCGAGCGGCTGCGGGCGAAGCGTTCGGACGTGCCGGTGCTCGTCGGCGACATGGCGACGACCCGGGTGCCCGGCGAGTTCTCGCTCGTCTACCTCGTGTTCAACACCCTGGGCAACCTTCGGACGCAGGACGAGCAGGTCGAGTGCTTCCGCAACGCGGCCCGCCACCTGGCCCCGGGCGGCCGGTTCGTCGTCGAGATCGGCGTCCCCTCCCTGCGGCGGCTCCCGCCGGGCCAGTCGGCCGTGCCCTTCGACGTGAGCGACGGGCACGTCGGCTTCGACACCTACGACCTCGTCGGGCAGCAGGGCACGTCGCACCACCTCACCCGGTGCGATGACGGCAGCTTCCGGTACGGGGTGCACCACTACCGGTTCGTGTGGCCCGAGGAGTGCGACCTCATGGCGCGGCTCGCCGGGCTCGAGCTCGAGCACCGCTGGTCGAACTGGCGGGGAGCGCCGTTCACCCACGACAGCGAGCAGCACGTCTCCGTCTGGCGCAGACCGGTCGAGAAGGCGTGAGGCCCTCCGACCACCGAGGATTCCTGCGGTCTCTAGGGTCGAGGTCATGCCACGACGGCCCAACATCGTCTTCGTCATGTCCGATGACCACGCGGCCCATGCGATCAGCGCGTACGGAAGCCGGGTGAACCGGACCCCCACCTCGACCGGCTCGCCGCCGAGGGCGTGCGCTTCGACGCCTGCTTCTGCACGAACTCCATCTGCGCACCCAGCCGCGCGACGATCCTCACGGGGACGTACAACCACGTCAACGGCGTGACGACCCTGAGCGCACAGTTCGACAGCGAGCAGCCGACGTTCCCTGCCACCCTCCGGTCTGCGGGCTACCAGACCGCCATCTTCGGCAAGTGGCACCTCGGACACGGACCCGGGCACGACCCCGTGGGGTTCGACGAGTGGCGGGTCCTGCCCGACCAGGGCGAGTACCACGACCCCGAGCTCATCGGCGCCGACGGACGCTCCCGGATCCCCGGGTACGTCACCGACATCCTCACCGACCTGTCGCTCGACTGGATCTCCGCCCGGGACCGCTCCCGGCCATTCTGCCTCCTGCTCCACCACAAGGCACCGCACCGCAGCTGGGAGCCCGCCCCGCGCCACCAGCAGATGTACGCCTCCGAGGAGATCCGCGAGCCGGTCACCTTCCGCGACGACTACACCCACCGTTCGACCGCCGCGAGCCGGGCCCGCATGCGGATGACGGACCTGTGGCCGCAGGACGTGAAGGAGGAGCCACCGGCAGGGCTCGCCGGGGAGGCGCTCGACTCGTGGCTGTACCAGCGCTACATCAAGGAGTACCTGCGCTGCGTCGCCTCCATCGACGACACCATGGGCCGCCTGCTCGACCACCTCGACGCCGAGGGGCTGGCCGAGGACACCATCGTCGTCTACACCTCGGACCAGGGCTTCTTCCTGGGGGACCACGGCTGGTTCGACAAGCGGTTCATGTACGAGGAGTCGCTGCGGATGCCGCTGCTGGTGCGCTACCCCCGGGAGGTCGCCGGGGGTCGGGCCTGTTCCGAGCTGACGATGAACGTCGACGTCGCCCAGACCCTGCTCGACCTGTGCGGCGTCCCCGCGCCGGCGCGCATGCAGGGCCACAGCCTGCGGCCCCTGCTGCGTGGGGAGACCCCGCAGGAGTGGCGCCGCGCGGTCTACTACCGCTACTGGGAGCACGACGACGGCAGCCACGGGGTGTGGGCGCACTACGGCGTCCGGACCGAGCGCCACAAGCTCATCTACTACTACAACGACGGGCTGGGCCAGCCCGGGGCCTCCGAGTCGCAGGCGCCACCGGAGTGGGAGCTGTTCGACCTCGAGACCGACCCCTACGAGATGCACAGCGTCTACGACGACCCCTCGTACCGCGCCGTCCGCGAGGAGCTCACCGTCGAGCTCCGTCGCCAGCAGCGGGCCATCGGCGACGAGCCCCATCCGTCGCAGGCCGACACGAGCGCCACCCGCTGACCGCACGTCAGGCCGTGGCCGGGCACCCTGCGGTGGTCGGGTTCGGTGGTGCGGACGGCGCCGGTGGGGCTGGTCCAGGTGAGGGTGCCGTCGGGGTGGAGGGTGGGGCGCCATCGTCCGCGTTGTGTCATCCGGTGGTGTCGGCGGCAGAGCGCCATGAGGTTGCTGGGGGTCGTGGAGCCGGCGGGCCAGGGCCGGAGGTGGTCGAGGTCGGCGTGGGTGGCCGCCCGGGTGCAGCCCCACATCCGGCAGGTGC
>NZ_JBKOFW010000015.1:0-46049 GCF_046764005.1 Oryzobacter faecalis | reverse complement strand
GCGGACGCCGTAGTAGTTCTGCACCCGCTTCTCGGTGGGCAGCCCGTTGTCGTCCCAGCCGATCGGGTAGAAGACGTGGAAGCCTGCCATCCGCTTGTAGCGCGCGATGCAGTCGGTGTGGGTGTAGCTGAAGACGTGCCCCATGTGCAGCGACCCGCTCGCCGTGGGGGGCGGGGTGTCGATCGAGAAGACGGCCGAGCGCGGTCCCGCGAGGGCGGCCTCACGGTCGAACCGGTACGTCTCCTGCTCCTGCCACACCGCGCCCCACTTGTCCTCGAGGCCGTCGAGGGACGGCCGGTCCGGGACGGAGGCAGCGCGCAGCGTGGAGAGGTGCTCGGTCATGCGCGACATCCTCCCATCCCGCGACGGGCGGCCTCACCCGGGTTCACCCCGTCGGACGGCGCCGGAGCAGGCGGACGAGGGCGAGGCCGAGGACGGCGCCCACGCTCGCCACGGCGACCCAGACGACCTGCTGCCGGTCGCCGACGAGCGGGTCGGCGACCGGGGCGATGGCGAGCCGCTCGCTGCCGGGCGTGGCGGAGGGACGTGGCGCGGCGCCGGGGGCCAGGGGACCGGCGACGCTGTCGTCGAGCACCGCGGTGAGGGCCTCGACCGGCTGGACCAGTCCCCAGCCCGCGCGGTCGTCGCGGGCGTCGCGGCGGTCGCGGGCGGCGGTCGCCTCGAGGCGGTGCTTCCACCGGGCCGGTCCGTCGGCGTGGAATCGCTCGGCGACGAGGGCGGCCGCGGCGCTCACGTACGCCGTCGCGTAGCTCGTCGAGGCGCCCTCTTGGCTGAGGTAGCAGTCGCCCCACGCGCCCCAGGAGGTGAGGACGTCGCGGCCGGGGGCGGTGAGGTCGACGTGCTCGCCGTGGACGGAGTCCTCGGTGACGCGGTCGTCCGGGCCGGCGGCGGCCACGGCGACCGCCTCGGGGTAGGCCGCCGGGTAGCGCGGGCCGTCGGTGGGGTCCTCGGCGGTGCGGCGGTTGCCCGCGGACGCCACGACGAGCGCCCCCCGCCCCGTGGCGAACCGCACGGCGGAGCGGAGGCGGGGGTCGTCGGTCGTCGTGCTCAGCGAGACGTTGATGACGTCGGCACCCTCCTCGGCCGCGTACCGGATGCCGCGGGCGAGCGCGGCGACCCCGACCTCGCCGTCCTCCTCCCGCTGGTCGTCGGGGACGACCTTGACGGGCAGGACTCGGGCGCCGCGGGCGAGGCCGACGACACCGGAGCCGTCGACGGGCCGGGCGGCGACGATCCCGGCGACGGCGGTGCCGTGGGTGCGCTCGTCGGAGCGCGCCGAACCGCCGACGAAGGACCGGCCGCCGACGAGCACGCCGTCGGGGAAGTGCCGGTTGCGTTCGGCCACACCGGAGTCGACGACCGCGACGACGACACCGCGCCCCGTCGCCAGCTGCCATGCCCGGTTGGCGCCGAGCCGGGTCAGCGCCGACGGGGTGTCGGCGACGTAGCGCGTGGTGCCCTCGACGCACGCCTCGGGAGCGGCCGCGGAGGCCGGCAGTGGCACGACGACGGCCGCGGCCGCCAGGGCCGCCACGGCACCGGTGCGGCGACCGGCGCGGGGGAGCGGGCTCATGACCGGCCGGAGACGACCGTCTTGGCCGCCGCGGCGCCGAGGACGGGCCCGGGCCGGAGCAGCTCGGCCCAGGCCTGCGGGACCGGCGCGACGTCGGACGGTCGGTAGCCGAGGCGCGCGAGCAGCTCGTCGTCGGCGCCCTCGAGCGCATAGGCGGTGGCCGTCTGGTCGACCGCGAGCACGGGACCGCGGCCGAGGACCTGGCCCGACACGGCCCGGACCAGGGCGCCCTCACCGGTGTCGACGACCGTGCGGCCGCGCTCGCCCTCGGGGACCGGGGTGGAGCGCGTGCCGAGCGCGACCTCGGGCTGGGTGCCCGCCGCCGCGGTGAGGGTGGCGCAGGGCGCCTCGGTGATCGCCGTGGGGATCGCGGTGGGCCAGTCCGGCGGGGCGAACTGCTGCGGGCGCACCTCGAGCTGGCGGATCTGGGCGGCCTGCACCGGCACGTCGCGTCCCGAGGCGCCCGAGCCGAGGCGGTACATCTCGAACGCCACCTCGGGCAGCGCCTCGAGGTCGCCGGTCGGGAGGACGACGTAGCGGCGGTCGCCGTCGAGGGTGAGTACCGACCCGACGGTGGCGCCGGCGGGCAGCCCGGGCAGCGACCTCCCGAGGTCGTCGATGGTCAGCGGCGCCAGGGCGGGGGCCTCGGGGAAGAGGTTGAGCCAGGTGGCCGGGGCGACGATCGGCGGCCGGCCGTCGAGGCGCAGGGCGACGGTGACCGCGGAGACGTCGCGGTCCGCGACCGGGTAGCGGCGGCCGTCGGCCACGACGAACGTCCGCCCGCCGCTGCGGACGACGACCGCGCCGTCCGGCTGCTCGGTGGTGGTGCGGCGGCTGCCGATCGAGGTCGAGACCTCCTCGCCCTCGCCGAGGCACGAGGTCCAGCCGGAGTTGACGAGCCGGTCGGCCGGGGTCAGCGAGTCGGGCGCGCCGAGGATGCCGAGCGTCGGCCCGCGGTCGATGTCGGCGAGCTGGTCGTCCGGGACGGCGAGCACCTTGAACTCGCTCGACGGGATGAGCAGCCGCGCGCTCGTCGTGTTGACGACCGGGTGCAGCGTGCCCCCGAGGGAGACGTACCGGGCCCCGCTGTCCTCGGCGATGATGAGCCGGTTGTTCTCCCAGTCCTGCGGGAGCGCCGAGCGCAGCCAGCCGAACGCCATGCTGCCCAGGACGAGCACCGCGGTGAGCGCCAGCCCGCCGGCCACGGCCCGCAGCGGCCGGTGCGGCTCGACCTCGCGCCCGCCCGGGGCGCCACTGACGAAGGCAGTGGTGAGGCGGCGCCGGCTGAACGACTGCGCGTCGACGAGGTCCTTCTTGGTCGCCACGGGTCAGAGCACCCCGATGGTGGCGGCGGCGAGCGGGAGGAGGGCAACGAGGACGACACCGTCGAGGGTGTCGGCCACCCGGCCCAGCCCGACCCGTGTGCGCGGGGCGAGGACCGCGAGCGAGACGACGACCGCGGCGCCGGCGCCGAGGACCACGGCGAGGGCGGGGCGCCACGTGGGGTGCAGCTGGGCGGCGGCGACGGCCGCGACGGCGAGGCCGAGGATCCCGGAGCCCATGGCGAGCAGGACCGCGGTGCGGGTGCGGCTGTGCCGGGTGCGCAGGAGCGTCGCGACGTGCCCGGCGACGACGAGGGCCGTCCCCGCGAGGCCCGAGGCCACGAGCTGGGGGGTGGTGAGGAGGGCGATCGCTCCGGAGGCGAGCGAGACGGCGACCATGACGTCGTGGCCGCGCGCGACCTGCGCGCGGACCTGGCCGCGGTCGACCTCCGGGGCGTCGGCGGTGATCTCGGCCTCGGTGCGCGGCGCGTGGGACGACAGCCGGCTCGAGGAGATCCCCACCCACGGCAGGACGTTGCCGAGGACGACCGCGACGACGAACACGACCGCGGCGACGGTCGTCATCGGGACGTCGGTGACGGTCGTGACGGCGCCGAGGAGGACCATCGCCGCGCCGAGGACCGAACCGGCCGCGAGGACGAACCGATGGCGCCCCAGCGAGACGGCGGCGAGGGCGCCGACGACCGCGACGGCGGCCCCGGCGTGGAGCAGCCCCTCGCCCCACAGCGGCGCCGACGGCTCGACCGCCGACCCGGCGACCGCGGCGTGCACGAGCGCGGTGCCCGCGAGGGCGACGGCACCGGCCGAGCGCGTCCGGGCGTGGAGGACGGCCGCCGTGCCGACGAGGAGGAGGGCCACCGCACCCGCGACGGCGGCCACGAGCAGGCCCGAGGCGCGGGCGGTGAACAGGGCCCACGCGGCGCACAGGAGGAAGACGGTGGCCGCGCCGAGGGCGGTGCCGGCGCTGTGCCGGGCCGTCCACGGCGCGAACTGGGTCTCGACGACGTCCGCGACGGCCTCGACGACGTCGTCGTAGACCTTCTCGGTCGTGACGTCGACGGTCTCGAGGGAGAGGACGGTCCCGTCGGTGACTCCCTGCGCGGCGAGGCTGCGGTCCGGGTCGAGGAGGACCCCGCCGCGGACGACGAGCCGGTACCCGTGCGAGGCGCTCGTCGTGTCGAGGACGCCCAGCTCGCGGGCGAGCTCGGGGACGAGCTCGACGACCGGGATGCCGCCCGGGACACCCAGGTCGGCGCGGCGGGTGCCGGACGAGACGGACACGCGCACGAGCGACGCGGCGGTGCTGACCTGGCTCACGACTCGACCTCTCCCCTTCGGCGGCGGCGCGGATGACGGCGGCACGGGCTGGTCCCCCCGGCGTCCTCCCGCGGCTCCCCGAGCATAGACGGCTGGCGCGCCGGGGAGTTCTCCCCATTGGGCTGCCCCTTCCCACCCCGTAGTGTCTGTGGGGCGAGACCACGGGAGGGCCGGATCCGGGGTCGGGAGCGGGACCTCCGGTCAGGGGAACACACGGACAGCGCGACGGCGGGACCCGGCGTCGCTCGACGGAAGGAACCAGCATGGCTGACCAGTTCAGCGCCGGCGAAGGCGTGGTCAAGAAGAGCGCCGAGATCGTCAGCACGGCGCGCGCCGACCTGCGCACGCAGATCAACGGCCTGCGCGGCCAGATGGAGCAGGTCAAGGCCCACTGGGAGGGGCAGGGCGCGCGCAGCTTCGACCAGGTCAGCGAGGCCTGGAAGATCCAGACCCAGGACATCGTCGACGTCCTCGACACCTTCGAGGCCAACCTCACCGGCTCGCAGCGCCAGTACGACGCCGACGACGCGTCCGCGGCGTCGAGCCTCTCCAAGTACTCCAGCATGCTCGGCAAGTGAGCGGGAAGGACACCATCATGAGTGGCGGCATCAAGGTCGGCGGGGCCGGCATCGACACCCTCGTCAACGACATGAAGAAGGGCCTGACGGATCTCGAGCAGCGGCTCGAGACCATGAAGGGGGACCTCAAGCCCTACGTCGAGCAGTGGGACGGTTCCGCTCGCCAGGCGTACTCGCAGGCCCAGAAGGACTGGGACCAGCAGATCGAGGACTGCAAGCTGCTCCTCGAGGACGTCCGCCAGGCGGTCATCCGCTCCAAGGAGGACTACCTCGCCGGCGAGCTGCGCAACACCAACATGTGGGGCTGAGCCCCCACCGCACGATGCCCCGTGCCGGTACCCGTGACGCGGGTACCGGCACGACGGGCGTTCCGCGGGGCCACGCCCCGCACCGACGACCTGGGTCAGAGGGAGGAGACGACATGGTCAGGGACGACGGACAGATCAGCTACCCGTCCGTGCTGAGCATCCTCGGCAGGGACCACGAGCAGTCGTGGCGCGAGAAGGCGCACGAGCAGGTGGCCCGCGCGGACAACACCCTCGCCGAGCGGTCGACCTTCGGGGGCAGCGCCGCCGCCCAGACGTTCGCGTCGGTCTACGGCGCCGCGCTCGCCGAGTACACGGCGACGCTGCGCGGTGCGCGGGCCGACCTCGTGACGGCCGCCGAGAACCTCGCGCGGGCCGCCGAGGAGATGCGCAACCACGACGAGAACGCGGGGGCGGCCTTCGTGACCCTCCTCGGGCGCTGGGCCGACCCCGAGGGGTTCCAGAGCACCCGCAACCAGGAGCAGGCACGCGAGACCGAGGCGTCGCAGGAGGGGGCCACGACGATGGCCGGGCTGGCCACCGAGGGCGCCCCCACCGGCACCGGTGGTGAGTCCGGCGGTGAGTCCGGCGCGGAGCCGCGGGCGACGTCCACCGGTGCCACCGAACCATCGACGGCGATGGGCACCGGCCCGGGCGGGTCCGACGGGCCCGCCCCCGCTCCGAACGGCGTGGCCTGAGCGCGATGCCGTCCCGCGTCCTCCCCGCCTCCTCGCGCCTCCCGCGCGGGGGACGCCGCCGCGTCCACGTGCCGGTGCTCGCCGGGGCGTGCGCGGTGGCGGCGCTCGTCGCTGCGGGCCCGGCCGTCGCGACCCCGTCGACCATGGTGCAGGCGCCGGCCTCGGCGCCCGCCGACGGGTTCGGCAAGGGCGGCTGGTGGTGGGACGCGATGGGCATCGACGAGCTGCAGCGCCAGGGCACCGGCAAGGGCGTCACCGTGGCGATCGTCGACACCCCCGTCGACCCCGAGGTCCCCGAGGTGCGTGGGCGCATCGCGGCCTCGTCGAGCCCGTGCCTCGCCGACGGTGGGGGCACGCGCTCGCCGCGGGCCACCGGCCGGGTCGCCGAGCACGGCACGACGATGGCCGCCCTCATCGGGGGCACGGGCAGGGGCAGCGGCCCGGGGGGCACCGGCATCCGCGGCATCGCGCCCGACGCCCGCCTCCTCCACTACGCCGTGAGCTACCCCAACCCCAGGCGAGCCGGCGACATCGCGTGCGGCCTCACCGGACCGGGGTACGACGAGGTGGCCGACGGCGTCGTCGCCTCGATCCGGGCGGCGGTCGCCGCCGGGGCGAAGATCATCAACCTCTCGCTCGTCACCGACTACGACGCCGAGTACGGTGCGGCGCTGCTCGAGGCGTACCGCGCGGGCGTCATCGTCGTCGCGGGCACCGACAACGCCGGACGCGGCGTCATGTGGCCCGCGCTCGGCAACGGGGTCGTGACCGTCAACCCCGTCGACCAGCGCGGGCGGGTCTACGAGCAGTCGGTCAAGGACGACGCGGCCATCGGCCTCGCCGCGCCGGGCAAGGCGGTCAACAGCCTCGGTTTCGAGGACGGCCGCTGGGGGAGCGACTACCTCGCCGACGGCTCGTCCAACGCGACGGCCCTCGTGAGCGGCGGCCTCGCGGCGATGTGGTCGGCCCACCCGGACGCCACCGCGAACCAGCTGCTCCAGGCCGCGAAGGCAGGGGTCGGGCTGCGCCCGCTGTCCGGGGGCGGGGTCGAGACGTGGTTCCGCCGCGAGGGCTCGAACCTCCCGGAGGTCACCGAGCGCAACCGGGCGTACGGCTGGGGGATCTTCGCGCCGGCCGACGCCGTCGCCATCGACCCCACGACCCTGCCCGACGAGAACCCCTTCGTGAGCGCCCTCGGCGGGGCCGAGCCCTCGTCCGAGGACATCGCGGCGCTGACCGCGACCCCGACGGCCACCCCGTCGGCCCCGGCGTCCCCCTCGGCCACCACCTCGGCCTCGGCCGCCCCGCAGGCCGCGGACGACGAGGGCCGCGTGCCCGGGGTCCTCGTGGGTCTCGGCGCGCTCGTGGTCCTCGCGACTGCCGCCCTCGCCCTCGTCCTCGCCCGCCGGCGCACGCGCGGGCCGAGCGCCACGACCACCGGGGGCGACCCCGACGACGACCCAGTGTCCACCGGCGCCAGGGGCGCCCACACCGGCGCACGCGCCGACGGGGAGGAGTGACCGACATGGTTCAGGCACACGACGGCGGCGGGGGCCCGCCCGCCCTCCCGGAGGGAGCCGGGCCGTACGAGCGCGCCCTCCACGAGATCTACGACTTCCAGGCGGGGATCGTCGACCACACGGCCGAGCAGTGGCGCACGACCTCGGAGGAGATGGGCGACCTCGCCGCGGACGTCCGCCGGGTGGTCCGCGAGCTGCAGCGCGCACCCGACGTCGGCGAGGTCTGGGACGGACCCGCCGCCGCGGCGGCCTACGACGCCCTCGGCAAGCTCGCGTCGAACCTCGACCGGCACGCCGAGGACATCAAGGCGATCGAGGGTGGGCTCACCGCTGCGTCCGACGCGGTCGCCGTCGCGCGCACCGCGTACGTGCTCAACGTGCGCCCGATCGACATCGACCTCGACCAGGGCGACTACATGAGGACGCCGGTCCGCCCGCTCGGGGGCTCCTACCCCGACGGGCAGGTTCCCGACACGGAGGCGTACGCGGCGGCGCTCGCCGAGGCGAAGAGGCTGCGGGAGGCGGAGGCCAAGAAGGTCCTCGACGCCTACGAGGGCCAGATGCAGACGGCGACGCGCAAGCTGCCGGTCGAGCCGGCCGAGTCGCCCGTGAACACGAGGACACCCGGTGGCGGGGGCGGCAGCGGGGGCACCCCGGTGGGTGGTGGCTCCAGCGGCGGCACGTACGTCGGTCCGGCGGGCGGGCGCGACGACGGTGGCGGCCGCGGCGGCGAGGTCGAGCCGCCCCCGACCTTCGACCCCCCGACCGTCATCTGCATCGGCCTCCCGGAGGTCCCGGAGCCCGAGCCGGTCGACCCCGACCCGGTCCGTCCCGACCCGGTGGTCGTCGACGGTCCCGGCGGCGGCAGCCTCGGCCCCGCTGGTGGCGGGGCGGTGTCCGGCACGACGGGCCAGGGCGGGTCCGCCGGGCAGTCCGGCCTCGGCAGTGGCGGCATGGCCGCCGGTATCGGTGGCATGGCCGCCGGAGGCGGGGCCGCGGCCCTGCTCGGGCGCGGTGGCCCCGGTGCTGCCGGTGCCGGCCGGCCGGGTGCCGCCGGTGCGGGTCGTCCCGGTGTCATGGGCGTGACGAACAGCGGTGCTGCGGCTCGCGGCTCCGGTGCGGCCGGGCGCGCGGCTGCCGGTGGTGCCGGTGGTGCCGGGCGGTCCACGGTGGTCGCCGCCGGCGGCCAGTCGGCCGCGGGACGAGGCGCAGCCGGAGGCCGTGGCGGCGGTGGCGCCCGCGCGGGCCGCTACGGCGTGCCCCAGCTCGGCGACAGGGGTGGTCGCGGTGGTGTCGTCGCGGCGGCGGGAACCGCGGGCAGCCGTGGCGGCAAGGGGGAGGACCGCGACGAGCACGACCTCGACCGGCTGACGCACGAGGACGAGGAGACCTGGTTCGAGGGCGCCGACGACGCCACCCCACCCGTCTGGGAGTGAGTCCCGATCCCGCAGCGACTCGGTGGTGGGGGAAACCGGGTGATGGCACCGGTTCGTCGCCCCGCCACCTCCGCGCCCCCTTCTGCGGCGGCGCAGAAGGGGACGGCCGGAGGGCGGGGTCAGCCCGAGGTGAGGCGGCGCAGGCCCTCGACGCCCCCTGCGGCCAGCACCCCCAGTGGCAGGACGAGGACGACGGCCAGCGACTCGATGCGGTCCGCGAGCCGCGACATCCGCGTCGAGTGGTAGCCGCCGGAGAGGGCGACGGCCGCGACGAGCGTGGCCGACGCGACCCCCACGGTGCCGAGGACGAGCCACACGACCCACATCGGGTGGGCGGCGAGGACGGCGACGGCCGAGGCGACCGTGAGCGACGCCGAGCCCCCGAGCATCGCGAACCGCGCGACGCGGTCGCGGACCGTGCGGGCCTGGTATCCCAGGGCCACGGCGGCGACGGCGGGCAGGACCCACCGCGACCACGGCGCGATGTCGGACAAGGGGGCCGCGAGGGCGACCACCCAGCCGCCGAGCGCCGCGAGCACGGCGGCGTACCCAGTGCCGGCCGAGACGACGGCCCGGGCCGCGGCAACCCGGTCGCGGACGTCGTGGGCGGTGACCCGGCGGCGGCGCCCGGCGTGGCGCTCTCGGACGGCCCAGATCGTCGTGGACAGGCGGTCGGTGTCGACGAGCTGGGTCGGGTCGACGCTCAGGCTCGTGCTCGGCAGGGCTCGCACGAGGACCGGCGCGGCGCCGACGACGAGGGCGGCGGTCGCCACGGGCGACCAGTCGAGGAGCACCCCGGCCGCGAGGAGCATCCCCACCCCGCCGAGGCACGCCATGGCGGTCCGCTCACCGCGGTCGGTGGTGGGGCCGTCGGTGGAGCCGAGGGCGAGGACGACGACACCGAGCCCGCAGGCGAGCGCACCCTGCACCGCGGTGCCCTGGGGCGACTCGCCGAACGGCGCGAGCAGCCCCGCGGCGACCGCCAGCGCGGGGGCTGCGGCGAGCCGGACCGCGGCCGACCCGGTGCGGTCGCGGGGGACGGCCAAGGTCACGAGGACGGCGCTCGCGAGGAGGAGGAGGGCGCTCGCCCACCGCACGGGCGCCGCCGCGAGCAGCCCGCCGGCGCCGGAGCCGCCGGCACCGGGCCCGCCGGACACCGCGGGCAGGAGGAGGACGAGGACCGACCCGGCGAGGCAGAGCAGCCCGGTGCCGACGACGAGCGCGGGGCCCACGACCTCCGGCCGTGTCGCCGAGCGGGCGCGCCCGCTGCGCGGGACCCTGACACCGGAGCCGGCAGCGGCCCCGGCCCGCAGCGACGCGCGGCTGACGGTGGCCTCGTCCAGGTCGTCGCGGCGCCGGGTGGAGTCGTCGACGACGACGGGGTCGACGGTGGTGGGGCGGGTGCGTCCGCCGCCGGCCCACGCGGGGCCACGCCGGCGTCCTCCGGCGCCGTCGGTGCGGCCACCGGGCGCGGAGGAGGAGCGGTCGATGCTCACGACGTCCCGGGTGACCTGGTGCGTCGTCGTGCGCACGACGGTGAGGACGGACCCGGCGGGGAGGTCCTCGCCGAGCCGGTCGTGCGGTCCGAACACGTGGCCCGCCGACGTGGCGACCGAGCTCGGGTTGGCGCTCGAGGAGATGCCGAGGACCGACAGGACGTCGGTGACCCGGGTGCCCACGGGGACGACGAGGTCGTAGCTGCGCTCGTCGGCGACGAGGGTCAGCTGGTGCATGGGGTCCGCCACGTGTCCTCCCCCCGGGGTGTTCGAGCTGCCCGACCGGCCAGCATCCGCCATGAACAATAGCCACAGGTACGGTGGGGCAGATCGCCCAGTGGGACGTGGGAGGGGAACGGTATGACGGTGGCCACCAGGCGCGGTGTCCGCGAGGAGGCGCCCCGGGTGCCGACCGGGCGGATCGAGCTCCAGCCACCCCCCGAGATCACGCCGTCCGAGGGCGCGAGCGGGCTGCTGCTCCAGGCCGTGCCGATGCTCGGCTCGCTCGGCACCATCGGCTTCGTCGCGATGTCGCAGAGCGGGCCGCGCGCCTGGTTCACCGCCGGGATGTTCCTCGTCGCCTCGGTCGGCTTCGTCCTCGCGAGCGGGGTCCGGCAGCGCCAGCAGCACACCGGCCAGGTGCTCGCCGCCCGCCGGGAGTACCTCGCCTACCTCGCCGAGGTGCGGGGCACCATCCGCGACGCCGCCGGCCGCCAGCGCGAGGCGGCGCTGTGGGACTACCCCGACCCGGCGGCACTTCCGGCGATCGCGGCCGAGGGCACCCGCGTGTGGGAGCGCACGCCCTCCGACGCCGACTTCCTCCAGGTCCGCATGGGCACGACCGCCCAGCCGCTCTGCCTCACCCTCGAGCCGCCGGAGACCGCGCCGCTGGCCCAGCTCGACCCCGTCGCGGCCTCGGCGCTGCACCGGCTCCTGTCGACCCACCAGGTCCAGCCCGGCCTTCCGGCATCGGTGGCGCTGCGGGCCTTCGCGCACGTCGAGGTCACCGGCGACGCCGACCCCGCGCGCGCGCTCGCCCGCTCGCTCGTCCTGTCCGCCGCGATGCAGCACGCTCCCGAGGACCTCGTCGTCGCCGCGCTCGTCTCGCGGGAGGCCCGCTCGGAGTGGGAGTGGCTCAAGTGGCTGCCGCACGCGCTGTCCACCCGCGAGCGCGACGCCGTCGGTCCGGTGCGGCTCGTGGGGGAGTCGGTCCACGACCTGCTCCCGCTGCTGCCCCAGGACCTCGTCGAGCGGCCGCGCTTCGGCCCGAGCGACGCGCCCTCGCTCCCGCACGTCCTCCTCGTCGTCGACGGCGGCGACGTCCCGCCCGGGAACCCCGTGGTCACCCCCGACGGCGTCCTCGGCGTGACGGTGCTCGACCTCCCGGAGCAGTGGGGCGAGCTGACCTCGTCCTCGACGCTGCGCCTGGCGGTCGGCCACGAGGTCGAGCGCGGCCCGCGCGCCGGGACCGTCCCGCTCGAGATCATCACCCTCGCCCGCGGCACCGCGCACGGCGTCGCCGACCAGCTCTCCACCGTCCGGGCCGAGGCCGCCGCGCGCCGCCTGGCCCCCCGCTACCACGCCGACGAGCCCGAGGCACGCGACGCCCTCTCCTCCTCCACCGAGCTCGTCGACCTCCTCGGCACCGGCGACGTCCGCGACTTCGACGCCGACACCGCGTGGCGCCCCCGGCTCCAGCGCGACCGGCTCCGGGTGCCCATCGGCGTCGACGAGGCCGGGACGGTCGTGGCGCTCGACATCAAGGAGTCGGCGCAGCAGGGCATGGGCCCGCACGGCCTCGTCATCGGCGCCACCGGGTCCGGCAAGTCCGAGCTGCTGCGCACCCTCGTCCTCGCGCTGGCGATGACGCACTCGCCCGAGGCCCTCAACTTCGTCCTCGTCGACTTCAAGGGTGGCGCGACGTTCGCGGGCATGGCCGACATGCCGCACGTGTCGGCCGTCATCACCAACCTCGGCCAGGAGCTCACCCTCGTCGAGCGGATGCAGGACGCCCTCCAGGGCGAGATGACCCGCCGCCAGGAGCTCCTCCGCTCGGCCGGCAACTTCGCGAACGTCACCGACTACGAACGCGCCCGCGCCCAGGGGGCCGACCTCGAGCCGCTGCCGGCCCTGCTCATCGTCGCCGACGAGTTCTCCGAGCTGCTGTCCGCCAAGCCGGAGTTCGCCGACCTCTTCGTCGCCATCGGGCGGCTGGGGCGCTCGCTGTCGATGCACCTCCTGCTGTCCTCGCAGCGGCTGGAGGAAGGGCGCCTGCGCGGCCTCGAGTCGCACCTGTCGTACCGGATCGGCCTGCGGACGTTCAGCGCGGGCGAGTCGCGCACCGTCATCGGCGTCCCCGACGCCTACGAGCTGCCGCCGGTGCCGGGCCTGGGCTACCTCAAGCCGGACCAGACGACGCTGACCAAGTTCAAGGCCGCCTACGTGTCCGGGCCGCCGAAGGGCCGCCGGCGCCGGGTCGCCGAGGTCGAGGGCGCGTCGGTCGGGGCCGCCGAGATCATGCCGTTCACCCTGGCGCCGGTCGCGGTCGGGCGTGGTCGCCAGAGCGAGGCCGTGCCCGCGGGTGCCTCGACCGAGCCCGAGGAGACGCGCGCCGTCTTCGACATCGCGGTCTCGCGGATGAAGGGCAGGGGCCGCCCCGCCCACCAGGTCTGGCTGCCGCCGCTCGACGTCCCGAACTCGATGGACCAGCTGCTCGGCGACCTCGCGGCCGACCCGGCCCTGGGTCTGGTGAGCCGGCGCTGGCGCGAGCGCGGCTCGTACGTCATGCCCGTCGGCATCGTCGACCGCCCGCTCGAGCAGCGCCGCGAGCTGTTCGTCCTCCGGCTCGGCGGTGCTGCCGGCCACGTCGCGGTCGTCGGTGGCCCGCGCACGGGTCGCTCGACGATGGCCCGCACGGTCGTGGCGGCGATCGCCCTGACGACGACCCCGCTCGAGAGCCAGGTCTACGTCCTCGACTTCAGCGGCGGCACGTTCACCCCGCTCGCCAAGCTGGCCCACGTGGCGGGTGTGGCGAACCGTTCGGAGCCCGAGGTGGTCCGTCGGCTCGTCGCCGAGATCCGCGGCATCGTCGACCTGCGCGAGCAGTACTTCCGCGCCCACGGCATCGACTCCATCGAGACCTACCGCGCCCGGCGCGCCCAGGGCCGGGTCGACGACGGCTACGGCGACGTCTTCCTCGTCGTCGACGGCTGGATGACGCTGCGCCAGGAGTTCGACGAGCTCGAGCAGCAGATCATGGAGCTCGCCGGGCGCGGCCTGACGTTCGGGGTCCACGTCGTCGTGACGACCTCGCGGTGGATGGACTTCCGCAACCAGATCCGCGACGTCCTCGGCACCCGCATCGAGATGCGCCTCGGCGACCCGAGCGACTCCGAGGTCGACCGGCGCATCGCCGCCAACGTCCCCAAGGGCCGACCCGGCCGGGGCCTGACGATGACGAAGCACCACTTCCTCGGCGGCGTCCCGCGCGTCGACGACCGCGGGAGCGTCGACGACCTCGGCGACGGCGTCGAGGACCTCGTCGCCAAGGTCAACGCGGCGTGGACCGGCCCCCGCGGGCCGAAGCTCCGGCTGCTGCCCGGGCAGGTCACCCTCGACGCCGTCCGCGAGCTCGCGGCCCCCGACGAGAAGCGTCTCCTCCTCGGCCTCGACGAGAGCAACCTCGCCCCGATCGGCCTCGACCTCACCGAGGAGCCGCACGCCTACCTCCTCGGCGACGCCGACTCCGGCAAGTCGGCCTTCCTCCGGTCCTACGCGCACGAGGTCGCCCGGCTGTACGCGCCCGACGAGGCGAAGCTGTTCGTCGTCGACTACCGCCGGGCCCTCCTCGGTGAGCTGCCCGACGACCACGTCGGCGAGTACCTCACCACCGAGGACCAGACCGCGGCAGCCGCCGAGGGGATCGCCGACTTCCTCCGCACCCGCCTGCCCGGCCCCGACGTCACGCCCGAGCAGCTGCGCGCGCGGTCGTGGTGGCAGGGCGCCGAGGTGTTCTTCCTCGTGGACGACTACGACCTCGTCGTCACCTCGGCAGGCAGCCCGCTGCGGCCCCTCGTCCCGCTGCTCGCGCAGGCGGGCGACGTCGGGCTCCACCTCGTGCTGACCCGGCGGATGGGTGGGGCCTCGCGCGCGCTGTTCGAGCCGGTCGTGCAGACGATCCGCGACCTGGGCTCGCCCGGCATCCTGCTGTCGGGCAGCCCCGACGAGGGCATGCTCATCGGGCGGGTCAAGCCGTCGGTGCAGCCGCCCGGGCGGGCGCGCATCGTCTCGCGCGAGCTCGGCGACCAGGTCCTCCAGCTCGCGTGGAAGCCGCCGCGCCTCGGCTGACCAGCGCAGGTCCCCGGGTCCGGTCCCGCTGGCCTAGGGTGGGCGCATGGAGCCCGTGTACCGCCCCGTCATCCACGCGGTGAAGACCTTGTTCTTCCTCCAGGGAGCGCGGTTCACGATCACCGGCGAGGAGAACGTGCCCCGTGAGGGCGGCGCGGTGATGGCGATCAACCACACGAGCTACCTCGACTTCATGTACGCCGGGCTCCCCGCCTGGCCGCACCGCCGGTACGTGCGGTTCATGGCGAAGAAGTCGATCTTCGCCCACAAGGTCTCCGGACCCCTCATGCGCGGGATGGGCCACATCCCGGTCGACCGGCACAACGGCGGGCAGGCCTTCGCCGACGCCATCCGCGCCCTGCGCGCCGGTGAGATCGTCGGCGTCTTCCCCGAGGCCACGATGTCGCGCAGCTTCGAGCTCAAGGAGTTCAAGCCGGGAGCGGTGAAGATGGCCCAGGTGGCCGGCGTCCCCGTGCTGCCCGTGACGATCTGGGGCGGCCACCGCGTGTGGACCAAGGACCTCCCGAAGCACATGGGGCGGGCGAACATCCCGGTGTCCATCACGGTCGGTGCGCCGATCGTGGTCGCACGCCGCGAGAACGTCGCCGAGGCCACTGCGAGGGTCAAGGCGGTCATGCAGGCACAGCTCGACGCGCAGCAGGCCGCCTACCCGGTGCTCTCCGGCAGGGACCTGCGCTGGGTCCCCGCCCGGCTCGGCGGCACCGCGCCGACGCCGGAGGAGTCGCACGAGGCCGACCGGCACGACATGACCCGTACGCGGGACAAGTTCACCGGCTGACCACCCGCGTACCGACATCGTCCAGTGCGTCGATCTCGGTACGCGGTGAGCTGCTGACCGAGGCGCCTCCGGTCGTCCTCAGACGGGGTGGCCGAGGTGGGCGAGCGCCTGGCGCAGCAGCACCCCGTGGCCGCGGTCCATCTCGGCCTGGACACCGGGGTCGAGGCACTGGTCGGGGGTGAGCCAGGTGAGGTCGAGGGCGTCGTTCTGCGGCGAGCAGTCGCCGGCGACGGGTACGACGAACGCGAGCGACACCGCGTGCTGGCGCGGGTCGTGGAAGGGCGTGACCCCGGGGGTGGGGAAGTACTCGGCCACGGTGAACGGCTGGGGGCTCACCGGCACACGGGGCAGCGCCATCGGTCCGAGATCCTTCTCGAGGTGCCGGAGGATGGCGTCGCGGACCCGCTCGTGGTGCAGGACGCGACCCGACACGAGCTCACGCGAGACGCGTCCGTCGGGGCCGAGTCGGAGCAGGACGCCGACGGCCGAGACGGCGCCGCGGTCGTCGACCCGCACCGGGACGGCGTCGACGTAGAGGATCGGCAACCGCTGCCGGGCCGCGTCGAGCTCCTCGCGGCTCAGCCAGGCGGGGTCGCGGTCCAGCTCCAGGGGGCTCATGGCCCCGATCGTGCCACGTCAGGGACGTGCGGCTCCGGGTGCCCCACGGGCGGCGGCCCGGTCGGCTCCGCGAAGGTGACGGGCTCCTCGAAGGCCGCCCGGCGGGCGGCGCGACGCAGCGCCCCGAGGACGGCCCGCCCCGTCACGGCGACGAGGACGCCCGTCGTCACCGCCCGCCCGATGTCCCACCCCAGGCTCGTCGCGAGGGTGAAGACGACGAAGCGGTGGAGGTTGTCGAGGACGGGCGCGTCGGGCACGAACGACAGCCCGCCGGCCATCCCCGTCGCGAACGGCCAGAACGAGAAGTTGAGGACGAGCCCGTAGAACAGCCCGGCGAGCGCCCCGTACGCGACGAGGAGGGCGAGCTCGGCCCGGCCCCGCGCCCGAGGCAGCAGCCCGGCGCCCCAGCCCACCCATGCCGCGCCGAGCATCTGGAACGGCAGCCACGGACCCACCCCACCGGTCACGAGCGCCGACGCGAAGAGGGTCGTCGCGCCGAGCACGAACCCGAAGCCGGCGCCGAACACCCGCCCGCCCAGGACGAGGAGGAAGAAGACGGTCTCCAGCCCCGCGGTCCCGGCCCCGAGCGGGCGCAGCGCGGCGCCGATCGCGGCGAGGACGCCGAGCATGGCGACCGCCTTGACGTCCATCCCGCCCTCGCTCAGCTCGGCGAGGACGACCGCCAGGAGGAGGGGGAGGACGACGGCGAACACGAGCGGGGCGTCGCCCCCGTGGGCGAGGCCGGAGTCGGGCGAGACGAACAGCGGCCAGAGGAACGCGAAGAGCCCGACGAGGCTGACGAGGGCCACCGCTGCCGCCGAGCGGGGGCGCAGCCGGATGACGCGCAGCCGGCCCGGCGACGTGCGCGGCGTGGCCGCGACCGCCGCGCTCACCGGGCCGCCACCTCGTCGAGGGCGCCGCGGACGTCGGCGACGGTGAGCCACGGCCCGGGTGCGGTGACCTTCGAGACCTGCGGGGCGAACGCGGGGGAGGAGACGACGACGTCGGCGGTGGGCCCGTCGGCCACGACCTCACCGGCCGCCATGACGACGACCCGGTCGGCGCTCTCCGCGACGAACTCGACGTCGTGGGTCGACACGACGACGGCCCGGCCGCGGGCGGCGAGGTCGCGCAGGGTGCGGCTCAGCGACGCCTTGGCGGTCGGGTCGAGACCGCGGGTCGGTTCGTCGAGGAGGAGCACGGGCGGGTCGGCGGTCAGCTGGACGGCGAGGACGAGGGCGAGCTTCTGGCCCTCCGACAGGTCCCGAGGGTGCTGCCCCGGCGGGATTCCCGGGGCGATGCCGGCGAGCACGCCCGCACAGGTCCCGACCTCGACCGCGCTCTCGCGGTCGGCCTGGGCGCACTCCCCGCCCACGGTGTCGAGGTAGAGCAGGTCGGCCGCCGACTGGGGCACGAGGCCGACGAGGGCCCGGCGCCGTCCGGCAGGCAGCGACGCCGGGTCGACGGGCTCGGCGCCGTCGGTCCCGGTGGCGCGCACCGTGCCCGAGGTGCGCGTGCCGCTGCCCTGCAGGGCCCACAGCAGCGAGGACTTCCCGGACCCGTTGCGCCCCATGAGGGAGGTGACCTCGCCCGCGCGCAGGTCGACGTCGACGCCGGCGACCGCCACCACGTCGCCCGGGTGCCGGACGACGACCCCCCGCGCGGTGAGCACGGACTCCCCCGCGGACGAGGCTCGACCGAGAGCAGGACGGTCGGACGGTCCTGACCCGGGACCGGCGTCCGCACGGTGACGTTCTGGACGATTCTCGTCCGCGGGCGGGGTCGGGGCGGAGGGGCCCCGGGTGGCGGCGAGGCGGGCCCGCAGGTCGCGGGCGGCCCGGCGGGCGTCGCGCACCGACAGGGGGAGCGGTGACCACCCCGCCCAGCGGCCGAGCTCGACGACGGGCGAGGTGATGTCGGAGTCGACCATGACCTCGGCCGGCGTCCCCGACACGACCTCGCCGGTCGGGGAGACGTGGACGACCGTGTCGGCGTAGTGGAGCACCCGCTCGACCCGGTGCTCGGCAACGACGACGGTCACCGCGAGGTCGTGGACGAGCCGGGTGATGGTGGCCAGCACCTCCTCGGCGCCGGTGGGGTCGAGCGCCGAGGTCGGCTCGTCGAGGAGGATGACGCGCGGGTGCGCCGTGAGCACCGAGCCGATCGCCACGCGCTGCTGCTGACCGCCGGACAGCTCGTGGAGGGCCGCGCCGCGCAGCTCGGCGATCCCCAGCAGGTCGAGGGTCTCCTCGACCCGCTTGCGCATCGTCGCGGGCGGCAGCCCGAGCTGCTCCATCCCGTACGCCAGCTCCTCCTCGACGGTGTCGGTGACGAAGCCCGCGAGGGGGTCCTGGCCGACGACCCCGACGAGGTCGGCGAGGTCGCGGGGCCGGTGCTCGCGGGTGTCGCGGCCGTGGACGCGCACGTGCCCGGCGAGGGTGCCGCCGGTGAAGTGCGGCACCCGCCCGCACATCGCCCCGAGCAGCGTCGACTTGCCCGACCCGGTGCGGCCGACGACGAGCGCCAGCTCGCCCTCGTCGACCGTGAGTGAGACCTCCCGCAGCACGGGCCGGTCGGACCCGGGCAGGGTGATGGTCACGGCCTCGAGCGAGATCGCGTGCGGCTCAGCCACGCCCGGCCTCCTGGGGAACGGGGGCGGCGCCACGGCGGACATCGCGGGACGGTGCGCGCGGCGGCTCGGGAGTGAGGAAGGCCGGCAGCGCCCCCACGAGGATCGCCGCCACCGACGGCAGCGGCAGCCCCGGCACGCCCAGCGGGGAGAGCGGCATCTCGAGGACCATCGGGGTGGTCCGCGAGGTCACGACGAGGACCGCCGCAGCGACGACCCCACAGGCCACGGTCACCCACTCGGGCGCCCGCCACGGGTCCGGCCGGTAGGTGGTGCGCGGGACGTGGCGGCCGCCGAGCCACAGCCCCAGCGCCGACGCGACGAGCCCGAGGAGGAGGGTCGGGGTGCCCATGAGGGCAGGGGTCGAGGTGTCGAGGACCCCGTAGACGCCGACCGCGCTCGCGAGGAGGCCACCGAGCGTCAGGGACCCCACGAGGGCCCGCTCACCGGCCGGCACGGCCACCGCCCGCCCGTACCCGCGCGAGTCCATCGCGGCGGCCAGCAGCAGCGAGCGCTCGAGGGTGTCCTCGAGCACCGGGAGGGCGACGGCCGGGACCGACCGCAGCCCGCGCGCCGTGTCCCCCCGCAGCTGCCGGGCACGACGGACCCGCTGGACGCTCTCGGCCAGCTGCGGGGCCACCGACACGGACACGACGACGGCCGAGCCGATCTCGTGCAGCGCCCCGGGCAGTGCGCGCAGCATCCGCTTGGGGTTGGCCAGCGCGTTCGCCGCACCGACGCAGGCGATGATGACGGCGAGCCGGACCCCTTGGAGCGTCGCGTACAGCAGCCCCTCGAGGTACACGGTGCCACCGAGCTGGATGCCCGCGGCCCACGACGGCAGGGTCGCCTCCGGCAGCGCGACGACCTCGATGTGCCCCACCTTGAGGCCGACGAGGACGTGGAGGACGACGCGCACGACGACGATGGCGAGACCGAGCCAGAGGTAGAGCCGGAAGGCCCGCGCCCACGGCGAGGAGCCGCGACGCGCGGCGACGACGAGCGCGACGACGGCGAGCGCGAGGGCGAGCAGGAGCGGGTTGTTCGTCGTGCTGACGGCGACGGCCAGCCCGATCGCCCACCCCCACCATGCCGCGGGGTGCACCGCGCGGGGGAGGGTGGCGCTCATCGGCCCATCATCGCCCCACGGTCAGGCGGCGCGGCGCCGCCAGGCGGCCCACCCGGCGCCGCCCGCGACCGCGGCCACGAGGGCGCCACCCGCGAGGAGCGTCCCGAGTCCCGGTCCGGACCCGTCGTCGGAGGACGCGGGCGCGGCGGCGCTCGTCGTCGGGTCGTCCGTCGCCGACGCGCTCGCGGAGGGCGACGTGGACGCCGACGCCGAGGCCGACGCGGAGGCGGAGGCGGAGGCGCTCGCCGAGGCGGACGCGCGCGGCGACGCCGTCGCGGTGGGCGCCGTCGACGTCGTGCCCGCCCCCTCCTTCGGGGCGGCCGTGGTCGGCTTCGGGGCGGCCGTGGTCGGCTTGGGCGCGGCCGTCGTCGGCTTCGGGGCCGCCGTCGTGGGCTTCGGCGTGCTCGTCGTCGCCTTCGCCGGCGGTGCGACCCGCGGCTGCTGGCCCGACCCGAAGCGGAAGCCGACGACGGAGCCGGACGGCGGGTCGTAGCTGCGCGCGCCGGTGGTGCTGTACCGCCAGCTGCCGCCCCGCGAGGCGTGGAAGAACGCCCAATAGGCGTCGGACGGAGGCATCCGCACGCAGGGGTCGGACGAGGGGTACCCGTCGATCCGGCAGATCGCGCCCGGGAACTGCTGGACCGGCGTCACCGAGTGCCCGGCTGCCTGGAGCGCGGCCCACGCGGAGTCCGGGTTGCCCGAGGCGCACCGCGTCGAGATCGAGCTGCCGGTGTCGACGACGACGGTGACGCCCGTCGTCCCCGAGCAGGCCGCGGCGCTCGCCGGGCCGGCGGTCGCGACGAGCCCGGTGAGGACCAGGCCCGCCGCGGCGGCGGCACCGGCGAGGCGCGCGAGGAGGCGGTGAGTCGGGCGACCCATCAGGCGTGCGCCCCCCGGCGGCGCGAGGCGGCGACGGCGAGGCCGCCGACGAGCAGGAGGACCAGGCCCGCGGCCACCGGCCACAGCAGGTCCGAGCCGGTCTGGGCGAGGCTGCCGGGACCGGAGGCGACCGGCGTCTGGCCGCCGTCCGACCCCGACCCCTCGGTGGGGTCCACCGTGGCCGTCGGCGTCGTCGTGGTGGGCGGGCCGCTCGTCGTCGGCGTCGGGGCGCAGGTCCGGCCCGTCGTCCCCGCCGCGGAACCTTCGCCGAGGGCGGCCGAGAGGAGTGACTCGCCCGCGAGGCCGACGGTCGCCTGGCCGGTGGCCCGCAGGTCGGAGTCCTCGACCGTGGTCGTCGACCGGGTGCCGGCCGAGAAGGCGATGCCGCCGCGCAGCGCGGCCGCAGCCGCGCAGTCGTACTGGAGGGTCACGAGGAAGGCCTGCGCCTGCGCGAGGTCCGCGTCGCGTCCGCCGGCCGCGAAGGCCTGTGCCGCGACGCCGGTGGTGTTCGCGTTGCGCTCGCCGTCGCTGTTCTCGAGGGAGCCGTCGGTGTTCTGGGCGGCGGCGAGCCAGTCGAGGGCGTCGGCGCCCTCCTCGGCGGCACCCGCCGCGACGAGGGCCTGGGCCGCGAAGGCGGTGGCGTCCGGGTCGGAGACGCAGGTCTGTGCGTCGAGGTTCCCGCGGAAGCCGCCGTCGGCGCACTGCTGGGCGACGAGGAAGTCGACCGACGCGACGCTCAGTGGCTCACCGGCGCGGACCAGGGCGATGATGCCGAGGGCCTGGCCGATCGTGTTCGAGTAGTCGCACGTGGTGTAGCCGCAGTCGACGGGCAGGTCGGAGAAGCGCCCCGGCTCGACCGCGCCCTCGGTCGCCTGCAGCTCGGCGACGAGGTCGAGGCCTCCGGCATCGGTGGGGTCGCCGCCGGCCGCGAGGACGCCGATGACGGCCTTCGCGGTCGGCCCGGCGAAGGTGGAGTCGTAGTCGGCGCCCATGTAGCCGCCGACGTTGGCCTCGAGGTAGTCGAGCGACTGCCCGAGCTGGTCGGCGCCCACGCCGGAGGCCGCCAGGCCGAGCATCGCGTCGATCGTGTTGCCGCCGTCGAAGGCGTCGAAGTCCGGGTACTGGTAGTGGTCGCCGCCGGCGGCGAGGGTCCGCGCGATGAAGTCGGCGGCCCAGCCGGTCTGCGGCGTCGCCTGGCCGGCCGCAGCGGCGAGCTCGGCGGCGCCGAGGCCGCGGACGGTCTCCGGCGCGGCGCTCGGGGTCGCCGCCGGGGCTGCGGGGGTGCCGGACGCGGACGGGCTCGGGGACGCGCTCGCGGAGGGCGTGGGGGTCACCGACGGCTCGGTCGTCGTCGACGGGGCCGGCGACGTGGGCGCGGTGGGCTCGGCGGTCGCCGACGTGCTCACCGAGGGGGTGGGCTGGGCGCCCGGGTCGGCGGACGCGAGGCCGGCCGGGCCGGCGACGAGGGCCGCGGCGACGAGCAGGGTGCCGGCGCGGCGCAGCGCCACGCGGGTGGTGGTGGGGGACATCGGTGCCTCTCCTGGCGGTTCGTGACGACTGCCCGAACCACCGGAGCCCCGGTCGGTCGGGCTCCGTCCCGCATTCCTCGACGGGTGAACTGGAGCCGCTCGCACCTGCTGGGCATTCCGACTCGCCACGATCGCTCGTGACCTACGGCTGCGGGACAGTGCCGGACTTCGACCGGCTTCCCCCTGCAGAGGCGTTGGGTGTGGCCGCCCTCTCGGGCGACGCGCAGACTCTACCCCTCCCGGAACCCGGTGGGGAGACCGCGTCCACCGTGGGTAGGATCACCCCCACAGGCGTTCGAGCCGTCATCAGCGGCGAGCCTCCGGAAGAACGGGACCCGCGACAGCCACGCGACGTCCTCACTAGACCCGGACGTCGGGGTCACGTCACGACCTTCGGCCAGAGCGGCTCCCACCCCGGTGGGGGCAAGCGAGGTGGTACCGCGGTGGACCGCCGCGGCGTCCGGTCCGGGCGCCCGGTGGGGCGTCGTCCTCGTGCACGACACGAGTGGACGACGACCGTAGGAGCCCTTCCCGATGACGTACCCCAAGGTCAGCACGACGGGTGACCACACCGGCGCCGCGTTCGGCGTGCCCGCGAGCCCGCGCTTCCCGCAGGTCGAGGAGGCCGTCCTCGCGCACTGGGCGAAGGACGACACCTTCCGCGCCTCGGTCGAGAACCGTTCTCCGGGGGAGCGCGGGGAGAACGAGTTCGTGTTCTACGACGGGCCGCCGTTCGCGAACGGGCTGCCGCACTACGGCCACCTCCTCACCGGCTACGTCAAGGACGTCGTGCCGCGCTACCAGACGATGCGCGGCCGCCGGGTGGAGCGCCGCTTCGGCTGGGACACCCACGGCCTGCCCGCCGAGCTCGAGGCGATGCGCCTCAACGGCATCAAGACCACCGACGAGATCCTCGAGCTGGGCATCGAGAAGTTCAACGCCGCCTGCCGCGACTCGGTGATGAAGTACACCGGCGAGTGGGAGGACTACGTCACCCGCCAGGCCCGCTGGGTCGACTTCGAGAACGACTACCGGACGATGAACCCCGACTACATGGAGTCGGTCATCTGGGCGTTCAAGAGCCTGTACGACAAGGGGTACGTCTACGAGGGCTTCCGTGTCCTCCCGTACTGCTGGAACGACGAGACGCCGCTGTCGAACCACGAGCTGCGGATGGACGACGAGGTCTACCAGAGCCGTCAGGACCCCGCCGTCACCGTCGGCTACGAGCTGACCACCACCGGGGACGACCCGGTGCTCGACGGCGCCCACGTCCTCGTCTGGACGACGACGCCGTGGACCCTGCCGTCGAACCTCGCGGCCATGGTCGGCTCCGACATCGACTACGTCGTCGTCGAGGCGCCCGTGCCCGGCACCGAGGGCACCGCGCGCTACCTCCTCGCCGAGGCGCGGCTCCCGGCGTACGCGCGCGAGCTGGCCTCCGCCGAGGGCGAGTTCACCGTCCTCGGCCGCTACAAGGGCGCTGACCTGGTGGGTCGCACGTACGAGCCGCCGTTCTCCTACTACGCCGGCCACGCGAACGCCTTCCGCATCGTCGCCGCCGACGACGCCGTGACGACCACCGACGGCACGGGCGTCGTCCACACCGCGGGCGCCTTCGGTGAGGTGGACAAGGAGGTCACCGACCGCGAGGGCATCGAGGCCGTCATGCCGGTGAGCCGGAGCGGACGGTTCACCGTTCCGGTCATCGACTACGAGGACGTCCAGGTCTTCGACGCGAACGCGCTCATCATCGACCACCTGCGCAACGCCACCCGCCGCGAGGGGCCGACCGGCTCGGTCACCGCGGGGACGATCCTGCTGCGGCGCGAGACCTACGACCACAGCTACCCGCACTGCTGGCGCTGCCGCGAGCCCCTCATCTACAAGGGCGTCGAGTCGTGGTTCGTCGAGGTCACGGCGTTCAAGGACCGCATGGTCGAGCTCAACAGGGACATCACCTGGGTGCCGGACCACGTCAAGGACGGCCAGTTCGGCAAGTGGCTCGAGAACGCCCGAGACTGGTCGATCACGCGGAACCGGTTCTGGGGCAGCCCGGTTCCCGTCTGGAAGTCCGATGACCCGGCCTACCCGCGCATCGACGTCTACGGCTCGTTCGCCGAGCTCGAGCGCGACTTCGGTGACCTCCCGCGCGACCGCGAGGGCAACCCCGACCTCCACCGCCCGTTCGTCGACGAGCTGACCCGCCCGAACCCCGACGACCCCACGGGCCGCTCGACCATGCGCCGCGTCGAGGACGTCCTCGACGTCTGGTTCGACTCGGGCTCGATGTCGTACGCCCAGGTGCACTACCCGTTCGAGAACGCCGACTGGTTCGCCGGCACCGAGAGCGAGGACGCGCACTTCCCTGCCGACTTCATCGTCGAGTACATCGGCCAGACCCGCGGCTGGTTCTACACGCTGCACGTGCTGGCGACGGCGCTCTTCGACCGCCCGGCGTTCTCGTCCTGCATCAGCCACGGCATCGTCCTCGGCAACGACGGCCAGAAGATGAGCAAGTCGCTGCGCAACTACCCCGACGTCACCGAGGTCTTCGACCGCGACGGCGCCGACGCGATGCGCTGGTTCCTCATGGCGTCGCCGATCCTGCGCGGCGGCAACCTCGTCGTCACCGAGGAGTCGATCCGCGAGGGCGTCCGGCAGGTGCTCATCCCGCTGTGGAACAGCTGGTACTTCTTCAGCCTCTACGCGAACGCGATGGGCGACGGGGCGGGCTACGACGCCCGCTGGTCGACCGCGTCCACCGACCCGCTCGACCGCTACCTCCTCGCGAAGCTGCAGGTCATGGTCGACACGGTCACCGGCCAGCTCGACGCCTACGACGTGCCGGGTGCCTGCGAGTCGGTGCGCCAGCTCGTCGACGTCCTCACGAACTGGTACATCCGCCGGTCCCGGGAACGGTTCTGGGACACCGGATCCGGCGATGCGTCGGCCGCCCACGCCGCTTTCGACACGCTCTACACCGCGCTGGAGGTCATCACGCGCGTGGCGGCCCCGCTGCTGCCGCTCGTCACCGAGGAGATCTGGCGCGGCCTCACCGGCGGTCGCTCGGTCCACCTCGAGGACTGGCCCGACGCCTCCCTTCTCCCTGCCGACGACGCCCTCGTCGCCGCCATGGACCAGGTCCGGGCGGTGTGCTCCACCGGGTCCAGCCTGCGCAAGGCCGAGCGGCTGCGCGTGCGCCTCCCGCTGGCCGGGCTCACCGTCGTGACGCCCGACCCCGCGGGCCTCGAGCCGTTCGCGGGCATCATCGCCGACGAGCTCAACGTCAAGGCGGTCCGCGTCCTCGACGTGGCCGAAGCCCACGCCGCCGACTTCGGCATCAGCCGGCGGCTCGTCGTCAACGCCCGCGCCGCCGGTCCGCGCCTGGGCAGGGACGTCCAGATGGCGATCAGGGGCTCGAAGTCCGGCGACTGGTCGGTCGCCGACGACGGCACCGTCACGGCGGGCGGCCTCGCCCTCGTCGAGGGGGAGTACGCCCTCGAGACCGTGGTCGAGTCCGGCCGGGCGGGGTCGCACGCCACCGCGATGCTCCCCGGGGGCGGCTTCGTCGTCCTCGACACCGGCGTCACCCCCGAGCTCGAGCTCGAGGGCGCTGCGCGTGACCTCGTGCGGGCCGTGCAGCAGGCCCGGCGCGACGCCGGCCTCGACGTGTCCGACCGGATCTCCCTCGAGGTCGCCGGTGCCGAGTTCGTCTACCGCGCCGTGCTGAACCACCGCGACCTCGTCACCGGTGAGACCTTGGCCGAGCACCTCTCCGTGGGCCCCGACCTCGACGGTCTCGCCGCGGGCGACGACGGCGTCACCGAGGTCGTCGTGGGCGACCGGTACCCCGTCCGACTGCGCGTCGCCCGCCGCTGAGCCTCCACCTTCCCGCCGGGTCCCGGACAGGGCAAGGTGGTACCGGATTCAACGAGGTTGCGGGGATGCGCGCGCTGACCTGCGGGTCTAGGTTGCACAGTGCACGCCCACAGGCGCGCCACACACCAGGGTGACCCCACCGCAGGAGCAGCCGATGAAGTCCCTACCTGTCCACGCTCGACTCCCGATGACGGCCGCGCTGGCCGCAGCGGTGGTCCTCACGGGCGCCGGCCTGTCCGCCGCGACCCCGACGCCGACCCCGCAGAAGGTCCAGCTCGTCCACGTCAACGCACCGTCCCCCGCCGAGCGCTCGAAGGTCAACGCGCTCGGCCTCGACACGACGGAGCACGGCGACGCCACGGGGGTGGAGGTCGTCCTCCACTCCGCCGCCGACGCGAAGAAGCTCGAGGACGCGGGCTTCACCTGGACGGTCGAGGACGCCGACATGGCGGCCACGAACCGCAAGGCCCGCCAGGCCGACGCCGCCTACAGCAAGAGCGTCGCCGCCTCGGCCCTGCCCAGCGGGCGGACCTCCTACCGCACGCTCGACGAGATCAACGCCGAGCTCGACGCGCTGGCCGCCGCCCACCCGAGCCTGGTCAAGCCGATCACCCTCACGCACAAGAGCGTCGAGGGACGCAGCGTGCGGGGCATCGAGATCACGACGAACGCCGCCAACGTCGACGACGGCAAGCCGGTCATGCTGATGATGGGCGCCCACCACGCCCGCGAGTGGCCGTCGGTCGAGCACGCCATGGAGTGGGCCCACGAGCTGCTCGAGGGGTACGCCACCGACGCGCGGACCCGGAACATCGTCCAGAGGTCGCGGACGATCGTCGTGCCGGTCGTCAACGTCGACGGCTTCGTCATCAGCCGCTCCGCGGTGCCGATCGGCGACTTCTCGCTCTTCGACTACGAGATGAAGCGCAAGAACTGCACCGTCTCGGCCAACACTCCGGCGGCCTACCGTGCCGGCACGTGCAGCGCCAACCCGGCCGGCCGGCTGCGCGGCACCGACCCGAACCGCAACTACCCGGGGTTCTGGGGTGGCAACGGGGCCAGCACGAGCTGGAGCAGCGACACCTACCGCGGTGACGGCCCGGGCGACATCCCCGAGGTCGACAACATCAAGCGGCTCATCTCGAGTCGCCAGGTGACGGGTCTCATCACGAACCACACGTACAGCAACCTCGTCCTGCGCCCGCCGTCGCTGCTCTCGACCGGCTACGCCCCGGACGAGCCGCAGTACAAGGCGCTCGGCGCCCGGATGACGGCCGCGAACGAGTACGCCAACTGGGCCTCGTTCCAGCTGTACGACACCTCCGGCTCGACCGAGGACTGGAGCTACTGGCAGACCGGTGGCTACGGGTTCACCTTCGAGATCGGCACCGAGGGCTTCCACCCCGAGTACCAGAACGCGGTCGTCGCCGAGTACCTCGGCCTCGAGCCGGCGGCCGGTGCGGGCAAGGGTGGCAACCGCGAGGCCTACTTCCAGATGGCGGAGTCGGTCATCGACCCGGCGTTCCACTCGACGATCACCGGGACGGCCCCCGCGGGTCGCGTCCTCACGGTGAGCAAGTCGTTCCAGACGCTGACCTCGCCGGTCAACCAGCCCGACGGCTCGGTCGGTGAGCCCGTCCCGTACCAGAACGACCTCGCGAGCTCGCTGCGCACGACGGGCGGCAGGTTCACGTGGGCCGTCAACCCGTCGACCCGCCCGGTCGTGGCCGGTCGCTGGGGCCGTGACCCCGTGGCCCCCGCCCAGCCGACGCAGGCCCTGGCCAACCCGGCCGGCACCCCGGCGACGGGTGGCTCGGAGTACGCGACCTTCACCATCGGCGGGCTGCCGCAGTACGACAACTTCAAGGCCGAGGTCCACGTCGAGTGGCCCGACGCCGCGGTCGACTGGGACGTCTACGTCTACAACTCCGACGGCGAGCTCGTCGGCTCCGCGGCCAGCCTCGCCGACCCGGAGGTGGCGGTCCTCATCGAGCCCGTCCCGGGCGAGTACACCGTCGAGCTCAACAACTACGAGGGCGGCGAGACGAGCGACTGGACCGGTGAGGTCCGCTTCGGCGGCCCCAACCCGAAGGTCGAGACCGGCGTCAAGGAGGCGTGGACCCTCACCTGCTCGACGACGGGCGGTGACGTCGTGTCCCAGCGGATGGTCGTCGTCGACCGTGGCCAGCGCGTGGACGTCGGCAACGCCTGCAAGAAGGCCAAGGACTGAGGAGGAGCTCGGATGTGACGAGGTGGTGCCCGGGTCCCCGCGACCCGGGCACCACCTCGTCTCCCGGCCGGGCGGACGGCTGACCCCGTGCGCCCACCCGACGGGTCCTAGGCGGCCCGCTCCCCGGCGGGCCGGGTCGCGAGGCCGGCGCCCTGCCACGCGGCGAAGCCCCCGACGACGTCGGTCGCCCGGTGCACGCCGACGTCGCGCAGCGCCGCCGCGGCCAGGCTCGACGTGTAGCCCTCCTGGCACAGCACGATGACGCGCAGGTCGTCGTGGGCGACCGGCAGGGCCGAGTCGCTCGTCGCGTCGAACCGCCACTCGAGGACGTTGCGCTCGATGACGAGGGCGCCCGGCACCTCGCCGTGAGCCGCCCGCTGGGCGGCGGGGCGGATGTCGACGAGCACGGCGTCGCGGGTGTCCGAGGCGAGCTCGGCGGCCGCGGCCTCGGCGGAGAGGCGGTCGATCCGGGCCCGTGCCGCGGAGAGGATGAGGTCGATGCGGCTGGTGCTCACCAGTCCGCCCCCACCCGGCGCGCGTCGACGAGCTCGAGGACGCCGTCGCGGTCGGCGTAGTCGTTCATCCGCTCCAGCCGCGGCGCGTAGACGTGGAGCGAGACCGCCGGGTCCGGGCCCTCGTTGGTGACGCGGTGGACGTACTCGGCGCCGAACCCGTGCGAGGCCCCCCGCCGGTGGATGCGCCGCAGGCCGCGGACCAGCCCGTGGGCGGTGCCCTGCTCGACGAGGGCCCCCTGGAGGACGACGAACGCGCCGGCGCTGCCCCCGTGGTCGTGCCACGGGGTGCCCTGGCCGGGCAGCCAGGTGAGCAGCCACACCTCGTGGTCGCCGTCGGCGACGAGGCGCCGGTAGTACCGGGCCGAGGGGTCGAAGTCGACGTGGGGGCGCCACAGGTGGTCCTGCGTCGCGAGGCGGCGGGCGGTCGTCAGCGGGCTGGTCGACGGGTCGGCGGTGGTCGTGGGGACGGTGGGACGGGCGATGACGGTCATGGTGGTCCTTCGAGGTGAGCGGGCGCCGGGCGCGCGAGGGCGCTGCTCCGGCGGGAGCGGGCGGGAGGGTGGTGGTGGGTGCGCGGGCCGGGTGGTCAGGCCGCGACGAGCGAGCGACAGCGACAGCGCGGCGTCGGCAGGGCCGGGCGCTGCGGGCACATTCGCTGCGAGCTCATGCGACCACCGTAGACACATAACCTTTACTTGCGCAACCCATAACCTGATGTTGGTCACCCCCGCTCGGCAGGGTCCGGCGGACGTGGGTGGGGAGCGTCGCCCCACGGACGGCCCCCACCCACGTTCGCCGTGACGGGGCGGGCGGACGACAATGGGGCGGTGAGTCCCGCACCCGACGCCTCCCAACGCGAGGCCGCCCACCAGCTCGAGGTCACCCGCCGGCTGCGCGAGGTCGAGGAGGCCATCCTCTCCCGCGCGCCCGAGCACGACCTCGAGCCCTCCCTCGACCGGATCCGGGCCGTCATGGAGCTCCTCGGCGACCCGCAGCGCACCTTCCCCGTCGTCCACGTCACGGGGACCAACGGCAAGACGAGCACGGCGCGGATCGTCGAGTCCCTGCTGCGTGAGCTCGGCCTGAAGACCGGCCGGTTCACGAGCCCGCACCTGCACTCGATGCTCGAGAGGATCGCCGTCGCCGGCAGCCCGATCGAGGCCGAGCGCTTCCTCGCCGCGTACGACGACGTCATCCCCTTCGTCGAGATCGTCGACGCCCGCTCGATCCTCGAGGGCGGTCCGGCGATGACGTACTTCGAGGTCCTCGTCGCCGTCGCCTACGCCGCGTTCGCCGACCTCCCCGTCGACGTCGCGGTCGTCGAGGTGGGGATGGGCGGCTCCTGGGACGCGACCAACGTCGTCGACGCCCCTGTCTCGGTCGTGACGCCCATCGGCCTCGACCACCGCCACTTCCTCGGCGACACCGTCGAGGCCATCGCGGGCGAGAAGGCCGGCATCATCAAGGAGGACGCGATCACGGTCGTCGGCCTCCAGCCCGAGGTCGAGGCGTTCGAGGTGCTCCGCGAGCGCGCCGAGGAGGTGGGCGCCCGGATCGTCTTCGAGGGCAACGACTTCGGCGTCACCGAGCGCGACGTCGCCGTCGGTGGACAGCAGATCTCCCTCAAGGGCATCGCGTCCGAGTACCCCGACCTCTACCTCCCCCTGCACGGAACGCACCAGGCGCAGAACGCGGCGGTCGCGGTGGCTGCCGTCGAGGCGTTCGTCGGCGGTGGCGAGCAGGCCCTCGACGTCGAGGTCGTCCGCGCCGGGCTCGCCCGGGTCGAGTCCCCGGGCCGGCTCGAGATCGTCCGACGCAGCCCCACCGTCCTCGTCGACGCCGCGCACAACCCGGCCGGCGCGGTGGCCCTGCGCGACGCCCTCGCCGACTCGTTCACCTTCGCGCGGCTCGTCGGCGTCATCGCCGTCATGAAGGACAAGGACGCCGCCGAGATGCTCGAGATCCTCGAGCCGGCGCTCGACGAGGTCGTCGTCACCCGCACGACCTCCCCGCGCGCGATGTCGCCCCGACAGCTCGGCGAGATCGCGTCCGAGATCTTCGGCGAGCACCGCGTCTCCGTCGTCGACGACCTCCCGGACGCGCTCGACCGGGCCGCCGGGCTCGCCGACGAGGGCGGCGGCGTCAGCGGTGGCGTCCTCGCCACCGGCTCGGTTGTCACGGCGGCCGAGGTGCGGATGCTGCTCGGCACGACGACCGTCTGACCACCCGCCGGGGACGGCCGGCCGTCAGTCGTCGAGGTCCTCGCCGGCGAGGGCGCGGGCCGCGAACCGCTCCTCACCCGCCAGGCGCCACACCTCCAGGGCCGCCGACCCGTTGACGACGACGATGGCGGCGCCGAGGACGAGGTCGGGCCACCCCGACCGCGTCAGCACCGTGACCACGCCCATCGCGATGATCGCGAGGTTGACGAGGACGTCGGAGCGGGCCGAGAGGAAGGCCGCGGCGGACAGCGAGCCACCGTGCGAGCGCACGCGCGACAGGATGACCGCGCACGTGCCGTTGACGAGGGCCGCACCACCTGCGGTGAGCACGAGGGGCCAGACCGATGGTGGCGTCGGGTCGCCGAACCGCGACACGACCTGCCACGCGGCCGCGGCCGCGGGCACGAGGATGACGAGTGCCATGACGTGCCCGGCGAGCGCGCGCCGGCTCAGCGACCACCCGAGCGCGAGCGCGATGAGGAGGTTGATCGAGGTGTCCTCGAGGAAGTCGACGGAGTCGGCGAGCAGCGACACCGAGCCGATGACGACCGCCACGGCGGCCTCGACGAAGAAGTAGCCGAGGTTGAGGCCGGCGACGACGAGCACGGTCCGGCGCAGCAGCCGCGGGTCCACGGGGGCGGGAGCGTTCCGAGTCGTCACCCGCCCATCAGACCAGACGCTGGCGACCCCTACCCTTGGCGCATGTCGCCGCTCGTCAAGCTGCTGCTCATCGTGGTGCTCGTCATCGCCGTCTGGTACGTCGTGACGCGCCTCCGGTCCTCCCAGCAGGACGTCACCTTCACCCCGGTCGCGGACCTCCCGGCCGACGTGCGGGCGACCATCGACGCCGCCCTCTCGCGCGGGGAGGGCGTCGCCGCCATCAGGCACTACCGGGCGGCGACCGGCGCCGGCCTCGCGGCCGCCAAGGCGGCCGTGGAGACCCACCGCTGGAAGGGCGGCGCATGAGGCGCCTGCCGCTGTACGGGCGCCAGGGGAAGTTCACCTTCCGGCTCCTCGCGATCGCGCTGCTCGGGCAGTCGGTCATCCTGTCCTTCTTCGCGCTCGTCGCGCGGGGCAACGCCATCGCCTCCGGTGACCCGGAGGGTGGCACGCGGCTGCTCTGGGTGGGTCTCGGCCTCGCCGCGCTCGCCCTCGTCGCCTCCGGACTCATGCGCCGTCCGGTCGGGATCACGCTGGGATGGGTGGTCCAGGTGCTCACCTGGGTCAGCGCCACGGTCGTGACGATCATGCTCGGCGTCGCCCTCGTCTTCACGGCCCTGTGGGTGCTCCTCCTCGTCCAGGGGCTCAAGGTCGACACCCTCGTCGCGCAGCGGGAGGCGGCCGCCGAGGGCGGCTGAGGGCGTGGCTAGGCTGGTCCCCGTGACCACCGAACGCTCACTCGTCCTCGTCAAGCCCGACGGCTTCGCCCGCGGCCTCACCGGGGAGGTGCTGCGCCGGATCGAGGCGAAGGGCTACACGCTCGTCGCGCTCCAGGTGCTCACCCCCGACGTCGAGCGCCTCCACCGCCACTACGCCGAGCACGAGGGCAAGCCCTTCTTCGAGCCGCTCGTCGCGTTCATGTCCTCCGGCCCGGTCGCCGCCGTCGTCATCGAGGGCGAGCGCTGCATCGAGGGTTTCCGCGCCCTCGCCGGCGCCACCGACCCCACCGCCGCCGCGCCCGGCTCCATCCGTGGTGACCTCGGCCGCGACTGGGGCGAGAAGGTGCAGAAGAACATCGTCCACGGGTCCGACTCCCCGGACTCCGCCGCCCGCGAGATCGGCATCTGGTTCCCCGGGCTCTGACCGTCCCACGGCGCGACCTACCGCCTGGTAGGCGTCGTGATCACAGCACTGACCAGGCGGTAGGTCACGCCTCAGCCCCGGGGCGGGTGAGGTCGGCCGATCGGCCACGGTGTGGCACCGCCCCCGCGAGGTCGTGCCCACCTAGCCTGCTCGCATGAGCGGGTGGGACGTCGCGTGGCTGCGAGGCCGTGACCTCGCCATCGACCTCGGGACCGCCAACACCGTCATCTACGCGCGCGGGCGCGGGGTCGTCCTCGACGAGCCCTCCGTCGTGGCCGTCCAGACCGGCACGAGCCACCTCCTCGCCGCCGGCACGAGGGCCAAGGAGATGCTGGGCCGCACCCCCGAGTCGGTCTCGGCCGTCCGCCCGCTGCGCGACGGCGTCATCTCCGACGCCGACGTCACCGAGCGGATGATCCGCTGGTTCGTCGACCAGGTCGCGCCGTCACGGCTCGTCCGTCCGCGCGTCGTCGTCTGCGTCCCCGGTGACATCACCGGTGTCGAGCGCCGCGCCCTCGAGGACGCCACGCTGCGGTCGGGGGCCCGCCGCGTCTACGTCATCGAGGAGACGATGGCGGCCGCGATCGGGGCCGGGCTGCCCGTCGAGGAGACCCGGGCGTCCATGGTCGTCGACGTCGGGGGCGGCACGACCGACGTCGCCGTCATCAGCCTCGGCGGCGTCGTCACCTCACGCACCGTCCGCACCGGCGGTGACGAGATCGACGAGGCCATCGTCAGCCACCTCAAGTCCGAGTACTCCCTGCTGCTCGGCGAGCGCAGCGCCGAGGACCTCAAGGTCGCTGCCGGCTCGGCCTTCCCGCTCGCCGAGGAGCTGACCGGGCGCGTGCGGGGTCGCGACCTCGTCACGGGCCTGCCGAAGACGGTGTCGATCTCGTCGGCCGAGGTGCGCCGCGCCATCGAGACGCCCGTCGCCCAGATCGTCGAGCTGGTCCGCACCGTCCTCGACGTCTGCCCTCCCGAGCTCGCCGGCGACGTCGTCGACCGCGGCATCGCCCTCACCGGGGGCGGGGCGCTGCTCCGCGGGCTCGACGAGCGGCTCTCCCACGAGCTCGGGGTCCCCGTCCGCGCCGCCGACGAGCCGCTGCACGCCGTCGCCCGCGGTGCCGGCCGGTGCGTCGAGGAGTTCGGCGCCCTCGAGCGGGTGCTCGTCGACAACAGGCGGCCCTGACGTGCATGTCCGGCGCACGCCCACCCTGCGTGCGGCCCCGGGCGGTCGGAGGACGTCCGGTCGCCGCCGCCGGCTGCTCGCCACGGCGGTCCTGCTCACCGCCGTCGTCGCGCTCCTCGGCGCGGGCGGTGGCGTGGGGGCCGCCGACCTCCAGGCCGTCCGGTCGGCCGCCGCGAGCGTCCTCGGACCGCTCGAGCGCTGGCTCGGCCCGGACGGGGACGCCCTCACGGCCGAGCGAGCCGCCCGCGCGGAGGCCGAGGCGCGGCTGGCCGCCACGACCCGGGAGGCCGACGGGCGCGCCGAGCTCGCGGCCCTGCTCGCCGACCCGGCCCTGGCCGGCCAGCGGCTCGTCGCGGCCCGGGTGGTCGGCGTCGGGGCCGGCGGGCCGTCCGGTCCGGAGCGCGTGACGATCGACGTCGGGTCGCGAGACGGCGTGGAGGTCGACACCACCGTCGTCGCGCCCGACGGGCTCGTGGGACGGGTCGTCTCGGTCGCCCCCTGGACGGCCGACGTGCTCGTCATCGGTGGGCCCGACCTCTCCGTCGGGGTCCGGGTGGGGGAGCGCGGCGTCCTCGGCGAGGCGTCCGGCGCGGCGGCCGCCGGTGGTGTCCGTCCCGCGGCCGGCGTGCTGTCCCTCGCGCTCGTCGACCGAGGCGCGATGGCGCCCGGCGACGTCGTCACGACCCTCGGCAGCGTCGGTGGTCGCCCGTTCGTCGCGGGCGTGCGGGTCGGCACGGTCCGCACCGTCGACGCCCGGCCCGGTCGCCTCGCGCCCACCGGCACCCTCGCCCCGGCGGTCGACCCGACGACCCTCGACGTCGTGGCGGTCGTCCTCGCGCCGGCCCGGACCCTGCCGCGTCCCGTCGCGACCCCTGCCGGGACGGGCTCGTGACGCTGCTCGCGGTACCCGCCCGCGCCGTCGCGGTCCTCGCGGCCGTCCTCCTCGTCGTCACCCTCGGCGCCCGCGGCCTCTCGCCGGTCCCGGACCTCGCCCTCGTCCTCGTCGTCGCGTGGGCCCTCCTGCGCGGCCCCCTCGTCGGGGCCGCGGCCGGGCTGGCCACCGGGTGGCTCCTCGACCTCGTGCCACCCGGCGCCACCCACCTGGGCATCACGGCCCTCGCCTACGCGACCTCCGGGTACCTCGCCGGGCGCGCCCGGGTCGAGGGACCGGTGGCCGCCCCTCGCGTCGCCGTCGTGGCGCTCGCGGCGGCGGCGCTCGTCGAGGGGGTCGACGTCCTCGGGGCGCTGATGGTGGGGGCGCCCGTGGCACTCGCCGACGTCGCCCTGCGCTGCCTCCTCACCGCGACCGTCGCCGCCGTCGTCGTCCCGCTCGTCGTCGCGGCCGAGCGCGGGCTCGTCCGGCGGGCCCACGGATGACGTCGCGCGGCGTGCGCGCCGGCCGCGGGCGCCGCGACCGCGGGGCCGTTCCCCTCCACGGCCGATTCCTCGCCGTCGTCCTCCTCGTCGTGCTGTGCTTCGGCACCCTCGTCGGGCGCCTCGGCCAGGTGCAGCTCGTCGGGCACACCGACTTCGTCGCCGTGACGGCGCCCGACACCCGCACCATCAGCACCCCGGCCCTCCGCGGCCGCATCCTCGACCGGGAGGGACGAGCGCTCGCCGACAACCGCACGAGCACCGTCGTCACCCTCGAGCGCCGGGTCGTCGCGACCCGCGAGGACCGCGGCGAGGCCGTCGTCCGGGAGGTCGCGGGCGTCCTCGGCCTCGACCCCGAGCCGCTCCTCGCGCGCACCTGGCTGTGCGGTGAGCAGGGTGCGCCGCCGGCCCCGGCATGCTGGGCCGGATCGGCACAGGTGCCGATCCCGCTCGCGGAGGACGTCGACGCCACCCGCGCGCTCACCCTCATCGAGCGCCCCGACCGCTTCCCCGGCGTCGCCGTGACCTCGGAGGCCGTCCGGGTCTACCCGAGACCGTTGGGCGCCAACGCGGCCCACGTCATCGGCTACCTCGGGCCGGCCCGGTCGGAGGAGGTCGGCGACGAGGCCGGCATCACCGCCGACACGCTCCTCGGGCGGGCCGGCCTCGAGCAGCAGTACGACGAGGCGCTGCGCGGCACCCCGGGGCGCACGGTCGTCGAGGTCGACCCGCGCGGGCTCGTCACGCAGGTCCTGTCGCGGACCGACCCGGTGCCCGGGCGCGACGTCGTCACCTCGCTCGACGCGCGGGTGCAGGTCGCGGCCGAGCGGGCCCTCGCCACCGAGATGGCCGCGGCCCGCAAGCGCGGGTGGCCCGCCGACACCGGCGCCGTCGTCGTCATGGAGCCGCGCAGCGGGGCGGTCACCGCCCTGGCGAGCGCACCCACCTACGACCCGAACGTCTGGACCGGCGGGATCTCGGCCGCGGACTACGCACGCCTCACCGACCCCCGCGCCGGGACGCCGCTGCTCTCGCGGGCGGTGGGCGTCGAGCTCGCGCCGGCCAGCACGATCAAGCCGGCGTCGATCGCGGCCACGGTCCGCGCGGGCAACCCGCTCGGCGGCCGCTACGACTGTCCGGCGGTCTACCGCGTCGGCAACCGCGCGTTCCACAACTACGAGACGAGGGCGCACGGCTCGATCAGCCTGCGCACGGCGCTGGCGATCTCCTGCGACACCGTCTTCTACGAGGCCGCCTACGACGCGTGGCGCGCGCAGGGGGGCGGGTCCGCGACAACCGACGCCCGCGACCCCTTCATCACCGTCACGACGGGCCTCGGGCTCGGCCGGCGCACCGGCATCGACCTGCCCGGTGAGGCCACCGGTCGCATCCCCGGTCGCGAGTGGAAGCGCGAGACCTGGGAGGCGACGCGCGAGCGCACCTGCGAGCGGGCCCGCACCGGCTACCCCGAGGTCGCCGACGCCGGGCACCGCGCCTACCTCCACGCCATCGCGAAGGAGAACTGCGTCGACGGGTTCCGGTTCCGCGCGGGCGACGCCGTGAACTTCTCGATCGGCCAGGGCGACGTCTCCGCCACCCCTCTCCAGATGGCCGTGATGTACGCGGCCCTCGCCAACGGCGGCACCGTCCTCACCCCGCGCGTCGCCCAGCGCCTCGTCGACCCCGTCGACGGCCGGTCGGAGGACGTCGCCGCCGGTCCCAGCCGCACGGCGCCGATCCCGGCCGGGGTCGGCCGCTACCTGCGCTCCGCCCTGCGCGAGGTCGCCGTGTCGGGCACCGTCGGCGGGAAGCTGGCCGCCCTCGACCCCGACTGGTCGGTGGCCGGCAAGACCGGCACCGCCGAGGTGCAGGGCCGGCGCGACACCTCGTGGTTCGTCTCGTACGCGCCGGCGTCCTCGCCGCGGTACGTCGTCGCCGCGGTCGTCACCCAGGGCGGCACCGGCGGGTCGACGGCGATGCCCGTCGCACGCTCCGTGCACGAGGTCCTCCGCACCCTGCGCTGACCCGGTCGGCGGGGTGACGGTGCGGCCCCGGGGCGGCGCGGCACGCCCGGGCCGTTCGGGTCATGGACGACCGGCGGCCGCGCTGTCACACTCACGGCAGGGAGGGTCGCGATGAACGGGTGGGCACCGAGGGCACTGGTGCTGTGGTGGTCGGTGCGGCGCGCCCTCCTCGCGCTCGCCGGCCTCGTCGTCGTCGGCGCCCTCGCCTGGCTCGTCCGCTCGCTCACCGGGTCGTGGCGGGGCACCGCGGGCCTGTGGGACCTCGTCGCCATCGCATCCTCGGCAGCCCCGGTCCTGCTCGGCATGGCCGTGGTGGTGGGGGTCGTCGAGGGCGTGGCGCTGCGGCGCGCAGGGCACGTCGTCGTCGCGGCGCTGCTCACCGGCGCGCTGGGGGCCGGCCTCGGTGCGGCCGCGACCGCGGGCTGGGAGTACGACGCGACGCTCGTTGCCCTGGGCGCCGCCGTCCTGGCGACGCTGTGCGGGGCCGTGTGCGCCCTTGGCACGCTGCGCGACTCGCGCCGGCTCCACGCTGCCCGCCTCGGGGCCGTCGTCTAGGGCGTCTCTGGGGGGTCTCCCCCAGAGACGCCCTCACGGTCCTCGATAGGGTGGCCCCATGGCTGACTTCGACGTCGTGGTGCTCGGTGCTGGTCCTGGTGGGTACGTCGCGGCGATCCGCGCGTCGCAGCTGGGGAAGAAGGTCGCCGTCGTCGAGAAGCAGTACTGGGGTGGCGTCTGCCTCAACGTCGGCTGCATCCCGAGCAAGGCGCTCATCAAGAACGCCGAGCTCGCCCACACCCTCCAGCACGACAAGGCCAAGTACGGCATCGAGGGCGACGCCACGATGACGTACGGCGTCACCCACGCCCGCTCGCGCCAGGTGTCGGCCGGCATCGTCAAGGGCGTCCACTTCCTCATGAAGAAGAACAAGATCGAGGAGGTCGACGGCTGGGGGACGCTGACGAGCCCCACCTCGATGGACGTCGCGCTCAACGACGGCTCGACCCGCCGGATCACCTTCGACCACCTCATCCTCGCCACGGGCGCGGTGACCCGGATGCTGCCCGGCGTCGAGGTGTCGAAGAACGTCGTCACCTACGAGGAGCAGATCCTCGACGAGAACCTGCCCGGCTCGATCATCATCGCCGGGTCGGGCGCCATCGGTGTCGAGTTCGCCTACGTCATGAAGAACTTCGGGGTCGACGTCACGATCGTGGAGTTCCTCGACCGGATGGTCCCCACCGAGGACGCCGACGTCTCCAAGGAGCTCCTCAAGCACTACAAGAAGCTCGGCGTGAAGGTCCTGCTCGGCACCAAGGTCGAAGGCGTCGAGGACACCGGTTCCGGTGTGCGCGTCACCGTCTCGCCCGCTTCGGGCGGCGACCAGCAGGTGCTCGAGGCCGACAAGCTGCTCTCCGCGATCGGGTTCGCGCCGCGCACCGAGGGCTTCGGCCTCGAGGCCACCGGGGTCGCGCTCACCGACCGCGGCGCCATCGCCATCGACGAGTACTGCCGCACGAACGTCCCCAACGTCTACGCGATCGGTGACTGCACGGCCAAGCTCATGCTCGCCCACGTCGCCGAGGCGCAGGGCGTCGTCGCGGCCGAGACCCTGGCCGGTGCCGAGACGATGCCGGTCGACTACGACTTCGTCCCGCGAGCCACCTACTGCCACCCGCAGATCGGGTCCTTCGGCTACTCCGAGGCTCAGGCGAAGGAGAAGGGCTACGACGTCAAGACGGCGAGCTTCCCGTTCAGTGCCAACGGCAAGGCCATGGGCCTCGGCGACGCGGTCGGCTTCGTCAAGGTGGTCGCGGACGCGACGCACAACGAGATCCTCGGCGCCCACATGATCGGCCCCGACGTCACCGAGCTGCTGCCCGTGCTCACGCTCGCCCAGAAGTGGGACCTCACCGCCGACGAGGTGTCGCGCAACGTCTTCGCGCACCCGACGCTGTCCGAGGCGGTCAAGGAAGCCGTCGAGGGCATCGCCGGTCACATGATCAACCTCTGAGCCCGGCGCGGACGACCCGCCGGCCGGCCGTTGACCGCCGGCCCGGCGGGCTGCTTGACTCCTCCCACCGGGGGGCGGGTCCTCGCCCCCTCGACGATCGGGGGATCAGATGCGGGTTCGGCACGTGGTGGGGATGGTGGCCGCGACGCTCGTGGCGCTGCCGTTGGGGATGACGGGGGCCGGGGCGGCGGGGCAGGGCGCTCCCGACGACCGGGCCGGCGCAGCGGCCGCCGTGTCGGTGTTGTCGGGGGTGCAGCGCGCCGACCTGGAGGCGATGGCGGCCGACGCCGGGGTGGGGCTCGACGAGGCCGTCGCACGGTTCGCCTGGCAGGACGCGTTCTCCGTCGCGGCGACGGCGGTGCAGGAGGCCTACCCGGACTCGTTCGCGACCTCGGAGATCACGAGCGAGGACCCGGCGGTCGGGACGATCCGGTTCACGGGCACGGTGCCGGCGGGGGCGCGAGCGCTCGTCGCCGCCCTGCCCCGGTCGGTCGAGGTGCGACTCGTCGGGGGTGAGTCCCTCAGCGCGGCGGACGTCGACCGTGCCGTCATCGCCGCCCACCGCGCGGTCCGCGCGACAGGTCGCGTGGGGGACGCCGTCTCCTCGTACGACCGGGCCGCGGGACTCGTGCGCGTGGCCGCGGCCCCCGCGCGCCTGCTGCCGCCGACCTCGCGGGCCGCCGAGGCGCGGGCCATCCGGGACGCCCTGCCCGCCTCCGCCGGACGCGTCGAGGTCGTCCTCGTCGACGAGGTGGCCGGCCGGGAGGAGGCCCGCAACGGCGGCGGGAGGCTCGAGGGCGACGGCTCGAGCGGCCTGGCGTGCACGTCGGGCTTCAACGTCGTCAACTCCGCGGGGACGACGGGGATCGCCACGGCAGGTCACTGCCCGAACGGGATGACCCACGAGAACATGAGCGGGGAGACCGAGGTCGACCTCACCTTCCGGTCCGGCCACGTCGGCCAGTGGGGCGACTTCCAGTGGCACACCTCGACCGACACCGAGCCCGACAACTTCTACTGGGACTCCGGCGATCTGCGGGACGTGTCGGCGCGCGCGAACCCGTCCGACGACCAGACGATCTGCCGCTACGGGCGCACCACGGCGCGCGAGTGCGACACGGTCGACGACCTCAGCACGTGCGTCACCGTCGACGGCGTCGAGGCCTGCCGGCTCGTGCGGATGAACTCGGACGAGGCCGAGGGCGGTGACAGCGGTGGGCCCTGGTACTCGGGCAACACCGCGTACGGCTTCCACAAGGGCCAGACGAGCTGCGGCTTCCTCTGGGCGTCGACGTGCGACGTGTGGTCTCGCGTCACCTACATCGACGACGCCCTCGGCGTGACGGTGCGCACCTCGTAGGCGGGCCGGTTCCGCTGCGGCACGCCCGAGCAGTGACGCCTGCCATCATCGGAGGATGGCCGTCGAGCTGCGGGAGATCACCGACGACAACCGTGATGCCGTGCTGGCGGTCCGGCTGGCGCCGGGCCAGGACCGGTTCGTCACCTCGGTCCTCGACTCGATCGACGAGGCGGAGGACAACCAGGAGGGCAAGCCCTGGTACCGCGCCGTCTACGTCGGCGACGAGCCGGTCGGCTTCGTCATGCTCAGCTGGGACCTGGACCCCTGCCCACCCGACATGAACGGTCCCTGGTTCCTCTGGAAGCTCATCGTCGACGAGCGGCACCAGCGGCGCGGCATCGGCCGGGAGGTCGTCGCGCGGGTCGTCGAGATCGTGCGCGCCGAGGGCGGCACCGAGCTCCTCACCAGCCACGTCGTGGGGGAGGGCGGACCCGCCGGGTTCTACGCGCGGCTGGGGTTCGTGCCGCGTGGCGACCTCGACCCCGACGGTGAGGTGATCCTCCGCCTGCCCCTGCAGGACGCGCTGCCGGACGCGGGATGACCGGTCTCGCCGCCCCGCCGTCGTCGGTGGGCGCGGCGAGACTGGGGCCATGGACCGAGCGAACGCACCCATCCAGGTCGTCATCGACGCCGCCGACCCCGGCGCCCTCGCGCAGTTCTGGGCCGCCGTCCTGGCCCCGCGCGGCTATGCCGTCCGGGCGCCGCCGGGCGACTTCCCCGACTGGCCGGCCTTCCTGCGCGCCCAGGGCGTGCCCGAGGAGCGGTTCAACGACGCGTCGGCGCTCGAGGCGCCGGGCCAGCCGCGGATCTTCTTCCAGCGGGTCCCCGAACCCAGGACGGGCAAGAACCGCGTCCACATCGACCTCCTCGGAGGAGGCGGGCCGTCCGTCGCGCTCGAGGAGCAGCGCCGCCGCGTGGCCGCCGAGGTCGCGCGCCTGGAGGCGCTCGGGGCCACCCGCGTCGACGAGCACACCGAGCTCGGCACCCACTGGGTCACGATGCGCGACCCCGAGGGCAACGAGTTCTGCGTGTGAGCCCGTCGACGCCGGGAGGTGGTCAGCCCGGGTTGGCCGCGAGGAAGCCGTCGATCTGGTTGATCGAGCTGCGTGCGCCCTCCTCCATCCCCATGTCCAGCACGGTCTGCAGCGCCTCGGCCGAGGCGTAGGTGCTCGTGAAGACGGCCTTGGTGCCACCGCCCTCGGTCGCGAACGTGTAGACGTTCTCCGAGACCGGGAGGGTGTCGTTGGGGGAGAGGTCCTCGTTGGCGAACCCGTCCTTGAACGTGAACCGCGACGTCGGCTCCACGCCGGTGATGTCCCAGTACCCCGCGAACTTCTCGCCCTCGGGGGAGGTCATGTAGTAGGTGGTGCGGCTGCCGGCACGCAGCTCGTGGTCGACGAACGTCGCCGGGTACTCCGGCGGGCCCCACACCTGCTCGAGCTGGCGCGGGTCCTCGTAGAGCGCCCAGACCCGCTCGACCGGAGCGGCGAACTCGGCCGTGATGGTCAGCGTGCGGGCGTCGACGTCCTTGGTGATGTCGGTGACGGGCATGTCAGTCCTCCTGGGTGAGTAGTGCGTCGATTCGGCCGATCCGCCCCCGCCAGACGTCCTCGAGCTCGTCGAGCATCGAGGCGACGGACCGGATGGCCTCCACGTCGCCGCTGGCCAGCTGCTCACGCCCGTTGCGGCGCTTGGTCAGCAGGCCGGCCCTCTCGAGGACGGCGACGTGTTTCTGGACGGCGGCGAAGCTCATGTCGTAGCTCGCCGCCAGGGCCGTGACCGAGTGCTCCCCGGCGAGGACGCGGCGCAGGATGTCGCGGCGCGTCCGGTCGGAGAGCGCGTGGAACAGGGCGTCCGCCCGGTCCTCGCTCGTCTCGTTCACGGACCTAACGTACAACCATATGGTTGTACGTTGTCAAGTGGGCACGACGAAGGAACCTGCGACTCGGGGGAGGAGCGGCCCGGCAGGCCAGGGGTGGGTGGGGCTCAGCCCATCCCGGTCTCGACGTTGAGGATGTTGCCGTCGGGGTCGTTGAACCACGCACTCCTGTACTGGCCGTCGTCGCCCATCGTCGCGACGCCGTCGTCCCACTCCAGGCCGGGGGCGTCGAAGGTCGAGAAGGTGATGCCCTTCTCGCGCAGTGCGGCAACCTCGGCGTCGAAGGCGTCGCCGGGGACCTGGATCGACATCGCGGTCGCCTGGTTCGTCCCGGCGAACGCGGAGCGGTAGACGAAGAACGCGCCCGACCCCGCGCCGTAGAGGATGCCCTCCTCGTTCTCCATCTTCGGGCTGAAGCCCAAGGTGCCCTCGTAGTACTCGCGAGCCGTCGCGAGGTCCTTGACCGCCAGGGTCGGCATGGCGTCGTGGTCGCCGAGCATCGTTCCTCCACGGCGGACCGCGCGACCGTCGCCCGGTCGGCCTCCTCGGAGGGTATGGACGCCCGAATCCCGAGGTCAATGGACCGAAGTGACTAGGGCGCGACAGGTCGTGACCGGGGTGTCGCGTCGGCCGAGGTGCTGTCGCCCAGTACGGTCGGGACGACCGAGAGGGGTTGGACCGATGGGGCGTCGTCCCGTGCCGCACGTCCTCGCCGCCGTGGCGGGGCTGCTCGTCCTCGCCGCGTGCACCGCGACGCCGCCGAACGTCGCGACCTACGAGTCGGACGGCAGCGGGGAGGACGCGCTGATGTCCGGGACGCTCCGGGTCGACGACGCGTGTGTGACCCTCGTCGGTGAGGACGGCACCGTCACCGTGCCGGTCTTCCCCCGCGGTCAGGTCGCCCTCGACGGCACCGACCTCGAGCTCGCCGGGCACACGTGGGCCGACGGCGAGCGCATCGAGCTCGGCGGCGGCGAAGGGGCGTCGGCCGAGCGCTTCACCGTCCCGGAGGGGTGCCCGGACGGCCCGTTCTGGGTCGTCGCACCGCGCTGAGGACGCAGCGCCACACCGCTGCCCGTCCCCACGATCCCGCCTGGTGCCGGGGGGTCGAGGATCGCGCCACGACCTTCCGGGTGCCGTGCTCGACGTTTCCGTGCGATGCCTCGGCGGCTCGACCGTCGTGATCCATCTCGCACCGTCGCCGGTGGGGACCGCGGTGGCAGCCCCTCGACATCCGCTCGCTGACCTGCGACGACACCGTGTCGACGCCTGTCAAACCGGCCCGGCGACGACCTCGTCGACCGATTTGGGCCGGTGCGCCACGCGCTGGCAGCGTCGAGTCGATGACCACGACGACCCTGCCGCGGCCGCTGCCACCGCGCGCGCCCGGCGACCCGTCATCCGCACGCCGCCCAGCCCTCCCGGCGCTGACCGGTCTGCGCGCGGTCGCCGCCGTCTGGGTCGTCCTCTTCCACTACCGCGACGACCTGCTCGCGCTCCAGCCGGCGCTGGCCCCCCTCGACACGTTCATGCGCGGCGGCTACCTCGGGGTCGACCTGTTCTTCGCCCTCAGCGGCTTCATCCTCGCCTACACCTACGCCGACGCGATGGCGGCGTTCTCGTGGCGCGGCAGCCGCGACTTCGTGCGCAACCGGTTCGCGCGGGTGTGGCCGGTGCACGTCGTGACCCTGCACGTCGACCTCGCCCTCGCCGCGCTCGTCGGCACCCTCGGCGTCACCGAGGGTGGCCACCGACGCACGGCAGACGCCTACGTCGCCAACCTCGGCATGGTCCACCACTGGGTCAGCGACCGACCCAGCTTCAACGCGCCCGCGTGGTCGATCAGCGCCGAGTGGTTCGCCTACCTCCTCGCCCCGCTCCTCTTCCTGCTCGTCGGGCGCGTGCGCCGCGCCGGGACGGCGCTGTTCCTCGCCGGGCTGTCCTACGGCGCGATGCTCCTCGTCTTCGCGACGATGGCGCTCCCGAACGGCAACCTCGAGGGCATGTTCTACGTCCGCATCCTCGGCGAGTTCGTCGGCGGGGTGATGCTCTGCCTCGCGTGGGTGCGTGGCCGCGCCCGCCTCGGGCGGTTGGCGCTCGTCCTGCCGCTGGCCCTGGTCGTCGTCGCGCTCGTCCCGGCCGTGGCGCACGGCCGCTACTGGATGGCGCCCGTCCTCGGCCTCGGCATCGCCGGGCTCGCCGCGTCGTCCGGGTGGCTCGTGCAGCTCCTCTCGCGGCCGGCTCTCGTCGCGGCCGGGGAGGCGTCGTTCGCGCTGTACATGGTCCACCTGCTCATCGAACCGGCCGTGCACGCCGGACGGGTGTGGGCGGAGGGGAACGCCCGGCTCTCGGCCCTCGTCGTCGTCGCGTTCGTCGCGGTGCTCGCCGTGCTGTCCTGGCTCGTCCTCACGACGGTCGAGCGTCCGGCTCGTCGGTGGCTGACGCGCCGGTCCCGGTCCCGGCGACCCGATGAGGACGGGTCCGCCCCTGTGCCCGGCGCCGCGGTCCAGCCGGTCGTGGGCGACCACCGGCTCGTCCGGGCCTGACGGGGCCGTCGATGCGCTGTACGGTCACGAGGTGGGCATCGCCGCGGACCTCGACTACGCGATCCCGGTGCGTGCCAACGTCCTCCAGCGGTCGGTGCGGGTCGTCGCCTCGAGCCGCCCGGGGGCGTGGGCCCTGGCCCGCACCCTGCCGGCGCTCGACCGGTTCGTGTCGCGGCTGACCCGAGGCCGCACCACCCTCAGCGAGGAGCTGTCGGCGCTCCCCGTGCTCGTCGTCACCACGACCGGTCGCCGCAGCGGGCTGCCGAGGCCGGCCCAGCTCATCGGCATCCCCGTCGGCGACACGCTCGCCCTCGTCGGGACGAACTTCGGCCAGGCGTCGACCCCGACGTGGGTCCTCAACCTCGAGGCCGACGCCCACGCCACCGTCACCCACCGAGGAAGGACGCTCGACGTCCTCGCGCGGCCGGCCACCCCCGCCGAGCGCGCGGACGTCCTCGCTCGTGCGCCCGAGGTCTACGTCGGCTACGCGAAGTACCGGACGCGGATCAGCGGACGCCGCGTCAGGGTGTTCGTCCTCGACCCGGTGGCTCGGCACGGTTGACCGTCGGGCGGTGGGAGAGCCGGTCAGAAGGGTGGTTCGTCGGGGAACCTGTCATTGCGGCCGCGAGGTCGTCTGCAGGGGCGGTGGGGGTCGAGGACGGTGATGGTGTCGGCGGGGCGGATGACGCTGACTCGGACCCCGCTCCCGTTCGTGGTGCCGCGGGTCCGGGCGGGCAGGGTGGTCAGGTCGGCGCCGAGGAGGTGCTCCAGCGCGTACTCGAGGTGGCTGAACCGGT
>NZ_JBKOFW010000014.1:0-46134 GCF_046764005.1 Oryzobacter faecalis | reverse complement strand
TGGGAGAGTAGGACGCAGCCGGACAAACATTCCCAAAAAGGGGAGGACCACACCAGTCCTCCCCTTTTTGCATTCCCCCGCCGACCACCACCGACGACCACGAGTAGGGTTCCACGCCATGGGCTTGTTCAACCGCGACCGCTGTGAGGGAAAGACCCCCGAGCAGCTCGCCGGCATGCGCACCGCGGGGCTCCTCGTCGGCCGCACGCTCGACCTCCTCATCGCCTCGGTCCGCCCGGGCATGACGACGCTCGACCTCGACAGGCTGGCCGAGACCCACATCCGCGACCACGGCGGCGTGCCGAACTTCCAGCTCGTCCCCGGGTACCGCCACACCCTGTGCACGTCGGTCAACGACGAGATCGTCCACGGCATCCCGGGCGCCCGCGTCCTCGAGGCCGGGGACGTCCTCTCGATCGACTGCGGCGCCCAGGTCGGACTGTGGAACGGCGATGCCGCCGTCTCGGTCGTCGTCGGCGGTCGCGACGCCGCCCGCCCCGAGGACCTCGATCTCATCGACGACACCGAGGCCTCGCTGTGGGCCGGTATCGCCGCGCTGCGGGTCGGTGCCAGCCTCTACGACGTCGGCGCGGCGGTCGAGGACAGCCTCACGGCGTCCGGGCAGGCCCGCGGCCGCGAGTACGGGATCGTCGAGGACTACGTCGGCCACGGCATCGGGACCTCGATGCACATGGACCCGCAGGTCCCCAACTACCGCGTCTCCGGCAAGGGCCCGAAGGTCGTCGAGGGCACGACGATCTGCATCGAGCCCATGGTCGTCCTCGGCGACCAGGACAACGTCGTCCTCGACGACGAGTGGACCGTCGCGACCCGCGACGGGTCTCGCGCGGCCCACTGGGAGCACTCGGTCGCCGCCACGAGCGCCGGCCTCACCGTGCTCACGGCCGTCGACGGCGGCGAGCGGGCACTGCGCGAGCTCGACGTCGCGTTCGCCCCCATCGACCCTGCCTGACCGGCCACGACACCGGCCCGGACCGCCCCCCGGGGTGTGCTCGATCTCTCGCCGGCGGCCCTGTCGCACGCGGCTAGGGTGGACGAGGCGGTCGGACGCATCGGAGCCCCGCCCGCGGTGGAAGGAGCACGATGACGCACGCGCCGGTCGCCACCGGACCCGACGGCCTCGCCTCCGGCTTCCCCGAGCAGGACCGGGTGGCGTGGCAGGCCCTCGCCGCTGCGGTGCTCAACAAGGGACGGGCCGAGGGCGAGGAGCTCGACGGCCCCGGAGCCGAGGCCGCGCTGCACCGGCGGCTGGCCGGCGGGCTGGACATCGCACCCCTCTACCTGCGTGAGGACCGCCCACTCGGCGCTCCGGGGTCCATGCCGTTCACGCGCGGGCTCGCCCTGCGCGACGGGACCCTGCCCTGGGACGTCCGCCAGCTCCACGACGACCCCGATGCCGCCCGCTCGCGCGCCGCGGTCCTCGACGACCTCGAGCACGGCGTCACCTCGGTGTGGGTGCACGTGGGGGACGACGGCGTGGCCGCCGCGGACCTGGCCGAGGTGCTCGCCGACGTCCGGCTCGACCTCGCACCCGTCGTCCTCTCCTCGCTCACCGACCCGCAGGGGGCCGCCGAGGCGCTCCTCGACCTCGTCGGCGAGGCGCCGTCGGCCGGGGGCGCCCTCGGGCTCGACCCGGTCGGCCGCGCGGTCCGCCTCGGGGCCTCCTGCGACCTCGCGGCCCTCGCGCCGCTCGTGCGCCGCACCCTCGGGCGACCCGGGTGGCGCGCCCTCACCGTGGACGCCCGGTACCTGCACGACGCCGGCGGGACCGAGGTGGACGCCCTCGCGGTCGCGGTCGCCTCCGGGGTCGCCGTGCTGCGCCACCTCGAGGGCGAGGGCATCTCCCCGGCCACCGCCTTCGCACAGGTCGAGTTCCGGGTCCCCGCCACGGCCGACCAGTTCCTCACGGCCGCGACGCTGCGGGCGCTCCGCCGCGTCTGGGCGAGGGTCGGCGAGCTGAGCGGGGTCCCCGAGGCCGACCGCGGGGCCCGCACGCATGCCGTGACGAGCCGGCGGATGTTCAGCCGCGAGGACCCGTGGGTCAACGTCCTGCGCAGCACCCTCGCGGTCTTCGGGGCCAGCGTGGGCGGCGCCGACGCCGTCACCGTCCTGCCGTACGACACGGTCTCCGGTCTGCCGGAGCGGTTCTCGCGTCGGCTGGCCCGTAACACCCAGATCCTCCTCGCCGACGAGTCGAACGTCGGGCGGGTCACCGACCCCGGTGGCGGCTCCTGGTACCTCGAGGACCTCACCGACCAGGTCGCCCGTGCGGTGTGGGCACGCTTCCGTGAGCTCGAGGCGGCGGGCGGCGCCGTGCAGGCGCACGCCGACGGCCTCCTCCACGAGTGGGTCGAGGCGGCGCGCGCCGAGCGCGGACCCGCGCTGGCGACCCGCGCCGTCCCGCTGACCGGGGTCTCGACCTTCCCCCTGGCCGGCGAGCCGGTCCTGACCCGCACCCCCCGCCGAACCCCTGCAGCGACCGACCGGGCCCTCGCGCCACGGCGCGACGCCGAGGTGTTCGAGGCACTTCGCGACCGGGCCCGTGCGCTCGGGGACAGGGCGACCGTGGTCGTCCGCACGCTCGGCACGCAACGTGACTTCGGTGCCCGGCAGACGTTCACGGTCAACCTGCTCGCGGCGGGCGGTCTGGCAGCGGTCGAGGCGGGCAGCCCACTCGCGGTCATCGCGTCCAGCCGCACGGGGTACGCCGAGCACGCCGCGCAGGCCGTCGCCGACCTGCGCGACTCCGGCGCCACGCACGTGCTCGTCGCCGGGGGCGCCCGTGAGCTCGGTGACGACTCGGGGCTCGTCGACGGTGAGCTGTTCGACGGCATGGACGTCGTGGCCGTCCTCGACGACCTCCTGACCCGCCTCGAGACGGAGGACCCCCGGTGAGCGCCGTCCCCGACTTCACGAGCCTCGACCTCGGCGACGGCAGCCCCGACGAGCGGGCGGTCCCCACCGGAGTCGCCGAGGACTGGCTGACCCCCGAGCAGATCCCGGTGAAAGCGCTCTACACCGAGGAGGACCTGGCGGGCCTGGACTTCCTCGACACCGTGCCGGGCGCCCCGCCGTTCCTCCGCGGGCCCTACCCGACGATGTACACGACCCAGCCGTGGACGATCCGGCAGTACGCCGGCTTCTCGACGGCGGAGGAGTCGAACGCCTTCTACCGCCGCAACCTCGCTGCCGGCCAGAAGGGCCTGAGCGTCGCCTTCGACCTCGCCACCCACCGCGGGTACGACTCCGACCACCCGCGCGTGACCGGCGACGTCGGGATGGCAGGCGTCGCCATCGACTCGATCTACGACATGCGCACGCTCTTCGACGGCATCCCGCTCGACCGGATGTCGGTGTCGATGACGATGAACGGGGCCGTCGTCCCCGTGCTCGCGCTGTTCGTCGTCGCCGCCGAGGAGCAGGGGGTCGCCGCGGAGCAGCTGACCGGGACCATCCAGAACGACATCCTCAAGGAGTTCATGGTCCGCAACACCTACATCTACCCACCCGAGCCGTCGATGCGGATCATCAGCGACATCTTCGCGTTCACCAGCCAGCGGATGCCGCGGTTCAACTCGATCTCGATCTCCGGCTACCACATGCAGGAGGCCGGGGCGACGCAGGACCTCGAGCTCGCCTACACCCTGGCCGACGGCGTCGAGTACCTGCGCGCCGGCCAGGCCGTGGGCCTCGACGTCGACCGGTTCGCGCCGCGCCTGTCGTTCTTCTGGGCCATCGGGATGAACTTCTACATGGAGGTCGCGAAGATGCGGGCCGCGCGCCTGCTCTGGGCGCGCCTCGTCCGCGACCAGGGCGCGCAGAACCCCAAGAGCCTGTCGCTGCGCACGCACAGCCAGACGTCCGGCTGGTCGCTCACCGCCCAGGACGTCTTCAACAACGTCGTCCGCACGTGCATCGAGGCGATGGCCTCGACCCAGGGCCACACCCAGAGCCTGCACACCAACGCCCTCGACGAGGCGATCGCCCTCCCCACCGACTTCTCGGCACGGATCGCCCGCAACACCCAGCTCGTCCTCCAGCAGGAGTCGGGCACGACCCGCGTCATCGACCCGTGGGCCGGCTCCGCGTACGTCGAGCGGCTCACCCACGACCTCGCGCGCCGGGCCTGGGCGCACATCGAGGAGGTCGAGGCAGCCGGGGGCATGGCCGCCGCCATCGAGGCCGGCATCCCGAAGATGCGCATCGAGGAGGCCGCGGCGCGGACCCAGGCGCGCATCGACTCCGGTCAGCAGCCGGTCATCGGCGTCAACCGCTACCCCGTCGACGAGGACGAGCCGATCGAGGTCCTCAAGGTCGACAACGCCGCGGTGCGCGCCAGCCAGGTCGCCAAGCTCGAGCGCCTGCGCGCCGAGCGCGACGAGGACGCCACGCGGGCATCGCTCCAGCGGCTCACCGACGCCGCGCGCGCCGGCTCCGACGGCACCCTCGGCACCAACCTGCTCGCCCTCGCCATCGACGCCGCCCGCGCCAAGGCGACCGTCGGGGAGATGTCGGCCGCGATGGAGGAGGTCTTCGGCCGGTACACCGCCCAGATCCGTACGATCGGGGGCGTGTACAGCGCGGAGGCGGGGGAGGACGAGACCGTCCGGGCCGCGCAGCAGGCGGTCGAGGACTTCGAGCGCGAGGAGGGCCGCCGTCCCCGGATCCTCGTCGCGAAGATGGGGCAGGACGGGCACGACCGCGGGCAGAAGGTCATCGCCACGGCGTTCGCCGACCTCGGCTTCGACGTGGACGTCGGCCCGCTGTTCCAGACCCCGGCCGAGGTCGCCCGCCAGGCCGTCGAGGCCGACGTCCACGTCGTGGGGGTCAGCTCGCTCGCCGCGGGACACCTCACGCTCGTGCCCGCCCTGCGTCGCGAGCTCGACGCGCTCGGCCGCGAGGACCTCATGATCGTCGTCGGGGGCGTCATCCCGAGCCAGGACTTCGAGGCGCTGCGCGCCGCCGGCGCGGACGCCATCTACCCGCCCGGCACCGTCATCAGCCGGGCTGCCGTCGACCTCGTCGCCGACCTGCGCGAGCGGCTCGGGTGAGGTCGGTCGACGTCGCCGACCTCGCGGCCGGCGTGCGCGCCGGCTCGAGGCAGCACGTCGCCCGGGCGATCACCCTGCTCGAGTCGAGCCGGCACGAGCACCGGGAGCAGGCCGAGGAGCTGCTCGCCCTCGTCGCCGACCGCACCGGTCGTGCGGTGCGGGTCGGGATCAGCGGGGTCCCGGGAGCCGGCAAGTCGACCTTTATCAACGCCCTCGGGACGCGGCTCGTCGGGCGCGGGCACCGCGTCGCGGTCGTCGCCGTCGACCCGAGCTCGCGGCGCACCGGCGGCTCGATCCTCGGGGACCGCACCCGGATGGGCGACCTCGCCGCGAGCGAGGCCGCCTTCGTGCGGCCCAGTCCCTCCGGGCGGCAGCTCGGCGGGGTCGCCCGCGCCACCCGCGAGTCGATGCTCGTCCTCGAAGCCGCGGGCCACGACGTCGTCATCGTCGAGACGGTGGGGGTGGGGCAGAACGAGATCGCGGTCTCGGAGATGGTCGACACCTTCCTCCTGCTGACGCTCGCGCGCACCGGTGACCAGCTCCAGGGCATCAAGCGCGGCATCCTCGAGCTCGCCGACGTCATCGCCGTCAACAAGGCCGACGGTGACGGCGAGGCCGCGGCGCGCGTCGCGGCCCGCGAGCTCGCCGGGGCGATGCGGCTGATGATGCCCGGCCCGGCCGCGCGCCGACCCCCCGTGCTCACCTGCTCCGCCCTCACCGGCGCGGGGCTCGACGAGGTGTGGGCCGCGGTCCTCGAGCACCGCGAGCATCTCGAGGCCGAGGGCTCCTTGGAGGTCCGTCGGGCGCGACAGCAGCAGGACTGGATGTGGGCCCTCGTCGACGCCCACCTCCAGGACGCCGTCCGCGACTCCGCGCGGGTCCGCGCGTCCCGTGCCGAGGTCGAGGCGGCCGTCCGCTCGGGTGGCACGAGCGCCGTCGAGGGTGCGGCCCGGATCCTCCGGCTGTACGCCGACGACGTCCGCGACGAGGCGGCGCCGGGGTCCGGGAGGGCCTAGCACATCCGGCGCCGTCCGCGATGCGGGACGATTCCGTCCGGTCCCCGGATGGGGTCTGTGAGGCCGCTGAGGGCCCGGCTTGCGAACCGGGCGTGCATGGGCTCAGCGCCCTGAACAGGGCCTCGAGGGCCCGGAGCGGGCCGCGGCCTCCTCCGAACGGCCGATGCGGCCGGTCCGCACGGGTGAGGTCCGTGTGACTGAATGGACACGTTCTCAGCGTTCGAGTTGTCGGCGTGTCGTGGTGCCAGCACCATCGACATACACGCACGACACGACCCGCCCCTCTCGCCCTTGGGGTCACCGGTCTCGCCCCCGGTCGTCGAGCGCTTATTCGAGAATCCCCTGCAACCTCGAGGAGCACTTCGTGCGATCCTTCATCCCTGCACGCCGTGGGGCGGCCGTCCTGGCCGCACTCGCGCTCATCTCGGTCGGTGCCGCCGGCACCGCCCAGGCCGGCAAGCCGAACAAGGGCGGGACGATCATCTGGTCGTCGACGACCACGACGGCGCCGGCGTCCCCGACCACCGTGCGCGACACCCACACCGCGACCTGCCCGAAGGTCATGGAGTACTCGACCTGCGGGTCGATGTCCGTGACGATCGACAACTTCGGGGCGACCGGCTGGAACGGCAGCGCCTCGCCGGCCAACAACGCGGTGAGGTACAACACCTACTACGGCTCGTCGAGCTGGGCCAACGTCGTGGCCCACGAGGTCGGCGGACACGTCGACGCGTGGAACGAGATCGTCGCCAAGGTCGGCGCCGCGCAGGCGTGGACCGACTACTACGACCTCGACTACTTCGGCGAGCTCTGGGCCGAGGCGCGCTACCGCACCCTCAAGGGGACGACCCGCGACCTCACCCGCACCCAGGGCAAGGAGGTCTACCTCGACTGCGTCGGCCCCGTGGCCCACGGCTACACCGGCGGCTACGTCGGCGGCCTCGGCTTCAGCACCCTGTCGGCGCAGCAGTCCTTCTGCACCGGTTCCGGTGCCGTCATGTCCGACGCCCTGACCAAGGTGCGCCCGAGCTGACGTCCCGCTGACCCATCCAGACCCCTGCACCCCGGGCCCGGCCTCACCCCCTGCGAGGCCGGGCCCGGTGGTGTCCGGCGGGAGGCCGGCACGGATTTCGTGCTCAGGGGCCCCGTCCCGTACCATTGAACGTCGGTCACGTGTGCGGTCCTCGCATGGGTGCGTCCCAGCGTGGGTACCTCCACGGGGCCGATTTCCATGGGTGACCCCGACACCACGAAGGGGCGCCCAACGGCGGATTGAGAGGGTATGGCCAAGAAGGACGGCGTCATCGAGATCGAGGGCACGATCGTCGAGGCACTCCCGAACGCGATGTTCCGGGTAGAGCTCACGAACGGTCACAAGGTCCTCGCGCACATCTCCGGGAAGATGCGCCAGCACTACATCCGGATCCTCCCCGAGGACCGCGTGGTGGTGGAGCTCAGCCCCTACGACCTGACCCGCGGCCGCATCGTCTTCCGCTACCGCTAACCCGCACATCGATCGAGACAGCAAAGGCGACATGAAGGTTCAGCCGAGCGTCAAGAAGATCTGCGACAAGTGCAAGGTGATCCGCCGCAACGGCCGGGTCATGGTGATCTGCGAGAACCTGCGCCACAAGCAGCGCCAGGGCTGACCCACGGGTCGGACGCACCACCGCCCCCTCGGGGGCCGCACGAGTCACGGCTCGAGCACGCAGAAGTGAAGAACGCAGCACCCGACCCCCGACGGGTCACCTGGACATCGCAGGTGGGCGCGGGACGTCACCCTCGGCCCGGAGGCCGAGGACCGGACCAGGATGGGCCGGACCGGTGGCTGCACCAGACCTCCGGACCACACAGAGAAGGAACCATCCTCAGATGGCACGTCTTGTTGGAGTGGACCTCCCGCGCGAGAAGCGCGTCGAGGTCGCACTGACCTACATCTTCGGAGTCGGTCGGACCAGTGCGCAGAAGGCCCTCGCGGCCACCGGCGTCAACCCGGACACCCGCGTCAAGGACCTCGTCGACGAGCAGCTCGTCGCCCTGCGTGACTGGATCGACGACAACCTCAAGGTCGAGGGTGACCTCCGCCGCGAGGTGCAGTCGGACATCCGCCGCAAGGTGGAGATCGGGTCCTACGAGGGCCTGCGTCACCGCCGCGGCCTTCCGGTGCGCGGTCAGCGCACCAAGACCAACGCGCGCACCCGCAAGGGTCCCAAGCGCACCGTGGCCGGCAAGAAGAAGGCCGGTAAGTGACCTGCGCCTCGCGCGCGTCACTGCCACCGCTTCCGAAGACTTCGTAGGAGAGAGAACACATGCCTCCCAAGGGCCGTACCGCGGGCGCCAAGAAGGTGCGCCGCAAGGAGAAGAAGAACGTCGCCGTGGGCCAGGCCCACATCAAGAGCACGTTCAACAACACGATCATCTCGATCACCGACCCCACCGGGGCCGTCATCAGCTGGGCCTCGGCCGGGCAGGTCGGCTTCAAGGGTTCGCGCAAGTCCACGCCGTTCGCCGCGCAGACCGCCGCCGAGGCCGCTGCGCGCCGTGCCATGGAGCACGGGATGCGGAAGGTCGACGTCTTCGTCAAGGGCCCGGGTTCCGGTCGTGAGACCGCCATCCGCTCCCTGACCGCTGCCGGCCTCGAGGTCGGCTCGATCCAGGACGTCACCCCCAGCCCGCACAACGGTGTCCGTCCGCCCAAGCGCCGCCGCGTCTGAGCGCCGACCAAGACTTCGCGAAAGGTAGTAGAGAACCATGGCCCGTTACACCGGACCCATCACCAAGAAGTCGCGTCGCCTCAAGACCGACCTCGTCGGTGGTGACAAGAACTTCGACCTCCGTCCCTTCCCGCCCGGCCAGCACGGCCGTCGCCGGATCCAGGAGAAGGAGTACCTCACCCAGCTGCAGGAGAAGCAGAAGGCCCGCTTCACCTACGGCGTCATGGAGAAGCAGTTCCGTCGGTACTACAAGGAGGCGGCCAACCGCCCCGGCAAGACCGGCGAGAACATCCTGACGATCCTCGAGTCCCGTCTCGACAACGTCATCTACCGCGCGGGCCTCGCCCGCACGCGGCGCCAGGCGCGCCAGCTCGTCACGCACGGTCACTTCGAGGTCAACGGCGTGCGCGTCGACGTCCCGAGCTACCGCGTCGAGCAGTACGACATCATCACGGTCCGCAAGCAGTCGGTCGAGAGCTTCCCGATCCAGCTCGCCCGCGAGACCTTCGGTGAGCGCCCGATCCCGGCCTGGCTCCAGGTCGTCCCCGGCACCCTGCAGATCCTCGTCCACCAGCTCCCGGTGCGCGCGCAGATCGACACCGTGCTGACCGAGCAGCTCATCGTCGAGTTCTACTCGAAGAACTGACCGAGGAGGGAGGTCGCGCGCCGCTGGTGCGCGACCTCCCGACTCGTGGGTGGCCCCACGGACCGATGTGAGGCCGCCGGCGGGAGGAGACTCCCGCGTTTCACGAGGCGTCATATGGCGGTCGCCCGTGGGAAGGAAGAACCACCGTGCTCATCGCACAGCGTCCCGTCCTCAGTGAGGACGTCGTCTCCGAGTCCCGGAGCCGTTTCGTCATCGAGCCCCTCGAGCCCGGCTTCGGCTACACGCTCGGCAACTCGATGCGCCGCACCCTGCTCTCGAGCATCCCCGGTGCCGCGGTCACGAGCATCCGCATCGACGGCGTGCTCCACGAGTTCTCCACGATCCCCGGGGTCAAGGAGGACGTCACCGAGATCATCCTCAACATCAAGGGCCTGGTCGTCTCCTCGGAGCACGACGAGCCCGTCGTGATGTACCTGCGCAAGCAGGGCGCCGGCGCGGTCACCGCCGCCGACATCGCCCCGCCGGCCGGGGTCGAGATCCACAACAGCGACCTGCACATCGCGACGCTCAACGACAAGGGCACCGTCGAGATGGAGCTGACCGTCGAGCGTGGCCGCGGGTACGTCTCGGCGCAGCAGAACAAGTCCGGTGACCAGGAGATCGGCCGCATCCCGGTCGACTCGATCTACTCCCCGGTCCTCGCCGTCACCTACAAGGTCGAGGCGACCCGAGTCGAGCAGCGCACCGACTTCGACCGCCTCGTCGTCGACGTCGAGACGAAGAACTCGATGGCCCCGCGCGACGCCCTCGCGTCCGCCGGCAAGACCCTCGTCGAGCTGTTCGGCCTGGCCCGTGAGCTCAACGTCGAGGCCGAGGGCATCGACATGGGCCCGTCGCCGACCGACGCCGCGCTCGCCGCCGACCTCGCCCTGCCGATCGAGGACCTCGACCTCACCGTCCGGTCCTACAACTGCCTCAAGCGCGAGGGCATCCACACCGTGGGTGAGCTCGTCGGGCGCAGCGAGGCCGACCTGCTCGACATCCGCAACTTCGGTGCGAAGTCGATCGACGAGGTCAAGGCCAAGCTCGCCGGCATGGGACTGGCGCTCAAGGACAGCCCTCCCGGCTTCGACCCGAGCCTCATCGCGGACCGCTACGACGACTTCACCTTCGGCGAGGGCGAGGACGACGGGGCGTACGCCGAGGACGAGCAGCTCTGACCTTCGCCTCCCGCACGTAACCAAGGAGAAACCCCATGCCCACCCCCACCAAGGGTCCCCGTCTCGGAGGCGGTCCCGCTCACGAGCGGCTCATCCTCGCCAACCTCGCGACCTCGCTGTTCGAGCACGACTCGATCACGACGACCGAGGCCAAGGCCAAGCGCCTGCGCCCCCTCGCGGAGCGGCTCATCACCTTCGCCAAGCGCGGTGACCTCCACGCCCGTCGCCGGGTGATGACCGTCGTGCGCGACAAGGGCGTCGTCCACCGCCTCTTCGTCGAGATCGCGCCCGACATGGCCGAGCGCAACGGCGGCTACACCCGCATCACCAAGGTCGGTGCCCGCAAGGGCGACAACGCCCCCATGGCGGTCATCGAGCTCGTCCGCGAGCCCGTCGCCAAGAAGGCCACCGTCAAGGAGGCCGAGGCCGCCACCAAGCGTGCGGCGAAGGACGACTCCGCCAAGCGCAAGGCCAAGCAGGCCGAGGCCGAGGAGGCCGCCGCCGAGACCAAGGCTGCACCGGCCCCCGGCTCCGCCGGGGAGGACTCCGCTGCCGACGAGGCCGTCGTCGAGGAGACCACCGAGGCCCCGGCCGCGGTGGAGCTCCCTGAGGGCGCGGTCGCCGCGAACGAGGACGGCTCGGCCCCCGACGGCTACACCGTCAAGGGCAACGCCGACTCCGGCAAGTACCACGTCGAGGGCTCGCAGTGGTTCGACCAGACGGTCGCCGAGTTCTGGTTCAAGGACGCCGAGGCCGCCGAGGCCGCGGGCTTCGAGCCGGCCGGTGGCGCCGCCAAGCAGCAGGTCGAGGACGACGAGGCCTGAGCCTCGCATCTCCCGGCTGACGCGAACGGCCCCCCTCCCGATGCGGGAGGGGGGCCGTTCTGCGTGTCATCATCGCGAGTCGTGTGCCGAGGCGGTTGCCAGGGCGACCACCTCGGCACACGACTCGGCGCTGTCCGGGTCGGGGCTACGCTGACGCGGTGACGCTGCGGATCCGGGTCGACCTGGCCTACGACGGGACGCACTTCTCCGGATGGGCCGCCCAGCCCGGCCGCCGTACCGTCGAGGGGGCTCTCACCGAGGCGTTGACGACGATGCTGCGCCGCGCGGACCCGGTGCGGCTCACCGTCGCCGGCCGCACGGACGCAGGGGTCCACGCGCGCGGCCAGGTGGCCCACCTCGACGTCGAGGAGGACGAGTGGGACCGTCTGCGCGGCCGCTCGGGGCGCGCGCCGGAGGAGGCGGCCGAGAGCAGGCTGCGCGGCATCCTCCCCGCCGACATCGGGGTGCGCCGGGTGGCGCGGGCCGCCGACGGCTTCGACGCGCGGTTCTCCGCGCTGCGCCGCCGCTACCTGTACCGGGTGTGCGACGACCCCGCGCTCGCCGACCCGCTCCGGCGCCACGACACCGTCGTCGTCCGCGGGCCGCTCGACGTCGCGGCGATGGACGAGGCGGCGGGCCGCCTCGTCGGCCTCCACGACTTCGCCGCCTTCTGTCGCCGGCGCGAGGGCGCGACGACCGTGCGCACCCTCCTCCGGTACACGTGGTCGAGGGCGGACGACGGCACGATCGAGGCGAACGTCGAGGCGGACGCGTTCTGCCACAGCATGGTCCGCGCGCTCGTGGGTGCGGTGGTGCCCGTCGGCGAGGGGCGCTTCGACGTCGACCTGCCGGCGCGCGTGCTCTCCGGGCGCGAGCGCGACCCCCGCGTCAAGGTCATGCCGGCGCACGGCCTCTCGCTCGAGGAGGTCGTGTACCCGGACGACGCCGACCTCGCCGCCCGCGCCGAGCAGGCCCGGGCCACGCGGTCCCTGCCGGGGGAGGAGTGATGGCGCACCCGCCGAGGTACCGCGACGACGACCCGCTCCTGGCCCGGGTCCGGGACATCGCGCTCGCCCTGCCCGGCGCCTCGGAGAAGGTCAGCCACGGCCGGCCGAACTTCTTCACGAAGCGGGTGTTCGCGATCTTCGGCGGGGTCGTCAAGGGTGACCACGCGTCGGACGCGCTCGGGCAGGCGGTCCTCGTCCTGCCCGACGAGGCCGAGCGGCCGGCCCTCCTCGCGGACGGTCGCTTCGTCGTCCCGGGTTACGAGGGCGCCTACGGCTGGCTCGCCCTCGACCTGCGCGGCGAACCCGACTGGACCGAGGTCGCCGAGCTCGTCGAGAGCTCGTACCGGCTCACGGCGCCGGCCCGCCTCGTGGCCGAGCTCGACGCGCGCGGTGGCTGACCGCGCGAAACCCGGATGACGACGCCGGGGCGGGTGCGCCACACTCGTGCGCCGTGGGCCACCTCGACGTCAACGCCGTCGGCTTCACGCTGCCCGACGGCCGCCGACTCCTGCGCGAGGTGACCTTCCGCGTCGGCGAGGGCGCCAAGGTCGCCCTCGTCGGTCCCAACGGCACGGGCAAGACGACCCTGCTGCGCATCCTCGCCGGCGACCTCGCGGCCTCCGACGGGGCCGTCACGCGCAGCGGGGGCCTCGGCGTGATGCGCCAGTTCATCGGGAAGGTCCGCGACGACACCACGGTCCGCGACCTCCTCGTCTCGGTCGCCCCCGAGGCGGTGCGCCGCGCCGCCGCCGAGGTCGAGCGCACCGAGCTGGCGATGATGGAGCGCGAGTCCGAGCAGGACCAGCTCGACTACGCCCAGGCGCTCGCCGACTGGGGTGAGGTGGGCGGGTACGACTGGGAGACCTTCTGGGACGTCTGCACCGTCGCTGCCCTCGGCACCCCGTTCGAGCGGGCCCAGTGGCGCAAGGTGTCGACGCTGTCGGGCGGCGAGCAGAAGCGCGTCGTCCTCGAGGCGCTGCTGCGCGGCCCCGACGAGGTCCTCCTCCTCGACGAGCCCGACAACTACCTGGACGTCCCCGGCAAGCGCTGGCTGGAGGGGCGGCTCGTCGAGTCGCCGAAGACGGTGCTGTTCGTCAGCCACGACCGCGAGCTGCTCGACCGGGTCGCCACCCGCATCGCGACGCTCGAGCCGAGCCGCGGCGGCAACACCGTCTGGGTGCACCCCGGTCGCTTCTCGACCTACGAGGACGCCCGCGCCGACCGCAACGCCAGGCTCGAGGAGCTGAGGAAGCGCTGGGACGAGGAGCGCGTCAAGCTGCGCGAGCTCGTGGTGATGTACCGCCAGAAGGCGGCGTACAACTCGGACATGGCCTCGCGGCTGCGCGCGGCGGAGACCCGTCTCCGGCGCTTCGAGGAGGCCGGGCCGCCGGAGGCCGTGCCGCTGCGCCAGAAGGTGTCGATGCGGCTCACCGGGGGGCGCACGGCCAAGCGCGCCGTCGTCGCGACCGGCCTGGAGCTGCGGGTCGACGGCGGGCAGCTCATGGCGCCCTTCGACGCCGAGATCTGGTTCGGCGAGAGGGTCGGGATCCTCGGGAGCAACGGCTCGGGCAAGTCGCACTTCCTCCGCCTGCTCGCGGCCGGGGGGTCCGACCCCGACACCGAGCACGAGCCGGTGGGCGACGTCCGCCCGGCGCCGGTCGAGCACGCGGGGCGGGTCGTCCTCGGGTCGCGCGTGCGGCCCGGGTGGTTCGCGCAGACCCACGACCACGCGGCGCTGCACGGGCGCTCGCTGCTGGAGATCCTCCACCGCGGCGACGACCATCGCGCCGGGATGCCGCGCGACGTGGCGGCCCGCGCGCTGGACCGGTACGGCCTGGCCAGGGCGGCGGAGCAGACCTTCGACTCGCTCTCCGGCGGGCAGCAGGCGCGGCTGCAGATCCTCCTCCTCGAGCTGTCGGGGGCGACGCTGCTCCTCCTCGACGAGCCGACCGACAACCTCGACCTGCACTCGGCCGAGGCGCTCGAGGACGCGCTCGCGGCCTTCGAGGGCACGGTCCTCGCCGTGACGCACGACCGCTGGTTCGCGCGCGGCCTCGACCGGTTCCTCGTGTTCCGCGCCGACGGGAGGGTCGTGGCGTCCGACGAGCCGGTCTGGGACGAGGGACGGGTGGCCCGCGCCCGCTGATCCATGTCAATGGGCATTGACGCCAAAGTGATTTGGTGTCACCATCCGTTGTCATGAAATCGCCGTCGCGTCCCTACCGGATGACGACCCGCGCCCGCGCCGTCGAGGAGACCCGCACCCGGGTCCTCGACGCCACCCTCGCGCTGCACGAGGAGCGGCTCACCGCGGACATCTCCCTGGCCGACGTGGCCGAGCGGGCCGCGGTCAGCGTCCAGACCGTCCTGCGGCACTTCGGGTCGCGCGAGGGCCTCGTCGAGGCGGCCCTCGCCCACGGGGCGGCCACGGTCGAGGACGAGCGCCGCGTCGAGGCGGGAGACGTCACGGCGGCGGTCGCCTCGGTCGTCGCGCACTACGAGCGCCGGGGCGACGGCGTCCTGCTGCTCCTCGCCCAGGAGGGGTCGGAGCCCTTCGTCCGGACCGTCACCGACCGCGGTCGGGCGATGCACCGGAACTGGGTCGAGGCGTCCTTCGGGCCGCTGCTGCCGACGGCGCGGGCCGAGCGGGCGGAGGCCGTCGACCTCCTCGTCGTCGCGACCGACGTCTACACGTGGAAGCTCCTGCGCCGGGACGGTGGCCTCACCGTCGGACGGACCAGGGCCCGCATCGAGTCGCTCGTGCGGGCCGTCCTCGCCCTCCACGCCGGCCTGTCCGGCCCGCAGACCTGAGGAGGCCGTCGTGGCCGAGGTCGTCTTCACCACCTGGGACGGCGGGGGCAACGTGCCGCCGGCGTTCGCCATCGGCCGTGAGCTGCTCGCGCGCGGGCACGCCGTCCGGTTCCTCGGCCACCGCTCCCAGGCGCCCGCCATCGAGGACGCGGGGTTCGAGGTCGTCGCCGCTCCGAGGAGCCGCGAGCTGAGCCCCGCGACGGCGCCCTCGACGGTCGAGATGCTCGCGACGTTCGCCGACCGCGGGGCGGCCCTCGACCTGCTCGCCGAGCTCGACCACCGCCCGGCCGACGTCGTCGTCGTCGACGCCCTCACCCTCGGCGCCCTCGACGCGGCGCGCCGTTCGGGCGTCCCCTACTGCGTCCTCGAGCACTTCCACGACACGTACTACCGCGGCGCACTGCGCGGTCCGCTCGGCCTGCTGCTGCGGGCCACGGGACTGCGACCCGTCCGGGCCCTCGATGCCGCCGCGGCCCGCATCGTCACCTCGCTCCCGGCCCTCGACCCGGTGGAGCCCTCGCCGAACCTGCACCAGGTCGGGCCGGTCGTCACGTGGCGGCCCCGTGCGGAGGGGGCGGCGCCGTCGGTGCTCGTCGCGCTCTCGACGTTCGGGTTCGCGAGGATGACCGGCGTCCTCCAGCGGGTGCTCGACGCGACGGACGGGCTCGGCGTCCAGGTCGTCGTCACGACCGGGCCGCACATCGACCCCACGGACCTGCGCGTGCCCCCGGGCACCGTCGTCCACCGGTGGGCCGACCACGCCGACCTCATGGCGCGTGCCACGGTCCTCGTCGGGCACGGCGGCCACGGCACCACCCTCCAGGCCCTCGCGCACGACCTGCCGGTCCTCGTCCTCCCGATGGACGCCAAGACCGACCAGCCGCTCGTCGGGCACGCCCTCGAGGACGCCGGGGCCGGACGGGTCCTGCCGCGGTCGGCTCCGCCGGCACGGATCCGCGAGGCCGTCGCGGCACTCCTCGCCGACGGGCCCCACCGGGGGGCCGCCGCGCGGCTGGGCGCGCAGGTGCGGGCCACGAGGGCAGCAGCCGACGCCGCCGACGTCATCGAGCAGGTGGCGGCACCGGCTCCTGTCGAAAGTTCCCGCGACCAGGACTCGATGTAAAGCGTTTTCGCAGATAACGTCCAGCCTCGACACAGGTGCGCGCCGAGGTGGTCGCGTGCGCTGAACACGAGGAGCAACGATGCCCGGTCCACGCCGTCTGTCAGCCGTCGTCGCGGGGGCCGTGCTCGCCGCCGTACCCGCCCTCGGCGCCGCCTCGCCCGCCGTCGCGGACCACTCGCCGACACCGCAACGGGTCACCCTCATGGGCTCGCTCATGAGCGAGCTCGGGTGCTCCTCGGACTGGGACGGCGACTGCACGAAGACCGACCTCGCGCCCGTCGCCGGTGACCCGACCCTGTTCGCGGGGACGTTCACCGTGCCGGCCGGCGACTACCTCTACAAGGTGCGCCTCAACGGCTCGTGGGACGAGAACTACGGCGACGCGACCTTCAAGCTGGCCGACGGCAACATCCCGCTCGCCCTCGAGCAGGACACCGCGCTGCGCTTCACCTACGACCACGAGACGCACCGCGTCTCGGTCGGTCCCGCGCAGCCGGCGGGCGGCCTCACCGCGGCCGACCGCGCCCTCGCCGGCGACAGCCTGCGCGAGGACCTGACCCGCGAGAACTTCTACTTCGTCATGGCCGACCGGTTCGAGAACGGCAGCAGCGCCAACGACACCGCGGGCATCGCGGGGACCCGCCTCCAGCACGGGTTCGACCCGACGAGCCAGGGCTTCTACCACGGCGGTGACCTGCAGGGGATCATCGAGCGCCTCGACTACATCCAGGGCCTGGGGACCACCGCGATCTGGATGACGCCGTCGTTCAAGAACAAGCCGGTCCAGGGCGAGCCCGGCACCGAGTCGGCCGGCTACCACGGCTACTGGGTCACCGACTTCACCCAGATCGACCCCCACCTGGGCACCAACGAGGAGCTGAAGACGCTCATCGACCTCGCCCACGAGCGCGGCATGAAGGTCTTCTTCGACATCATCACCAACCACACCGCCGACGTCCTCGACTACGAGGACAGCGCCTACAACGCCGACGGCGTCGTGCCCTACCGGACCAAGGCCGAGGCTCCGTACGAGGACGCCGCGGGCAACGCCTTCGACGACCGCGACTTCACGATGATCGGCGACCCGTTCCCGGCGGTCGACGCCGAGACCTCCTTCCCCTACGTGCCGACGTTCCGCACGCCGGCCGACGCCGAGGCCAAGACCCCGGACTGGCTCAACGACCCGACGATGTACCACAACCGCGGCACGTCGACCTTCTCCGGCGAGAACAGCGAGTACGGCGACTTCCCCTCCGGCAACCGCTCGGCCCTGGACGACCTGTGGACCGAGCGCCCGCAGGTCGTGCAGGGGATGATCGACATCTACGAGACGTGGGTCGAGGACGCCGGGGTCGACGGCTTCCGGATCGACACCGTCAAGCACGTCAACATGGACTTCTGGAAGCAGTTCGGCCCGGCCCTGGAGGGTTACGCGGCCTCCATCGGCAACGACGACTTCTTCATGTTCGGTGAGGTCTACGACGCCGACCCGCGCTTCATGTCGCAGTACACGACCGAGGGCCGCCTCCAGGCCACGGTCGACTTCGGCTTCCAGGGCAGCGGGGTCAACTTCGCCAAGGGCAAGCCGACGAGCGAGCTGCGCGACTTCTACGCCCTCGACGACTACTTCACCGACACCGACTCCAACGCCTACCAGCTGCCCACGTTCCTCGGGAACCACGACATGGGCCGCGTCGGCAGCTTCCTGCGGCAGGGCACGAGCTGGTCCGACGCCCAGCTCCTCGCGCGCGACCGGCTCGCGCACTCGCTCATGTACCTGACCCGCGGCCAGCCGGTCGTCTACTACGGCGACGAGCAGGGCATGTCGGCCCCGCCGGACGTGCCCGGCGGCATCGGCGACCAGCGCGCGCGCGAGGACATGTTCGGGAGCCAGGTGGCGCTGCACAACGACACCTACGACCTCATCGGCACCGACGCGACGACGGCCGACGAGAACTTCGACACCACGCACCCGCTGTACCGGCACATCGCCGGGCTCGCCACGCTGCGCGAGCAGCACCCGGCACTCGCCGACGGGGCGCAGGTGCACCGGTACGCGTCCGGCGACGCCGGCATCTTCGCCTTCAGCCGGATGGACGCCGACGAGCAGGTCGAGTACGTCGTGGCCGTCAACAACGCCGACACGGCCAAGACGGCGACCTTCGCGACCTACCAGCCGGCTCGCAGCACCCTCAAGGCGGTCTGGCCGTCCTCGGCGGCGAAGAACGTCAAGACCGATGACGAGGGCCGCCTCACGCTGACCGTCCCGGCCCTCGGTGCGGTCGTGTACCAGGCCAACGCCAAGCTGCGGGCCGACGCGGTGTCCCCCGAGCCGGTCTTCACGGCCCCGGGGGACACCGGGATCGTCACCGGCCGGGCCGAGGTCGGGGTCGCCGTCCCAGGCGGCGACTTCACCCAGGTGACCTTCGCCTGGCGCCGCGCCGGCACGACCGGCTGGACGCCCATCGGCACCGACGACAACGCCCCCTACCGCGTCTTCCACGACGTCCGGGGGCTGCCGCAGGGCACGCCCGTCGAGTACCGGGCCGTCGCGCGCGACCACGACGGCGACCTCGGCGTCACGTCGACGAGCGCGGTCGTCGGCCAGCCGCAGCCGCCGGCCGACCCGGGCATCGAGCTCGGGCCGATCACGCAGCCCGACGCGGTCTCGGTGCCCGGCAGCCACGGCAGCGAGATCGGGTGCGCGGCCGACTGGGACCCGCCGTGCCCGAACATCCAGCTGGCCCTCGACGACGACCAGGTGTGGAAGGGCACGTTCAGCCCGTCAGCGGGCCAGTACGCCTTCAAGGCCGCCATCAACCGCTCGTGGGACGAGAACTACGGCGCGGGCGGCAACCGCAACGGGTCGGACATCTTCTACTCGACCGACGGCGGCCCGGTGAGCTTCTACTTCGACTACCGGACCAAGTGGGTGACCAACACCGAGCTCGACCCGATCCTCGTGGCCACGGGTGACTTCCAGTCCGAGATGGGCTGTGCGGCCGACGGCGACGCGGAGTGCATGCGGTCCTGGCTGCAGGACCCCGACCGTGACGGCACCTACGCGTTCACGACGATCGACATCCCCGCGGGGACGTGGTCGGTGTCGGTCGGGTCGAGCGGGCCGGTGTCGTTCACGGTCGAGGAGGGCCTGGCGACGACCATCTCCTACCAGCGCTCGACCGGGCAGCTGTCCGTCGACACCTTCGCCCCGGACTTCGGGCCCGACCTGTCGACCTCACGCGCCTCGTGGCTCACGAAGGACGTCATCTCCTGGAACCTCCCGGACACCCGGGGAAGCTGGACCTACCGGCTGCACTGGGGTGCGGCAGGCTCCCTCGTCCTCGACAGCGAGACGGTCGGCGGGTCCTCCATCCCGTTGACCCTCGACCCGGCCGGGCTCTCGGCGGCGCTCGCCGCGCAGTACCCCGACCTGGCCGACGACGAGGTCCTTCGGCTCAGCCGCAAGGACGCCCGGGACGCCGGCACCATCGCCGACGCCGGACAGGTCGCGGTCGTCGCGTACGACGAGCTCGGCCGGGTCGTCCAGGCGACCGGGGTCGAGGTGGTGGGCGACTTCTGACCCGCGGGCGCGCGACCGCGCCGCCGCGCCTCACCGGCCGAACGTCACGTCCGAGCCGGTGAGGCGGGCGGCGAAGCCCGCGTCCGTGACGCGCACGGCCGTGAGGGCCATGCCGTCCGGGACGCCGGCCACGGGCTGGCGGACCGTCACGAGGGTGCGGGCCAGCGCGCTCGCCGCCGCGTCGAGGAAGGACGGCCCACCGAGGTCGACGGTCTCGGGCTCGATGAGCAGCTGCCCGGCGTCGGCGCGCACCGTCCCCGTCGCCCGCACCGTGACGTCGCGGCCGAGCAGGGTCACCGTGCGCTCGATGCCGGCGAGCCCGCCGGACGCCGCGTAGACGCGGGTGTCCGGACCGACCTGCTCGGCGACGGTGGCGAACGGGACGGTCGCGTCGACATCGAGCCGCTGGGCCCGAAGGCCCTTGGGGGAGAACCGGACCCCACTGCCCTTCGCCACGACGTCGGCCAGGTCACCATCGGCCGAGACGACGTCGGCGCTGCGCAGGTCGACGCTGCCGAGCCACGTCTCGTCCGCGGCGAGGTCGGCCGGCGGGCGGGCCGCGCCCGTCGCCGACCCGCTGGGGGAGGGGGAGGCCACACCATCGCCGCCCGACCCGAGCGAGAACAGGGCGACGACGACGGCGAGCGCGAGGACGGCGAGCGTCGTGGCGACGCCGAGGAGGAAGTGCTTCACCTCGCCCAGCCTGCCACCCGTCAGACGGGGGCGGGCTCGGCGGCCCGGGCCCGCTCGTGGCGGCGCGCCGGGAGGTACAGCAGCACCCCGAGGAGCGACCACGCGCCACCGACGACCATCGCGGTCTGCAGCCCGGCGGTGTCGGCGAGGGCGCCGACGAGGGGCGCCGCCACCGCGAAGGCGAGGAAGGCGACCATCGAGTTCATCGACAGCACCGTCGCGCGGTTGCCCGCCTCGGCCTCGCGGTGCAACAGCGCCGAGTGCGGGGCGCCGTTCATCCCGTGCATCGAGTAGGTGAACAGGTACGCGACGACGAGGGCGACGGGTCCCGCCGCCAAGCCCATGACGACCGCGCCGAGGGCGTTGAGGGCGCGAGCGAGCATCGCGGCCCCCGCGACCCCGACGCGCGCCGACGCCAGGCCGGCCAGCCACGACCCGGCGGCGAAGATCCCCCACCCGGCGGCGGCGACCGGGCCGAGGACGACACCCGCCTCCTTCGCCGAGCCGAGCAGCTCCTCGAGGCGCAGCGGCATGAGTGCCTCGAAGACGACCATCCCGACCGACCAGAACAGCTCGACCGCGACGAGGGCGAGGAGTACCCGCTTGACGCGGAGCAGGCGCACGCCACTCCCGACGACCGCCGGGGTCCGCCGGGCCTCGTGAAGGGCGACGGCGAACCGCTCGCGGCGTGACCCGGCGGCGGCTCGCGGCTCGCGCACGAGGACGGCCGAGGCGACCAGGTGGACGACGTTGAGCACGGCGAAGACCCACACCGCGGTGTCGAGGGCGTGCCCCGGGTGGCCAAGGCGGGCGGCGGGGTCCCCCCAGACGAGGGCGCCGGACAGCAGGGCCCCGACGGCGATGGACCCACCGAGGAGGCTCCCGGTGCGCGCCAGCTGCTGGTCGACGTCGGCGCCCGGCCGCTCGGCGTGGACGGTGTCGACGAACCACGCCTCGAGCGGGCCGGAGTCGAGCGCCCGGAAGGCGCCCGTGAGCACGGCGACGACCGCGAACGCGAGGAAGGTCTGCGCGACCGCGAGCCCGAAGCCGGCGACGACGTTGAGCACACCTGCCGCGACGTAGACGGGGCGGCGGCCCACGGCGTCGGCGAACCCGCTCGTCGGCAGCTCGAGCAGGAAGATCGTCAGCCCGGTGATCGACCCCAGCGTCGCGGCCTGGGTGATCGAGAGGCCGCGCCCGGTCTGGACGAGGATGAGGATGCCGACGACGAGCCCGACCGGGAACCAGCGCGTCACCGTGAGCAGGTAGAGGCGGCGCTCGGCCTCCCGGGCGGTGAGCGGGGCGGTCACCGGCGCTCGCCCCCGGTGGGGGCGCGGTCGAGGTCGAGCGGGTACAGGACGCTGTAGGTGGCCACCCGCCGCGCCTCCGGGTTGCCCTGGCCGACGCGGCGGTACCTGCTGACGACCTCGCTGAGCTCGCGGCGCAGCTCGTCGACCTGCTCGGGCGTCGCGATGACGTAGGAGTCGCTCAGGCCGACGGCGTCGCGCCACGCGACGGGCCAGCCCTCCTCGACGTCGAGCCACTTCTCGTACTGCTCGGTGAGGTGGCGGATGTAGTCGCGCGAGAGCCAGTTCAGGGCCGTCTCGGCGTCCTCGTCGCCGGCGACGTCGGAGGCCCAGTAGGAGTGCGACTCGGTGGAGGCCCGCCACAGCCGTCGCTTGCCCTCACCCTCGCCGGTGTCCGCGACGAGGCCGATCGCCTCGAGGCGGCGCAAGTGGTAGCTCGTGGCCCCCGAGTTGGTGCCGAGCGTGGTGGCGAGGTCGGTGGCCGTGGCCGGTCCGCCCCGTCGCAGGGTGCTGAGCAGGCGGGAGCGCAGGGGGTGCGCGAGGACCTTCAGGGCCGCGGCGTCGAGCCGGATGCCGGTGTACTCGCGGTCGGGGTCGGCCTCGTGGCGGCGGGGAGGGGTGGGCATGCGTGCACAATACCTTTGCACAGTTCATTTGCACAACAAGTGTGCACAAGAAGTGTGGACCGGTGTCGTCGCAGGTCAGAGGTGGTCCGCGGGGGTCCGTCAGGCGATTTGGGTCCCGACCCCGGCGACCGTAGACTTGATGACTGTTGTGCCGGGCGCCTCCGACAGGGGCACGTCCCTGCCGGGAGCCCGCGGCACACGATCGACATCCACTCCAGCGACCAGGACACCTGATGCGTACCTTCACCCCGAAGCCGGGCGACGTCACGCGCGCGTGGCACGTCATCGACGCGACCGACGTCGTGCTCGGCCGCCTCGCGAGCCAGACCGCCGTGCTCCTCCGTGGCAAGCACAAGCCGACCTTCGCCCCGCACGTCGACACGGGCGACTTCGTCATCATCATCAACGCCGAGAAGGTCGCCCTCACCGGCGCCAAGCTCGAGAAGAAGCGCGCCTACCGCCACTCGGGCTTCCCGGGCGGGCTGAAGTCGCAGTCGTACACCGAGCTCCTCGCCAAGAGCCCCGAGAAGGCCGTCGAGAAGGCCGTGCGCGGCATGCTCCCCAAGAACACCCTCGGTCGCGCGCAGCTGAGCAAGCTCAAGGTCTACGCCGGCGCCGAGCACCCCCACGCTGCCCAGCAGCCCAAGCCCTTCGAGATCACCCAGGTGGCCCAGTGATGTCCGAGAACACCCAGATCGACGAGACGGCCGGCACCGACGCCGACGACGTCCTCGTCACCGAGTACACCTCCGAGTCCGACGCCGCCGTGGCCGGCGAGGCGGCTCCCCGCCCCACCGCCTCCGCGCCGGGTGCGGCGACCGGCCGCCGCAAGCAGGCCGTCGCCCGCGTCCGCATCGTGCCGGGCACCGGCGAGTGGAAGATCAACGGCCGCACCCTCGAGGGCTACTTCCCGAACAAGGTGCACCAGCAGATCGTCAACGAGCCGCTCAAGGTCCTCGAGCTCGACGGCGCCTACGACGTCCTCGTCCGCGTCCACGGCGGTGGCCCCTCCGGCCAGGCCGGCGCGGTCCGCCTCGGCGTCGCCCGCTCGCTCAACGGCGTCGACCCCGAGCTCAACCGTCCGGCGCTGAAGAAGGCCGGCTTCCTCTCCCGCGACGCGCGCGTCCCGGAGCGCAAGAAGGCCGGTCTCAAGAAGGCCCGCAAGGCTCCGCAGTACAGCAAGCGCTGATCCCGCGTCGCGGCACCGGTTCCCGGCGTCGCGGTCCGGAGCCGAAGGCGGCACCATCCTCGGTGGTGCCGCCTTCGGCCTGTCCGGAGTAGGTTCGTCAGTTGCACCCACGGGAAAGGCTCTCCATGTCTCGACTGTTCGGCACCGACGGTGTCCGCGGCCTCGCGAACGGCCCGCTCATCACCGCCGAGCTGGCCCTGTCCGTCTCCGTCGCCGCCGCCCGCGTGCTGGGCCAGGCCGGTGCGGACCCGGGCCACCGGCCGAAGGCCGTCGTCGGCCGCGACCCGCGCGCCTCGGGCGAGTTCCTCGCCGCCGCGGTCATCGCCGGTCTCGCCAGCGCCGGGGTCGACGTCTACAACGCCGGGGTGCTGCCCACCCCGGCGGTCGCCTACCTCACCGCCGACACCGGCGCCGACTTCGGCGTCATGCTCTCGGCGTCGCACAACGCGATGCCCGACAACGGCATCAAGTTCTTCGCCCGGGGCGGGCACAAGCTGGCCGACGAGGTCGAGGACGCCATCGAGGCCGCCATCGGCGAGCGCTGGACCCGCCCCCTCGGGGCCGACGTCGGCCGGGTCGTGACGATGCAGGAGGGCCACACCCGCTACATCGCCCACCTGCTGCGCGTCCTCCCGAACACCCTCGACGGCACGAAGGTCGTCATCGACGCGGCGCACGGCGCCGCCAGCCAGGTCTCGCCCGAGGTCTTCCGCCTCGCCGGGGCCGAGGTCGTCGAGATCGGCACCTCCCCCGACGGGCTCAACATCAACGACGGCTTCGGCTCGACCCACCTCGGCCCGCTCAAGGCGGCCGTCGTCGCCCACGGCGCCGAGCTGGGGATCGCCCACGACGGCGATGCCGACCGCTGCCTCGCCGTCGACGCCCACGGCAACGAGGTCGACGGCGACCAGATCATGGGGATCCTCGCCCTCGCCATGAAGGAGCGGGGCCGGCTCGCGCACGACACCCTCGTCGCCACCGTCATGAGCAACCTCGGGCTCCTCCAGGCGATGGAGCGCGAGGGGATCACGGTGCGGCAGACCGGTGTCGGTGACCGCTACGTCCTCGAGGAGATGCGCGCGGGCGGCTACTCGCTCGGTGGCGAGCAGTCGGGCCACGTCATCATGCTCGACCACGGCACCACCGGCGACGGCGTCCTCACCGGGCTCATGCTCGTCGCCCGGGTCGCCGCGACCCAGAAGCCGCTCTCCGAGCTGGCCGCCGTCATGACCCGCCTGCCGCAGGTGCTCGTCAACGTCAAGGGCGTCGACAAGAGCCGCGTCGAGTCCGACGAGGGCCTGCAGGAGGCCGTCCGCGAGGCCGAGTCGGTGCTCGCCGGGTCGGGCCGGGTGCTGCTGCGCAAGTCCGGCACCGAACCCGTCGTGCGCGTCATGGTCGAGGCCGGCACGCACGACGAGGCCCGCGCGACCGCCGACCGCCTCGCCGGCGTGGTCAAGGAGCGGCTCGCCCTCTGACGGGCAGCGCTCGTATCCCCTGTGACCCCGTCAGGCGGGTGCTTCCGCGGGCCGGTACCGCAGGGCGACCGCCCCCGACCGGAACTCCTGCCGGTCCACGAGGTCGAGCCGGATGCGCTCGCGCAGGCCGGCGAGCAACGTCGGTCCGTGCCCGGCCACGACCGGCTGCACGACGAACACGAACTCGTCGACCAGTCCCAGGTCCGCCAGCGCCAGGGGGAGCGTCACCCCACCCACGAACAGGCCCTCACCCGGCTCCTCCTTGAGCCGCCGGACCGCCTGCCCCACGTCGCCGCGCACCAGCTCGGCGTTCCAGTCGACCTCGCCGAGCGTGCTCGACACGACGTACTTCCTCGTCGCGTCGATGGCCTCGGCGAACGGGACCTCCCACTCGTCCATCCAGTCCGGCCAGGTGCCGCTGGGCGGCCGTCGCCAGGCCGACTCCATCATCTGGTAGGTCACCCGGCCGAACAGCAGGGCATCGGCGCGCTCCATCTCGGCGGTCCAGTAGCGCATCGACTCCTCGTCGGGAGGGAGCCCTGCCTCGTGGTGGCAGCAGCCGTCGAGGGTGACGTTGATCGAGTACCGCAGTGGTCTCATCCCGTTGCCCTCCCCCGGTGCGCGCCGCGGTCGTCCTCGTCGAGCAGGCCCACGACGTGGCGCGCGATCTCCAGGGAGGCCGTGGCGGCCGGGGACGGCGCGTTGAGGACGTGCACCCCCCGGCCCGACCGCTCGACGAGGAAGTCGTCGACGAGGGTCCCGTCCGGGCGCACCGCCTGCGCGCGCACGCCCGCCGGGGCCGCGACGAGGTCCCCGGGCCCGAGGTCCGGGACGAGGCGGCGGACGTCCTCCACGAAGCGCCGGCGGGACAGGGAGCGTCGGACCTCCTCGGCCCCGCTGCGCGCGTGCCGGCGCGCCAGGCGCCAGAACCCGGGGTAGCCCACCGTGGCCACGACGTCGCGCGGCGCGACCTCGGCCCAGCCGTACCCCTCACGGGCGAGGGCGAGGACGGCGTTCGGCCCGGCGTGGACGTGGCCGTCGACCCCCCGGGTCAGGTGGACGCCGAGGAAGGGGAGCGCCGGGTCGGGGACCGGGTAGACGAGTCCGCGGACGAGCGGCGCGGCGCCCTCGGTGAGCGAGAGGTACTCGCCGCGGAACGGGACGATGCGCACCGACGGGCGGTGACCGAGGAGGCGGGCCACCCGGTCGGTGTGCAGGCCAGCGCAGTTGACGACGAGGTCGGCCGCGACCTCGCCGCGGCTCGTGAGGAGGACGACCTCGTCGGCGTGCGTGCTCCCACCGGTGACCTCCGTGCCGGGTCGCAGGTAGGCGCCCGCCTCGCGCAGCCGGGCCACGAGGACGGCGCACACGGCGCCGTAGTCGACGACGGCCGTCTCGGGGACGTGCAGGGCCGCCACCGCGGCGACGTGCGGCTCGTGCTCGCGGGCCTCACCGGCCGAGAGCCGCCGCACCGCGAGGCCGTTGGCGCGGCCCCGTTCCTCGAGGGCGTCGAGCCGCGGCAGCTCGGCGGGGTCGGTGGCGACGACGAGCTTGCCGGTCACCGCGTGCGGGACGCCCTCGGCGGCCGCGAGGTCGAGCAGGGCGCCGGCCCCGGCGCGGCACCAGCGGGCCTTGAGGCTGCCCGGCGCGTAGTACAGGCCCGAGTGGACGACGCCGCTGTTGCGCCCGCTCTGGTGGCGGGCCCAGTCGTGCTCCTTCTCGAGCACCGTCACCTGCGTGCCCGGGTGGTCTCGGACGAGCCGCTCGGCCACCGCCAGGCCGACGATCCCGCCCCCGACGACCGCCACGCGGCGGCCTCGGCGGGCCGTCATCGACCCTTCTGCTCGGCGATGATCCGTGCGTACTCGCGGCCGGAGTCCTTCACGGTGCGCACCTGGGTGTCGTAGTCGACGTGCACGATGCCGAACCGCTGGCTGTAGCCGAAGGCCCACTCGAAGTTGTCGAGCAGGCTCCACGCGAAGTACCCGCGGACGTCCGTGCCGTTCGCGATGGCGTCGGACACGGCGCCGAGGTGACCCCGGAGGTAGGCGACCCGGTCGGCGTCGTGGACCTGGCCGTCGGCATCGACGGTGTCCGGCCACGCCGAGCCGTTCTCGGTGATGTAGAGGGGCAGGTTCGACTCGCGGGCGGACCGCTCGATGATGAGGCGGTGCGCCTCGGGGGACTGCTCCCAGCCGATCCCGGTGAGCGGAGGGCGCGGCGCGACCTCGACGACCCTCGGGCCGCCGGGGATCGAGGTGCTGCCCGCCTCGTCGCCGCGCGCGGCTCGGACGCGGGTGGGGAAGTAGTTGTTGACGCCGAGGTTGTCCAGCGGCGCCGAGATGGTGGCGAGGTCGCCGTCGTGGATGAACGCGTGGTCGGTGAGGTAGGCGGTGTCGTCGAGGAAGCCCTCGGGGTAGGCGCCGTGGAAGAGGGGCCCGAAGAAGATCCCGTTGAAGGCGTTGTCGGCCCGGCGCACGGCGTCGGCGTCGTCCTCGTCGCCGTCCTCGGGTCCCCAGACGTGGGTGGGGTTGAGGGTGATCGAGACCTCGGCGCCAGGGGCGTGCTCGCGGATGACGGGCACCGCCGTGCCGTGGGCGAGCATGAGGTGGTGCGCGACGGCGAGCGACTCGGCGCCGTCGGTGTGGCCGGGCGCGTGCGCGCCGACGCAGTAGCTGAGGATCGAGCTGCACCACGGCTCGTTGAAGGTCGTCCAGTTCGTCACGCGGTCGCCGAGGGCGCTGACCGTCGCCGCCGCGTACTCGGTGAACCACTCGGCGCTGTCGCGGTCGAGCCAGCCGCCCCGGTCGTCGAGGACCTGGGGGAGGTCCCAGTGGTAGAGGGTCACGACGGGGCGGATCCCGCTGTCCAACAACGTGTCGACGAGTCGGGAGTAGAAGTCGAGCCCTTTGCGGTTCACGGCTCCGGTGCCCGTGGGGATGACGCGCGGCCACGCCACCGAGAAGCGGTAGGCGTCGAGGCCGAGCTCCTTCATCAGCGCGACGTCCTCCGGGTACCGGTGGTAGTGGTCGCACGCGACGTCACCGGTGTCGCCGCCCAGGACCTTGCCGGGGGTGCGGCTGAAGGTGTCCCAGATCGACGGGCTGCGGCCGTCCTCGTCGTGCGCTCCCTCGATCTGGTAGCTCGCCGTGGCGGCGCCCCAGACGAAGCCGTCGGGGAAGGACAGGCCGGAGGTCGTCATGCGGCTCACGCTACCGCTCGGGGGTCACCCCGTCGCCGACGGAGACCAGGCCCCGGACGTCGCCGACCTCGGGGACGAGCTGCATCGCGAACCACGTCGCGCCCTCCCACTTCCGGTGCCGCGCGAGGGTGCGGATCGGCTCGTGGCCCTTCTCCAGCGTCGCGGGGTCGACCGTCGTCAGGACGCACCGGTCGACGGCCTTGACGACGCGGAAACGGGTGGCGCCGACCGTGACCGCGCTCCAGCGGTCCTCCTCGAACGGCTCGAGGTCGCCGTCGACGACGAGGTTGGGGCGGAAGCGGGCCATCGGCATCGAGGCCGGCTCCTCGCCCCGCTCGAGAGCGGTCTCGGCGACCCAGTCGGCGAGGCGGCGCAACGAGACGGCGCTCGCGAGGGTGACGGGGTAGGCGTCGGCGAAGGCGGTCGCGTCACCCGGGCGGGAGTGCCGCGGGTTGAGCGGTCGAGGACGGTGCACGTGGACGAGCCGGAGGTCGTCGTGCCCGACGGCGTCGCGCAGCCAGGCTCCGGCGCCGTCGTCGACGACGACTCCCGTGAGCGGGCGGCCGTGCACCGTGACCGCGACCGGATCGCCCTGTGGCACGGCGACATCCAGCGGATCGAGGCCCTTCGCACTCAGTCGCAGCGGGGCCTCCTGGCCCGGGTCGGTCGTCGGCGTCGAGGCGGTGATGCCCAGGAGGCGGCGCTCCTCGCGGGCGGTGAGGCACTCGCCCGTCGGGTCGACGACCATCCAGCGGCGGTCGTCGACGAGGCCCCAGGGCTCGACCTCCGAGCGCTCGACCGCCCGGACCGCCGTGCTCTTGACGGGGTGGACCGACACCCCGGCGAGGCGGACCGTCACACGACCTGCTTGAGCAGGCCTGTGTCGACGTCGTAGATGAACCCGCCGACCTCGGCACGGTCGCCGATGAGCGGGTGGGTGCGGACGGCTGCGACGTCCTGCCGCAGCGCGTCGACCTGGTCGTGGACGACGCCGAACCGCTGCCACGAGGCGTCGGTGCCCGCCGACTCACCGACGCGGCGTCGCAGCTCGCGCTCGGTGTGCGAGGCCATCGCGCACCGGGTGTGCGGCACGACGAGCACCCGCCGCACGCCGAGCAGGTGCACGCCGAGGACGAGGGCCTCGAGGGCCTGGGGCGTCACTCGCCCGCCGGGGTTGCGGAAGATCTTCGCGTCGCCGGGCTTCAGGCCCACCATGCGCAGCGGGTCGATCCGGGAGTCCATGCACGTGACCATCGCGACGCCGGCCTGGGCGACACCGTCGAAGCCCCCGTGGTCGAAGGTCTCGGCGTAGGTGCGGTTGGCGGCGAGCAGGTCCTCGAAGCCCGTCATCACAGCAGTCCTGTCCTCTTCTCGATGGTGAAGGCGACCGGTCTGGTCACCGCGGCGAAGAAGTCCTCGCCCTTGTCGTCGACGACGATGAAGGCGGGGAAGTCGACGACCTCGATCTTCCAGATCGCCTCCATCCCCAGCTCGGGGTACTCGATGACCTCGACGCTCCTGATGCAGTCCTGGGCGAGCCGCGCGGCGGGACCGCCGATGGACCCGAGGTAGAACCCGCCGTGCGCCCTGCACGCGTCGGTCACCTGCTGGCTGCGGTTGCCCTTGGCGAGCATGACCATCGAACCGCCGGCCGCCTGGAACTGGTCGACGTAGGAGTCCATCCGTCCGGCAGTGGTCGGGCCGAACGACCCCGACGGCATCCCCTCGGGCGTCTTGGCGGGGCCGGCGTAGTAGACGGGGTGGTCCTTGAGGTACTGCGGCATCTCCTCGCCGGCGTCGAGGCGCTCCTTGATCTTCGCGTGGGCGATGTCGCGGGCGACGACGAGCGGGCCGCTCAACGAGAGGCGGGTCCTGACCGGGTGCTTCGTCAGCTCGGCGAGGATCTCGTCCATCGGCCGGTTGAGGTCGATCTCGACGACCGCGCCCGCCCCGGTGCCGCTGACGCCCTCGGCGTCCTCGAGGCCCTCGTGGGTCTGCTCGGGGAGGAAGCGCGCGGGGTCGGTCTCGAGCTGCTCGATGAAGACCCCCTCCGGCGTGATCTTGCCGAGCACCTGCCGGTCGGCCGAGCACGAGACCGCGATGGCGACGGGCAGCGACGCGCCGTGCCGGGGGAGTCGGACGACCCGGACGTCGTGGCAGAAGTACTTGCCGCCGAACTGGGCGCCGATGCCGAGCTCGCGGGTCAGCCCGAGGACCTTCTCCTCCAGCTCGGTGTCGCGGAACCCGTGGCCGGTCGCGGGGTCGCCCGCCTTCGGGAGGTGGTCGAGGTACTTCGCGCTGGCGTACTTGGCTGTCTTGAGCGCGAACTCGGCGCTCGTGCCGCCGATGACGATGGCCAGGTGGTACGGCGGGCAGGCCGCGGTGCCGAGGCTGCGCAGCTTCTCGTCGAGGAAGCGCATCATCGACGCCTCGTTGAGGATCGCCTTCGTCTCCTGGTAGAGGAAGGACTTGTTGGCGCTGCCGCCGCCCTTGGCCATGAAGAGGAACTTGTAGGTCGTCTCGTGTCCCGGCGCGGTGTCGGCGTAGAGCTCGACCTGCGCGGGGAGGTTGGTCCCGGTGTTTCGCTCCTCCCAGGTCGTGACGGGCGCCATCTGCGAGTAGCGCAGGTTGAGGCGGGTGTAGGCGTCGTAGACGCCGCGGCTCACGGCCTCCTCGTCGCGCCCCTCGGTGAGGACGTGCTGGCCGCGCTTGCCCATGACGATCGCCGTGCCGGTGTCCTGGCACATCGGGAGGATGCCGCCGGCGGCGATGTTGGCGTTCTTCAGCAGGTCGAGCGCGACGAACTTGTCGTTGTTGCTCGCCCCGGGGTCCTCGAGGATGTTCGCGAGCTGCTGGAGGTGGGCCGGGCGCAGGTAGTGCGCGATGTCGTGCATCGCGGTCTCGGTGAGGAGGCGCAGCGCCTCGGGCGCGACCTGGAGGAACGAGCGTCCACCGGGTCCGTCGACGACCTCGACCCCCTCGGTGCTCAGGAGCCGGTAGGGCGTCTCGTCGGCACCGACCGGCAGCAGGTCCTCGTAGGCGAAGTCGGCCATCAGATCTCCTCTCGGGTCGGGGCGTAGGCGCCGGCGCGGCGCACCGTGAGCCCGCTCGTCGCGAGGGCCCGGTCGATCGCGGGGTGGACGTCCTGCAGGCCGGCGGCGCGCAGGCGCTCGCGGGCACCGGGCCCGCCGAGCAGGCCGAGGTCCAGCAGGCCCGAGACGAGCCCGGCCATGAAGGAGTCGCCGGCGCCGACGGTGTCGACGACGTCCTTGACGCGCGCCTCCTCGTTCGCCTGCTCGCCGCGCGCAGTCCGCCAGGCGACACCGTCGCCACCGAGGGTCACGACGGCGAGACCGGCGCCGAGCCCGACCCAGCGGGCCATCACCGTGGCCGGGTCGTCGCCCGGGTAGAGCCAGTGGATGTCGTCCTCGGAGCACTTGACGACGTCCGAGAGGGCGACGAGCTCCTCGACCCGGCGGCGGACGTCATCCGGCTCACCCATGATCGTGGGCCGGGCGTTGGGGTCGTAGGACACGGTGGCGGTGGGACGGGCGCGGCGCAGCGCGGCCGTGACCTCGGCCTCGCCCGGTTCGAGGGTCGTGGCGATGGAGCCGGTGTGCACGTGGACGGTGTCCGCGGGCAGCTGGACCGGCGGAAGGTTCCAGTGGAGGTCGAACACGTACGAGGCGGCGCCCGACTCGTCGAGCGTGGCGACGGCGGTCGAGGTCGGGTGCGCGTCGCTCGTGCTGCCCGGCAGGAGCCTGACACCTCCGGCCTCGACGTGCTCGCGGCAGCGCAGGCCACGCGCGTCGGAGCCGACGAGGGTGGCGAAGCAGGTCTCGTGGCCCAGGCGCGAGATGCCGAGGGCGACGTTGGCGGGGGAGCCGCCGACGTGCTCGGCCGACGCGCCGTCGGGAGTGTGGACGATGTCGACGAGCAGCTCGCCGATGACGACGACGGATCCGGTGTCGGTGGGCTGGGCGGTCACGGTTCAGTCCTCCCGGTGCGGCAGGCCCGCGGTGCGCTCGAGGTCGTGGTGGCTCTCGATGAGCCGGATCGTTCCCGACCTGCTCCGCATGACGATGGAGTTCGTCGTGGCCCGGCCGCCGCGGTAGCGGACGCCGTGGAGGAGCTCGCCGTCGGAGATGCCGGTGGCGACGAAGAACGAGTGCTCGCTCGTCACGAGGTCGTCGGTGGTGAGGACGCGGTCGAGGTCGTGGCCGGCGTCGAGCGCCTTCTGTCGCTCCTCGTCGTCCTTGGGCCAGAGCCTTCCCTGGATGACCCCGCCCATGCACTTGATGGCCACGGCGGTGATGATGCCCTCGGGGGTGCCGCCCACGCCGAGGAGGAGGTCGATGCCGGAGGTCTCGCGCGCTGCGGCGATGGCACCGGCGACGTCACCGTCGGAGATGAAGCGGATGCGCGCGCCGCTGTCGCGGACCTCCTGGGCGAGCCGCTCGTGGCGCGGGCGGTCGAGCATGACGACCGTGACGTCCTCCGGGGTCTCCTTCTTGACCTTGGCGATCCGCCGGATGTTCTCGACCACCGGCAGCCGGATGTCGACGACGTCGGCGACCTCGGGTCCGGCGACGAGCTTGTCCATGTAGAAGACGGCGCTCGGGTCGTACATGCCCCCGCGGTCGGTGACGGCGAGGACGGCGATCGCGCCGGGCATCCCCTTGGCGCACAGCGTGGTTCCGTCGATGGGGTCGACCGCGACGTCGACCTCGGGGCCGGTGCCGTCGCCGACGCGCTCGCCGTTGAAGAGCATCGGGGCGTCGTCCTTCTCGCCCTCGCCGATGACGACGGTGCCCTGCATCGACACGGTGGAGATGAGGCTGCGCATCGCCTGGACCGCGGCGCCGTCGGCGAGGTTCTTCTCGCCCCGGCCGACCCAGCGGCCCGCGGCCATCGCGGCGGCCTCGGTGACCCGGACCAGCTCGAGGGCCAGGTTGCGGTCGGGGTAGAGGGCGGGGCTGTCGGGCATTGCGTCCTTCGGTCTGCGGTGACGGTCCGGCGGGGCGCGCGGGCGGCGTCCGGGCGCGGAAAACACCCTAGCGCCGGGGGCCGCGGGCTTGCCCACGCGCCCGTGCTGCGCGGATTCTCGGAGGGGAGGGTGTCAACCCGGCGCGCAGGTCGTGGCTGTCACCCCGTGAGGCGCCACGGGAGAGGACGGGCGATGCGGGCGGAGGCGAGCGCGGAGTTCGACTGGTGGTTCCGCGCTGCCTACCCGCGGATCGTGCGCACCGTCTTCCTCATCGTGCACGACCGTGGTCGTGCCGAGGAGATCGGGCAGGACGCCTTCCTCGAGCTGTACCGCCGCTGGTCGACGCTCCAGGGGTACGAGCGGCCCGACGCCTGGGTGCGCCGGGTGGCGGTCCAGCGGGCTGTCAAGCACGTGCGGCGTGAGCGGATGCGCGGCGAGCGCGAGCGGCTCGTGGCGGTCGAGGAGGAGCTGTCGCACCTGCCCGACCCGGACGTCGCCCGTGCGGTGCGCACGCTCAGTCCCATGCAGCGGGCGGCCGTCGTCCTGCACTACTGGGCCGACGAGCCCGTCGCCGACATCGCGGCGGACCTCGGCGTCTCGGAGTCGACCGTGAAGCAGCACCTGTTCCGGGCCCGGCAACGTCTTGCCGTGCTGTTGCGCGAGGAGGTGGGCGACCATGTCGGTTGACGAGCGGTTGCGGGCGGCCCTGACCGAGCAGGCGGACACCGTCGCCCCCGAGGTCGACGTCGCGCTCGACCTGGTGCGCGACCGCGGGCACGCCATCCGTCGCCGCGGCGCCGCCCTGGGGCTCGTGGCCGCGGCGGCGGCGGCCGCTGTCGTGGCCGGGCTGGTCGGCTGGACGGATCTGGGAAGGTCGCCGCGTGACCTGCCGGCGGGCGTGCCGTCCTCGTCCGCCACGGCGGTCGCCCCGACGCGGGGCGCGAACCCCACCGCGCTGCGTGGTGGGCTCGACGGAGTGGTGACGACGCCGGCGGAGCTCGCCGGGCGGTGGACGATCCGGCTCAACGGGAACGCGACCCTCGACGTCCTCGCGCCCGAGGGGTACGACGGCGTGGTGACCGGGGCCCTCTACACGGCCGACCGCTCCACCTTCAGGACGACGGTGTTCGGCGCGGACCTGTGCGCCGGCGAGGGGACCGGCATCTACCGCTGGCTCGCCGTCGGAGAACGGGTCGAGTTCGAGGAGGTCTCGGACCCGTGCGCGACCCGAGCGGCCTTCTTCGAGGATTCCGTGTGGACCGTGTCAACCGCAGCCGGGTCCCGTGGCTGACTCAGGGGTGAGGCCGTCCGTGCGAGGGACGGCACCGAGGAGACGAGGCCGACCATGACGACGACGATGACGGCGATCCACGCAACCGCCGCCACCCTGCTGGTCGCCCTGGCGCTCGGCGGCTGCGGAGGGGCAGCGACGGGCGACGCCGCGGGCCCGGCGGGAACGAGCGCGACGACCACCGCGGCTCCTGCGCCGGCGTCGACGGCCGGTGAGGGTGGGGTCCGCGCCACCGCACCCGGCGGCTCGGCCATCCCCGACGGGACGTGGACCAGGACGGCGACCATGGCCGATGCGACGATGCTCGGGGTGCCGCCGGAGGTCGCGCGGCAGCACCTGGGCGCGGACGGCGAGAACGACATCGAGCTCAGGGTCGCGGGGCGGGACTGGGCGCAGTTCATGGAGGAGGACGGCACGGCCGGGCTGGTGCTGGGCGACCGGGGAACCGCCGGCTACGACGCCGAGGGCCGCTGGGTGGCCACCAGCCACAGCGAGGGGTGCCCCGACTGCGCCGCCGCGTTCACCTGGTCGGTCGAGGGCGACCGGCTGACCCTCACCGTCGACGACCTGACCTCCGACGGCGACCCCGTCGACGCGCTCGTCACCCGCCTGGTGATGGAAGGCACCTTCACCCGCCGGTGAGGCAGGTGGAGACGCCATGAGGCGCACCCTCGTCGCGGCGGCCCTGGTCGTCCTCTCGGCCGGCGCCTGCTCACCCGGAGACCCCCCGGGCGACCCGGCGGGTGAGCGCCCACGTGACCCGTCGTCCTCGGGGCCACGGCTGTCGTGGCAGGAGTGCCCCGGCCAGGTGACGATCTCGGTGACCACGCCGCACCGGTGCGGGACGCTGACGGTGCCGGTCGACCACCGGGACGCCGAGGGCCCCGTGCTCGGGCTGGAGGTCGTCCAGGCCTGGCCCGTCGGGGAGGAGCCCCCGGCGGAGGCTGCCGCCAGCGTCGGCTTCAACGCCGGCGAACCGGCGCACGAGCCGGGTCTGATGAGCCTGCTGGCGGAGCGCCTGGGCGTCGCCGTCGTGAGCGTCGCGCCGCGTGGCGTCGGCCCGGGCGGCGGGCTCGCCCTCGACTGCACGGAGGCGGCCGGGCTGGGGGCGGTCGCCGCCCCGGAACCGGATGACGCCGGCCGGGACCGCTTCGTCGCCGCGGTGAAGGCGTGCCGGGAGCGGCTCGTGGGAGGGGGTGTCGACCTCTCGCTCTTCGGCCCGGACGACGTCGTCGCCGACCTGGAGGCACTCCGGTCGGCCCTGGGTGTCGACCGCTGGCACGCCCTGGTGACCTACGGGGACATGGCCGCGGTCAGTGACCGCTTCGCGTCCGCGTACCCGGACCGGGTGCGGGCGGTCGTCAAGGACTCGCCGGGAGCCGTCGACACGGGCCCCCACGCCAAGGGCGCGGAGGGAACCCGGTCCGCACTGGCGGCGCTGTTCGACGAGTGCCGCGAGGACCCGCGCTGTGCGACCCGGTACCCCGACCTCGAGCGGAGCTGGCAGCAGGCACTCGACCGGGCGGCTGCGCGCCCGCTGCTGGGTCGGGCGGACCGTGGCGAGGTGCGCGTCGACGCGCCGAGGCTGCTGCGGGCGGTGCGGGCGATGCTCGGCGGCGACGGCCCCACCTACGTCGAGGACCTGCCGCGGGTCATCACCACGGCGGCCGGCGGTGAGGTGCACCCCACCCTCGCGCGCGTCGTCGCGAGCGACCCCGACCACTGCCTCGGTCACCGGCCGCTGTGCACGAAGCCCGGCTTCAGCCTGGGCGCGTACCTGTCACAGGTCTGCCCGGACCTCAGGTCCGGCCGGGCCCCCCGGGAGACGGAGCCCGTCTACCAGGAGGTGTTCGGTGACAGCCCCTACGTGGAGGCGTGCGCCGTCTGGGACGTCCCGGCCACCGAGCCGGTCACCGAGTCCGCCCGGGTGCCGACGCTCGTCCTCACGGGGCACCTCGACTCCTGGAGCCGGGCGGAGTGGTTCGACGGCGCGGTGTCCGTCCGCGGGGCGACGCACGACGTCGCCGGGTCGCACCCGTGCGTCCTCGCGATCCGCAACCCGTGGGTGGCGGACCCGACGACCGCACCCGACGCCTCGCCGTGCGACGCGACGCCGTTCCCGGCCTGGGACTGACGCCCTTCGACACCCGCTCGGGGGCGATTGGGCGTCCGCGTCGCCCGTCGGCGACGATAGGGGGGTGAGCACGCCCACCGCCCCGCGCAGCCGCTACTCGATGGGGTCGGCGCAGAACCTCGTCCTGTCGCTGCTCGCGGTCCTCGGGATGGTCGCGGTGCTCGTCCTCCTCGTGCCCCGGGTCAACTCGGTGAGCGGGCCGCCCGTCGACATCCACGCGACCGCCGTCGACGTCGCGAAGCGGTCGGGGTGGCCGGTCCTCGAGGCCGTCGGGCTGCCCGAGGGCTGGACCGCGACCTCGGCCCGGTACGTCCGCACGACCGACGGCTTCATGACCTGGCACGCCGGGTACCAGACCCCGGCGGGCACCTACGTCGCCGTCGAGCAGACGAAGGACCCGAGCCGGGCGTGGGTCGACGCGCAGACCAACCGGGCTCCGCGCGAGGGCACCCTCGAGGCGGCCGGCCTCACGTGGACGAAGTTCGTGCGTGACACCAAGGTCCAGAACAGCCTCCTCAACGAGCCGACCGACCCGGGCGCGCTGACGACCCTCCTCACCGGCACCGCGTCCTTCGAGGAGATGGCCGAGCTCGCGACCCACCTCGAGCCCGTCACCCCCTGATCGGTGGGAGCCCGAGCGGCGGGGTCAGTCCTGGCCGGTGACGCGGGCCTCGGCGGCGTCGAGCCACCGGCCGCAGTGCGCCGCGAGGACCTCGCCGCGCTCCCAGAGGCGCATGCTCTCCTCGAGCCCGGCCTGCCCGTTCTCGAGGCGGGCGACGATGTCGACGAGCTCGTCGCGGGCCTGCTCGTAGCCGAGCGCGGCGACGTCGGCGTGCTCGCCCGCCGCCTCCGGCGTGTCCGGCGCGTCCGGGGTCGGGGCCTCGCCGTCGGTGGCCTGCGCCTTCTTCGCCATGCCGGGCAGCCTAGCCGGGGAGGGTGAGGACCTCGGCGCCGTCCTCGGTGATGGCGACCGTGTGCTCGGTGTGGGCGGTGAGACAGCCCGTGGCGCTGCGCAGGGTCCAGCCGTCGGCGTCGGTGACGAGGCGGTCGGTGTCGGCCATGACCCACGGCTCGATGGCGAGGAGCAGCCCGGGCCGCAGCCGCAGCCCGCGCCCGGGCCTGCCGGTGTTGGCGACGTGGGGGTCCTGGTGCATCGTCGAGCCGATGCCGTGGCCGCCGAACTGGGTGTTGACCCGGTAGCCGGCGCCGGTGAGGACCGACCCGATGGCGTGTGAGACGTCGCCGAGGTGGACTCCCGGCCCCGCGACGTCGATGGCGGCCGCGAGCGCCCGCTCGGTCGCCTCGATGAGGGCGGTGCTGCCCGGTGGCCGCGCCTCGCCGACGACGAAGCTGATGGCGGCGTCGGCGGCGATGCCGTCCCGGAGGACGGCGAGGTCGAGGGTGAGCAGGTCGCCGTCGGCCAGCCGGCGACGGTGGGGGAGGCCGTGGAGGACGGCGTCGTTGACCGAGGTGCAGATGTGGTGGCCGAACGGGCCGCGGCCGAACGAGGGCTCGTAGTCGACGTAGCAGGACGTGGCGCCGGCCTCGAGGATCAGCTCCTTCGCCCAGCGGTCGATGTCGAGGAGGTCGGTGCCCACGGCCGTGCGCTCGCGCAGCGTCTGGAGGACGGAGCCGACGAGGGCGCCCGTGCGCCGCCCACGGTCGACCTCGCGGGGGCTGAGGACCTCGATCACCGGTCGTCTCCTCGAGGGTCGATCGCGCCGACGGTGCGGACCCCGAAGTCGCCACGGGCGACCCTGACGCGGAGGAGGTCGCCGACCCCGAGCTCCGCGGGGTCCGTGACGACCGTGCCGTCGGCCTGCTGGACGATGGCGTAGCCGCGGTCGAGGGTGGACTGCGGCGACAGGGCACGCACCTGGAAGCGCAGGTGGGCGAGGTGGTCGTGGGCGCGGTGCAGCTGGGCCTCGACGCGGCCGTGGGCCCGGGCGCGCAGCGCCTCGACCACGTCGCGCTGCCCGTGGACGAAGGCAGCCCGGTCGGCGAGGACGGGGCGGGAGTGCAGCTCGACGAGCCGGCGCCGCTCGTGGTGCAGCCGCGCCGAGAGGGCCCGGTGGGCCCGCTCGCGCGCGCGCACGACAGCCGCCCGCTCGGCCTCGGCGTCGGGGACGACGGCCTTCGCGGCATCGGTGGGCGTGGAGGCGCGGTGGTCGGCGACGAGGTCGAGGAGCGGGGTGTCGACGTCGTGGCCGATCGCGCTGACGACCGGGGTGCGCGCGGCGGCCACGGCCCGCAGGAGCGCCTCGTTGCTGAACGGCAGGAGGTCCTCGACGCTGCCGCCACCGCGGGCGATGACGACGACGTCGACCTCGGGGTGGGCGTCGAGCTCGGCGAGGGCGGTGGTGACCTCGGTGACCGCGGTGGCGCCCTGGACGGCCACCTGGCGGACCTCGAACTGCGTGGCCGGCCAACGGCGCAGGGCGTTCTCGACGACGTCGCGCTCGGCCGCGCTGGCGCGGCCGCAGACGAGCCCGACTCGTCGCGGGAGGAACGGCAGCGGCTGCTTGCGGTCGCGGTCGAACAGACCCTCCTGCGCGAGGTGCCGCTTGAGGTACTCGAGGCGGGCGAGGAGCTCGCCGACGCCGACCGGGCGGATCTGCCGCGCATCGAGCACGAGGCTGCCGCGCTGGGTCCAGAACGACGGCTTGGCCTGCAGGACGACGCGCGCGCCCTCGGTGAGCGGCCCGGGCATCGCGTCGAGGGCGTTGACGTGGATCGAGACCGACAGGCTCATGTCGACATCGGGGTCGCGCAGGGTCAGGTAGGCGGTGCGGGCGCCGGGGCGGCGGGTCAGCTGGACGACCTGCCCCTCGACCCAGAGCACCGACATCTTCTCGACGTACTCGCCGATCTTCATCGAGAGCAGGCGCACCGGCCACGGCTGCTCGGCCGTGGTGTCGACGGCGCGCTCGGGCAGGGCCGGGCGCGGCGGGGTGGTGCTCACGCCACCGAACTCTAGGCCGGGGGTCCGTCAGGGCCACGGCGGGCGCCGATTCGGGCGGCCCGTGGCCGCCACCTACGATGGGAGGCATGGCTGACCCCACCAAGCGCGTCCTCCTCGCTGCCCCGCGCGGGTACTGCGCGGGCGTCGACCGGGCCGTGGTGACGGTCGAGAAGGCCCTCGAGCTCTACGGTGCACCGGTGTACGTGCGCAAGGAGATCGTCCACAACAAGCACGTGGTGACGACCCTGCAGAAGCGCGGCGCGATCTTCGTCGACGAGACCGACGAGGTGCCCGAGGGCGCCACCGTCGTGTTCTCGGCGCACGGCGTCGCCCCGGTCGTCCACGACGAGGCGCGCGCGCTGTCGCTGCGGACCATCGACGCGACCTGCCCGCTCGTCACGAAGGTCCACCGCGAGGCCGTGCGCTTCGCCGACGCCGACTACGACATCCTCCTCATCGGCCACGAGGGCCACGAGGAGGTCGTCGGCACCTCCGGTGAGGCCCCCGACCACATCCAGCTCGTCGACGGTCCCGACGACGTCGCCCACGTCACCGTCCGCGACCCCGACAAGGTCGTGTGGCTCTCGCAGACCACGTTGTCGGTCGACGAGACGATGGAGACGGTGCGCCGGCTGCGCGAGCGGTTCCCCTCGCTCCAGGACCCGCCGAGCGACGACATCTGCTACGCCACCCAGAACCGGCAGCTCGCGGTGAAGCAGATGGCGGCCGACTGCGACCTCATGATCGTCATCGGCTCGCGCAACTCGTCGAACTCCGTGCGCCTCGTCGAGGTCGCGCTCGAGCACGGTTCTCGCGCAGGCCATCTCGTCGACTACGCCGACGAGATCGACGAGACGTGGCTCGAGGGCGTGTCGACCGTGGGGGTGACCTCCGGTGCCTCGGTGCCGGAGATCCTCGTGCGAGAGGTCCTCGAGTACCTGGCCGCCCGCGGGTACGAGGACGTCGCGCCGGTCGTGGCGGCCGAGGAGTCGATCATGTTCAGCCTGCCCACCGAGATCCGCCGCGACCTCAAGGCCGCCGGCAAGTCCGACAAGATGCGGCACGACGCCTCGTTCGAGGCCGCCGGGTCACTGCACTGACGCCGCCGCAGCCGCTGCCGTGAGCCACGTCGCCGCCACCGCCGCCGACTTCGCCGTGGCAGGCCGGTTGCTGCACGACTTCAACACCGAGTACGACGACCCCTCGCCGGGCTCAGAGGCGCTCGCGGCCCGGGTGGCCGAGCTCGTCGGCGCGGGGGCGACCGACGTCCTCCTCGACGGTGCTGCCGACGCGGTGTCGTCCGACAGTGCGACGGCCGTGTGCGTCCTGCGCTACCGGCCCTCGCTCTGGTCCCTGGCCGACGAGTGCTACCTCGCCGAGCTCTACGTGGCGCCGTCGTCCCGCGGGACCGGCATCGGGCGACGCCTGCTGCGGGCCGCGGTCGAGCGCGCGCGGGCGCGGGGCTGTGACTACCTCGACCTCGCGACGAGCGAGGACGACGTCGCCGCCCGCCACCTCTACGAGGCCGAGGGGTTCCGCCGCACCGAGGGCGAGGGCGGGCCCCTGACGTTCCACTACGAGATGGACCTGTAGGCCGGTCCGGTCAGCCGTAGGGCAGCGGGTGCTTCGGGGTGCCGCGCGGTGGGTCGCCGGTGGCGTCCTTACCGCAGCGGGTGCAGCGCCGGTACGCCTCGCCCGCCTCGTTGTGTTCGGTGCGCCAGTGGTGGTGCAGGCGGAGCCGGCAGAGCAGCGGCACTGCCGACGGGGTGGGGATGGTGCTCATCTCGGCCTCCGGGGTGAGGGCCCTGCGCAGCGCCCACGACGTCGCGAGCGCCCCGAGGGCATAGCGGACCTGGTCTCCTCGGGGGAGCGCGTGCAGCTCGGCGAGGTGCTCGAGGTGGTAGCGCTCGCGCCCGGCTCCCGAGGGCAGCGTGGCGGTGGCGGCGCCCACGAGGACTCGCGCCGTCGGGGTCACGCCGCGCGACGTGCCCGACCCGGTCATGGCAGGCCGGGCTCCGGACGGGGCGCGAGCCGGCCGGGGTGGGGCCGGGGGACGCGCGCCAGGGCGGCGCGGGCCTGCTGGACGCCCTCGCCGGTCACGGTGTAGTAGCGGCGGGCGGGGCGGCCGGCGACCTGTGGGTCGACGTCCTCCCAGCGCGACTGCACCCAACCGGCCGCTTCGAGGCGCGCGAGGATCGGGTGGACCGTGCCGCTCATCAGGCCGGCTGCCTCCCCGATCTCGCTCCCGTAGAGCTCGCCGGTCGGGTCGGCGAGCAGGGCGCGCAGGACGAGCTGGGTCGCCATGGTCATCCTCGGGGCGCGCGCCATGGTCGTACTCTACCTAGCCCCCTCCATCGAGGACAACCATGCTGGGGCGAGGGGGTCAGCCCACCCCACGGCGAGGGCGCGGCACCTCGACGTCGAGGAGCAGCTCGGCGCGGGCCTCCTGCGCCGTGGCCGCGTCGATGAGCTCGTGCGCCGTGAGCGGGCGGGGTGCGGTCTGGACGGGCGCGAGGACCGGCAGCTCGTCGCCGACGAGGTCGAGCTCGGCCATCCGGCGGGCCGACACGAGCACGCGCGACTCGAGTGCTCCGATCATCGCGTTGTAGGCCTCGACACTGCTCTGGAGGCTGCGGCCCACCTTGGCCGTGTGGGCTCCGAGCGTGCCCAGCCGCCCGTAGAGGTCGCGGCCGAGGTCGAGCAGCTGGCGGGCGCTGTGCGAGAGGGCGTCCTGCTGCCACGTGAACGCGACGGTGCGCAGCAGCGCCAGGAGCGACCCCGGTCCGACGAGCACGACGCGCTGGCCGAGGGCCTTCTCGTGCAGCCCGGGCTGCGCGGCGAGGGCGGCCGCGAGCATGGCGTCGGAGGGGACGAAGCAGACGACCATCTCCGGACCCTGGCGGAAGGCGGACCAGTACTCCTTGGCGGCCAGCGCGGCCACGTGCCGCCCCAGCCCCGCCGCGTGCTCGGCGAGCAGTCGGGTCCGCTCGTCGTCGTCGAGGTCGTCGGACTGTGCGTCGAGGAACGCCGCCATCGGTGCCTTGGCGTCGACGACGAGGACCTTGTCGCCGGGCAGGCGGACGACGACGTCGGGGCGCACCCCCCGCGCGTGCGCCGACACGGCGGAGACCTGCTCGTCGAAGTCGCAGCGCGCCATCATCCCGGCCGACTCGAGGACGCGGCGCAGCTGCACCTCTCCCCACGCCCCTCGCACGGTGGAGGAGCGCAGCGAGCCGGCGAGCGAGGCCGTGGCCCGTCCCAGGCCCTGGGTCTCGCCCTCGACGCGGGCCAGCAAAGCGCGCAGCGAGCCGAACTGCTCGACCCGGTCGCGTTCGAGCGTGCCCACCTGCGACTCGACGCGCACGAGGGCGTCCTTGAGCGGTGCGAGCAGCGCGGCAGTCTCCATGTCCTCGGCGAGCGAGGTCTCGAGGTCGACGACCCGCTCGCGGAGCAGGTCGCGCTCGGTCGCCAGAGCGGCCGACCTCGCCGCGAACACCAGGCGCGACAGCACGACGGCCGCGCCCGCCCCGACGACGAGCCCGACCAGCGCCCACACCCATCCGCTCATGGCGCAGACCCTCCCACGCGGCACCGACAGGGGGTCGGAGGCGTTGGCCCCGACATGAGCGAACACCCCGAGGGGGCCGCACGCCACGGCGACGAAGGGCTGGCGGCTCGGGCCGCACGGCGCCTCGGCCGCCACCACCCGCGGTTCGTCGTCGCACTCGTCGACCCGGGCGGGGTGCGGACGGCTGCGGTCGGCGTGCCACTGGCCGCCGAGGTCGAGATCGGCTCGGTGTCCAAGGGCGTCACCGGGCTGCTGTTCGCCGACGCCCGTGACCGCGGCGAGGTGACGGACGCGACCCGGCTCGGCGACGTCCTCCCGCTGGGTGGCTCCGACGTGGCCGGCGTGACCCTCGGCTCCCTCGCCGTGCACCGCTCGGGCCTGCCCCGCCTCGCCGCGGGTACGGCGTCGCTCCGGCTCACCTGGGACCTCCTCCGCCACGGCACCAACCCCTACGGCGAGACGCTCGACGAGGTCCTCGAGGCCGCCCGCTCGACACCCGTGGGGCCGCCCCGCCCGACCTACTCCAACCTCGGGTTCATGCTCCTGGGCCACGCGGTCGCCGCGGCCGCGGGGACCACGTACGCCGCCCTGGTGCGCGACCGCATCGCCGCGCCGCTCGGCCTCACCGCGACGTCCGTCCCGGCGCGGCCCACCGAGCTCGGCCCGTGCGCCGTCCTCGGCCGGTCCCGTGGCGGCCGCGACCGGGAGGCCTGGACGGGTGAGGGGCTCGGTCCCGCGGGCGGCATCCGGTCGACCGTCGGTGACCTCGGCCGCCTCGTGGCGTCCCTGCTCGACGGCACCGCTCCCGGCCTCGCGGCGCTCGACCCGGTCGCCGACCTGCGCGGCTCCCGCCTGCGGATCGGGGCGGCGTGGATGACGATGACGCGTCGCGACGTCACCCTCACGTGGCACAACGGCGGCACCGGGGGGTTTCGCAGCGTCGTCGCCCTCGACCGGGCGGCCGGCGCGGGGGTCGCCCTCGTCTCCGCGACGCCGCGGTCGGTCGAGGGTGTCGGGATGGCGCTGCTCCAGCACGCGGTCGAGGAAGGGGCGCGACGTGCCGGGTAGGGTCGGCGGCATGCCCGACCGGCCGCGTCGTCCCGAGACCGAGCGGGATCGGTTGCGCCGCATCTCGATCCTCAACGCACGGCTCCCGAAGAAGCGGACGATCGCGCAGGGGGTCCTGCGGAACCCCGCGGGTGAGGTGCTCCTCTGCGAGCTCAGCTACAAGAAGGAGTGGGACCTCCCCGGCGGTGTCGTGGACCCGGGGGAGTCGCCGGCCACGTGCGTGGAGCGGGAGGTCGAGGAGGAGCTGGGGATCGACGTCTCGGTCGGCCGGCTGCTCGCCGTCAACTGGCTCCCTCCGTGGCGTGGCTGGGACGACGCGATCCTGTACCTGTTCGACCTCGGCACCCACGAGACCGGTGAGCTGGACCCGCGCCGCTTCCTGCGGCGCGAGATCGCCGGGGCGCACTGGGTGTCCGCCGGCGCGGCCGGCGAGCACGTGGCGCCCTACACCGCGCGGATGGTCGAGCTCGCGGTCGACGCCCCCGTGCCGCTCTACCTCGAGAACTCCGAGCCGGTCGACGGCCGCGTGCGCTGAGCATTCCCGGCGCGCGAGCGCGGGGCGGGTCAGAAGGCCGGTTCCTCGGGCCGGGTGGAGTCAGAACGGCGGGACGCCGACCCGGTCCGCATGGGGTTCCGCGCCGCGCCACGACGGGGGAGGCCCGGCCGGGCACGAGGGTCCGTCGACGTGCCGCGCGGTCGTTTCCGTCCCGGCCTCGTCGCGCCCGGCCAGTCGGGCGTGGACGACGCTGAGCCGGCGGTCGCGGGGGCAGGCTCGGGTCCACACCGTGGCGCCGGGGAGCCGTTGCAGGAGGTGCTCGAGCTGGACGCCGCACCTCGTGTCACCGAGGTCGGCGGGCTCGCCGGGGGTGTTGGTGGGTCCGTCAGGGTCGTTTGCGGGGTCGGGGGCGGGGAGGACGGCGCCGTGGAGGGCGTCCTGTGGGTGGGTGGGGGTGACGCGCCCGGTGGGGTCGGTCCATTCGAGGACGGCGCCGGGCATCATGCGGGCGGTCCAGCCGGGGCGTTGTTTGATGCGGTGGTGGCGACGGCACAGTGCGGCGAGGTTGTCCGCGGCGGTGGGGCCGGCCGGCCAGGGCCGGACGTGGTCGAGGTCGCAGGAGCGGGCGGCGACCGAGCAGCCGGGGAAGCGGCAGCGTCCGTCGCGGGCCTTGACCAGGGCGGCCAGCCAGGGCGGTGGCCGGTACCCGAGCACGTCGGGGATGGCGGGGTCGGGCTGGAGGGCGCCGGTTTCGGGGTGGCAGGGCACGGTGGACACCGACACCTCGAACCCGGCCCCGACCTCACGGTCCGGTGGGCGCCCGGGGCGCCCGGGTGGTCCGGGGGGTGCGGGTGGTCCGGTTCGCCCCCAGGCCCGGCGGGCGGTCCGACCGCCGGTGCCGGTGGTGGCGGTGAGGAGCTGCTCGACCCAGGCGCGCGGGACCAGGGCCGGTTCGCCGGGGCGCATCCCGCGGACCTCGACGAGGTCGCCGCCGCGGCGCGTGCTCGCCGCCGCGGGGCATGTCGCCTCGGTCCTGGTGCCCTCACTGCCCGGCGCCGCGCTCACCGTGGTGTCGGTCGTGTCGGTGGTGTCGGCGGGGGTGGTGAGGACCAGGGAGATGGTGACGGTGGCCTGGGCGGTGACGAGGTCGGTGAGGGCC
>NZ_JBKOFW010000013.1:0-54850 GCF_046764005.1 Oryzobacter faecalis | reverse complement strand
AGCAGCTCGCTCGGATGCCCGGTGCGGCTGCTGGTCGCTGGTGCGGTGCTGCTCATGCTGTCCCCCTCCCCTGTACCTGCGAGCCTACCCGCCGACGACCATTAGCACAAGTGTTCGATAGCGTGAATGTGGATGACCCACAGCCGAATTCGCGCGGCGACCTGCGGCGGTGCGCGCCCGCCTCCGCACCGCCCTGCGTCGGGCGAACGTGGGTGAGAATCGTCGGCCCAGCGACGATCTTCACCCACGTTCGCGGTGGGCGGGGAGGGGGGCGACGCGTCTACGCAGTTCGTGGAGCACGCCGGGACGGGAGGCGAGGCTGGCGGTGCGAACAGCGGATGGTGAGCGGGCAACAAAAACGACGCGGAGCGGGACTCCGTCCAGGCGCCTGAGAAGGAGGCCGAACGGAAGGCGAGGCTGGCGGTGCGAACAGCGGATGGTGAGCGGGCAACGGAACGACGCGGAGCGGGACGCCGCCCAGGCGCCTGTGAGGGAGGCCGAGCGGAAGGCGAGGTGGGCGTCGGCGCCCAAGCGGGTGTTGAGCAGGCAACGGAACCAAGCCGCGCGGGACGCCGTCCGGGCGCTTGTGAAGGAGGCCCGGCGCGAGGCGAGGTGGTCGGTGCGACCAGCGGGTGGCAGCGGACAGCCGAGCGCCGGGCTCACGTCATCGAGACGACGCCGGCAACGGCACGGCGGCGGGCTCCCCCGGAACGGTCGCGCCGGTCAGAGCAGGTCGAGCACGGCGTCCCACACGGCGTCGGCGACGACCGACTTCGGGGCCGGACCGACGTCGGTGACCGCGTCGGAGCCACGGCGCAGCAGGTGCACCGTGCTGGAGTCCTGACCGAAGGTCACCCCGTTGCCGACCTCGTTGACGACGAGGAGGTCGCAGCCCTTGCGGGCCAGCTTCGCCCGGCCGTGGTCGAGGACGGACCCGGTGTCGTCACCGGTCTCGGCGGCGAACCCCACGATGACGGGCGACGTGGCCGCACCGCGTGCCCGGACGAGCCCGGCGAGGACGTCGGGGTTGCGGACGAGCTCGACGACGGGCGCCGACTCGTCCTCGGGCCCGTCGAGCGCGGCCGAGTGGGACTTCTTGATCTTGTGTCGGGCGTAGGCGGCCGGCCGGAAGTCGGCGACGGCGGCGGCCATGACGATGACGTCGGCCTCCGCCGCGGCGGCGGTCACGGCGGCCTCGAGCTCGAGGGCGGTCTCGACCGGGACGACCTCGACACCGGCCGGTGCCGGCAGCGACGAGGACGACACGAGCAGCACCGACGCACCGCGCCGGGCCGCGGCCTCGGCGAGGGCGTGGCCCTGCTTGCCCGACGAGCGGTTGCCGAGGAAGCGCACCGGGTCGAGGGGCTCACGGGTCCCGCCGGCGCTGATGACGACGCGGCGGCCGCTGAGGTCGCCGCGCCGGGACGTCGCGTCGGGGGCCCGTCCGGCCGGTCCGGCCGGGGCGCCAGGACGCGACGCACCCCCCGCCCGCGCGAGCTCGCGCTCGACGACGGCGTAGAGCTCCTCGGGCTCCGGAAGGCGTCCCGGACCCGTGTCGCGACCAGTGAGGCGCCCCGACGCGGGCGGGACGACGTGGACGCCGCGCTCGGTGAGGGTGGCCACGTTGGCCTGGGTGGCCGCGTGCTCCCACATCTCGGTGTGCATGGCGGGGGCCATGACGACCGGGCAGCGCGCGGTCAGCAGGACGTTGGTGAGGAGGTCGTCGGCCTGGCCGGTCGCGGCGCGAGCGAGCAGGTCGGCGGTCGCCGGCGCGACGACGACGAGGTCGGCCTCCTGGCCGATCCGCACGTGCGGCACCTCGGTGATGTCGGACCACACGTCGGTGTGGACCTTCTTGCCGGACAGGGCCGACCACGTGGCCTCGCCGACGAAGTGCAGCGCCGCGGCGGTGGGGACGACGGTGACGTCGTGGCCGGCCTCGGTGAGCAGGCGCAGGAGCGTGCAGGCCTTGTACGCCGCGATGCCCCCGGCGACACCGAGGACGACCTTCACCCGGTCAGTCCTCGGTGGTCGGCGTCGAGGTCAGCAGGCCCTCGTTGATCTCGCGGAGGGCGATCGACATCGGCTTCTCGTGGACCTCGGAGTCGACGAGCGGGCCGACGTACTCGAGCAGTCCCTCCTGGAGCTGCGCGTAGTACGCGTTGATCTGGCGGGCCCGCTTCGCGGAGTAGAGCACGAGCGCGTACTTGCTGTCGGCGCGCTCGAGGAGCTCGTCGATCGGGGGGTTGGTGATGCCGATGGGCTCGGCCACGGTTCCGGACACGCTGGGACTCACTTGCTCTCGGTGACGGGGGTTCTCATCAATGATACGAGTTCCTCGGCCGCACGCCGAACGTCGTCGTTCGTGACGACCACGTCGAACTCGGCGGCGGCCGCCAGCTCGAGGCGTGCGGTGCCCAGCCGGGCCTCCCGCTCCTCGGCGTCCTCGGTACCGCGGCCGACGAGGCGGCGGACCAGCTCGTCCCAGCTCGGGGGCTCGAGGAAGACGAAGAACGCACCGGGCATCGACGCCCGGACCTGGCGGGCACCCTGCAGGTCGATCTCGAGCAGGGCCGGCCGCCCGGCCGCCAGAGCCTCCTCGACGGGACGGCGCGGCGTGCCGTACTTGGCGCGGCCGTGGACGACGGCCCACTCGAGGAGCTCGCCGTCGCGGGCCATGCGGTCGAACTCGGCGTCACCCACGAAGTGGTAGTGGACGCCGTCGACCTCGCCGGGCCGGGGGCGGCGGGTGGTCGCGGAGACCGACAGCCACACCTCGGGGTGGTGCTCGCGGACGTACGCCGCGACGGTCCCCTTGCCGACGGCGGTCGGCCCGGCGAGGACGGTGAGACGGGAGCGTGCGGTCACGACCGCCCGAAGCGGTCGAGCAGTGCGGCGACCTGGTTCTGGCCCAGGCCACGGACGCGGCGGCTCTCGGAGATGCCGACCTCCTCCATGATCTGGCGGGCACGGACCCGGCCGACGCCGGGCATGGACTCGAGGAGGGCCGAGACGCGCATCTTGCCGATGACGTCGTTCGAGCGGCCGGAGTCGATGACCTGGGAGAGCGAGGCACCTGAGTGCTTGAGGCGGTGCTTCACCTCGGCGCGCTCCCGGCGGGAGGCCGCAGCCTTCTCGAGGGCGGCGGCACGCTGTTCGGGGGTGAGCGACGGAAGAGCCACGGGGTCGTTCCTTCGTGGACGTGCGGGCGCTGGCTGCTCAACACCCGGCGGGACCCTCCGACCATAGCGCGCACGTCCAGACGTGAGCCCGACCGCCCTCGGGCGCGCCGGACCCCGTCGAGGGTCAGACCGAGGCACGCACCGCGGCGGCGACGGCGTCGGCCTCGCGGACGGCGGCCTCGGCGAGGGCGGCGACCGACGGGCCGGCGGCGAGGACCGAGCGGGAGACGTTCGGGAGGACCTGGCCGAGGGCGTCGCCGAACACGGCCCGCAGGTCACCCGGACCCGCTCCCTGCGCTCCGAGCCCGGGTGCCAGCAGCGGTGCGGCGGAGCCGGCCAGGTCGAGGCCGAGCCGGTCGACGGCGTCGCCGACGGTGGCACCCACGACGAGGCCGACGTGCCCCAGCTCGCCACGGGCGGCCGCGCCGGCGTTGTCGGCGGCGGCCCCGGCGACGACGCCCGCGGCCACGCTGGCGCCGCCCGCGTCGGCGTGCTGCACCGAGGGACCCTCGGGGTTGGAGGTGAGGGCGAGGACGAAGACCCCGCGCCCGGTGGCCGCGGCGAGGTCGATGGCCGGCCGCAGCGCACCGTACCCGAGGTACGGGCTCACCGTGAGGGCGTCGGCGCGGCCCGGGCCCTCGTCGCCGAGGAACGCCTGCGCGTACGCCTCCATCGTCGACCCGATGTCGCCGCGCTTGGCGTCGAGGACCGTCAGCGTCCCCGAGTCCCGGAGGTCGGCGAGGACCCTCTCGAGGACGGCCACGCCGCGCGACCCGAACACCTCGAAGAAGGCCGACTGCGGCTTGACGGCGGCGACCCGACCGGCGAAGGCCTCGACGCACGTCAAGGCGAACCGCTCGAGGCCGGCGAGGTCGTACCCCAGGCCCCACGACTCGACGAGCGCACGGTGCGGGTCGATGCCCACGCACAGCGGTCCGTGGGTGTCCATCGCGGCGCGCAGGCGCGTGCCGAAGGTCGGTGTCGTGGAAGCGGTCACGGTGCTGCCGTCCTCTCGTGGGCGATGCCGACGACGTCGGCGAACTTCGTGAAGCCGTGGCGGGAGATCTCGGCCTCGAGCTCGTCGACGACGCGGCGCGGGCGCGACGGGTCGTTGAACGTCGCGGTCCCGACCTGCACGGCCGAGGCGCCGGCGGCGACGAGCTCGAGGGCGTCGCGCCCCGTGCGCACTCCCCCGACACCGATGAGCGGCGCCCACGGGATCCGGCCCGACCGCATCGCCGCGGTCACCTGCCAGAGGGCGCGCACCGCCACCGGGCGGACCGCCGGGCCGGAGAGCCCGCCCGTGACCCCCGCGAGCTGCGGGCGGAGCAGGTCGGTGTCGATGACCATGCCGAGGAGGGTGTTGATCATCGTCAGCCCGTCGGCGCCGGCCCGCAGGGCGGCCTCGGCGACGGTGACGATGTCGGTGACGTCGGGGGTGAGCTTGGCGAAGACGATCGTCCCCGGTGGCAGGGCGTCGCGGACGATCCGGACGACCCGCTGCGATGACAGTGGGTCGCACGCGAAGACGAGGCCGCGGTTGGCGACGTTGGGGCAGGAGATGTTGACCTCGACCCCGACCGCCGCCGCGAACGACGGGTGCGCCGCGAGCTTCTTCGCGACGAACCCGAACTCCTCCTCGGTGTTGCCCGCGATCGAGACGAGGACGCGGGCGCCCACCTCGTGCAGCCAGGCGAGGTCCTTGTCGAGGAAGGCGTCGATGCCCGGCCCCTGGAGGCCGATCGAGTTGAGCATCCCGGACGCCGTCTCCGCCATGCGCGGCGTACCGCGCCCGGCCCGCGGGTCGGCCATGACCGTCTTCGTCACGAAGGCTCCGAGCTCGGAGACCGGGAAGAACCGGTGCAGCTCCCTGCCGTTCGCGGCGCAGCCGGAGGCCGTCATCACGGGGTTGGGCAGCGCCATCCCGGCGAGGTCGGTGCGCAGGTCGATCATCAGTGACCACCCACCCGCGGAGCGCCGAGCGTGTCGGCGGGGACCCGGCAGACGCCGTCGGCGAAGGCGTCCCACCGCACCCGGTCGCCCCGGAACACCGGACCCTCCACACAGGAGCGGACCATCCGGGTGACCCCGTCGTTGCCGGTGACGGGCATGACGCAGGTCATGCACACACCGATGCCGCACGCCATCGACTCCTCGACCGCCACCTGGGCGACCGCGCCGTGGGCCGCGGCGATCTCGGTGACCGACCTGAGCATCGCCATCGGGCCACAGGCGTAGACGACGCCGGCGCCGGTGCGGTCGACGACCTCACCGAGGACGTCGCTGACCCAGCCGCGCCGGCCGGCGGACCCGTCGTCGGTCGTCACCGTGACGCCGTCGGCCGTGCGCCGTGCCTCGACGACGCCGAAGAGGCGGTCCTCGGAGGCCGCGCCGAGGACCATCTCGACGTGGCAGCCGCGTTCGCGCAGCGCCTCCGCGAGCCAGAACAGCGGTGCCGACCCGTAGCCGCCTCCGACGAGGACGCAGGCGACCGGCTCGGCGGGCAGCGGGAAGGGGCGCCCGAGCGGGCCGACGACGTCGACCGGGTCGTGCGCCCGCAGCTGCGTCAGCCACTGCGTCCCGGGCCCGTGCGCGGCGATGACGACGTCGACCGTGCCGCCGAACGTCCCCGACGGCTTGACCCGGTGGATCGAGAAGCACCGACGCAACAGGTTCGCCGACGTCTCACCCCCGACCGCGAGCGCGACGAACTGTCCCGGCTTCGCGAGCTCGGCGAGGCCGGGGGCCACCACGGTCAGGTGGTGGTAGGCGCCGGCGCGCCGGTTCGCCACCAGCTCGCCCGTGACCTGGACGACGTCCCTCACGCGTCCACCCCCACGCCGAACAGGTCGAGGGCGGCCGCGTGGTCCTGCAGCGAGGTGACCTCGAGCCCACCCGCCAGCTGCGACTCGATGGCCTGCACGGCCGCCGCGAGCTGCTGGACGGTGGTGATGATGGGGGTGTCGGTGGCCGCGGCCGCCGCGCGGATCGCGTACCCGTCGGCGCGCGCCGAGGCACTCGGACCGCTCGGGCTGTTGACGACCATGTCGACCTCGCCGGCGTTGATCCAGTCGACGATGCTGCGGCCGGAGTCGCCGCGCTCGGCGTGCTTGAGGACGACCTCGGCCTCGATCGCGTTGCGCCGCAGCACGTCCGCGGTGCCCGACGTCGACACGATCTTGAACCCGAGGTCGACGAGCCGCTTCACCGGGAAGATGATGGCGCGCTTGTCGCGGTTCGCCACCGAGACGAACACCGTTCCCTTGGTGGGCAGTCCACTGATCGCGCCGAGCTGGGCCTTGGCGAACGCGCGCCCGAAGTCGCGGTCGATGCCCATGACCTCACCGGTGGACCGCATCTCGGGTCCGAGCAGGCTGTCGACGACGAGGCCGTCGGCGGTGCGGAACCGCTTGAACGGGAGCACGGCCTCCTTGACCGACATCGGCGCGTGCGCCGGCATCCGCCCGCCGTCGGTGTGCTTCGGCAGCACGCCCTCGTCACGGAGCTGGGCGATGGTGGCGCCCAGCATGATCCGGCTCGCGGCGTTCGCCAGGGCGACGCCCGTGGCCTTGGCGACGAAGGGCACCGTGCGCGACGCCCGGGGGTTGGCCTCGAGGACGTAGAGGATGTCCTGGGCCAGGGCGAACTGGACGTTCATCAGGCCCCGCACCCCGATCCCCCGGGCCAGCTTCAGGGTGGACTCCCGCACCCGCTCCAGCTCGGAGGCTCCGAGCGTGACCGGCGGCAGGGTGCACGACGAGTCACCGGAGTGGATGCCGGCCTCCTCGATGTGCTCCATGATCCCGCCGAGGTACATCTCCTCCCCGTCGTACAGGACGTCGACGTCGATCTCGATGGCGTCGTCGAGGAACCGGTCGACGAGCACCGGGTGCTCCGGGCTGGCGACGGTCGCGCGCTCGACGTAGCCCGAGAGGGTCTCGTCGTCGAAGACGATCTCCATCCCGCGGCCGCCGAGGACGTACGAGGGCCGCACGAGGACGGGGTAGCCGATCTCGCGGGCGATCTCGACGGCCTCGGCCGCGCTGTAGGCCGTGCCGTGCTTCGGCGCGGGCAGCCCGGCCTCGGCCAGCACGCGCCCGAACGCCCCGCGGTCCTCGGCGAGGTCGATGGCCTCCGGTGAGGTGCCGACGATCGGCACGCCCTCCGCCTTGAGCGCCTTGGCGAGGCCGAGCGGGGTCTGCCCGCCGAGCTGGACGATGACGCCCGCGATCGGCCCGGCCTTGGCCTCGGCGTGGACGACCTCGAGGACGTCCTCAAGGGTCAGCGGCTCGAAGTAGAGGCGGCTGCTCGTGTCGTAGTCGGTGGAGACCGTCTCGGGGTTGCAGTTGACCATCACGGTGTCGTAGCCGACGTCGCGCAGGGCGAAGCTGGCGTGGACGCAGGAGTAGTCGAACTCGACGCCCTGCCCGATCCGGTTCGGGCCCGAGCCGAGGATGATGACGGCCGGACGCTCGCGCGGGGCGACCTCGTCCTCCTCGTCGTAGGCGCTGTAGTGGTACGGCGTCCGGGCGGCGAACTCGGCGGCGCACGTGTCGACCGTCTTGTAGACCGGCCGCACCCCGAGGGCGTGGCGCACCCCGCGCACGACGGCCTCGGGCATCCCCCGGAGGGAGGCGAGCTGGGCGTCGGAGAAGCCGTGGCGCTTGGCCAGCCGCAGCAGCTCGGGCGTCAGCTCACCGGCCTGCGCGACGGCCTCGGCGACGTCCTCGACGAGCCGCATCTGGTCGAGGAACCAGGGGTCGATCCTCGTGACCTCGTGGACCTCCTCGACCGACAGCCCGCCGCGCAGCGCCTGCTGGACGAGGACGATGCGCCCGTCGGTGGGCCGCTTCGCCTCGGCGAGCAGGGCGCGCGCCTCCTCGGTCGTCGGCGTGGGGCCGTCCCAGTGGAAGCTGCTGCCCTTCTTCTCCAGGGACCGCAGTGCCTTCTGGAGGGCCTCGGTGAACGAGCGCCCGATCGACATCGCCTCGCCGACCGACTTCATCGTCGTCGTCAGGGTGTCGTCGGCCGCGGGGAACTTCTCGAACGCGAACCGAGGCACCTTGACGACGACGTAGTCGAGCGTCGGCTCGAACGACGCAGGGGTCTCCTGGGTGATGTCGTTCGGCACCTCGTCGAGGGTGTAGCCGATCGCCATCTTCGCGGCGATCTTCGCGATGGGGAACCCGGTGGCCTTCGACGCGAGCGCCGACGAGCGGGAGACCCGGGGGTTCATCTCGATGACGATGATGCGGCCGTCCTCGGGGTTGACCGCGAACTGGATGTTGCAGCCGCCGGTGTCGACGCCGACCTCGCGGATCACCGCGATGCCGATGTCGCGCAGCCGCTGGTACTCACGGTCGGTCAGGGTGAGGGCCGGGGCGACGGTGATGGAGTCGCCGGTGTGGACGCCCATCGGGTCGAGGTTCTCGATCGAGCAGACGACGACGACGTTGTCGGCGTGGTCGCGCATGACCTCGAGCTCGTATTCCTTCCACCCGAGGATCGACTCCTCGAGGAGCACCTCGGTGACCGGTGAGTACTGCAGGCCGGCACCGGCGATGCGGCGCAGCTCGTCGGGCGTGTACGCGAAGCCCGAGCCGAGCCCGCCCATCGTGAACGACGGCCGCACGACGACCGGGTAGCCGAGGTCGTCGGCGGCGGCCATGACCTCGTCCATCGTGTGGCAGATGTGCGAGCGGGCCGACTCGGCGCCGCAGCGCTCGACGACCCCCTTGAACTTCTCGCGGTCCTCGCCGAGCTGGATCGCCTCGACGTTGGCGCCGATGAGGGGCGCGTCGTACTTCTGGAGGACACCGCGCTCGTGGAGGTCCATCGCGCAGTTGAGCGCCGTCTGGCCACCGAGGGTCGCGAGGACCGCATCGGGGCGCTCCTTGGCGATGATGGCCTCGACGACCTCCGGGGTGATCGGCTCGACGTAGGTCGCGTCGGCGAACTCGGGGTCGGTCATGATCGTCGCCGGGTTGGAGTTCACGAGGACGACCCGGATGCCCTCCTCCCGCAGCACCCGGCACGCCTGGGTGCCGGAGTAGTCGAACTCGCAGGCCTGGCCGATGACGATCGGCCCCGACCCGATGACGAGGACGCTCCTGATGTCGTCACGCTTCGGCATCAGGCGGTCCGTCCTTCCATGAGCTGCACGAACCGGTCGAAGAGGTAGGCGGCGTCGTGCGGGCCGGCCGCGGCCTCCGGGTGGTACTGGACCGAGAAGGCCGGCACGTCGAGGCACTCGAGGCCCTCGACGACGTCGTCGTTGAGGCAGACGTGGCTGACGCGGACCTTCCCGAACGGGGTGTCGCTCTCGCGGTCGAGGGGCGCGTCGACGGCGAACCCGTGGTTGTGCGCGGTGACCTCGACCTTGCCGGTCGTGCGGTCCATGACCGGCTGGTTGATGCCGCGGTGCCCGTACTTGAGCTTGTACGTGCCGAACCCGAGGGCCCGGCCGAGGATCTGGTTGCCGAAGCAGATGCCGAAGTACGGCGTCCCGTCGCCGAGGACGTCGCGGACCAGCTGGGCCTGGACGTCGGCGGTCGCCGGGTCGCCCGGGCCGTTGGAGAGGAAGACGCCGTCCGGGGCGAGCTCGCGAAGCTGCGAGATCGTCGTCGTCGCCGGCAGGACGTGGACCTCGATGCCGCGCTCGGCCATCATCCGCGGCGTCATCGACTTGATGCCGAGGTCGACGGCCGCGACGGTGAACCGCCGCTCCCCCACCGCCGGGACGACGTAGGCCTGCGTGGTGGCGACCTCCTCGGCGAGCGCCGAGCCGGCCATCTGCGGGGCGTCGATGACGGTCGTGAGCAGCCGCTCGCGCGGGGCGGTGGCGGCCTCGCCGGAGAAGATGCCGACCCGCATCGCCCCGCGCTCGCGCAGGTGGCGGGTCAGGGCTCGGGTGTCGAGGTCGCAGATGCCGACGACGCCCTGGGCGTCGAGCTCGTCCTCGAGGGAGCGGCGCGAGCGCCAGCTCGACGGGCGCAGTGCGGGGTCACGGACGACGTAGCCGGCGACCCAGATGCGGCCCGACTCGTCGTCCTCGTCGTTCCAGCCGGTGTTGCCGACGTGCGGCGCCGTCATGACGACGACCTGGCGGTGGTAGCTCGGGTCGGTGAGGGTCTCCTGGTAGCCGGTCATGCCGGTGGAGAAGACGGCCTCGCCGACCGTGGAACCGCGGTGGCCGTAGGCGCGGCCGGTGAAGGTGCGGCCGTCCTCGAGGACGAGGACGGCGGGCTCCCGGGTGGTCAGCATGCGGTGGGCTCCCCTCCTCGCGCGGTGACTCGCCCGCGCAGGATCGTCGTGTGGACCGCTCCGGTCAGCGACCGGCCGTGCCACGGGGTGTTGCGGGACAGGGACTGCGAGGCGTCGCGGTCGACGGTGACCGTGGCGGCGGGGTCGACGAGGACGAGGTTCGCCGGCTCGCCCTCGGCCACCGGGCGGCCGTGGTCGGCGAGCCCGGCGATGCGGGCAGGGCCCGAGGACATGACGCGGGTCAGGTCGTGCCACCCGAGCCGGCCCTCGCGCACGAGGAGGTCGTGGACGACCGCGAACGAGGTCTCCAGGCCCAGCATCCCGAAGGCCGCGTCGACGAACGCGTGCTCCTTGTCGTGCCGGGCGTGCGGCGCGTGGTCGGTGGCGACGGCGTCGACGGTGCCGTCGACGAGCGCGTCGCGCAGCGCCTCCTGGTCCTCGGTGGGTCGCAGCGGCGGGTTGACCTTGTAGACAGGGTCGTACCCCGTGAGCAGGTCGGTGCCCAGCGCCAGGTGGTGCGGGGTGACCTCGGCGGTGACCCGGATGCCGCGCGCCTTGGCCCAGCGGATGACGTCGAGCCCCTCGGCGGTGCTGACGTGCGCCACGTGGATCCGGCTGTTCGTGTGCTCGGCGAGCATGACGTCACGGGCGATGACCGCCGACTCGGCGACGCTGGGCCACCCCGGCAGCCCGAGCCGCCCGGAGAGCTCGCCCTCGTGGCAGCACGCCTGCGGCCCGGCGAGGGTGGGGTCCTGGCTGTGCTGGCTGACGACGCCGCCGAAGGCCCGCACGTACTCGAGCGCCCGGCGCATGACCCGGCCGTCGGCCACGCAGCGCCCGTCGTCGGAGAAGACCTGGACCCCGGCGCGGCTGCGGTGCATCAGCCCCAGCTCGGCGAGCTCGGCGCCCTCCAGCCCCTTGGTCACCGCCCCGACCGGGACGACGTCGACGAGGCCCGCGGCGCGCCCGAGGTCGAGGACGCGCTCGGCGGCCTCGGCCGTGTCGGTGACGGGGCTCGTGTTCGCCATCGCCAGGACCGCGGTGAAGCCGCCGACCGCCGCGGCCCGCGAGCCGCTCGCGATCGTCTCGGCGTCCTCGCGGCCCGGCTCGCGCAGGTGGGTGTGGAGGTCGACAAGGCCCGGGAGGAGGACGAGCCCGTCGGTGTCGACGGCCTCGGTGCCCCTCGGCGCCTCGACGTCGGCACCGGCCGCCGCGATCCGGCCGTCCCGCAGGAGGACGTCGCCGGTCGTGGGCGTGCCGTCCGCGGCGTACCAGGTGGCGCCGGTGAGGAGGAGGTCGCGCTGCCCGCTCACGCCGCGGCCCCCTCTCCCGCGAGGAGGTGGTAGAGGACGGACATCCGGACCGCCACCCCCGCACTCACCTGGTCGAGCACGAGGCTGCGCGCGGCGTCGGCGGCGTCGGCGCTGATCTCGAGGCCGCGGTTCATCGGGCCGGGGTGGCAGATGACGGCCTCCGGGTTGGCGTCGGCGAGCGCGCGGAGGCGGTCGCGGGTGAGCCCGAACCCCACGGTGTACTCGCGGGGGGTCGGGAAGAAGCCGCCACTCATCCGTTCGCGCTGGACGCGCAGCATCATCACCGCGTCGGGTCCGGAGGCGAGGACGGCGTCGAGGTCGTCGGTGGTCTCCATCTGCTCGGCCGAGGCCCACGGGCCGATCCCGCTGGGCATGAGCGTCGGCGGTGCGACGAGGGTGACGTGGGCGCCGAGGGTGCGCAGCGTGATGGCGTTGGAGCGGAACACGCGGCTGTGGGTGAGGTCGCCGACGATCGCGACGCGGCGGCCGTCGAGGTCGCCCATCCGCTGCTCCATCGTGTACGCGTCGAGGAGGGCCTGGGTGGGGTGCTCGTGGGTGCCGTCACCGGCGTTGACGACGCTCGCGTCGACCCACTGCGCCACCTGGTGCGCCGCCCCGCTCGCCATGTGCCGGATGACGAGGGCGTCGACCGACATCGCGTCGATGGTGCGGACCGTGTCGCGCAGGGACTCCCCCTTGCTCGCGCTGGACCCCTTGCCGGTGATGTTGATGGTGTCCGCCGACATCCACTTGCCGGCGATCTCGAAGCTGCTGCGGGTGCGGGTGGAGTCCTCGAAGAACAGGTTGATGACGGTGCGCCCGCGCAGGGTGGGCAGCTTCTTGACGTCGCGGCGCTGCACCTCGTGCATCTCGGTGGCGGTGGCGAGGAGCATGCGGACGTCGTCGCGGCTGAGGTCGGCGCTGGAGAGCAGGTGGCGGTTCACCGCGGCTCACCCCCGGCGATGCGGACGACGTCGTCGATGCCGTCGTGGCCGGACAGGCGCACCTGCACCTTCTCGGTGTGGCTCGTCGGGAGGTTCTTGCCGACGTGGTCGGCCCGGATCGGCAGCTCCCGGTGGCCGCGGTCGACGAGGACCGCGAGGCGCACGGCGCGGGGGCGGCCCAGGTCGGACAGGGCGTCGAGGGCGGCTCGGATGGTGCGACCCGAGTACAGGACGTCGTCGACGAGGACGACGACCTTGTCGTCGATGCCGCCGCTCGGGATGCGCGTGGCCATCGGCGCGCGGGTGGGCTGGTGGCGCAGGTCGTCGCGGTGCATCGTGATGTCGAGGGACCCCACGGGCACCTCGGTGCCCTCGACCTCGCGGATGAGGTCGACGAGCCGGCTGGCGAGCTCGACGCCGCGGCTGGGGATGCCGAGGAGGACGAGGCCGTCGGCACCCTTGTTGTGCTCGAGGATCTCGTGGGCGATGCGCCGCAGGGCCCGGGCAACGTCACCTGCGGTGAGGACGTCGCGGCCACTGGGGTCGAGGGGGTGCCCGGGGGGCACGCTGCTGCTGTCGGCGCGCGTCATCGACGCGGACCTCCTTCCCTGCCTCACGGGACAGGTCGTTAAAGGATGTCTGGCGGACGCCACTCTAACCCGGGGCGACGTCCTCCCCCGACACGGCCCGCCGGGTGGGACCGGCCACGAGGCCCGGCCGGCCCCACCCGATCGGGCCCCCTGGCCTAGTCATAACGAACTACTATGCAGAACCCAACACGATGTGATGGAATGGTGGTCACCGCCCGAGCGCCGTGAGGAGGCCCCCGTGCAGACATCCGTCCCGCCCACCACCCGCCGTGACGCGTCCTGTGCGGACGCCCCGGGCTCGGACCGGTCCGTCGTCACCGCCCCGCTGTTCCCCCCGCGCGACGCCGACGCCGAGACGTACCGCCGCTTCATCGCCGCCTCCCCGTGGCCCGAGGTGGTCTTCGCGGCCGCCGGCCACCGCTGAGCCCGACCTGAGGTCGAGCCCGGCCGTCCTCCCTGCGCGAGCCCGTGGCGTGGCTACGGTGAGCGCCATGAGCACCGTGCCGGAGCCTGCGACCCCCACCCCGGTCCCGGTCGACCTGCCCTGATGCCGGCGACGACGGGCGAGGCGAGGACACCGACGGTCCCGGGCGAGGTCGGCGCCGCGGGGGGTGCGCGGCTGCTCGTGCCCGACGTCCTGCGCGGTGTGGCGATCCTCGCCATGCTCGTCGCGCACGCCGTCCCCTTCCTCCCCCACGCGCCGAGTGCCGCCGACTTCGTCATGTACAACGTCAACGACGTCGCCTCGCCGCTGTTCGCCCTCGTCATGGGGATGGCCGCGCAGCTCGTCGCCCAGCGGACACCGCCGGGGGACCGCCCGCGGATGCTCGTCCAGCAGGGCGTCCGGGCGCTCTTCCTCGTGCTCCTCGGCGTCTGGGTCGCCACGTGGGGGTCGTGGGTGGCGGTGGTGCTCGGGCACCTCGGCGTCCTCCTCCTCGTCGGGGCGCCCCTCGTCCTCCTGCCGACCCGTGTGCTGGCGGGCCTCACCGCCCTGGTCGTCGTCGTCAGCGCGCCGCTCAACGCCTGGGCCCGCTCCGCACTCGCGGGCACCTTCCCCGACCCGGACGCGCCGGCGGCCGTGCTCGCCCGCTGGGTCGTCCTCGACGACCACTACCGGCTGACCAACCTCCTGCCCTTCTTCCTCGCCGGCGCCCTGCTCCTGCGCCACGGCGCCCGCCGCGACCGGCTCCTGTGGGGGCTGCTGGCGGTGGCACCGGTCGCCTGGCTCGTGGCACCCGTCCTCCAGCGTCTCCGCCCGGACTCCGACTTCGTCAGCGGCAGCTGGCCCGACACCCTCCACGACGTCGGGCTCGTCGCCCTCGCGTACGTCGCCGTCGTCCTCCTCGCCACGCTCCGACGTCCCCCAGCGGCCGTCGGGGCGGTCCTCGGCGGGCTGCGGGCGCTCGGCGTCGTGGCCCTGAGCCTGTACGTCCTGCACGTCGGCGTCCTCGCCCTGTGGGCCCCGGGCGGGCTGCGCCCGGCCGGGAACGACTACCCCGGGTGGCTCGTCGTCGTCCCGGGGATGGCCGCCGTCGGCATCCTGTGGGCGCGGCTCGTCGGACGCGGTCCGCTCGAGTGGCTCGTCGGCCTCCTCACCGGCCGCCGGCGGCGACGGGAGCCCGCGACCACGGGGTGACGCAGCGGCCCCACGGGAGGAGGATCGGCGCAGGGCGCCACCGCGGCGCCCCGGATCGGAGGCCGAGGGCATGGCTCACACGTACGGCATCACCGAGGTCGTCGGGACCTCGACGTCGTCCATCGACGACGCCATCACGAGCGCCGTGGGGCGGGCGTCGAGCACGGTGCGGGGGCTGGACTGGTTCGAGGTCACCGAGATCCGCGGGCACCTCGAGGACGGCGCCGTGGCGCACTACCAGGTGGGGCTGAAGATCGGGTTCCGCCTCGAGGAGTGAGCGCGTCGCCCGTCACGCCAGGGTGGGCTTGACCTCGACGAGGCGGCCCAGCAGGCCGTTGACGAAGCGTGGGCTGTCGTCGGTCGACAGCTCGGTCGCGAGGGCGACCCACTCGCTGACGGCGACCGGCTCCGGGACGTCGGCCGAGAAGAGGACCTCGTAGGCGCCGAGGCGCAGGATGGCGCGGTCGACGGCCGGCATGCGCTGCAGGGTCCAGCCCTGCGCGTAGGTGGCGATGAGCTCGTCGATCTGGGCCCAGCGCTCGACGACCCCGGTGACGAGGTCGGCGGTGAGCTCGGGCAGCGGGGCCTGGGTCACCGGGGCGGCAAGGCGCTCACGGAGCAGCTCGCCGGCGTTGACCCCGCGCTGCTCGGCCTCGAAGAGGAGGTCGAGCGCGCGCTTGCGGGCCTTGGTGCGGGCGGCCACGGGTCAGCTGACCCGGCCGAGGTAGGAGCCGTCGCGGGTGTCGACCTTGACCTTGGTCCCCGTCTCGAGGAACAGCGGCACCTGGATCTCGGCGCCGGTCTCGACGGTCGCGGGCTTGGTGCCGCCGGTGGAGCGGTCGCCCTGCAGGCCCGGCTCGGTGTAGGTGATCTCGAGGACGACCGAGGCGGGGAGCTCGATGTACAGGACGCTGCCGTCGTGGCGGGCCACGATCGCGTCCTGGTTCTCGAGGAGGTACTTCGCCGCGTCGCCGACGACGGCCGGGCTCACCGGGATCTGGTCGTAGGTGTCGCCGTCCATGAAGATGAAGTCGGACCCGTCGTTGTACAGGTACTGCATGGTCCGCTTGTCGACGTTCGCGGTGTCGACCTTGACGCCGGCGTTGAACGTCTTGTCGACGACCTTGCCCGACAGGACGTTCTTCAGCTTCGTGCGCACGAAGGCCGGGCCCTTGCCGGGCTTGACGTGCTGGAACTCGACGACGGTCCAGAGCTGGCCCTCGAGGTTGAGGACGAGGCCGTTCTTGAGGTCGTTGGTCGATGCCACGGGTGGTCTTCGCTTTCGTCTGCTCGGTGGCCACGGGCCGGTCCGGGAGGCCGCGGGCGCGCGTCACCCCCATGAGGGAGTGCTGGGGATCGCCTCAGATCCTATCGCGCCCGCGGCCGTGGCCCGGACCGCCGCCTGCAGGGCTCAGCAGGGGACGACGTCGAGCGCTGCCTCGGAGAGCACGGCCTCTCCGCCGAAGCCGACGACCTCCAACGGGTAGCTGATGTACTGCATGTAGTTCTCGACCTCGGCGACCGTGGCCGACGGTGCGCACGTGGGCCGCGACAGGAGGAGTGCGTAGTCGACCACGGCACCGAACGCGGCGGCCGAGAGCGCGTCCGGGAACGTCAGGCCGCTCGCGAGCACGATGCCGTTGTTGGGGTGGATGAACTCCAGCTCCGACACCTTGGCCGCCGTGCCGTAGCGGTCGGCGCCGGAGCGGCGGACGACCTCCTTGCCGGGGACCAGGGCCTTGATGGTGGTGACCACGCCCGCGGACACGGATCCGGTACCGCCGACGACGACGACTCGCTCGGGGTCGATGGCGTCGATGGCGTCGGCCGACGACGAGGGCAGGGAGCCCGCCTTCGTCAGGACGACGGCACCGCGTCGCCACCCGGTGGCGGATCCGGCGGCCAGCGCGTCGGGGAAGGCGTCGCCGTTGACGACGTAGACGGTGTCGACGCCCTGCGGGACCTCGGGATCCGGGTCCTGGTAGCCCGCGTCGGTGATGACGGCGACGTCGGCTGCGGTGGCGTACCGGTCAGGACCCGCGACCCGACCGACGGCCGCGAGCGTGGCGAGCTGGGCGGCGACCGCGTTGGAGACGGCCCCGGCACCGCCGACGATGACGATGTCGTGGGGGTTCAGTCGGCGCAGCTCGTTCATGACGACCGCGGGGACCGTCCCCGATGAGGGCACGAGGAGCAGGGGCCCGAACGGGCGGACGAAGGACGTGGCGGCCAGGGCATCGGGGAAGTTGGTGCCGCTGGCGACGAAGACGACGTCGAGGGGGTACTGCGCGATGACCTCGTCGGTGTAGAGCGCCTTGCTGCCGGCGACCGAGGTGGCGTAGCGGTTCGGCCCCGCCATGCGGACGGTGGCGATCTCGGCGGCCCGCGCGTCGTCGCCCGCCCGAGCCGTGGCCGCCTTGCGGGCGGCCGCGGTGCGGGCGGCGCCGTCGGCAGCGGCCGAGGCCGTCGCCCAGCGCGGCAGGTCGGACGAGCGCTCGGTGGCGGCCGCGGGCACCTGAGCCCCCGCGGCAGCACCGACGGCGACGAGGGCCGCGAGCAGCGATGTGGACAGGGTCGTGCGACGTGCTCTCATCAGGAGGTTCCCCAAGGTCACGGCCGGCGACCACCGCCGGCGTCGCGAGGGATCGTAACCGTCCCTCGCGACGCCGGTCGACGTGGGTTGCGAACTGTCGCAGCCCTCGCCGGGATCAGCAGCGGGTCAGCGCGAGCGCGGCGCCGGAGAGGACCCCCGTGCCGCCGACACCGACGACCTCGAGCGGGGTCCCCGCACCGAGCAGCGCGGTCTGGGCCGCGGCCTCGTCGGCCGTGGCCTTCGGGGCGCACGTGGCCTTGGCGAGGAGGAGCGGGTACTCGACGACCGCGCCGAACCCGGCGGCCGAGAGGGCGTCGGGGAAGGTGAGGCCGTTGGCGAGCATGATCCCGGAGGCGGGGCGGTCGAACTCGTTGAGGGAGACGGCGGCAGCGGTGCCGAAGCGGTCGGCGCCGGCGCGGCGGACGACCTGCTTGCCCGGCACGAGGGAGGCGACCTGCGAGCGGACCGTGTCGGACACGGACCCGGTGCCGCCGAGGATCACGACGCGCTCCGGCTCGATCATCTCGATGGCCATGGCGGTCCACTCCGGCAGCGAGGTGCGCTTGGTGAGCACGACCGCGCCGCGGTTCTGACCGGTGGCGGCGCCGGCGGCCAGGGCGTCGGGGAAGTTCTCGCCACTGACGACGAAGAGCGTGTCGACCCCGGGCTCGGGGGTCTCCGGGTCCGACCCCTCGTAGGTGCCGTCCGTGATGACGGCGGCATAGCCTGCCGTCTCGTAGCGGTCCTCGCCGTCGACCCGGTCGGTCTCGGCGACGGTGGCGAGCTGGGACTCCACACCCGCGGAGACCGCGCCGGTACCGCCGATGATGACGACGAAGTCAGGGTTCAACCGGTTCAGCTCGGCCATGACGTTGCCCGGCACGGTGCCCGTGGGCGGCACGAGGAGCATGGGGCCGTACTGCGGGACGAGCGAGGTGGCCGCGAGCGCGTCGGGGTAGTTGAGCCCGTTGGCGACGAAGGCGACCTCCACGGGGGTCGACGCGAGCACCTCGTCGGTGTAGAGCGCCTTGCTGGCCTCGACGGCGGTGGCGTAGCGGTTCGCCCCGGCGATGCGGACGGCCTCGTAGCCGTCGGTGGTGCGGGCGGCGCCGAGGCGCTCCTGCGCGGCCGCGCGGGCGGCCTTGGTGGCGGCGAAGCCCTTCGCCGCCGCCGCGACCCACTCGGGCGTCTCGTACGCGCGGTCGGCGGCGGCCGCGGGTGCCTGCGCGCCGAGAGCGGCCCCGAGGCCGACGAGGGCCGCGACGGCGGCGGCGGGCAGGCTGGAACGACGATGTCTCATGGAATCCCCACTGTCAGGTCCGGCGACGGCCGCCGGCACGCGGGGATCGTAACCTCCCCCTGCGACACCCGCAGGTCTTTGCCGCCCTCACGCGCCGGTCGTCGGCGGTGGCATCGTCCCTGCGCCCGCAACGCACCGCGCCCGCCGGCACGGGGCCGGCGGGCGCGGGGTCACGCTGGGTCGGTCGTCAGCAGGTGACGAGGGTGATCGCGTTGTCGCTGAGGACGCCCTCGCCGCCGAAGCCGGTGACGAAGTCCGGGTCGAGGCGGAAGGCCTCGTTGTAGATCCCGGCGGGGACGCACGTGGGCTGGGCGACGAGCGTCGAGGCGCCCCAGACGCCGGCCGCCGGGGCGGAGGCCAGCGCGTCGGGGAAGTTGAACCCGTTGACGACGAACACCTCGGGCGCACCCGTCGGGAAGACGGTCTTCGACAGCGCGATGGCGGTGTTGAACCGGTTCGACCCGGCTGCGCGCACGACGGTCGTGTCGGGGGCGGGCAACGCGGTCCTGATCGCGTTCTCGACCGCGGTGCTGACCACGCCCGTGCCGCCGAGGACGATGACGCGCTTGGGCTTGATCTGCACGAGAGCGGCCCGCGTCGACGTCGGCAGGGTGTCCTTCGTCGTCAGCATGAGCGAGCCACGGCTGTTCGCGGCGGCGCCGCCGCCACCGAGCGCGTCGGCGAAGCCCGCGCCGCTCGCGACCACGACGGTGTCGAGACCCACGTCGTCGGGGTTGCCGTCCCCGTCGTCGTCGTTGTTGCGCCACAGCTCGTCGTTGACGAGCGCCGCGTCCGCCGCGGTCTCGTAGCGGTTGGCGCCGGCGATGCGGTCGATGCCGGAGGGGGCGTACGGCGCCAGCTGCGAGGCGACACCCGCGCTCACGGCGCCGGTGCCACCGAAGATGACGATGTACTTGGGCTGGATGCGGGCCAGCTCGTCCTTGACGATCGTCGGCACGGTGCCGCTCGAGGGGACGAGCAGCAGGGGGCCGAGGCCGGCCGCCACGGGCCCGGCGCCGAGGGCGTCGGGGTAGTCGGCGCCGCTGGCGACGAACACGGTCTCGACCGGCTCGACGTCACCGCCGAGGTAGCACTCGGCGTCGGGCTCGGTCGGGGCGCAGACGATCTCCTGCGACACGGCGACCGCGGTCGCGTACCGGTTGGGACCGGAGATCCGGTAGTAGTCGTCGTCCGGGAGGTCGGCGGAGCGCGCGTCGAGGCGGTCCTTCTTCTCCAGGGTCGCCGAGCGCTTGAGGCCGAGGTTGCCCGAGCGGTCGGAGGAGGCGAGCGAGCCGGGGTCGGCCGATGCCGGCACGGCGGCCAGGGTGAGAGCGAGCGTGAGGACCGCTCCGGCGGCCGCGAGGTGCTGTCTGCGCATGTCAGTCCTTCAGGGAAAGGTCGAGAGGCGAGCCGCTCGAGGTCCCCCCGACCGGCCGCGGACACGGTAACCCACGCCGGGGCCCGACACGCCGTGTTCCCGGCGCGGGTCTCACGCGAGGGGTTGAGCGATGGCGGCGAACGCGGCCGCCAGGTCGGCCTCCTCGGGCCCCTCGAGGCGCACCGGCCGGCCCACGTCCTCGAGGACGACGAACCGCAGGAGGGCCCCGCGCGCCTTCTTGTCGCGGCGCATCACGGCGAGGAGGTCCTCGAAGCGCGCACCGGCGTAGGACGTGGGGAGCCCGACCGACGCCAGGACCGACCGGTGCCGCGCCACGACCTCCTCGGGAAGGCTGCCGGCCCGGCGCGCGAGCTCGGCCGCGAAGACCATCCCGATGGCGACCGCCTCGCCGTGCCGACGGCGGTAGCCCTCGACCTGCTCGACCGCGTGCCCGAGGGTGTGCCCGTAGTTGAGGACCTCGCGCAGCCACGACTCGTGGAGGTCGGCGGCGACGACGTCCGCCTTGACCCGGACCGCCCGCTCGACGAGCTCGCGCAGGACCGGCCCGTCCTGCCGCAGCGCCTCCTGCGGGTCGGCCTCGACGAGCTCGAGGATCCGCGGGTCGGCGATGAAGCCCGCCTTGACGACCTCGGCCAGCCCGGCGACGAGGTCGGCCCGCGGGAGGCTGTCGAGGACGGCCAGGTCGCACAGGACGCCGGCCGGCTCGTGGAAGGCGCCGACGAGGTTCTTGCCCTCGGCGGTGTTGATGCCGGTCTTGCCGCCGACCGCGGCGTCGACCATGGCGAGCAGGGTCGTCGGCACGTGGACGACCTGCACGCCGCGCAGCCACGTGGCCGCGACGAAGCCGGCGAGGTCGGTGACGGTCCCGCCCCCGACGGCCACGACCGCGTCCGACCGGGTGAACGCGTGCTGCCCGAGGGTCGCCCAGAGCCCGGCGGCCACCCCGGCGGTCTTGGCGACCTCGGTGTCCGGGACGGCGGCCTCGTGGACGACGAGGCCGGCCGCGGTCAGCCGCTCCGCCACCGGTGCCGCGAGCCGGGCCAGCGGCTCGGGCCGGACGAGGAGCACCTGGCGCACGCCACCGTCGAGCAGGTCGGTGACGCGGTCGGACACCCCCCGCCCGATGACGACCTCGTACGCGTCACCGACCGGGACCACCGTCACCTCGTCCCCGGTCACACGGCCTCCAGCAGCGCCACGACCTCGGCGGCGACGTCCTCGGCCGAGCGTCCGGCCGTGTCGACGCGGTGGGTGGCGACGGCCTCGTAGACCGGGCGCCGCTCCCCCATGAGCCGCACCCACGACGCCCGCGGGTTCACCGCGAGCAGTGGCCGGCTCCGGTCGAACCCGACCCGCTTCGCGGCGTCGGCGATCCCGACGTCGAGGAAGACGACCGGCTGCCCCGCGAGGACCTGCTGCGTCCGGGGGTCGACGGGCGCCCCGCCGCCGAGCGCGACGACGCCCTCCTCCTCGGCGACGGCCCGGGCGACCTCGGCCCGTTCGAGCGCGCGGAACGCTGGTTCGCCGTCCTCGACGAAGATGTCGCCGATGGTCCGGCCGGACGTGGCCTCGACCGCGGCGTCGGTGTCGTGGAAGGGCACCCCGAGCAGGGCGGCGACGAGCGCGCCCACGGTGGTCTTGCCCGAGCCCGGCGGGCCGACGAGGACGACCCTCGGCATCAGGCGTCGTCCCACGTGCGCATCGACGCGGGGATCGCGGCGAGGTACGCCGCGTGGTTGCGCGCCGTCTCGGCGACGGAGTCGCCGCCGAACTTCTCCAGGCACGCCTCGGCGAGGACGAGCGCGACCATCGCCTCCGCGATGACGCCCGCGGCGGGCACCGCGCAGACGTCGGAGCGCTGGTGGATGGCGCGGGCCGGCTCGTCGGAGGCGACGTCGACCGTGGCGAGGGCGCGGGGCACGGTGGAGATGGGCTTCATGGCGGCACGGACGCGGAGCAGGCCGCCGACCGACATCCCGCCCTCCGTCCCACCGGCGCGTCCGGACCGGCGCCGGATGACGCCGTCCGCGCCCCGCTCCATCTCGTCGTGCGCGACCGACCCGCGCCGGGCGGCCGTGCGGAAGCCGTCGCCGACCTCGACCCCCTTGATCGCCTGGATGCCCATGAGGGCGGCGGCCAGCCGCGCGTCGAGGCGGCGGTCCCAGTGCACGTGCGACCCCAGGCCCGGGGGCAGTCCCGTCGCGACGACCTCGACGACCCCGCCGAGCGTGTCGCCGTCGCGGTGCGCGGCGTCGACCTCGGCGACCATCGCCGCCGATCCCTCGGGGTCGAAGGCCCGCACGGGGTCGGCGTCGAGGGCGGCGACGTCGTCGGCGGTCGGCAGCGGAGCGTCCTCCCTGACCGCGGCCGCACCGATGGCGACGGTGTGCGAGACGAGCCGGATGCCGTAGGCCTGCTCGAGCAGGCGCGCGGCGACGGCGCCGAGGGCGACGCGGGCCGCGGTCTCCCGCGCGGAGGCCCGCTCGAGCACCGGGCGGGCGTCGTCGAAGCCGTACTTCTGCATGCCGACGAGGTCCGCGTGCCCGGGCCGCGGGCGCGTGAGCGGCCGGTTGCGGGCGACCTCCCTCTCGGCGTTGACGTCGTCGGAGGCGGCGTACTCGTCGTCGGCGACGGGGTCGGGGCTCATGACGGTCTGCCACTTGGGCCACTCGCTGTTGCCGATGCGCAGCGCGACCGGCGAGCCGAGGGTGCGGCCGAGCCGGACGCCGCCGAGGATCTCGAGCTCGTCCTGCTCGAACTTCTGGCGGGCGCCACGGCCGTAGCCCAGGCGCCGGCGGGCGAGCGCGGCGGCGATGTCGGCCGTCCGGACCTCGATGCCCGCGGGCAGCCCCTCGATGGTCGCGACGAGGGCGGGCCCGTGCGACTCCCCGGCGGTCAGCCAGCGCAGCATGGCGTCGATCCTTCCACGCGCGTCTCAGCCACCGAGCAGCCAGGTCAGGATCCGGGACGTCCCGGCGACCGCCACCCAGGCCCCGAGGCACATCGCGGGCCCGTACGCGATCGGCGACTGCAGCCCCACCCGGCGCAGGAGCAGCAGGGCCAGGGCCCCGATCCCGCCGACGAGGAAACCGGCTGCGATGCCGACGGCGAGGTGGAGGACGCCGAGCCACCCGAGCAGGGCCCCGAGCACCGGCGCGAGGCGGACGTCGCCGCCCCCGACGCCCCCGCCGGGGAGCAGCGCGAGGAGGAGGTAGACACCGCCCATGAGGACCGCCCCGACGACGGGCAGGACCCAGCGCGTGCCCCCCGCCTGGACCGCCGCGATGCCGAGGAGGACGAGGACGGCCGCTCCCCCGGGCACGACGAGCCCGATCGGGAGGCGGTGGACGTCGAGGTCGATCCACACGAGGGCGACCGTGAGCCAGGCGAGCAGGAGGTAGGCCGGCAGGGACGTCCAGCGGGCGTCGCCCCCCACGGACAGCGTGGCGACGGCGGCGAGCAGGCCGGTGGCCGGGCCGGTCCACCAGGGGTTCCCGGGTGGGTGGGTCGCCTCGTCCTCGGGGATGCGGTAGCCGCCGGTCGCGAGCTGCCGTCCGGTGAGGTGGCCGGCCACGCCCAGGGCGACGGCGGCGAGGGCCACGACCCACCAGGGCGTCATCGGCGCGCCAGGGCGTCTCGCCCGGCCGCGGCCATCGCCTCCACCGGGGCGTCGCGTCCCGTGAAGAGGCGGAACTGTTCGGCGGCCTGGTGGACGAGCATGTCGAGCCCGCTGACCACCCTCATCCCCGCGGCTGCGGCGGCGCGCGCCAGGGGTGTGGGCCACCCGTCGTAGACGACGTCGAGGAGGACGCCCTCGTGCGCCGCGGGCACGGTCGCGGCGACGGCGGCGCCGGCGGCCGCGGGCACGGTCGAGACGACGACGTCGTCCTTCGTGCTCACCCAGGGGCCGATCTCGGCGACCGAGCCGTTGACGACGCCGATGCCGAGGTCGAGCGCCCACGCGAGGAGGTCGGCGGCCCGGGCGGTGTCGCGGGCGCGGACGGTGAGGGTCGTGACCCCGAGCCCGGCGAGGGCGAGGACCGCGGACCGGGCGGTCGCTCCTGCCCCGAGGACGAGGGCGCGGCGCGGTGCCTCCCCCACGTGCGGTCGCAGGGCCCGCTCCAGCCCGACGACGTCGGTGTTCGCGGCGTGCCAGGCCCCGCCGTCGCGGCGGACCAGGGTGTTCGCGGCCTCCGCGCGGGTGGCGACCGGGTCGGCATCGGCGGCGACCCGCAGGGCGGCCTCCTTGAGGGGCATGGTCAGCGACAGCCCGCGCCAGCTCTCGTCGAGACCCTCGACGAACGCGGGCAGCCCGGCCTCGTCGACCTCGCGCGCGTCGTAGACCCAGTCGGTGAGCCCGACCGCGGCGTACCCCGCGCGGTGCAGGACCGGCGAGAGGGAGTGCGCGACCGGCGACCCGAGGACCGCCGCCCTCAGCACTTGTCGGCGTTGGCGCGGCACCAGGCCTGGAACTCGCGCACGTTCCGGTCGTGTTCGGCCTGGGTCACGGCGAACTTCGTCTCGCCCGTGCTGGGGTCGACGGTGACGAAGAAGAACCAGTCGCCCTCGGCCGGGTTGGCCGCGGCCTCGATCGACTTCGTCCCGGGGCTGTCGATCGGACCCGGGGGCAGGCCTTGGACCTTGTACGTGTTGTACGGGCTGTCGCTGGCCCGCTGCTCGTTCGTCGTGCCCGCCTTGCCGCGCTCCTGCGCGATGAAGTGGACGGTGGAGTCCATCTGGAGCAGGCCGTAGCTGGGCGGGCCGCCCTCGAGGCGGTTGAGGATGACGCGCGCGACCTTGGGTCGGTCGGCGTCGCCGTTGACCTCGCCCTCGATGATCGAGGCGATCGTCAGGGTGCGCAGCCACTCGTCCCGGGGGACGTTCGCCTTCTCGAGCGCCTTGACGGTCTCGCCGACGAGCGTCTTGAGCTGCTGCTCGGCCGTGGCGTCGTCGGGGAACTCGTAGGTGAGGGGGTGCAGCCAGCCCTCGAGCCGGCCCTCGGCCTCGGGGGGCAGGCCGATCGCCTCGGGGTCCTTCGCCGCGGCCTCGTAGTCCTTGACCGGGACGCCGGTGCCCTTGGACAGGGCGGCGAAGACCTCCTTGACCCAGAGCCCCTCGCGGATCGTGGTCCGGGCCACGGCGCGGTTGCCCGGGTCGCTGAGGGTCTCGAAGGCGTCGGCGGCGCGCATGCCCTTGAGCAGCACGTAGTTGCCGGGCTGGATGCCGGCCGCGGCCTGGGGGTCGCCCGCGGCCGCGGCGAGGTAGGCCGACCGGGTCTTGACGACACCGGCGTCGCGCAGCGTCGTCGCGATGTCCTCGCCGGTCTGCCCCGCCTTGATGGTGATGGTGACGTCGCCCTCACCGGGGCCCGGGAAGTCCTCGGCCTCGGCCGAGCCGCCGCCGATGACGCCCGAGACGAGCGGGGCGAGGGCCGTGACGGCGAGGTAGCCGCCCCCACCGACGATGACGAGGGCGAGGAGGAGGATGAGCCAGCGTCGTGGGCCGCGGCGCGGGGGCTTGCGCCGGTGCCGCTCGGAACGGGTGTGCGCCCGGCCCCCGGGTTCGGGGCCACCGAAGATCGTGTCGGTGAAGTCGTGCTGCTGCGTCACGCCCTCGCGTCCTTCGTCCGTGGCTTGCGCCGTCGTGGTCCGACCAGCTCCCCGGGAGGGGCGCCGGTGCTGCGGCCGGTGTCGAGGGCCGTCTGGAGGATCAGCACGGCGGCGGCCTGGTCGACCACGGCGCGCTGACGCCTCCCTGCGACCCCGCTGTCCCGGAGTGCGCGGTGCGCATCGACGCTCGTGAGCCGCTCGTCGACGAGTCGGACCCAGACCGGCGCGATGCACGCCGCAACCACCGAAGCATACGTGCGGGCGCGGTCCGCGGCGGGTCCTTCGTCCCCGCTGAGTGAGCGGGGCAGTCCGACGACGACCCCCACGGCGCCGTGTTCGGCGACGAGCGCCGCGATGGCCCGGACGTCCCTGTCGCCGGCCGCGGGGACCGTGTCGGGGGTCCGGCGCAGGGTCTCGACCGGCGTCGCGAGGACGCCGCGCGGGTCGCTGACCGCGACACCGACCCGGACCGAGCCGACGTCCACCCCGAGCCACACCCCCGGCTCGGGGGCGTGCTCGGGACCGCTGGGGTCGGGTCCCGGCATCAGCCGGCGAGCTCCCCGACGCGCCACTCGACGGCCGCGAGGGCGTCGGCAACCTTCGACACGTCCTGGCCGCCGCCCTGCGCGATGTCGTCCTTGCCGCCACCGCCGCCGCCGAGGGCGCCCGCGGCCACGCGGACCAGCTCCCCCGCCCTGATGCCCCGGCCGCGCGCTGCCTCGTTCGTGGCGACGACAACGACCGGACGGCCCTTCGCCGCCCCGGTGACGGCGACGACGCTGGGTCGGTCGCCGCCGAGGCGGTTGCGCAGGTCGAGGACCATGGTGCGGACGTCGTCGGCGCCGGTCTCCCCGGCGTCGTGGCCGAGGAAGGTGATGCCGTTGACGTCACGGGCCCGGTCGGTGAGGTTCCCCGCCGCCGCGGCGACCTGCTCGCGACGGGCCCGCTCGAGCTCGCGCTCGGCGTCCTTCAGGCGCGCCACCATGGCGCCGACGCGCTCGGCGAGCTCGTCGGGACGGGCGCCGACCAGGCCGCTCAGCTCGGCGACGATGGCCCGCTCCCGGGCGAGGTACCGGAGGGCGTCGATGCCGACGAACGCCTCGACGCGGCGCACGCCGGACCCGACCGACGACTCGCCCGTCAGGGTGAGCGCGCCGACCTGGCTCGAGTGCTGCACGTGGGTGCCACCGCAGAGCTCACGGCTCCACGGACCGCCGATCTCGACGACGCGGACGTCCTCGTCGTAGGTCTCGCCGAACAGCGCGAGCGCGCCGATCTCGCGGGCCTGCGGGAGCGGCATGTACGTCGCGGACACCGGGAGGTCCTTGCGGACCGCGAGGTTGGCGACGTCCTCGATCTCGCTGCGGGTCTGCGCCGAGAGCGCCTGCCCCCAGGCGAAGTCGAGCCGCAGGTAGCCGGGCTTGTTGTACGAGCCCGACTGCAGCGCGGACGGACCGAGCACCTGACGCAGCGCCGCGTGGACGACGTGCGTGCCGGAGTGCGCCTGGCACGCCGAGAGCCGCCACTCGGGGTCGACCTCGGCGAGGACGCTCGAGCCCGCGCGCAGCGGCCCCGTGACGACCTCGACGGTGTGCGCGATGAGCCCCTTGACCGGGCGCTGGACGTCGAGCACCTTCAGGTGCACCCCGTCGGCCGTGATGACCCCCTCGTCGGCGATCTGGCCGCCGGACTCCGCGTAGAACGGGGTGCGGTCGAGGACGACCTGGGCGCGCTGCCCGGGCTCGACCTCCTCGGCCCGCTCACCGTCGACGACGAGGCCGAGGACGGTGGCCTCGCTGGTCAGCTCGTGGTAGGCCCGGAAGTCGGTGGCGCCGATCGCGCGGAGGTCACGCCACACCTCGGTGTTGGCGTGCCCGGCCTTCTTCGCCCTCGCGTCGGCCTTGGCGCGCTCGCGCTGCTCCTGCATGAGGCGGGTGAAGCCCGCGCGGTCGACCTCGAGGCCCTGCTCGGCCGCCATCTCGAGGGTGAGGTCGATGGGGAAACCGTAGGTGTCGTGCAGCTGGAACGCCTGCGCACCCGCCAGCGTGGTGCCGCCCTGCTCCTTGGTGCGGCTGACCGCGGTGTCGAGGATCGTCGTGCCCGCCGCGAGGGTGCGGCGGAACGCCTCCTCCTCGGCGTAGGCGATCTGCGCGATGCGCTCGAAGCCGGTCTCGAGCTCGGGGTAGCTCTGCCGCATCCGCTCCATCGAGATGGGGAGCAGTTCGGGCAGGCAGGGGTCCTCGTAGCCGAGGAGGCGCATCGAGCGCACCGCGCGGCGCAGCATCCGGCGCAGCACGTAGCCCCGGCCCTCGTTGCCCGGGGTGACCCCGTCGCCGATGAGCATGAGCGAGGAGCGCACGTGGTCGGCGACCACCCGCAGGCGGACGTCGTCGGGGTGGGACTCGCTGACCATGTGGCCCGAGTGGGCGCCGTAGCGGGTGCCGGTGAGCTCGGCGGCGTGATCGAGGACGGGGTAGACCTCGTCGATCTCGTAGAGGTTGTCGACGCCCTGCAGCAGCGTCGCCATGCGCTCCAGGCCCATGCCCGTGTCGATGTTCTTCTTCGGCAGCGGCCGGGCGATGTCGAAGTCGTCCTTGGCGCGGACCTCGGAGAGCTCCTCCTGCATGAACACGAGGTTCCAGAACTCCAGGTAGCGGTCCTCGTCGACCGCCGGGCCGCCCTCCCGGCCGTACTCGGGGCCGCGGTCGAGGTAGATCTCGCTGCACGGGCCGCCGGGACCCGGGACGCCCATGTGCCAGTAGTTGTCGAGCTTGCCGCGCCGGGTGATCCGCTCGGCGGGCAGGCCGATGGTGTCGCGCCAGATGCCGAAGGCCTCGTCGTCGTCCTCGTAGACCGTCGGCCAGATCCGGTCGGCGTCGAGGCCGTACCCGCCCCGGTCCTGGGGCGTGGTGACGAGCTCCCAGGCGAGGCGGATCGCCCCCTCCTTGAAGTAGTCGCCGAAGGAGAAGTTGCCGTTCATCTGGAAGAACGTGCCGTGGCGGGAGGTCTTGCCGACCTCCTCGATGTCCTGGGTGCGGACGCACTTCTGCACGCTGGTGGCCCGGTCCCACTGGGGGGTCTGCTGCCCGAGGAAGTAGGGCTTGAAGGGCACCATGCCGGCGTTGACGAACAGCAGGTTCGGGTCGTCGTGGATGAGCGGCGCGGAGGGGACGACGGTGTGGCCGTTCTTCTCGAAGAACGCGAGCCAGCGTCGCCGGATCTCTGCGGTTTCCATTTCGGGATCAGTCCTCGGTCGTTGCTGGGGGTGCCTCCGGCACGGGCAGGCGACATCGTATGCCCGCCCGGCGGGGCACCGGTGGGTGGGGAGGGTCGGGGGCGGGGGCGCCGCGGCCCCTACGGAGCTCGCTCGCCGGTGGGGTCGAGGAGGAGGGCGCGCGCCTCCTCGGGCGTGAGGGAGCGGCCGGGGTCGCCCTCGCCGAGGGCGGTGGTGCGGGCCCGCTCGCCGCTGCGGTCCCAGCCGGCGTCGACGTCGAGGTCGGGCACGGTGGCCCCCTCGGCGTGGCGGGGGGCACGGGTCGTGGCGTCGGTGCGGACCGCGACCTCGACCGCCTCACGCAGCTCGGCCTCGCGCTCGGCGGAGGCCTCGCGGACGGTCGCCACGAAGCGCTGCGTGGCCGGCAACCGCCACACGGCGTACCCGACCCCGACCGCGGCGGCCGCGAGGAGGACGGTGCGCAGCCTCATCGGGTGCCCCTGCGCAGGCCGCGCACGGCGGTGCGGACGCCGTAGCTGTAGGCGGCGACCTTGATGAGCGGGGAGCCGACCGTGGCAGCCGCGACGGAGGTCAGGGCGGACGCGTTCGTCGTCATCGTGCTCACCGAGCTCGTGATGGCGTCGACCCGGGTCAGCTGGTCGTTCGTGAGGCCGACGGTGTCGGTGAGGGACTTCAGCGTCGGCTGGATGTTGTCGCTCGTCGTGCGGACGCTCGCGGCGGTCTCGTCGAGGATCCGGCCGGCCTTCCCGACGAGCGACGCGAGCCGCACGACGAGGAACGCGAATGCCAGCGCGGCGATGAGTCCCGCGATCCCTCCGAGCGTCACCGTCATGGCGAGGACCCTACCCGCGGCCGAGACGCTCGCGCAGCCAGCGCCACCGCTCCTGGAGGCGCGCCTCGAACCCGCGGTCGGTGGGTCGGTAGTAGTCGGTCGTGCCGGCGAGGTCGTCGGGGAGGTACTGCTGACGTGCCACGGCGTCGGGCTCGTCGTGGGCGTACACGTACGACGGGGCGCTGCCCTTCCCCGACGCCTGCGCCACCGACTCGGCGATCCGCCCGGCGCCGCCGTAGCCGCTGCCGCGCAGGTGGAGCGGGACCGGGCCGCCCCTGCCGGCCCGGACGTCGGCGATGGCCTCGTTGATGGCGAGGTAGGCGGCGTTCGACTTCGGCGCCAGGGCGTTGTGGACGACGGCCTGGGCGAGGATGATCCGCGCCTCCGGCATGCCGATCTGCGCGACGGCGTGCATCGCGGCGACCGCGGTCTGCAGCGCCGTGGGGTCGCCCAGGCCGACGTCCTCCGACGCGCTGATGACGACGCGCCGTGCGATGAACCGCGGGTCCTCCCCGGCCTCGAGCATCCGCGCGAGGTAGTGCAGGGCGGCGTCGACGTCGGACCCGCGCATCGACTTGATGAGGGCGGAGGCCACGTCGTAGTGCTGGTCGCCGGTGCGGTCGTAGCGGACCGCGGCGTGGGCGGCGGCCTGCTCGGCCTGGGCGAGGGTGACCGGGAGGACGTCGGGGCGCTCGGCGCCGGGCGCGAGGGCGTCCTCGGCCACCCCGGCCGCCGCCTCGAGGAAGGTGAGGGCGCGGCGGGCGTCGCCACCGGCGAGCCGGACGAGGTGCTCGCGGGCGTCGTCCGCGAGGGCGTACGCGCCCGCGAGGCCGCGCTCGTCGGTGGTCGCGCTCGTGAGGACGTCGGAGACCTCGTCGTCGGTGAGCGGGACGAGGGTGACGAGGACGCCGCGCGAGAGCAGCGGGGCGATGACGGAGAACGACGGGTTCTCGGTGGTCGCGGCGACGAGGACGACCTGGCGGTTCTCGACGCCCGGGAGCAGGGCGTCCTGCTGGGCCTTGGTGAAGCGGTGGATCTCGTCGAGGAAGAGCACGGTCTGGCGGCCGTACAGGTCGCGGGCCCGCCGGGCGCCCTCCATGACGGCCCGGACGTCCTTGACGCCCGCGGTGACCGCGGACAGCTCGACGAACTCGCGGTCGGCGGCGCTCGCGACGAGGTGGGCGAGGGTGGTCTTGCCGGTGCCGGGCGGCCCCCAGAGGATGGCCGAGAGCGGGCCGGCCGCGCCGCCGCTGCCCTCGATGAGCCGCCGGAGCGGGCTCCCCTGGCGCAGCACCTCGGCCTGGCCGCGGACCTCGTCGAGGGTGCGCGGCCGCATCCGGACCGCGAGCGGTGGGAGCGCCGCCGGGGACGCCGCTCCCCCGGCGTCGGCCACCGCCGCGCCGAACAGGTCGGTCCCGTCCTGGCTCACGCGCACGAGGCTATCCGCCGAGGGCGACAACCCCCGCCGCCTCCACTTTCCCGCCTCGGGGGCCCCCGTGGCACGCTGGCGCCATGACCAGCAGCGCGGGCGCCGCCGTCGACGGCTTCGGCCCCGTGCGACGCCTCGCCACCGTGGAGGAGGTCGCGGCCTCGGCCGGCGGACACCCCGTGCTCGCCCTCGACATCGGCGCCGGCTTCGTCGCACCCGCCTACGCGGCGGGTGCCCTGCCGGAGGGTGCCGTCGCGGTGCACCGCCGCTCCGACCACGGCGTGCCGGGAACCGCCGTCCTCGGCAGCCGGGACGGGCTCGCCACCCTCCTCGACGATCCTGACGTCCGCGCCTGGGTGACCGGTGGGGACAACCGGCACGTCAGCGCCCCGCGGGGGATGGTCGACCTCGTCGTGGACCGCCTCGACGTCGGCGACCGCGGCGGCGACTGGGACTGGCTGTGGACCCGGACCGCACCTCCTCCCGTCCCCGGCGAGGACCGGGTCACGGACCTGAACCGGCGGGACCGCGAGGAGACCGAGGCGTTCCTCGAGGCCCACTCCCCGCGCACCCACGGCCAGCCCTTCGCCCGGCCGGGCCAGCGCTGGGTCGCGATCCGCGACGACGACGGCCGTCTCGTCGCGGTCGGGGGCAGCGAGCCCTCCCAGGCCGGCACCCCGACCCTGGCGGGCATCGCGGTCGACACGGCCCGGCGCGGCGAGGGGTGGGGAGCAGCCGTCACGGCCCGCCTCACCCGCGAAGCCGTCGAGCAGGTCGGTGCCTGCGCCCTCGGCATGTTCGCCGACAACGAGGTCGCGCGGGCGCTCTACCACCGGCTCGGCTTCACGACGGGGATGGAGTGGACGAGCCGCTGGTTCGGCTGACCGCGACCCTCCCCCTCGCCCCGACCTGTGCCTACGGTGGGACCACCACCCCCGAGGAAAGGCGCACGATGGCCACCATCAGCAACGGCTCGGTCGATCTCCACGTCGAGGACTCCGGGGGTGAGGGACGCCCCGTCGTCCTCATCCACGGCTGGCCCCTGAGCGGCGCCTCGTGGGCGCCGCTGCTCCCCGCCCTCACCGGCGCCGGGTACCGCGTCGTCACCTATGACCGCCGCGGGTTCGGGCAGTCCGACAAGCCCGGCGAGGAGTCCTCCTACGACTACGACACGTTCGCGGGTGACCTCGACGCCGTCCTCACCGACCTCGACCTCACCGACGCGACGCTCGTCGGCTTCTCGATGGGCGGCGGTGAGGTCGTTCGCCACCTCGGCACCCGGGGGGCCGAACGGGTCCGCAGCGCGGCCCTCCTCGCCGCGATCCCGCCGAACCTCACCCTCGACGACGACCACCCCGACGGTGCCCTCGACGACGCGACGATCCGCCAGATGCAGGCCGGGCTCGCCGCGGACCCGCCGGGCTTCCTCGACGGGTTCCTCACGAACTTCTTCTCCGCAGACGGGGAGCTGAAGGTGACCGAGGAGCAGCGCCAGGTCGCCCTCGGTCTCGCCGCGCAGGCCGACGTGCACGCGGCCGTCCAGTGCATCCGCGCCTGGGCCACCGACTTCGACGACGACGTCGCCGGCCTCACGGTCCCGGTGCTCGTCGTCCACGGCGACGCCGACGCCATCGTGCCGATCGAGAAGTCCGGCCGGCGGGTCGCCGACCGGGTCGACTCCGCCGAGCTGCACGTCGTCGCGGGCGGGCCGCACGGCATCGTCGACTCGCACACCGACGAGGTGGCGCGCGTCCTCCTCGACTTCCTCGCGCGGTAGCCCTCAGGCGGAGGGCGCCGCCGGCGGCTCGGGCCTGACGTCGATCCCGGCCTCCTTGCGCTGCTCCGCCGTGATCGGCGCGGGCGCGTCGGTGAGCGGGTCGTAGCCGCCGCCGGACTTCGGGAAGGCGATGACGTCGCGGATCGACTCGAAGCCTCCGAGCAGCATGACGATGCGGTCCCAGCCGAACGCGATGCCACCGTGCGGCGGTGCGCCGAACTGGAAGGCGTCGAGGAGGAAGCCGAACTTCTCCTGCGCCTCCTCCGGCGCCAGGCCCATGACCGCGAAGACCCGCTCCTGGACGTCGCGGCGGTGGATACGGATGGAGCCGCCGCCGATCTCGTGGCCGTTGCAGACCATGTCGTAGGCGTACGCGAGGGCCGGGCCCGGGTCGGTGTCGAACGTGTCGAGGAACTCGGCCTTGGGCGAGGTGAACGCGTGGTGCACCGCGGTCCACGCGCCCCCGCCCACGGCGACGTCACCGGCGGCGACGGCCTCGGACGCCGGCTCGAAGAGCGGCGCGTCGACGACCCAGAGGAAGCTCCACGCGGACTCGTCGACGAGGTCGCAGCGCCGCGCGATCTCCACGCGCGCGGCGCCGAGGAGGGCCCGCGAGGGCTTGGTCGCACCCGCGGCGAAGAAGACGCAGTCTCCCGGCTGGGCGCCGACGTGGGCCGCGAGGCCGGCCAGCTCGGCCTCGGAGAGGTTCTTGGCGACCGGGCCCGCGAGCGTCCCGTCCTCCTGGACGAGGACGTAGGCGAGGCCACGGGCCCCGCGCTGCCTGGCCCACTCCTGCCAGGCGTCGAGCTGCTTGCGCGGCTGGCTCGCGCCGCCCGGCATGACGACGGCGCCGACGTACTCGGCCTGGAACACCCGGAAGGGGGTCTCGCGGAAGTAGTCGGTGCACTCGACGAGCTCGACCCCGAAGCGCAGGTCGGGCTTGTCGGAGCCGAACCGGCGCATCGCCTCGGCGTACGTCATCTGCTGGAACGGCGCGTGGAGGTCGACCCCGATGAGCGACCAGATCTCGCGGACGACGGCCTCGCCGAGCTCGAGGACGTCGGCCTGCTCGACGAAGCTCATCTCGATGTCCAGCTGGGTGAACTCGGGCTGGCGGTCGGCGCGGAAGTCCTCGTCGCGGTAGCAGCGGGCGATCTGGTAGTACCGCTCCATCCCCGAGACCATGAGCAGCTGCTTGAACAGCTGCGGGCTCTGCGGGAGGGCGTACCAGGAGCCCGGCGCGAGGCGGGCCGGGACGAGGAAGTCGCGGGCGCCCTCGGGCGTGGAGCGCGTGAGGGTCGGCGTCTCGATCTCGACGAAGTCGCGCGCCCCGAGGACGCGGCGGGCGGCGGCGTTGACCTTCGAGCGCAGCCGGATGGCGTGCCCGGCCGACTGGGTGCCCGGCCGGCGCAGGTCCAGGTACCGGTGCTTGAGGCGGGCCTCCTCACCGACGCTGACGCGTTCGTCGAGCTGGAACGGCAGCGGGGCCGAGGCGTTGAGGACCTCGATCGAGGCGGCGACGACCTCGACCTCACCGGTGGGCAGGTCGGGGTTGACGTTGCGCTCCTCGCGCGCCGCGACCTCGCCGATGACCTTGACGACGTACTCGCTGCGCAGGTCGTGGGCCGCACCCGTGAGCACCTCGTCGCGCGCGACGACCTGGACGACCCCGCTGCCGTCACGGAGGTCGATGAAGGCCACGCCGCCGTGATCGCGCCGCTTCGCCACCCAGCCGGTGAGGGTGACGGTCTGGCCGGTGTGGGCGGCACGCAGGGTGCCGGCCTCGTGGGTGCGGAGCACGGGGGGTCCTTCGGTTCGGGTGCGGTGTGCGGGTCGCGTGCCGGGGCGACGCCGCGCGGGCGCCCCGCCCGGGCACTCGGGACAGTCTACGGAGGCCCGTGCACGCTCCTCGACCGCGTTCCCCCCGCCCTACCGCGCCGGAGGCAGCAGGCACACCTCGTTGCCCGACGGGTCGCGGCACACCCGCCAGGGCAGCTCGCCCCACCCGTGGTCCCACTCGCTGCCGCCGAGGTCGCGGAGGTGCTCGACGGCCTCCTCGAGGGTCTCGCCGCTGTCGAGCCGGAGGTCGAGGTGGACCCGGTTCTTCACGGCCGGGTCCTTCGGCGCCGGCTCCGGGCAGAGCTCGAGGAGCGGTCCGTGGCCGCCCGGGTGCCGCAGGGCGCTCGCCATCTCGCTCGCGACGGGCACCCACCCGCCCAGCTCGGACCAGAACCGGGTGTCGCGCTCGACGTCGCCGCTGTCGAGGGGCAGCGAGGACAGCGGCCCCGACGCGGCGTACTCGGGGCGCCCCTCCATGACGCAGAACGGGTTGCCCTCGGGGTCGGCGAGGACGACCCACGGGACGTCACGCTGCCCGATGTCGAGGTGCCGGGCGCCGAGGTCGAGGGCGCGCGCGACGACCTCGCCCTGGCGCTCACCGCCGGAGACCTCGAGGTGCAGCCGCGGCCCCGGCCGCGGTGGCTCCGGCACCTTCTCGAAGCACAGGTCGAGGACCGGTCCGTCCGGGACCGCCAGCCGCGTCTCGTAGCTGCCCGGGGCATCGGTGAGCGGGGCCGTGCCGAGCAGCGCCTGCCAGAAGCGGCCCAGCCGCTGGGGGTCGACCGCGTCGACGACGACGTTCTCGAGGTGCATCCACCCTGTCTACCGTCCGGGACCGACAGCGCACGGGTTTGACGACGCGGCCGGTGTCCGTGCCAGTGTTGACCGATGCCGTCCACCCCCAGACCCGCCGCGACCGCCGTGCCGCGCCGGGCGCTGCTGCGCACCGGGGCCGTGCTCGCGGCCGGGGTGAGCACCGGGGCAGCCGCCTGCACGACCGGCGACGACGCCCCGCGGGCGGGCGCCGACCGTGGCGCGGGACGCGGACGCCCGCACGAGGTCGTGTCGAGGGGCGCGGAGGGCGGCGGCGTCCTCGACCCCGGTACCACCCGCCCCGGCGAGGCGGCCCTCGCCGTGTCCCGCGCCGTCCTCGCCCGGTCCACCGCGGTCGTCGTGTCCTCGACGGACCCCCGCTCCATGGACGCCGGCGCCGACGTCGCCCGGCGCCTCGGCATCCCCGCGCTCGTCGTCGACGAGGGGCTCGAGACCGAGCTCGAGGCCGAGCTCGACCGGCTCGGCACCCGCACCGTCGTCCGCGTGGCGCCGCGGAGCGGCGGGTCCACGGCCACCCCCGCCGTCCCCCGGCGGCTCGGCCGCCGGGAGGTCGTCGACGCCGGCTCCGACGACGGCCTGGCGGGTCTTCCCGGCCTGCCGCGGAAGCCCCCCGGTGCGGGTGCCCTCGTCCTCGCTGCCGAGGGGGCCGAGGTGACGTCGGCGGCCGCCGCGACCCTCGCCGCTGTCGGCGCGAGGACCACGCCTCTCCCCCAGCCCGACCCGCGCGCGCAGCCCGAGGTCGTGGAGGCGCTCCGGGCGCACCCCGAGGCCGCCGTCCTCGGGCTCGCCCCCGCCCTCGACGCCCAGCGGTTCGCGCGTCGCGTCCGCACGGCGCGCTTCGCCGACGAGCTCCCGGGCGGGGGGCTCCTCGCCTTCCCCGGGCGGATGATGGTCGCGCTCTACGGGCACCCGGGCACGTCCTCCCTCGGGATGCTCGGGGAACAGTCGGCGGAGAAGGCCGTCCGCCGCGCCCGCAGGGCCGCGGACGAGTACGCGGCCCTCACCGACGTCACCGTCGTGCCCGCCTTCGAGATCATCGCGACGATCGCCTCCGGCGGTCCCGGCGACGACGGCGACTACTCGACGTCGGCTCCCGTCTCGAAGCTGCGGCCGTGGGTCGAGGCGGCCGAGCGGGCGGACACCTACGTCGTCCTCGACCTCCAGCCGGGCCGCACCCACTTCCTCGAGCAGGCGAAGTCCTACGAGGAGCTCCTCCGCCGGCCGTGGGTCGGCCTCGCGCTCGACCCCGAGTGGCGGCTCGGCGAGGACGAGAGGCACCTCGAGCAGATCGGCTCGGTCGACGTCGACGAGGTCAACGAGGTCGGCGCCTGGCTCGCGGCACTCGTGCGCGAGCACGACCTCCCCCCGAAGGTCCTCACGCTGCACCAGTTCCGGCCGTCGATGATCCGTGGCCGAGAGCGCCTCGACACCTCGCTCGACGAGGTCCAGTGGGTCGTCCACGCCGACGGCCAGGGGCCTCAGCACGCCAAGCAGGGCACGTGGGGCGAGCTGCGCAAGGGGCTCCCGAAGGGGGTCTGGCTCGGGTGGAAGAACTTCGAGCACGAGGACACCCCGATGCTCACCCCCCGCCAGACCCTCGAACAGGTCCGCCCCACACCGCAGTTCATCTCCTACCAGTGACGCGAGGAGGCCCGGCGACCGACCCCCTGCGGTCGGCGCCGGGCCGGCTCGGTCAGCCGCAGTCGGGCCAGCGCGCGAAGTCCCCGATCACCGCGCCGAACGAGGTGTCGATGAAGCCCTTGATCTCGGCGATCCGGTCCGCGACCGCCCCGGGCTCCCCCACGGCCTGCGGCTGGAACACCCGGCCGACGCACGAGGCGTTCGGCGAGGGAGCCGCGGATGCCGGCGCCGCGAGCGCGAGGGCCGCTCCGGCCACGGCAGCGACCGCCAGTGTCGTGCGTGCTCGTCCCATGTGGTCCTCCTCCTTCGTCCGCCGGCCCCCGCGGTCCCGCCCCGGAGCCCGGATCCTGTGCGTTCAGGGTGACCGAGGCCGCTCGGGCGCCACCAGTGGCGGATGCGCCACCCCCCGGGGGCCGGTGACCGCTCAGGCGCGTGGGGTCCCCCGACGGTCCCCGCCGTGCTCGCGCCACCACAGCGCCACCGCGGTCCGGCTCGTGCAGCCCGTCCGGGCGAAGACGTCCTCGAGGTGCTTGCGCACGGTCCGCTCGGTGACCCCGGTGCGGGCGGCGACCTGGGAGTTGGTGAGGCCTCTCGCCACGAGGGCGCAGACCTGCCGCTGGCGCGGCGTCAGCACGTCCTCGGCGCCCGTCGGCCCCGCCATCCGCGCGAGCTCGTCGACGACGGCGCGGTAGTCGAGGGCCGCCGCGAGGGCGCGGCGGACCAGCTCGACGGCCGCGACCTCGTCGGCGGAGAAGTCCTCGTCGGTCCGCCACAGCGAGAGGATCGAGACCGAGGAGTCGTCGGCGGCGAGGACGGCGGCCAGCTGGTAGCGGCTCCCCCGCGGCTCGAGCAGGGTCTGGTACACCTCGAGGTCCTCGAGGTCGCGCAGCCCCATGTGGTCGGTGAGCCGGGCGGTCCGCCGGCCGCCGGTGACGACGGAGGCCGCGAAAGGGTGCGTCGGGAGGAGTCGGCGCCACTCCTCGTCCTCCCTCGGCGTCAGGGGCGGGGCGTGCACCATCGTCACCTCCGTCCGCGCGTCACCGCCGAGGTCCAGCGACAGCGAGCTGTTGAGGACGTCGGCACCCACCGCGCGGTCGAGCAGGCCGAGCGCCTCGGGGACGACACCGGCCCCGTCGGCCGCCTCGTGGGCGAGCCGGAGCGCCTCCCGGGCGAGGCGCGACGGCTCCATCACCCATGGGTACCATCCCCGCAGCCCAGTGACCTCGGGTTCCCGACATCTGCCCCGGTCCGACCGAGAGGGATCTCAGGGTCTTCCGGCCGGGCCCCGTGGCGCCGAGACTGGACCGATGGACGTCGAACACCTCCGGGTCACGGTCTACCGCGAGCTCGCCGCGACCGGACGGGTCCCGGACGCCGCCGGGCTGGCCGACCTCGTCGGAGCCCGCGTCGACGACGTGGCGGCCGGCCTGCGCGAGCTCGCCGCGACCCGCCACGTGGTCCTCGACACCGACGAGCGCATCGTCATGGCGCACCCGTTCGCCACGGTCAACCTCGGCTTCTCGGTCATGGGCCCGTCGACGCTGTGGTGGGGCGGGTGTGCGTGGGACTCGTTCGCGCTCCCGCACCTCCTCCCCGACCAGGCGCCCGTCCTCGTCGCCACGCGTTGCCCGGGCTGCGGTCGACCCCATGCCTGGGTGGTCGGCACCGAGGGCCCCCCGACGGGCGGCCAGGTGGCGCACTTCCTCGTCCCCACTGCCCACATGTGGGACGACGTCGTCCACACCTGCCGCCACCAGAACCTGTTCTGCGACACCGGATGCGTGGCGGACTGGCTCGCGCGGACGGGGAACGCCCGCGGCGAGGTCATGGACCTCGCCACCCTGTGGCGCTTCGCCCGCGGCTGGTACGCCGGTCGGCTCGAGTACGGGTACACGCGCCGGGAGCCGGCCGAGGCGAAGGACTACTTCCGTGAGGTCGGTCTCTCGGGGCCGTTCTGGGGCCTGAACGAGGGGAAGGCGTCCTCCGCGGCCCGTCGGCCTGCGGAGAACGCCTTCCACGGCGAGAACGGGGATGCAGGGTCCTCGTCGCCCGGTCGACCGAGCGGGATGCAGGGTCCCGATCGTTCGCTCTGGGACGACTCTGGCAGTGTCGCAAGCACATCCGGGCGAACTGACGAGAAATCAGCCGTTCGTCCGACTCACGACGGGACGAACGAGCGACGGGTTGAGCGGTCACTCCGTTCGGAGGTACACCCAGCGTCCGGCCCGTCGCACGAACGCGCTGCGCTCGTGCACCTCCCCCCGACGGGTGGGCCCGTCGTCGTCCGAGACCCAGTGGGCACGGAACTCGACGACACCCTCTGAATCGTCGGGTCCGCCTGCGACACAGTCGATGACGTCGAGGCCGACCCAGCGCACGCGGCCGTCGGGGTCGACGTCGTCGGGCCTCGTCCGGGGATGCCAGGTGCGGAACAGATGGTCCCCGGAGCCCACGGCGTAGGCCGAGTAGCGCGACCGCATCAGGGCCTCCGCCGTCGACGCCGCGACCTCGCCGGCGACGATCGGCCCGCAGCACGAGTCGTACGGACTACCCTGCGGCACACCGCCGCACGGGCACACGCTGCCTGGGGCGGTCGACCGGCCCAGGCCGCTCACGACCGCGACCCGCGAGGACGGGACATCGTCGGCCACGGCTCGTCGACGGAGCGGAGACCCGTCCATCCGCCGTCCCGAAACCGAGCTGCGGCGAGCACCGCGATCATCAGGGTCCCGTTGTGCACGTGGCCGGCGAGCACCGCCTCGACGAGGTCGTCGAGGGGCACGCGACGGACCGGCATCCCGAGCTCCTCGCCGTCGCGTTCATGGCGCTCGTGGTCAGGGACGTCGGCGAGGCCGCGGGCGAGGAAGACGCGCAGGGCCTCGCTCGACCCGCCCGGCGACGCGTAGTGGTCGACGAGCAGGTGCCACTGCGACGCGGTGAGGTCGGCCTCCTCGGCCAGCTCGCGCGCGGCGGTGCGGACCGGCGGCTCCCCCGCGACGTCCTGGAGCCCGGCCGGCAGCTCCCACTCGAACGCCCCGACGGGGTGCCGGTACTGCTGGACGACGACGACCCGCTCCTCGTCGTCGAGGGCGAGCACCGCCACGGCGCCGGTGTGGTCGACGAAGTCGCGGACGACGACCCCTGCGGCGCCGAGGTCCACGTGCTCGCTGCGCACGTCCCACACCCGCCCCTCGAAGGACAGCTCGGACCGCAGCACCGGCCGCGGCTCGACGACGTCGCGCAGCGGCGCGACCTGCTCGTCAGGCATTCGCCTCGGCGGGCTCGTGGTGCCGCTGCCGCTCGACCTCGACGAGCCGCGACGCGCGCTGCTCCTCGATCGCCGCACCGATCAGCCCCGCGAAGAGCGGGTGGGCACGGGTCGGGCGCGACTTGAACTCCGGGTGCGCCTGCGTCGAGACGTAGTAGGGGTGGACGTCGGCCGGCAGCTCGACGAACTCGACGAGACCGAGCTCGGGGTGCGTGCCGCTGATGACGAGTCCGGCGTCCTCGAGGCGCTGCCGGTAGCCCTCGTTCACCTCGTAGCGGTGGCGGTGGCGCTCGTCCGCGTGGGTGGCACCGTAGGCCTGCGCGACGACCGACCCCTCGCGGAGCACGGCCCGCTGGCTGCCCAGTCGCATCGTGCCGCCGAGGTCTCCCGCGCCCTCGACGAACGCCTTCTGCTCCTCCATCGTCGCGATGACGGGGGCGGGGGTGTCGGGGTCGAACTCGGTCGAGCTCGCGCCCTCGATGCCGGCGACGGTGCGCGCGTACTCGATGACCATGCACTGCAGCCCGAGGCAGATGCCGAGCGTCGGGACGCGCCGCTCGCGCGCCCACCGGAGGGCACCGACCTTGCCCTCGATGCCGCGCACCCCGAAGCCACCGGGGACGAGGATCGCGTCGGCCCCGCCGAGCGCCTTCGTCGCGCCGGCCTCGGTCTCGCACGAGTCGGACGGCACCCAGCGGATGCGCACCTTCGCGTCGTGGTGGAACCCGCCGGCGCGCAGCGCCTCGGTGACCGAGAGGTAGGCGTCGGGGAGGTCGATGTACTTGCCGACGAGGGCGACCTCGACCTCGTGCTCGGGCTCGTGCACGCGCTCGAGGAGGGTGTCCCAGGCGGTCCAGTCGACGTCGCGGAAGGTGAGGCCGAGGCGGCGGATCACGTACGCGTCCAAGCCTTCCCGGTGCAGGACCTTGGGGATGTCGTAGATGCTCGGGGCGTCGACGGCGGCCGCGCATGCCTCGGTGTCGACGTCGCACATGAGGCTGATCTTGCGCTTGATCGACTCGGGGATCTCGCGGTCGGCGCGCAGGACGAGCGCGTCGGGCTGGATGCCGACCTGGCGCAGCGCGGCGACCGAGTGCTGGGTCGGCTTGGTCTTCAGCTCGCCGCTCGGCGCGAGATAGGGCACGAGCGAGACATGGAGGAAGAAGACGTTGTCGCGGCCCAGGTCGTGACGGACCTGGCGCGCGGCCTCGAGGAAGGGCAGCGACTCGATGTCGCCCACGGTGCCGCCGATCTCGGTGATGATGATGTCGGGCGCGTCGGCGTCCGAGACCCCGGGCGACCCGGCCGCCTGGGCCCGCATCCGGTCCTTGAGCTCGTTCGTGATGTGCGGGATGACCTGGACGGTGTCACCGAGGTACTCCCCGCGCCGCTCCCGGGTGATGACCCGGTTGTAGACCTGGCCGGTCGTGACGTTCGCGCTGCCCTTGAGGTTGACGTCGAGGAAGCGCTCGTAGTGGCCGATGTCGAGGTCGGTCTCGGCGCCGTCGTCGGTGACGAAGACCTCGCCGTGCTGGAACGGGTTCATCGTCCCGGGGTCGACGTTGAGGTACGGGTCGAGCTTCTGCATCGTCACCCGCAGTCCCCGCGCCCGGAGCAGGTGTCCGAGGGAGGAGGCCGTGAGCCCCTTGCCGAGGGAGGAGGCGACGCCTCCGGTCACGAAGATCTGTTTCGTCGTCTGGAGCACCACGGGCTTCAACGATACGTCATGAACCGCCCTGCTCAGGACCGACACCCGGAGTGCGGACGACGGATCGGTAGGCGTCGAGGGCGGCCGCGAGGGCGTCGTCCTCGGTCGGCAGGTGCTGGGCCCGCTCGACCGCCTTGGAGCGGAGGTCGTCGCGGACCGACCCGTGGAGGACGACGTCGCGCACGGCGCGCGAGAGCGAGACCGGTTCTGCGGCGGGCACGAGCAGGGCCGCGTCGCCGACGACCGCCCCGGTGCCGCCCACGTCGGTGGCGACGATCGCGGCACCGGCGTGCAGCGCCTCCTGGAGGGCGACGGGCTGCCCCTCCCACACGGCGCTCGACACGACGACGTCCGCCGCGGCGAGGAGGTCGGGCACGTCGTCGCGGCGCCCGAGGAGCCGCACGGGGAGCCGTTCGTCGGCGACGCGGGCCTCGAGGGCGTCGTGGAGCGGGCCGTCGCCGGCGACGACGGTGAGCAGGTCGACCTCGGGGTCGTCGCGCAGCTCGCGGTGCGCGTCGAGGAGGAGGTCGAGGCCCTTCTGCGGGGCCAGCCGGGCGACGACGACGCCGAGCGCCGTGCTGGGCGCCACCCCGAGCTCGGAGCGCACGACGTGACGGTCGCGGGACGCCTCGCGGCGGGGCGGGGCCGGGACGACGGCGAGGGCCGTGCGGCGGGCGCCGAGCGCGCGCATCCGCTCGACGAGGTCCGCGGACACCCCGAGGACGAGAGCGCTCCCACGCGCCACGACGCGCTCGAGCCCGGCGTAGACGACCCCGAGGAGGGCGCCCGACGGCGCGGCGTTGTGCAGGGTCGAGACCACGGGCGGGCCGCCGCGCCCGGTGGCGAGGACCGCGAGGGCGGCGACGCGCAGCCCGTGTGCGTGGACGACGTCGGCGCCGGCGGCGAGGGCGGCGAGGGCCCGCACGGCCCGGGCGTCGCGCGCCGGGTGGGGGCGGTCGGTGACGTCGAGCGGCACGACCACGGCCGCCACCTCCGCGAGCCCGAAGCGGTCGAGCACCTCCGGGGGGGCGCAGACGACCACGTGGTGCCCCGCCCGGGTCAGCCACGTCGCCAACCCCCGAACATGTTGTCCCACACCGCCCGCGCTCGTCCCGAGCACGACGAGCACCTTCACGTCGATGAGCCTCCGCGTCGTCGGGTCCGGCCGCGTCGCAGGACCTCCCCCATCATGGCGCGGTCGCCGACGCCGAGCACCACCACCCCCACGAGGAGCCCCACGGCCCCCGCCGCGCCGCCCCAGAGGACGGCCGCCAGGAGCGTGTCCATCGAGCGGCCTCGGGTCACGAGGTCGCCGACGAGGAGTGCCGCGGCCGCGGCGAGCACGAGGACGCCGGCGGTGCGGCCGGCCCCGGCCGTCGCCTCCCGGCCCCACGTGCCGCGCACGAGGAGGGCGAGCCCGGCCGCCGACACCGTCATGCCGAGGGTCGACGAGAGGCCGAGCCAGCGCAGCGTGGCGTCCGGCCCCTGTCCGGCGCCGACGACCACGAGCGGGAGGAGGGCCGCCACGGCCCAGCCGAGCGCCACCGCCATCGCGGCGTCGAGCGGCCGGCCGCGGACGTACAGGGCACGCGTCAGCAGGGCGGTGACCCCGAACCCCACGACACCCGGCGCATAGGCGGTCAGGGCACCGGGCAGGGCGGCCAGGGCAGCCGGACTGGCGCCGTCCGCACCGCGGCGCGCGTCGACGACGGCGAAGAAGGCGCCGACCGCCGGGGCGGTCGCGAGGAGGACGCCGGCCGCGAGCCCGGTGAGGACGAGGACGGCCCGCAGCGACCTGGCCACGGTGGCGGTGGCGTCCTCCCCCGCGCCACTGCGCTCCGCGAGCGCCGGGAAGGCGCTCGTGGCCACGGGCACCGCGAGGACGGCGTACGGGAGGAGGTAGACGGCCTGGGCGTACTGGTAGACGGGGAACGTCCCGCGGTCGCCGGAGTGGTTGGCGAGCCAGATCGTCACGAGGACGGCGCCCTGCTGGGCGGCGAGGGCGAGGACGCCCGCCCCGGCGAGCGCGCCGATCCGCACGGCGTCGTCACGCTCGAGCCGCAACCCCGGACGCCACCGCCACCCGGTCGCCAGCGCGGGGACGACGAGGGGCAGGGAGAGGACCACCACGCCGAGCGTCGTGCCCCACCCGAGGACGCCGATCGCGGTGTCGGAGACCCTGGACGGCGCGGTCTCACCACCGGTGAGGCTGCCGTACCAGAGGTAGGACCCGAGCACGACGACCGACGACACGAGCGGCGCGACGGCTGCGGCGAGGAAGCGCCGGTGGGCCTGGAGCAGCCCGGTGAGGATGATGCCGACCCCGTAGAGCGGCACCTGCACGGCGAAGATCCGCAGCAGGGTCGTGGCGACCTCGTGGGCGCGCGGGTCGAAGTCGGTGATGAGCCACCCGGCGAGGGCCGGGGCCGCCAGCCAGAGCAGGCCGGCGAGGGGCACGAGCACGACCAGCGCCCACGAGAGCAGGACCGACGCGAGCCGGTCGGCCCGCTCGCGCTCCCCCGCCCCCAGCCGGTGCGCGATGAGTGGCACGGCGACGGCGGCGAGGACCCCGCCGGCCGCGACCTCGAACAGGACGTTCGGCAGGGCGTTGACGCTCTGGTAGACCTCACCCACACCGCGGGCGCGCACGGCGTCGGCGAAGACGAGGATGCGCGCGAACCCGGCCGCACGGGCGAGGAGCGTCGTCAGCGCGATGAGCCCGGCGGCTCCCGCGATCCCGGTGGCGACGCGACGGGTGTTCATCGGGCGGGGCGACCCCACGCGTCGAGCTCGCGCAGGACCGGCGTCGACTCGATGACACGCGTGAAGCTGACCTTCTCCGACGCCAGGGTCAAGGCGGTGAGCACGGTGAGCGCGACGAGGCGGCCGCGACGCCCGCTCGCGTCGAGCAGGGCCGTCCCGACGAGGGCGCCGGCAGCGTTGGCGCCGGTGTCACCGAGCATGGCGCGCCCGGCGAGGTCGGGAGCGGCGACGCCGAGGGCCGCGCCGGCGGCCGCTGCCGCCCGCCTGGCGGCCGGGCCCGCGGAACCGGCGGCGAGGGGTGTCGCAGCGAGGACGGTGGCCTTGAGCGCCCGCCCCGGGCGCAGGTCGAGCAGGTTCGCGAGGTTGGCCGCGGCGGCCACCACGGCCCCGCCGACCAGGGTGTCGAGCGCGCCGACGTCGTCGCGCCGGCGGTCGGCGAGCGCGGCGGCCACGAGCCCCGTCGCGCCGATCCCGACGACCTTGACGAAGCCGGTGGTGACCTCGCCCCGGGCGGCAGCACCGAGGTGTCCCCTCAGGCCCTTGCTCGCGCCGTCGCCGGCGAGGTCGTCGAGGGCACCGAAGCCCCCGGCGCCGAGCACCGCCACGACACCGGCCGGGCCGGACGTCATCGCCCCGGCCGCGGCGCCGAGCACGTAGGCGGGACCCTCGAGGAGGGTGACCGGCTCGCCGGTGTGGTTCGTGCGCCGCCACCGCGACGAGCGCACCCGCTCGGTGAGCAGACGGAAGGCACCGGCTGCCGTAGCGGCCGCGACCCCGGCGGCCGCGACCGACCTCAGCCGGCTCACGACGCCGGGAGCGGTGCGTAGGGGGCGTCGGCGCCGCCGGCGAAGCCGAACTGGCCCACGTCGCCGGCCGACTGCTGGACGAGTCCGTGGACCACGCTGGCCTGGCCGAGCGCGGTCCCCGCGTTGTCGACGGTCGAGACGCCGCGGGTGGCCGTCGCGTCGTTGCGCACGGCGACGAGGACCGACGTCCCGGCGGCGGCCGTCGTGGTCTCGGCGGCGACGAGGGCACCCGAGCTGCGGTCGTCGAGGGCGATCGCGAGGTCGACCCAGCGCTCGGCGGCCGTGGCGCGCGCGTCGGGCTCCCCGGAGCCGACGACCCCCGACACGACGACGACGAGGTCGGCGGTCTGGAAGCCCTCGGTGTCGACCTCGACGAGGTCGGCGTCGACGAGCGCCGCGAGCCCCTGCACCGCCGTGGCGGCCGGGACCGGCTCGACGCCGGGCTGCGGCGACGCCGACAGCAGCGCCGCGAGGAGGACGTCGCGCGGGGAGACCGCACCGCTCTCGCTGATGTCGACACCGGTCGCCCGCGCGGCCTCGCCGACGGCGGCGTCGCGCGAGGCTGCGGTGGCCTCGTCGGTCGTCACCCAGGCGTCGGTGACCGACGTCGTCGAGGCGACGGTCGCACCGGCCGCCCGCAGGCTCGCGGCGCTCGACTCCGCGACCGACGCGTCCGACCCCGGCAGGACGACGAGGGCGACCCTGCGGTCGACGAGCACGTCCGACAGCACCTCGGGGTTGGTCTCGCCGATGTAGTCGTCGAGGCCGTCGCGGGCCGCGGTCGACTGCTGGAGCTGGGTGTTCAGCTGCGCCTTGTCCTCGCGCAGCCCGGCCACCTCACGGCTCAGGGTGTCACCGATCTCGCCCTGGAGCGGCCCCGCGCCGAGGACGATGCCGACCGCCAGCGCGAGGAAGATCGAGACGATGGAGACGAGGTGGTAGCGGAAGTCGATCACCCGAACACTCCTTGGATGGACGACCACAGGTCGTCGATGCGGGCGCCGAGCACCTGGAGCAGGGCCCGGCCGCCGTCGGTGGACCACAGGGCGGCGAACAACGCGAGCAGCCCGACGACCAGCATGAGGACGAGGCTCCACATCGAGATGCGGGCCCGGTAGAGCCGGTTGACCCCCTTGGCGTCGACGAGCTTGCCGCCGACCCGCAACCGGGTGAGGAAGGTGCTCGCCATCCCCGAGCGCCCCTTGTCGAGGAACTCGACGAGCGTCACGTGCGTGCCGACCGCGACGATGAGGCTCGCGCCCTTGTCGTCCGCGAGGAGCATCGCGACGTCCTCGCTCGTGCCGGTGGCCGGGAACACGACCGGCTCCACACCGAGCGAGCGGACCCGCTCCAGTCCGGGTGCGCGCCCGTCGCGGTAGGCGTGCACGACGATCTCGGCGCCGCAGCGCAGCGCGTCGTCGGAGACCGAGTCCATGTCGCCGACGATGAGGTGGGGCCGGTGCCGCGCCTGGATGAGGGCGTCGGCGCCGCCGTCGACCCCGATGAGGATCGGCTTGTACTCGCGGATGTAGTGACGGAGGGTCTCGAGGTCCTCCTTGTAGTGGTAGCCGCGCACGACGATGAGGACGTGGCGGCCGTCGAGGTCGGTCGTGATGTCCGGGACGCCGACGCCGTCGAAGAGCAGCTCGCGCTCGCGGCGGAGGTAGTCCATGGTGTTCTCGGCGAAGGCCTCGAGCTGGTCGGACAGGCCCGCGCGCGCCGACGTCATCGCCGCCTGCACGGCCTCGGTGTCCAAGAGCGTGCCCGTCGCGACGGTGCGCCCCTCGCTGACGACCGCGCCGTTCTCGACGACCAGCGGGGTGCCGTCCTTGAGCGCCATGACCTCGGGCCCGGCGTGGTCGACGAGCGGGATGCCGGCGGCGACGAGGATCTCGGGACCGAGGTTCGGGTAGCGGCCCGAGATCGAGGGGGAGGCGTTGACGACGGCGGCTGGACGGCACGCGACGAGCGCCTCCGCGCTGACCCGGTCGATGTCCTCGTGGTCGATGACCGCGACGTCGCCGGGACGCAGGCGCTTGGTGAGGTTCTTGGTCCGCCGGTCCACGCGGGCGGGACCGGTGAGCCCGTCGACGGGGCCGCGGTGTCTACGGGCGGGCAGGCGGATGGACATCTGCACCATCGTGCCACGTCGGCTCAGGGGCGAGCGCGCGCCATCAGGTCGCGGGCGTGCTCGAGGGCCGCGTCGGTGCCGCTGCCCCCCAGCATGCGGGCCAGCTCGGCGACCCGGGCGTCGCCCTCGACCGCGTGGACGCCGCTGCGGGTGACGTGCCCGTCGTCCGAGCGCTCGACGACGAGGTGGCGGTCGGCGTGGGCCGCGACCTGCGCGAGGTGGGTGACGACGACGACCTGAGCGTGCTGCGCGAGGGCGGCGAGCCGGGCGCCGACGTCGAGGGCGGCGCGTCCTCCGACCCCGGCGTCGACCTCGTCGAAGACGAAGGTCGGCACGGCGCTGACGTCGGTGGCGGTCGCGACCTCGATGGCGAGCATGACCCGGCTCAGCTCTCCCCCGCTGGCCGCCCGGGTGACGGTGCGCGGTGGGGTGCCGGGGCCGGACGCGAGGCGGATCTCGACGTCGTCGCGGCCGTCGGCCCCGAAGCGACCCGCGTCGTCGACGGCGACGGTGACGGTGGCCGACCCCATCGCCAGGTGGGTGAGCTCGTCGGTGATCCGGGCCCCGAGGGCGGTGGCCGCCGCGGTGCGCGCCGCGGTGAGGGCGGCGGCGCGGACCTCGCGGTCGGCGGTGAGGGCGAGGACGTGCTCCTCGAGCCCGCCGATGCGGTCGGTGGTCCCCTCGAGCTCGGCGACCCGGAGCGCGGCCTGCTGCCCCCACGCGAGGACGTCGTCGACGGTCGGCCCGTAGAGGCGGGTCAGCTCGGCGAGCGCGGCGCGGCGCTGCTCGACGTGCTCGAGGCGGGCGGGGTCGACGTCGACGTCGGCGAGGTAGGACCCGAGGTCGGCGGCGACGTCGGCCGCGAGGTAGCGCAGCTCGTCGAGTCGGGTGCCGATCTCGGCCAGGGCCGGGTCGCTGCCGCTGACCGCCCCGACACGGGCGGAGGCGCCGGCGAGGGCGTCGAGGACGCCCGGGGCGGCCGCGGCGTCGTCGTCGCCCGCGAGGAGGGCGTGGGCGTCGCCGGCCCCGGCCCGCAGCTCCTCGGCGTGCCCGAGGCGCTCGGACTCGACCCGCAGGTCGGCGTCCTCCCCCGGCCGGGGCTCGAGCGCCTCGATCCGCTCGAGGCCGACGCGCAGGGCGTCGGCCTCACGGGCCCGTTCGGCCGCGGCGCCGCGCAGGTGCTCGAGCTCGCCCTGCGCGGCCGTCAGGGCCGTGTGGACCTCGCGGTACGCGGCGAGCGCGGTGGCGAGGTCGGCACCGCCGAAGGCGTCGACGACCTCGCGGTGCTGGTCGGCCCGTTTTAGGCGCCACTGGTCGGCCTGGCCGTGGACGGCGACGAGGTGCTCGGCGAGCTCGCCGAGCAGCCCCACCGGCGCGGCACGTCCTCCGACGTGGGCGCGGGAACGCCCGTCGGCGGAGACCGAGCGGACGAGGACGAGACCGTCACTCGTGTCGCCCCCGGCATCGGCGGCCCGTTCGAGGGCGGGGTGGGCGTCCGGGAGGTCGAGCACGCCCTCGACGACGGCGCGGTCGGCGCCGGTGCGCACCAGGGCCGAGTCGCCGCGTCCGCCGAGGAGCAGCCCGAGGGCGGTGACGACCATGGTCTTGCCGGCGCCGGTCTCGCCGGTGAGGACGGTGAGCCCGCGGTGGAGCGGCAGGACGGCCTCGTCGATGACCCCGAGGTCGCGGATCCGGATCTCCTCGATCACGGGGCGGGGTCCTCCTCGGCCTGGAGGCGCCGGGCCGCGCCGCGCCAGCCCTGCACGGGCAGCGCGAACTTCTCGACGAGGCGGTCGGTGAAGACTCCGGTGGAGAGCCGGGCCAGGCGCACCGGTTCGGTGCTCCGCTGGACCTCGATGCGCGCACCGGGGGGGAGGTCGACGGCGCGCCGGCCGTCGGCCCAGACGACGCCGCTGCCCGAGGTGCCCGGGACGACCTCGACGACGAGCCGCGAGGTGGGGCCGACGACGACGGGGCGCGAGAACAGGGCGTGGGCGCTGATCGGGACGACGAGGAGGGCCTCGACGTCGGGCCACACGACCGGCCCGCCCGCGGAGAACGCGTACGCGGTGGACCCCGTGGGGGTCGCCATGACGACGCCGTCGCAGCCCCAGGTGGACAGCGGCCGTCCGTCGATCTCGACGGTGAGCTCGAGCATCCGCTCACGCGAGGCCTTCTCGACGGTGACCTCGTTGAGCGCCCACGACTCGAAGACGACGTGCCCGTCCTCGCGGGCGACGACCTCGAGGGTCGTGCGCTCCTCGACGGTGTAGTCCTGCGCGCAGATGCGCTCGACGGTGGCGTCGAGGTCCTCGCGCTCGGCCTCGGCGAGGAAGCCGACGTGGCCGAGGTTGACGCCGAGGACGGGGGCGCTCGTGCCGCGGGACAGCTCGGCACCACGCAGGATCGTGCCGTCTCCGCCGAGGACGACGACGAGCTCGCAGCCCTCGGCAGCGGAGACACAGGGGCCGGTGGCACCGGGGTCGTGCGGGGCGGCGACCACGCCCTCGACGGTCGAGAGGGGGGTGCCGACGAGCTCGTCGGAGGGCGCGACGACGCCGATACCGGCGGCGATCAGCCGGCTCGCCACGCCCGCGGCCAGCTGCTGGGCCTCGGGCCGGCCGACGTGCGTGACGAGGAGGACGCGGCGCTGCGGCGGCGTCGTCGTCATCGGCGGCCTCCCGGGGAGTCGGTCGTGAGGTCGTGCGCGAGGGCGCGGACCTGCTGCCCGCCCATTGTGGCCGACGGCACCGACCGCGCCCACAGGAGGTACTCGGTGTTGCCCGTCGTGCCGTGGATCGGGCTGGTCCGCAGTCCGTGGACGTGCAGGCCCTGCTCCTGGACCGCGTCGAGGACGCCGAGGACCGCGCGCTCCCGGTCCACGACGTCGGTGACGACGCCCTGGTTGTTCAGCCGCCCCCGCCCGACCTCGAACTGCGGCTTGACGAGGACGACGAGGTCTCCCGCGCCCGGCCGCAGCAGCCCCGCGAGGTCGCCGAGGACGAGGGTCAAGGAGATGAAGGACAGGTCGGCGACGACGAGGTCGGCCGGGCCGCCGACGTCCTCGGCGGTCAGGCCCCTGACCGTCGTGCCGCTGCGCTCCTCGACCCGCGGGTCGGCGGCCACCTCGGCGGCGAGCTGGCCGTGCCCGACGTCGACCGCCACGACGTGCGCGGCCCCGGCCGCGAGGAGCACCTGGGTGAACCCCCCGGTCGAGGCGCCGACGTCGACGCAGCGGCGCCCCTCGACCTCCAGCCCCTCCGGCGCCCAGGTCTCGAGCGCGGCCAGGAGCTTGTGCGCCGCCCGCCCCACCCAGCGTGGGCCCTCGGCAGTGACCGCGAGCTCGTCCTCCTCGGCCACCGGATGCGCCGCCTTGGTCACCGGGCGCCCCGCCACCGTGACCGCTCCCCCGGCCACGAGGTCGCGCGCCTCCCCCCGGGAGCGCGCGAGACCGCGGCGGACCAGCTCGGCGTCCAGCCGCGCGATGTCAGCCGCCGAGGTCGGACAGGCGTGACTGGAGGGTGCGTTGCACCGCCTCGCCCGACGCGAGCTGGGCGTCGAGGTCCTCCGGCGGAGCCGCCGCGAGGTCGCCCAGGGCGGCGTCGATGACGAGGTCGCCGGTCTCCGGGGGCGCGGGCACGTCCTCGGCGGTCCCGGCCGAGGTGGCGTCGGGCGCGTCGTCGTCGTGGTGCTGCTCGCTCACGATGAGGTCCCGCCGGCCGAGGTCTTCGCCGCGCTCTTCGTGGCCTTCTTCGCCGGGGCCTTCGTGGCCTTCTTCGCCGGGGCCTTCGTGGCCTTCTTCGCCGTGGCCTTCGTGGCCTTCTTCGCCGGGGCCTTCGTGGCCTTCTTCGCCGTGGCCTTCGTGGCCTTCTTCGCCGTGGCCTTCGTGGGCGTCGTCTTCGCGGCCGTCGTCTTCGTGGTCTTCTTGGCCGGGGCCTTCCGGGCCGGGGTCGTCGACGCGGCCTTCGTCGTCGAAGCCTTTGCGGCGGGGGCCTTCCTGGCCGGCGCCTTCCTGGCCGGCGCCTTCCTGGCCGGGGCCTTCGCAGTCGTCGTGGCCGGGGCCTTGCGCGCGGGGGCGGCTGGACGAGGGGCCACGCGGGCGGGCTCCGGCTCGACCTCGACGACCCTGGCCACCGGGGAGGACGGGCGCCCTGCGGCGGAGCGGGCGAGGTCGTCGACCTGCGCGGCCAGCGCGGCGACGGTGGCCCCGAGGCCCTGGACCTCGCTGACGAGGCGCCCGACGTCCACCCGGCTGATCGCCGACTCGACCTCGCTGCGCACGAGCCGCACCACCTGCTTGCGGTTGGCCTCGGCCGCGACGAGGAGGTCCTCGGCGAGCCTGCCGGCCTGCTTGGCGGCCTTCTTCCCCGAGCCCTCGACCCCGGTGAGGGTGAGCAGCTCCGTGGCCGCCTCCTGGGCGCGGCTGCGGGTCAGCTCGCCGAGCCCGGAGGCGAGCTCGACGAAGCCCTGGATGGATCGCTTGGCCATGGGTCCTCCTCGCTGCGGCGGCCCGGTCGGCCACCTGTGCGAGCCACGCTACCGGTGCGTGACCTGCGCGAGCACGTGCTCGGCCTCGGCCGCGAGGGCGGAGACCTCGGCGGGGTCGGCCGAGCGGTCCCGGGCGTCGTGCACGGCGGCCACGGCTGCCGCGAGGTCGACGAGGCCGGTGCCGGCCGGCCCGGCGGAGGGGTCGACGTGGAGGGCGCGGAGGTCCGGCGCGACCCAGGTGGGCCGGCGGTGCCGCGGGGCCTCGAGGACGGCCTGGAGGTCGTCGACGCCGGTGAGGACGAGCAGCGAGTCGGCCCCCGCGGCCACGGCGCCCTCGATGTCGGTGTCGAGCCGGTCGCCGACGGCGAGCACGCTCGAGACGGCCAGCCCCAGGCGGCGGGCGCAGAGCAGGTACAGGGGCGCCTCCGGCTTCCCGGCGACGAGGTCGGGGCCGCGTCCGACCGCCCGCGCGACCGCGGCGACGAGCGAGCCGTTGCCCGGGGCCACCCCACGGTCCGTGGGCAGCGTCGCGTCGGTGTTCGTCGCGACCCAGAGCGCGCCACCCTGCACGGCGTACGCGGCCTCCGCGAGCTCGCTCGCCGTGACCTCGGCCCCATAGCCCTGCAGGACCGCCACCGGCCGGGCCCGGCCGGAGCGCCGGTCGGCCGGTGTCACCGGGGTGAGCCCCGCGGCGGCCAGGGCCAGGCCGACGCCCACGCCCCCGACGGCCATGACCTCGGCGCCGGGGCCGAGCCGGTCGGCGAGCAGCCACGCCCCGGCCTCCGAGCTCGTCGCGACCCGCTCGGACGTGCAGTCCAGCCCGAGCTCGCGCAGGTGCTCGGCGACGACGGTCGGGGGGCGCGAGGCGTTGTTCGTCGCGTAGAGCACGGGGACGGTCGCCGCGGACAGCGACTCGACGGCCCCCTCGACCGGCGCGGGACCGCGGTAGACCACGCCGTCGAGGTCGCAGACGACCGCTGCGTAGCCGGCGACGAGGGGGCGCCCTCCGGGATGCCGGCTCACCCGTCGGAGCGCGGCTCGTCCGCGGGCGCCGAGGCGCCCGGTGGCGCGAGCCCCAGCTCGGCGAGGTCGATGACGTCGTCGAGCTCGTCGTCGCCGGTGTCGGTCAGCTCGATGCCGTCGAGCTCCTCGAGCCGTTCGACGGCATCGGTCTCGCCGTCCACATCTCCCTCGACGGCCCTGAGGAACCACTCCCGGGCCTCGTCGGGGCGTCCCAGGGCCTCGAGGACGTCGGCGTAGGCGTAGTGGAGCCGGTGGACGCCGGCCTTCGGGCCACGCTTGAGGGCGGGGATCTGGAGGGCGAGGAGGGCGGCGTCGTCCTGGCCGAGGTCGCGCCGCACCCCGGACACGACGATGGCCAGCTCGATGCGGTCCGCCTCGGACAGGCTCGCTGCCTCGGGGCTGGCGGCGAGGTCGAGGGCCCGCCCGTGGCGGCCGAGACCACGCTCGCAGTCGACCATGAGCGGCAGCAGGTGCGAGGACCCGCTGAGGCGGCGCACGGTGCGGAACTCGGTGAGGGCACGGGCGAAGTCGCCGGTCCGGTACGCCACCATGCCGAGCGCCTCACGCGCCGCGGGGACCCGGCCGGCGCGCCGCACGGCCGTCTCGGCGTGCGCCAGGGCGGCGTCGAGCTCGTCGGCCTCGAGCAGGGCGGCGACCATGACGAGGTGCTGCGCGACGCCCTCCGCGTTCTCCTTGGACAGGGTGCGCAGCTGCTGGTGGACCGAGCGGTCGAGCTCCTTCCCGGTCACTCCCTCGGGAATCCTGGGCTCGGGGAGCTTCGGCCCCTTCGGTGCGAGCCGGCTGCCGCCGCGGTCATCGCGCTCCTCGCGGCCCCGACCGCCACGCGCGCGGTCCTCGGACCGCGGCCCGCCGCGCTGGGGCCGGTCATCCCCACCACCTCGTCGGGGGCGGCCACCGGACGAGGGACGGTCACCGCCGCCTCCGCGCGGGCGGTCGCCGGACGGACGGCGGTCCCCGCCCGGTGCCCGCCCGGAGGGTCCGCGGGGAGGACGACCCGAGCCGCCGCTGCCGCGCGAGCCGTCACGGCTGCCGCCCTGACGTCCGTCGTTCTCGGGCACGTCGTGTCTCCTTCGTCTGCCGGCGCCCGCGCGGGCGTCGCGGCTCAGCATACGGATCGCCGCCGCAGCACTGCGCGCGGCGGCCTTCCACGGGAATGCAAAAAGGGGAGGACTGGTGTGGTCCTCCCCTTTTTGGGAATGTTTGTCCGGCTGCGTCCTACTCTCCCA
>NZ_JBKOFW010000012.1:0-85257 GCF_046764005.1 Oryzobacter faecalis | reverse complement strand
GCGAGCTGGTCGACCGCGGCCCAGGCGGCGGCACTGGTCGCGGCGGGCAGCAGCGCCCACCACGACGTGAGCCCGTCCTCGCCGGGGCGGACCTCCACCGTCCGTCCCCGCCGGCACCGCCGCGCCTGCGCGGCGACCTGGTCCGCGGCGACCCGCTGGGCCACCTGCCGCACCCGCTGCACCGGCCCGTGCGAGGTCAGGGCCGTCTCCACCCGCGCACCCCACGCCGCCAGCACCCCGACCAGGCCGTCGGCGCTGTTCACCAGCCCCTGCGCGGCACCGGCGAGCTCGAACGCGTGGTCGGGGCCCAGTGCGCGACCACCGCTCGCGACCTCGCACGCGAGCGCCGCGCACTCCCGGCGCAGGGCCGCGACCCGGCTCTCGATGCTCCGCCGATCCAGACCCCATGATATCGAACTCACGTTCGACCGGCAAGCCCACCAGCATCGTGTTCGCCTGCAGCAGAACGAGACCCGACGTGGTCAGGGTGTCGGCCCAGTCCGCCCGCGCCGCGCCTGGGACCCGCTGGGACCCGGCCACCCCCGTGGGACCCGTTGGAGCTCAGTCCTCCTGGGAGCCGCCCTCGTTCCACTCCCTGTCCTCGCGGTCCCACCGCTCGGTGTTCTCGCGGGCGTGCTGGAGGGCACCCGCGGCCGCCTCCTCGGTGTCGTACGGACCCATGACGTTGGCGTCCTGGCTGCGGTTGTCGTCGGTCTCGACCTGACCGGAGTCGACGTTGTACCAGTAGGGCATCGGGTTCCTCCTCGGGGCGGGTGCGGTGCTCGTGCCTAGACTCCAACCTATGCCCCTGACGTATGCCTCCGTCGCCCCCGGGACCATCTCCGCGCGGCGACCGGTGCCGGCGTCGATCGAGCGGCCCGAGTACGTCGACCGGCCCGCACCCGCCCGGTACACCGGTCCCGAGGTCAAGGACGCGGAGACGATCGAGCGGATGCGGGTCGCCGGGCGGATCGCCGCGAACGCGATGGCCGCGGCCGCAGCCGTCATCGCGCCGGGGGTCACCACCGACGAGATCGACCGGGTCGGCCACGAGTACCTCCTCGACCACGGCGCCTACCCGTCGACGCTGGGCTACCGGGGGTTCCCGAAGTCGCTGTGCACCTCGGTCAACGAGGTGATCTGCCACGGCATCCCGGACGACCGGCGCCTCGAGGACGGCGACATCGTCAACATCGACATCACGGCCTACATCGGCGGTGTCCACGGTGACACCGACGCCACGTACCTCGTCGGTGACGTCGACGAGGAGTCCCGCCTGCTCGTCGAGCGCACGCACGAGGCGATGATGCGCGGGATCCGTGCCGCGCGCCCCGGCCGCGAGATCAACGTCATCGGCCGGGTCATCGAGAGCTACGCGAAGCGCTTCGGGTACGGCGTCGTGCGCGACTTCACCGGCCACGGCATCGGCACCGCGTTCCACAGCGGGCTCGTCATCCCGCACTACGACGCGGCGCCGTCGTACGACACCGTCATCGAGGCCGGCATGACCTTCACCGTCGAGCCGATGCTCAACCTCGGCACCCACGAGTGGGACATGTGGGACGACAGGTGGACGGTGGTGACGAAGGACCGCCGACGTTCGGCACAGTTCGAGCACACGGTCCTGGTCACCGACCAGGGCCCCGAGATCCTCACCCAGGGAGACGCAGCATGAGCACCGGTAACCCCCTCGGCATCGACGTCGGCGGCAGCGGGATCAAGGGCGCACCCGTCGACCTCGACCTGGGCGAGTTCAGCGCGAAGCGGCTGCGGATCGACACCCCGGAGGTGTCGACACCGGAGGCGGTGTGCGACGTCATCGCGCAGGTCGTCGACCACTTCGACGACGTCCGCAGCGACTCCCCCATCGGCGTGACCATCCCGGGCGTCGTCCAGCACGGCGTCGTCAAGACCGCGGCGAACATCGACAAGTCGTGGATCGGCTGCGAGATCGAGACCCTCCTCGAGGACCGCCTGCAGCACGACGTCGTCGTCGTCAACGACGCCGACGCCGCCGGGGTGGGCGAACTGCACTACGGCGCGGCCAAGGGCCACACCGGCCTCGTCATCCTCACGACCCTGGGCACCGGCATCGGCACGGCCATCTTCAACCGCGGCGTGCTGGTCCCGAACTCCGAGCTCGGACACCTCCAGGTCAACGGCGTCGACGCCGAGACGGTCGCCGCGTCGTCGGCCAAGACCCGCGAGGGGCTGTCCTACCCCGAGTGGGCCGAACGGCTCCAGGACTACTACCGCGCGCTGGAGGACCTGCTCTGGCCGGACCTCATCGTCGTCGGCGGCGGGGTGTCGAAGGACCACGAGGAGTTCCTGCCCCTGCTGGACCTCCGGACGCCGATCATCCCGGCCACCCTCAAGAACAAGGCCGGCATCATCGGCGCCGCGGTGCTGGCGACGAGCGTCCAGAACGAGCGGGGCCGACACACCACCTGAGGCGGGCTACTCCCCCGCCGCGAACTCCACGGCGCCACGCCCGGCGAGGTCGTGGATGCGGGTGTCCGGCGACCCGAGCTGCCCGGCCTGGCCGAGGTACAGGTCGCGCCCGCGCTTCTGCAGCAGGCCGTCGTGGACCGGCACGGCGTGCGGCGCACCGAACCGGCGCAGGAACGCCGTCATGTCACGGCTGCGCTGCCACGGCGCCTGGAGGGGGAAGGCCAGGACGTCCACCTCACCCGGCTCGGCGTCCAGCGCGTCGCCGGGGTGGAAGAACGACGGCTCGCCCTCCGCGTCGAGCCGTACCCCCACGTTGGTGATCCGGGGGATGTCGTCGTGGATGAGGGCGTGCCGCTCGCCGAAGGGCGTGACGGTCACCGAGCCGACCGAGGTCGGCTCCCCCCCGTGCTCGCGCGCCTCGACCCCGGCGCGGGCGAGGACCTCGACGCTCATCGGGTCGCAGAGGACGACGGCACCCCGGTTCGCCGCGGCGAGCGCGGGGAACCGCTCGGGGTCGAGGTGGTCCGGGTGCTGGTGCGTCACGAGGACGGCGTCGAGCCCGGTGACCCCGGACAGGTCCTCGGCGAAGGTGCCGGGGTCGACGAGGATCCGGGTGTCCGCCATCTCGACGAGGAGGCAGGCATGGCCGAGGTGGGTGATCCGCATGGATCCACGCTAGTCAGCCGACGGCGGGTTCGGAGCCCTCGTCGTCACGCACCAGCGAGAGGTGGCCACCGCTCGTCGCGGCGGCCGGGACCCCGACGGCATCGACGACGCGGGCGGCGTCACGCAGGTCCCGCGGCAGGAGCGTCGTCGACGGGGGCGCCGCTGAGAGCGCGTACGCACCCTCGCCCGCGAGGAACAGCGGAACCCGTTGGCCGAGCCGGGTCAGCGACGGCAGGCGGGACTCGAACGCCGAGCGGCGCACGCCCGCGAGCACGCACGCGTCGGCCCGCAGGAACCGCACGGCCTCGGCGACGGCCGTCATCGGGGTGTTGGCGCCGAGGCTGACGACCCGCCACCAGCGGGCGTGGAGCATGGCGCCGAACAGCTCGAGCGGGAGGTCGTGCAGCTCGCGCGGGGGGCACGCGAGGACCACCGTTCGCACCTGGCTCCCCTGCACCGGCATCCGCAGCTCGCCGAGGACGCCGCGGAACGTCGTCGACACGAAGTGCTCGTGGAGGACGGTCAGCTCACCGCTCTCCCAGGCATCCCCGACCTCCTTGAGGACGGGCAGGATGACCTCGCTCACGGTGTCGTCGACGCCGGCGACGAGCAGCGACTGGAGCAGGACGTCGCGCACGGTGGCGCCGTCGAGGTCGCGGACCGCGGCCAGGACGGTCGCGCGGTCGGTGTGGTGGTCGCGGGAGGAGTCGGTCACGGGTGCACGGTACGTCACCGCGGGCCGGATCGGACAGGTCGGTGCGGACCGGCTGCGGACCGGCCGCGGGCCGCATCCGCGCAGGTCAGTCGTGGTCGGGGGACGAGTCGGGCTGTAGGCCGGGTTCTGTCCCGCGCGGCCGTCGCCGGCCGTGCGGTGACGGTCATCCATCTCGGGTGGCCGTTGCCGACCACCTCCAGCGCCCTACCCGTGTGCTCGGGCGGGCCGCCCTCGAACGCACACTGTCTGGGCTTGCTCCGGATGGGGTTTACCGAGCCGACCTGGTCACCCAGGCCGCTGGTGGTCTCTTACACCACCGTTTCACCCTTACCGCCGCTCCGGTCGCTCGACCGGTGCGACGGCGGTCTGTTCTCTGTGGCACTGTCCCGCGGGTCACCCCGGGTGGCTGTTGGCCACCATCCTGCCCTTCGGAGCCCGGACCTTCCTCGGCGGTGGTTGCCCACCGACGCGACCGTCCGCCCGACTCGTCCACGCCCCAGTCTAGGGCTGCTCACGCGCGGCGGAGGACGACCTCGCCGGCGGCGACGTCGGCCCGCTCCACGCGCACCTCGACGTCCTCGCCCAGCCCCGCGCGGTCACCGGCGACCCGTGCGAGGACGGGGAGCTCGACGAGCTGGACCTCCATGCCCTTGTCGGTGTGGTCGACGACGACGGCCCGCAGGGTGTGGCCCTCGCGGCCGTGGAGCAGGGCGGCCTCGGTGGCATCGGCGCAGGCCCGCTCGGCGGCGCGGGCCGTGCGGTCGGAGGCGGCCATGAGCTCGGGGACGAGGGGCAGGGCCTCGCGCACCTCCCCCGGGACCTCGCGGCCCTGCGACAACGCCTCGCACACGACGAGCCCGAACCGGTCGACCAGCCGCCGCAGCGGCGCGGTGACGTGGGCGTAGGGACCGGCGACGGCGGCGTGCTCGTGGACCTTCGGCACCGGCCCGTCGACGACGGTGTACCCCGCGCCGCGGAAGAGGGTCGTCGCCTCGTGGATGAGGGCCAGGTGCCGTGGGTTCCTGCGGTCGAGGGAGCGGACGAGGTCGCCGTACGACTGCTCCTGCGGCCAGTCGACGCCGAGGCCCCGGGCGGCGCGGCGGAAGCGCGCGAGCGCCTCGTCGGTGGGCTTCGGCATCGTCCGCAGGATGCCGACGCCGCCCTCGAGCATCATCGTCGCCGCGGCCATGCCGGTGGCGAGCGAGATCTGCGCGTTCCACTCCTCCGCGGCGACCGGCGGACGGAACTCGAGCGAGAACCCGCCGTCCGGGCCCTCGGTGACCTGCTGCTCGGGCATGGGCAGGCTGGCGCCGCCGCGCGCCTTCTCCTGCGCCAGCCGCCGCCCTCCGACCTCCTCGAGGAGGACGAAGCGCTCGTCGTCGGTGCCGGCGTCGACGGCGGCCTGCACGGTGGCGTAGTCGAGCCGCTCGACGCTGCGGACCATGGCCCGGTACACCTCGGCCGAGGCGATGGCGCCGGCGCCGTCGAGCCGCAGGTCCCAGACGAACGCGGGACGCACGGTGCCCGGCAGCAGGCTGGCCGCGCCCTCGGAGAGGACCTCGGGGTGCAGGGGCACGCGCACGTCGGGGCAGTAGACGGTCTGGCCGCGTTCGCGGGTCACCCGGTCCAGGGCGCTGCCCGGGGCGACGAACGCGGGGACGTCGGCGATGGCGTACCGGATGCGGTGGCCGTCGCCGTCGCGCTCGAGGTGCATCGCCTGGTCGAGGTCCATCGAGCCCGGCGGGTCGATGGTGAAGAACGGCAGCGCGGTCTCGTCCCGCTCGGGCGGCGCCGGTGGCGCCTCGGCCACGCGCTCGGCCTCCGCGAGGGCGTCGGGCGGGTAGTCGAGGGAGAGACCGAGCTCGGCGCGCACGGCCTCGAACCGGGCGCGCAGGGCCGCCAGGCTCCCCGTGGGGACGTCGGCGTCGGTGGGCGTCAGGACGACCTTGGGGTGCGGCACGCCGCCCAACCTAACCCGCCTAGGCTGTCCCGGTGCTGATCCTGCTCCCGCCGTCGGAGTCGAAGTCCAACCGCCGGCGCGGCAGGCCGGCCGACCAGGCGACCTGGTCCTTCCCCGCCCTCGCGCCGACCCGCGAGCGGGTGGCGGCCGCCCTCGTCGAGGCGAGCCGCGGACCCGACGCCCTCGACGTCCTCGGGGTCACCGAGGGGCTGCGCGAGGAGGTCGCGCGCAACCTCGCCCTCGACGCCGCGCCCTCGACCCCGGCAGCCGAGGTCTACACCGGCGTCCTCTACGACGCCCTCGACCTCGCCTCGCTCGACACCGCCGCCCGGCGCCGCGCCAACCGGTGGCTCGTCGTCGTCTCCGCGCTCCACGGGGCGGTCCGCCCGACCGACCGGATCACCGCCTACCGGCTGTCGATGGGCGTGACGCTGCCCGGGGTCGGACCGCTCGCGAGCGCCTGGCGGCCCGCGCTGGACACGGTGCTGCCGGAGGCCGTGGGGCGCGGCGTCGTCGTCGACTGCCGGTCGGCCGCCTATGCCGCCGCCTGGCGCCCCGACCGCGAGCTCGCCACCCGCTGGGTGCAGGTCCGCGTCCCGGGGGCGAGCCACATGGCCAAGCACACGCGCGGGCTCGTCGCGCGCCACCTCTGCGTCGCCGGGGCCACCCCGCGATCGGTCCCCGCGCTGGCCGACGTCGTCGCCGGGGCGTTCGAGGTCGAGCTGCACGCCCCGCCGCGCCCCGGCGCACCCTGGGTCCTCGACGTCACGGCTCCGTGACCCTCCTCGACGCTGCCGCCCTGGAGGCGCTCGTCCTCCGGCTGCTGCCCGTCGTCGTGTTCCTCCTCGCCATCACGGTGACCGCGGAGGTCGCGGAACGGGCCGGGGTGTTCGACGTCGCCGGCCACCGCGTCGCCCACTGGGGGCGGCACCGCGCGTGGGCGCTGTGGGTGCTCTTCGCCGCCCTCGCGGTCGGGTGCACGGTCGTGCTGTCGATCGACACGACCGCGGTCCTCCTCACCCCGGTGGGGCTCGCCGTCGCGCGGCAGGTCGGCCTCGACGCCCGGCTGTTCGCCGTGACCACGCTCTGGGTCGCGAACACCGGCTCCCTCCTGCTGCCCGTCTCGAACCTCACGAACCTCCTCGCCCTGCACACCGTCGGCCGGCTCGGGCTCGGGCACGGCGACTTCGTCCGGCTCGCGTGGGCGCCGGCACTCGCGTGCGTGGGGGCGACCCTGCTCCTCGTGGCCGCCCTCCACCGGCGGACGCTGGCGGCCGGGTACGCCGTGGACCCGCCGCCGGACCCGCACGACGCGGTGCTGCTCCGGTGGGCGGGGGCCGTGTGCGTCGCCCTCGGGCCGCTGTTCGCCCTCGGGGCCCCGCCGTGGGCGGTCTCGGTCGTGTCGGCAGCGGTCCTCCTCGCCGTCGCCCGTCGCCGCGCGCCCGCGCTGCTGGCCGACCTGCCCGTCCCGTGGCTCATGGCCGGCGCGTTCGTCGGTGTCTCGCTGGCGGTCGAGGTGCTCCACGAGGTCGGGCTGACGCAGGTCGTCACGGGGCTGCTGCCTGCCGGGTCGGGCGCGGCCGCCCTCGCGGGGGTCGCCGGTGCGGGCGCCGTGGTCTCCAACGCCGTCAACAACCTGCCGGCCTACCTCCTCCTCGAGCCGGCGGTGGCCGAGGCCCCCGAGCGGCTCATGGCGCTCCTCGTCGGCGTCAACGCCGGCCCGCTCGTCACCCCGTGGGCCTCCCTCGCCACCCTGCTGTGGCTGCAGCGCTGTCGGGGCGCCGGCGTCGTCGTGCCGTGGCGGTGGCTCCTCCCGGCAGGGGCCGCCTGCGCGGCGCTGTCGGTCGGCGCCGGCGCGCTGGCCCTCGCCGCGACGTCCTGACCTTCGACAGAGCCCCCCGCACGTGCCGCTCGGGCCCGCCGATGACGTTGGATGGGGTCGTGTCCCTCCTCACCGAGCTCGCCCGCGTCCCCCAGCAGCGCCTCGGGGCCGCACTGCGCGCCCGGGTCGCCGGCGACGACGCGGCCGAGCGCGCCGCCGTCATCTGGGGGCGCCGCGGCGAGCGGTGGTTCACCCCCGAGGACCCGGTGTGGCGGGTCCACGCCGACGCCTCGATGTTCCCCGGCGGGGTCGCGGCCCTCCTCCTCCAGTCGCTGCACCCGCTCGCGATGGCCGGTGTCGCGGGGCACTCCGGCTACCGGGGGGACCCCTGGGGGCGGCTCCAGCGCACCTCGCACTTCCTCGCGACGACGACCTTCGGGACCGTCGAGGACGCGGAGGAGGCGATCGCGCGGGTCCGGGCGGTCCACGAGCGGGTCCGCGGCCGCGACGAGCGAGGCCGCGAGTACCGCGCCGGCGACCCCCACCTCCTGCGCTGGGTGCACGTCGCCGAGGCGCACTCCTTCCTCGGAGCGTTCCAGCAGTACGCGCAGGACCCGCTCTCGCCCGGGCAGGCCGACGCGTACGTCGAGCAGTCCGCGCTCGTCGCCGAACGCCTCGGCGCCACGGACCTGCCCCTCACCGTGGCCGACCTCACGACCGCCCTCGAGGACTTCCGCCCCGAGCTCGAGGCGACCGGCGCCGCACGCGACGCGGCGCGCTTCCTCCTCCTCGACCCGCCGCTCCCCTGGGCGGCCCGGCCGGGCTACGGCCTCATCGCGTCCGGTGGCGTGGCGCTGCTCCCCGGGTGGGCCCGGCGGGCCCTGCGCCTGCCGGTGGTCGGGCCCGGGACCGTCGCGGCCCGCGGCCTCGGCGGGCTGGGGACCCGGGCCGTGCGGTGGGCGATGGCCGGGGTCGCCGAGGAGCGTCAGCTCGCGTCGGGACCCTGAGCGTCCCCCGACCGTGCGCCGCCCGCGAGGAGCTCGTCGATCCGCCTCAGCGTGCGCTCCATGTTGCGCCTCGTCAGCTCGGTCATCGTCGCCTTGACGACGGGCTTGCTCGGTGCCGCCTCGGAGCGCAGGTCCCACGTCTCGGTGACGAGCGTGCCGCCGGGCGCCGGCTCGAGGACGTAGCGCCAGATCCGCCCGCCGAGCACCTTCGAGAGCAGGCCGGTGGCGGTGGTCTGCCACGCGATGCGGCGGCCCTCCTCGAACTCGACGACCGTGTTGAGGGTCGTGTAGGCGCGACCGAGGTGCATGTCCATGCCGAAGCGGTCGCCGAGGCCGAGCCGCCGTCCACCGCTGCGCGCCCGCCGGACGCTCTCGCCGCCGTCGATGTCGACGTGGCGGGCGGGGTCGACGAGCAGCTCGAAGACGGCCTCGGGTGGGGCGGCGACGAAGCGCTCGACGGAGAGGAGGTCGGAGGAGGTGGTCATGGTCGTGACCGTAACAAGGTCCCGGTCAGCGGCGTGCGGCGGCCGCCGTGGAGAGCGCGGCGTCGAGGTCCTCGAGGAGGTCCTCGACGTCCTCGAGGCCGACCGAGACGCGCACGGTGCCGTCGGTGATGCCGACGGCGGCCCGGTCCTCGGGCGAGAGACGGCGGTGGGTCGTCGTCGCGGGGTGGGTCGACAGCGACTTCGCGTCGCCGAGGTTGTTCGAGATGTCGACCACCCGCAGGGCGTTCATCAGCGCGAACGCGGCCTCCTTGCCGCCCTCGACCTCGAACGTCACGACCGTGCCCCCGCCGCCGTCCATCTGGCGCAGGGCCAGCTCGTGCTGGGGGTGGCTCTCGAGGAAGGGGTGGACGACGCGCCGGATCCCTCGCCCCGCGCGCTGCCAGTCCTCGAGCCGGCGGGCCACGGTGAGGGCGGCGTCGGCCATCGTCCGTACCCGGAGGTCCATCGTCTCCAGGCCCTTGGTCATGATCCACGCGTTGAAGGGCGAGAGCGAGGGCCCGGTGTGGCGCATGAGGTTCTTGACCGGCCCGTCGATGTACTCCTGCGGCCCGAGCACCGCCCCGCCGAGGGCACGGCCCTGGCCGTCGATGTGCTTGGTCGCCGAGTAGACGACGACGTCGGCGCCGAACGCCAGCGGGTGGGAGAAGACCGGGGTGCCGAAGACGTTGTCGACGACGACGGTCGCGCCGGCCGCGTGCGCGAGCTCGCTGACCGCGGCGATGTCGACGAGCTCCTGCATCGGGTTGCTCGGCGTCTCGAAGAACACCGCCGTGGTCGGGACCGAGAGGGCCTCGCGCCACTGGTCGAGGTCGGCGCCGTCGACGAAGACGGTCTCGACGCCCCAGCGCGGCAGGATCTCGTCGAGGATGACGAAGCACGAGCCGAACAGGGCCCGGCTCGACACGACCCGGTCGCCCGCGCCGCACAGGGCCGCCATCGCGGTGAACACCGCGGCCATGCCCGAGGCGGTCGCGAAGCAGGCCTCGGCGCCCTCGACGAGGCGCATCCGCTCCTCGAAGGTCGTGACGGTGGGGTTGCCGTAGCGGCTGTAGATGTAGTGCTCGACCTCGTCCTTGAAGGCTGCCTCCGCCTGCTCGGCCGACTCGTAGACGAAGCCCGAGGTGAGGAACAGCGCCTCGGCGGTCTCGTCGAAGCCGCTGCGCGACAGCCCCCCTCGCACGGCCCGGGTCTGCGGGCGCCAGGTGTCCGCCATCGTCAGCCCTGCCGCCACGGGAGGCCGGCGTTCTTCCAGCCCGAGACGGTGCGGTGGCCCTCGGTGTCGTGCGGCCCCTCGAAGCCCTCGAGGACGTTGTAGGCCGGCCCGAGCCCGGCGGCGGTCAGCGCGCGGGCCGCGGCCACCGACCGCACACCGGACCTGCAGATGAGGTACACCGGCGTCCCGGGAACCGCACCGGCCGCGCGGACCTGCTCGACGAACCGCTCGTTGACCCGGCCCTCGGGGAAGCTCGACCACTCGACGAACGCGACGTCGCGCCCGGCGCCCGCGAGCTCGGGCACCCCGACGTAGGTCCACTCGGCGCGCGTGCGCACGTCGACGAGGAGGGCGCCCTCCGCACCGGTCGCCGCGGCGTACGCCTCGGCCGGTGTGACGTCACCTGCGTAGCTCATGCATCGAGCGTAGGCGGGACGCTGCACGGGGCGACCGGGTGTCTCAGGTGCGGTTGGTGAACGCGACCGAGGTCTCGCCGTCCGCCCACACCTCGACGCCCGCGAGGGAGCCGTCGGCCACCGCGAGCCGGGCACGCCGGTCCTCCGGCACCCCCAGCAGGTGCCCGAGGACGGCACGGACGGCGGCCGAGGAGCAGACGACGACCGTCGTGCCGCCGCGGGCGACGGCACGGTCCCACGCGTCGACGAGGTCGGCCGGGTCGGGCGCGTCGGCCCACCCCGCGTCGACGACGGCCTCGGTGTCGAGCGCGGCGCCGACCTCCGCGGCCGTCTCGACCGCGAGGTCGTCGGGTGCGGTGACCAGGCAGCGCGGCGTGCTGCCGAGCAGGCGCGCGACGGCCGCGGCCGTGCGGGCCGGACCCGTCGCGGTCCGGGCGACCAGGACGACCCGGACCGGCTGCCCGGGGGCCGGCCGCACCGGGGCACAGGCGTCGCCGGTCGCCCGTGCCGCCTCGCCCTCCTCGCGCGCGGCCTCGTCCTCCCCGTCGTGCCGCCGGTCGACGGTCTGCCCGTCCATGGCGAGGTTGGAGAGGGCGTCCGCGACCTTGTTCTCCTCGCGCGGGATCCAGCGGTAGGTCACCGACCCCCCCGCCGCGCTGATGCCGGCCGAGAGGTCGCGGGCCTCGAGGGCGAGGCGGCGCATGTCCTCGTGCTTGATCTTCCAGCGCCCCGACATCTGCTCGACGACGAGCTTGGAGTCCATCCGGACGAGCACGTCGGCCCCCGGGTCGATGGCGGCCGCGGCCTCGAGCCCCGCGATGAGCCCGCGGTACTCGGCGACGTTGTTCGACGCCTTGCCGAGGGGCTCGGCCCGCTCGGCGAGGAGGGCGCCGGTCTCGGTGTCGAGGACGACCGCCCCGTACCCGGCGACGCCCGGGTTGCCGCGCGACCCGCCGTCGGCCTCGACGGTGAGCCGCCGGCTCACAGGCCGGACTCGGGGGTGCGCACGAGGATGCGGCGGCACTCCTCGCAGCGCAGCACCTCGTCGGCGGCGGCGGCGCGGATGCGCTGGATGTCGGTGGCGTTGAGCTCGAGCTGGCACCCGCCGCACCGGCGCTGGCGCAGGGCGGCCGCCCCGGTGCCGCCGGAGGACGAGCGGATCTTCTCGTAGAGGGCCACGAGGTCCGCACCGACGTCGGAGACGACGTGCGGACGCGGCCCGCCGACCGCGGCGACCTCGGCGTCGAGGCGGGCCAGCGCCTGGTCGCGTTCGGCCTCGAGGGCGGCGATGCGCTCCGAGAGCTCGCCGCGGCCGCGCTCGAGCTCGGCGACGTCGGACTCTGCCGCCTCGGCGCGCTCCATGACCTCGAGCTCGACGTCCTCGAGCTCGCTCTGCCGGCGCGCGAGCGTCGCCAGCTCGTGCTGGAGCGCCTGGAGGTCCTTCGCGGTGCCCGTGCCGGAGTCGAGGCGGGCCTGGTCGCGGGCCGCACGGTCGCGGACGAGCTGGACGTCGGCCTCGGCCTTGGCGACCTCGCGCTGGAGGTCGGCCAGCTCGGTGCGCGAGCGGACGAGCTGGTCGTCGATGAGGCGGGCCTTGCCGGTGAGGTCGGCGAGCTCGGCGAGCTGCGGGAGGTGGGTGCGCGCGTGGGCGATCTGGTCGAGGCGCGTGTCGATGGCCTGGAGGTCGAGCAGCCGCAGCTGGCGGGTGGGCTCGGCGATCACGGGCTACCTCCGGGGTCGGCACCGACGACGAAGGTCCAGGGGTCGGTGCGCACTGTGCTGATGTGGGTCTCCACCCTAGCCGCGCGCTCCCCGAGCCCCGCGAGCAGAGCCCGCTCCGCCCGCACCAGCCACACGTGCTCGCTCGCCCAGTGCCCGGCGTCGACGAGGTACGGCGGCCCGCCGCGCGCCTCCTCGCGGGCCTCGAGCGCCGGGTGGTGCCGGAGGTCGGCGGTGACGTAGACGTCGGCCCCGCTCGCGCGGACGGCGTCGAACAGGTCGTCGCCCGACCCGCCGAGCAGCGCGACCCGCCGGACCGGGGCGTCGGGCGGTCCCGCGACCCGCAGCCCCCCGGCCGTCGGGGGGAGCCGCGCGGCGAGCCCCTCGGCGAACGACCGCAGCGGCACGTCCTCCGGCAGCTCCCCGACCCGCCCGAGCGGCTGGTCCTCGCTGAGGGTCAGCGGCGTGGTGGCCCCGAGGCCGCACGCCTCGGCGAGCGCCTCGCAGACACCCTCGGCGGCGACGTCGGCGTTCGTGTGCGCGACGTAAAGCGCGACGTCGCCGACGACGAGGTTGGTCACGGTGGCGCCCTTCGCCGTCGTCGTCGCGACGGCGTGGACCCCGTGCAGGAGGAGGGGGTGGTGGGTGAGGAGCAGGTCGGCGCCGAGCTCGCGGGCCTCCTCGACGACGGCGAGGGTGGGGTCGACGGCGAGGTGGATGCGCCGCACCGGCTGGTCGGGGTCGCCCGTCACGAGCCCCACCCGGTCCCACGACTGCGCGGTGGACGGCGGGTAGAGGCGCTCGACGACCTCGAGCACCTCACGCAGGGTCGGGTCGTCGCTCATGTGGGCCCGGCCGGGATCGAACCGACGACCGACGCGGTGTAAACGCGGCGCTCTACCAGCTGAGCTACAGGCCCTTCGGCCGCCGTCCCGGACCCCCGGGGCCGTCCGGCCAGCGGCCATTGTGGCAGGTGCCCCGCCCGGGCCCCGGTCAGGACAGGGCGGCGACCTGCGCGGGCAGCTCGGAGAAGTCGCGCTGCTCCCCCGGGCCGTTGACGAGGGTCCAGCGCACGACGCGGTCGCGGTCGAGGAGGAAGGTGCCGCGCACCGGTGCGCCGGTCGCGGGGTTGAGGACGCCGAAGGCCCTCGTGACCTCGCCGTGCGGCCAGTGGTCGGACAGGAGGGGGAAGAAGTAGCCCTGGATGTCGGCCCACGCCCGCAGCGAGAACATCGGGTCGGTGGAGATGCAGACGACCTGGAGGTCGTCGGAGACGAACCGCTCGAGGTGGTCGCGGATCTCGTCGAGCTCGCCGGTGCAGATGCCCGAGAAGGCGAACGGGTAGAAGACGACGACGACGTTCTTGTCGGCCGTGAGCGCGGACAGGGAGACCTCGACCCCGTTCTGGTCCCGCAGGGAGAAGTCGGGCGCGACCTGACCGACGGCGAGGGGGGTGACGGTGGACGCGGTCATGCGCCCATCCTGCCAGCAGGGTCAGGGTGTCAGCGCCGGGCCTTGCTCCGGGGGGCGACGAGCTTGTGGGCCCGCCACTCGCTCGACGGGTTGAAGCTCCCGGCGGCGTGCAGCCCGGCCGTGACGGCGGCCTCCTCGATCTCGCTGGCGTCGACCTCCTCACCATGGGCCTTGGGGGTGAGGAGGACGACGAAGCCGCCGTCCTCGAGGACCCCCACCATGTCGACGAGCGCGTCGCCGAGGTCGCCGTCCCCGTCGCGCCACCACAGGAGGACGGCGTCCGCGACGCCCGTGTAGTCGTCGTCCTCGATCTCGGCGCCGCACACGTCCTCGACCGCGAAGCGGAACGCGTCGTCGACGTCGGCGTCGTAGCCGAACTCCTGGACCACCTGTTCGGGGGCGAACCCGAGCCGCTGGGCGGCTCCGGAACCGGTCGACCCGGGGTCGACCGGGGGCGGAGCGGGGGTGTTCACGGCTATCACGGCCTCTCGTTCTCGGCTGGACCCTGCGGCTGCTGGGACCAGTTGACCAACCGGGGCGGCTCGTCTGCAAGCGATGTGGTGACGACGCGCCGGTGCCGACGGGCCTCCCGGGCCCGGGCGCCGACGGTCGCGAGGAACGCCTCGGCGTCGGCGACGTCGAGGTGCTCGAGGACCGGCGAGACCGGCCCTGGGGCAGGGATGACGTGGACCGCGGCCAGGCGCAGGCGCAGGTCGAGCCACCCCTGGCGCAGCGTCGTCGACTGGATGCGGGCGAGCGGGACCGCGACGGCACTGCGGCTGAGGCGGCCGGTCCGCAGGAGGACGACGGCCGGCTCGAGCCGCCACGCGTTGCGCCGCCAGGACAGCGGGTCGAGGCGCCGGGCGCGAGGTGAGGCCGCGCCCCATCCCGGCTCGCCCCCCTCTCCGTGGGTGGCGTCGAACCAGGCCTGACGGGTGACCTGCGGAGCCACGACGTCGAGGACGGCGAGGACCTCCTCGAAGGTCCCGACGGGGAGCAGGACGGTCTCTCCGCGGGCCTCGTCGTCGCCGCCGGAGGGGCTGCCCGCGACGTTGACCCGGATCCGCCACCAGCCGAGGGGCCGCCACCAGAGCGGCTGGAGCACCTCGAACGCCTGGACCCGGTGCAGCGGTATCGTCGTGGCCCGCAGGTCGGTGAGACCCTGCTGGATTCGCACGCCGCCACCGGTGTCGGCGACCCGGAAGTTGCCGTGGACGAGCAGCTCCTTGACGCGGTTCATGCCGATGCCGAAGACGACCGGCAGCATCGCCGGGAGGCTGACGAGGGTGACCGCCCCGAACCGCTCCAGCCCGGCGCCGAGGAGGGCGGCCACGGCGACGACGCCGAGGAAGATCGTCGAGCCGTGGAGGATCGTCGCGACGAACAGCCGCCCGTTGGGCACCGCGAGCACCGCGCCGCGGGCCTCGACGGGCGCTTCGTCGACGTCGTGGCCCGGGCCGGCCTCGTCGCCGCGGCCGGCCCGGGCGAGGAGCTCGTCGCGCAGCTGCTCGGCGCGCGGCAGGGGGAGGAAGGAGAGGGTCAGCTGCGAGTCCGACCCGCCCGCCGACTGGACGACGACCTGCGCGAGACCGAGGAGGCGGGCGAGGAGGGGTCGGGACAGCTCGACGGCCTGCACCCGCTCGAAGGGGACCTGACGGTGCTGCCGGAACAGCACGCCCTGGCGCAGCTCGACCTGGTGCGGGGCCACCCGGAAGCGGGTGAACCGCCACGCGACGACGTTGACGGCGGCGACGACGGCCACGAGCAGGACGGCCAGCCCCACCGCGACGAGCGGGTGACCGACGATCGCGGCGGCCGTCGGGTCGCCGGGCTCCTCGGGGTCACCACCGGTGACCCAGCCCAGCCCCCATCCGTCGAGGACGCGGTCGGCGAGCTGGGAGAGGGCGTAGCCGAGGATCGCGAGGAGGACGACGCCGCCGCGCAGCAGCGGCGACAGCGGGTGCATCCGCTGCCACTCCCCCACCCGTGCCCGCGGGGCCGGTGCGACCGGTTCGCTCACAGACCCGCCCGCTGGGCCTCGCCGCGGGCGGACAGCCGCGTCCGCAGCGCCTCGGCCTCGTCGACGGGCAGCCCCGGGATCGACCCGCCGCTCTCGGGCGAGGCGGTGTGGATCTCGCACGACGCGATCCCGTGGGCGCGCGCCAGCGGGCCGGACTGGATGTCGACGTACTGCAGCCGTCCGTACGGGACGCTGACGAGCGAGCGGAACAGCCGCCCCTTGCGGATGACGATCTCCTCGTCGAGCTCGACCCACGAGATGGCGCCGACCTGGCGACCGACGAGCCACGCGCCCCAGAGCCCCGCCACGGCGACGGCGACGAGCCCGAGGAGCGCCCAGCGCGTCACGAGGACGCCGATGACCAGGGCCGCCAGCGTCGGCGGGACGAGGAGGGCGGCGAGGACGATGAGCCGGACGCGCGCGAGTGCCGGCGAGACCGGGCGCCACGCCAGGTCGCCGCCGTGGAGGGTGACGACGGGCGCCGGAGTGGGGTGCTGGGTGGGGGCGTGGTGCTCTGGTGGGTGCGGCGCAGGGTCGCTGTCGGCCATGGCCACAGTCTGCACGAGGTCCCGTGGGGTCGATCGCGGTGCGGGCCGCGGCGCCGACTTCCCCGCCTGGTGCCGGAAGGTCGAGCATCGCACCAGGCCCGTCCACGGGACGGACGGTCCGTGGACTCTTCGACGTCGGGCCGCCGTGTGCTTCCATGAGCGCGTGGGACGGGTGACGACGCGGGTGCCGCGCACGCGCTTCGACGTCGAGCGCGGCGACTCGCTCGTGCGCCCCGACACCGTCGCCGTCGAGGAGCCGCTCGAGATCCGGCTGGGCCCCGACCCGCTGACGACGACGATGCGCACCCCCGGCGACGACTTCGACCTCGCCCTGGGCCACCTCCTCACCGAGGGGCTCCTGCACCGCGCCGACGAGGTCGCGACGATGATGCACTGCACCGACGTCGACGAGGACGGCTCACCGACCTTCAACGTCGTCGAGCTGACCCTCGCGCCCGGCGCCCACCTCCACGAGCGGCCCCGCGAGCGCACCGAGGCGATGACGAGCGCGTGCGGCGTCTGCGGCTCGGCGTCGGTCGACGACGTGCGCACCCGGTCGAGGTTCGACACGGCGGCCGACACCCTCACCCTCGACCCGGCCGTCGTCGCCGGCCTGCCCGACGCCCTCCGCGCGCGCCAGCCCGTCTTCGAGCGCACCGGAGGCGTGCACGCCGCCGGCCTCGCCGCGTCCTCCGGCGAGCTCCTCGTCGTCAGGGAGGACGTCGGGCGGCACAACGCCGTCGACAAGGTCGTCGGCGCGGCCTCCCGTGACCGCGAGCTGCCCTTCGCGGCAACCGTTCTCGTGGTCAGTGCGCGCGCCAGCTTCGAGATCGTCCAGAAGGCCGCGATGGCCGGTGTCCCGGCGGTGGTCGCGGTCGGGGCGCCCAGCTCGCTCGCCGTCGACCTCGCCACCGAGGCCGGCATCACCCTCGTGGCGTTCGCGCGGGCCCCGCGGTTCTCGGTCTACAGCCGGCCCGACCGCGTGACCTCCTGACCCCACGCTCCGCATACCGGTCAGTAGCCTGATCCGGATTGGGCGCCCGGGACCCCGTGGGTGAAAGATGGGCGTGAGACGCGCCCCACCCGGCGCGACCGTCACTGGCGAAAGGACGAGCGCGTGGCCTCCCGCGAAGACGTCGGTCCCATCCTCAACGGCATCCCGACGCACCTGCCGGACATCGACCCGGCGGAGACCCAGGAGTGGCTCGACAGCCTCGACGCCGTCATCGACGGACCGGGCCGGATGCGCGCGCGCTACCTCATGCTCCGCATGCTCGAGCGCGCACGGGCGATGCAGGTGGGCGTCCCCTCCCTGACGACGACCGACTACGTCAACACGATCAGCCCCGAGCAGGAGCCGTGGTTCCCGGGCGACGAGGACGTCGAGCGCCGGTTCCGCGCCTACCTGCGCTGGAACGCCGCGATGATCGTCCACCGCGCCCAGCGCCCCGGCATCGGTGTCGGCGGCCACATCTCGACCTACGCCTCGGCGGCGACCCTGTACGAGGTCGGCTTCAACCACTTCTTCCGCGGCAAGGACCACCCCGGCGGTGGCGACTCGGTGTTCTTCCAGGGCCACGCCTCCCCCGGCATGTACGCCCGCGCCTTCCTCGAGGGCCGGATCAGCGAGGACCGCCTCGACGGCTTCCGCCAGGAGAAGTCGCACCTCGTCAACGGCTCGCCCCTCGCCCTGCCGAGCTACCCCCACCCGCGCCTCATGCCCGACTTCTGGGAGTTCCCGACCGTCTCGATGGGCATCGGGCCGATGAACGCGATCTACCAGGCGCAGTTCAACAAGTACCTCCACAACCGGGGCGTCAAGGACACGAGCGACCAGCACGTGTGGGCCTACCTCGGCGACGGCGAGATGGACGAGCCCGAGTCGCGCGGCCTGCTCCAGCTCGCGGCGCAGGAGGAGCTCGACAACCTCACCTTCGTCGTCAACTGCAACCTCCAGCGGCTCGACGGCCCGGTGCGCGGCAACGGCAAGATCATCCAGGAGCTCGAGGCGTTCTTCCGCGGCGCCGGCTGGAACGTCATCAAGGTCGTGTGGGGCCGCGGCTGGGACCCGCTCCTCGCCGCCGACGGCGACGGCGCGCTCGTCCACCTCATGAACTCCACGTCCGACGGCGACTACCAGACCTTCCGCGCCAACGACGGCAAGTACGTCCGCGACCACTTCTTCGACCGCGACCCGCGCACCCGCAAGCTCGTCGCCGACTGGTCCGACGAGGACATCTGGTGGAAGCTCAAGCGCGGCGGACACGACTACCGCAAGGTGTACGCGGCCTACAAGGGGGCCCTCGAGCACACCGGCCAGCCCACCGTCATCCTCGCGAAGACGATCAAGGGCTACGGGCTGGGCCAGAGCTTCGCCGGGCGCAACGCGACCCACCAGATGAAGAAGTTCACCCTCGACGACCTCAAGAGCTTCCGCGACAGCCTGAACCTGCCGATCAGCGACGAGCAGCTCGAGCGCGACCCGTACAACGCCCCGTACTACCACCCGGGTGCCGACGACGACGTCATCCAGTACGCCCTCGAGCGCCGGGCCAAGCTCGGCGGCGGGGTCCCCGAGCGGCGGGTCAAGCACGGCACCGTGCACCTGCCCGACGACTCGGCCTACGCCCAGGTGAAGAAGGGCTCCGGCAAGCAGCAGGTCGCCTCGACGATGGCGTTCGTCCGCCTCCTCAAGGACCTCATGCGCGACAAGGAGTTCGGCAAGCGGATCGTGCCGATCATCCCCGACGAGGCCCGCACGTTCGGGATGGACAGCTTCTTCTCGACGATCAAGATCTACAACCCGCACGGCCAGAACTACACGCCGGTCGACGCCGAGCTGATGCTCGCCTACCGCGAGGCGAAGGACGGGCAGATCCTCCACCTCGGCATCAACGAGGCGGGCTCGATGGCCGCGTTCACGGCCGTGGGCTCGAGCTACGCCACGCACGGCGAGCCGATGATCCCGATCTACATCTTCTACTCGATGTTCGGGTTCCAGCGCACCGGCGACTCGATCTGGGCCGCCGCCGACCAGATGACGCGGGGCTTCCTCATCGGCGCCACCGCGGGCCGCACCACCCTCACGGGCGAGGGGCTCCAGCACGCCGACGGCCACTCCCCGCTGCTCGCCTCGACGAACCCCGCTGTCGTGCACTACGACCCGGCGTTCTCGTACGAGGTCGCGCACATCATGCAGGACGGCCTGCACCGCATGTACGGCACCGACGACTCGCTCACCGACGAGCAGCGCAACGTCATCTACTACCTCACCGTCTACAACGAGCCGATGGTCCAGCCCGCCGAGCCGGAGAACCTCGACCGCGAGGGCCTGCTGCGTGGGATGTACCTCTACGCCGAGGGCTCGACCGAGGGCCTGACGTCCGAGGCGCCGCGGGTCCAGCTGCTCGCGTCGGGCGTCGGGATGCCGTGGGCCCTCGAGGCCCAGGAGCTGCTCCGCAACGACTGGCACGTCGTCGCCGACGTCTGGTCGGTCACGTCGTGGAACGAGCTGCGCCGCGACGGGCTGCGCTGCGACGAGGCCGCGTTCCTCGACCCGGAGGCCGAGGCTCCGGTGCCGTGGGTCACCCAGAAGCTCACCGGCCGCCCCGGCCCCGTCGTCGCGGTCTCCGACTACATGCGCGCGGTCCAGGACCAGATCGCCCAGTGGGTCCCGGGCGACTTCACCTCGCTCGGCGCCGACGGGTTCGGCTTCTCCGACACCCGCCCGGCGGCTCGCCGGTTCTTCCACATCGACGGCCCGTCGATGGCGGTGCGCGCGCTCCAGGCCCTCGCCGCCCGCGGCGAGGTCGACCGCTCGGCCCCGGCCGAGGCCGCCCGGCGCTACCGGCTCTCCGACGTCACCGCCGGGTCGTCCGGCAACGAGGGCGGCGACAGCTGATGCTCGTGGCGTTCTCGATCGCCCCGGCCGCACCGGCCGAGGGCGGGTCCTACGCCGATGCCGTCGCGGATGCCGTCCGCGTCGTCCGCGAGTCGGGCCTGCCCTACGAGACCAACGCGATGTTCACCAACGTCGAGGGTGAGTGGGACGAGGTGATGGGCGTGCTCAAGCGGTGCGTCGACACGATGACGGGCGCCGGCGCCGACCGGGTCTCCCTCGTCGTCAAGGCCGACATCCGACCCGGCCACACCGGGATGCTCGAGGGCAAGGTCCGCCGGGTCGAGGACCTCCTCGACCCGTCCTGACCCCAGGCGTCACCACTTTCCCGCCTGATGCCGGAACCTTCGGTGGGGCACCCCGAAGTTCGGGGTGCCCCACCGAAGGTTCCGGTGCTCCGGGTGGTTCGTGGTCCTCAGCCGGCGGCTCGGGCGCCCTCGCCCTCCTCGGCGAGGACGTGGTCGCGGGCCTCGACGCACAGGTCGGGCTGGTCGCAGAAGACGCCGTCGACGCCCGTGCGCAGGTACGCGATGACCTCGTCGGCGAGGCGGCCGTGCGCGGCCGGGTCGGTGCCGACGCGGTAGTCCACCGGAAGGAACTGGTTCTCGGCCCGGAAGGTCCACGGCGTCACGGCCAGGCCGGCGGCGTGGGCGTCGGCGACGAGGGAGGTCGGCTCCCCCAGGGTCCCGTCGGCGCGGCGCGGGATGACCAGCCCCTTCTCGGCGCCGATGACGTCCACGGTGCGGGCCAGCTCGACGAGGCTCTCGGGACGCAGCATGTCGGCGTAGGTGCGCGACGTCCCGGCCGCCCGCAGGTCGTAGGGGCCGCCGCTCGTGGCGAGGAAGACGAGCTGCGCGCGGTAGCCGTGCTGCTCGCGCAGGTCGACGAGCGGGGTCCACTCGAAGGACTGCGTCCACAGCGGCGCCTTCCGGGTGTTGAGGCCGTGGCGCGTCACCGCGCGGACCAGCGCCGCCTCCGGGTCCAGGCCCGCGCGGTGGAGGAAGGTGGAGTGCTTGATCTCGGGGATGACGCCGATGGTCCGGCCCGACTGGCGGGTGAGCCGGGCGCGCAGGTCGAGGACCTCCTCGAACGTGGGCACCTCGAAGCGTCCGTCGTACCGGGCGCTCCCCGGGCGGAGCAGCGGCAGCCGCTCCTCGGCGCGCAGCGTCTTCAGCTCGGCGAGGGTGAAGTCCTCGACGAACCAGCCGGTGACCGCCGTGCCGTCGACCTGCTTCGTCGTGCGGCGGTCGGCGAACTCGGGGTGGGTGACGACGTCGGTCGTGCCACCGATCTCCGGCTCGTGCCGGGCGACGAGGACGCGGTCGCGCGTCATCGTCAGGTCGGGCTCGATGACGTCGGCGCCCTGGGTGACGGCCAGCTCGTAGGCGGCGAGGGTGTGCTCGGGGCGGTACCCGGAGGCGCCGCGGTGGGCGATGACGAGCGGCTCGCCGAGCGAGCGGGCGGCCGGCGCGGGGGCGGCGGCGAGGGGCGTTGAGGTCGGTGCGCCCGGGGCCGCGGTGGCGGCGGGTCCGGCGGCGACGGCGAGGCCGAGGGCGAGAGCGGTCACGGCGAGTCCTGACGTCGGTCTGGTCATGCGCTCGACGCTAGGGAGGGTCCGGCGAACCCCGGCCGACGACGCCGTGACGCCTCGGTGACCACTCGGCGAGCAGCCGGCGACCGATTAGAACTTATGCAGAGATCCGTATACTCTTACATCGTGTCCAAGGTCCTCACCTCCCTCCCCGTCGGCGAGCGCGTCGGCATCGCCTTCTCCGGTGGTCTCGACACCTCCGTGGCCGTCGCGTGGATGCGCGAGAAGGGCGCCGTGCCCTGCACGTACACCGCCGACCTCGGCCAGTACGACGAGCCCGAGATCGACACGGTCCCCGACCGCGCCGGCCAGTACGGCGCAGAGCTCGCGCGACTCGTCGACTGCCGCAGCGCCCTCGTCGAGGAGGGCCTGTCGGCCATCGCGTGCGGTGCCTTCCACATCCGCAGCGGCGGCAGGACGTACTTCAACACCACCCCCCTCGGGCGGGCCGTCACCGGAACCCTGCTCGTGCGCGCCATGCATGCCGACGACGTCGAGATCTGGGGAGACGGGTCGACCTTCAAGGGCAACGACATCGAGCGGTTCTACCGCTACGGCCTCCTCGCCAACCCGAACCTGCGCATCTACAAGCCGTGGCTGGACGCGGACTTCGTCGCCGAGCTCGGGGGCCGGCACGAGATGAGCGCCTGGCTCACCGAGCGATCCCTCCCCTACCGGTCGAGCCAGGAGAAGGCGTACTCGACCGACGCGAACATCTGGGGCGCGACACACGAGGCGAAGACGCTCGAGCACCTCGACGAGTCGATGGAGGTCGTCGAGCCGATCATGGGCGTGCGGTTCTGGGACCCCGCCGTCGCCATCGAGACCGAGGACGTCACGGTCACCTTCCTCCAGGGGCGCCCGGTGGCGGTCAACGGCCGCGACCTCGACCCCGTCGCGCTCGTCGACGAGGCGAACAGGGTCGGGGGCCGCCACGGCCTCGGGATGTCGGACCAGATCGAGAACCGGATCATCGAGGCGAAGTCGCGCGGCGTCTACGAGGCGCCGGGGATGGCGCTGCTCCACATCGCGTACGAGCGGCTGCTCAACGCGGTGCACAACGAGGACACGATCGCGAACTACCACGCCGAGGGCCGCCGGCTCGGCCGGCTCCTCTACGAGGGCCGTTGGCTCGACCCGCAGAGCCTCATGCTGCGCGAGTCGCTGCAGCGCTGGGTCGCCTCGGCCGTCACCGGCCAGGTCACCCTGCGGCTGCGGCGCGGCGACGACTACACCGTCGTCGACACCCGCGGCGAGAACTTCAGCTACCACCCCGACAAGCTGTCCATGGAGCGGGTCGAGGACGCCGCGTTCGGCCCGGTCGACCGGATCGGCCAGCTGACGATGCGCAACCTCGACATCGCCGACAGCCGGAGCAAGCTCGAGCTGTACGCCGCGCAGGGCCAGCTCGGCCGCCGGCACGTCGAGCTCGTCGGTCAGCTCGAGCCGGGCGGTGCCGAGCGGATCTCGGCCAACCCACTCGTGGCGGCTGGCGACGACGACGCGCTCGACCGTGCCGCGATGGAGTCGGGCACCGACTGACCGTCCGACCTGACCTCCGCGGTTGTCCGGGGCGCACAAATAGACTGCCGCCATGTCGACGCACGCGAGGACGCCCTCCGAGGCCACGCGCGCCCTCGTGGCCAGGGCCGCGGGCGACCTCGGCGCCGCCGCGGTGCAGCAGATGGAGGCCGACCACGAGTGGTACCGCGCCCTGTCCGCCGAGAACCGCAGCTGGGTGGGGCTCGTCGCCCAAGCGGGCATCAGCAGCTTCCTCGACTGGTTCGGCGGCGACCAGGAGCGCCCCGCCGTCACGGCCGACGTCTTCGGCACCGCCCCCCGCGAGCTGACCCGCTCGATCAGCCTGGCGCAGACCCTCGACCTGCTGCGCACCGTCATCGGCGTCGTCGAGCGCGAGATCACCGGGCTGGCCGTGCCCGGAGAGGGCGACCTCGCGCGCGAGGCCGTGCTGCGCTACAGCCGGGAGGTCGCGTTCTCCGCGGCCGAGGTGTACGCCCAGGCGGCCGAGGCACGCGGCGCCTGGGACGCCCGGCTCGAGTCGCTCGTCGTCGACGCCGTCATCCGCGGTGAGGCCGACGACTCGATGCAGTCGCGCGCGGCCGCGCTCGGCTGGGGCGCCGTGACGCGGGTCGTCGTCGTCGTGGGCTCCACGCCGCCGGGCGCAGCACCCGCGCCGGTCGTCACCGACCTGCACCGGGCCGCACGGCGCCACGGCGCCGAGCTGCTCGTCGCCATCCACGGACCGCGGATCATCTGCATCGGCGGTGGCGTCGAGGACGCCCTCGGGCTCGCGACGGCCCTCGACAAGCACCTCGGAGACGGCCCGCTCGTCGTCGGGCCGACCGTCCCGCACCTGTTCGCCGCGGGCCGGAGCGCCCGCGCCGCCATCTCCGGGCACACGGCCGCCCCGGCCTGGCCCGGGGCGCCCCGACCCGTCCACGCCGACGACCTCCTCGCCGAGCGCGCCCTCCTCGGCGACCTGCCGGCGCGCGGTGCCCTCGTGGCCCGCATCATCGGCCCGCTCGCCGACTCCCCGGGCGGCACCCTGCTCGAGACGGCGGCGGCCTGGCTCGACGGCGGGCAGGGCGTCGAGGGCACCGCACGGGCGCTCATCGTCCACCCCAACACCGTGCGCTACCGCCTCGCCGGCATCACCAGGGCGTGCGGGTACGACCTCACGGACCCGCACGACGCCGACACCGTCCGGATGGCCCTCGCCGTCCACCGGCTCGGCCCCGTGGCGCGCGCCACACCCCGCGCCTGAACGCTGCACGTTTTGGAGGATCCCTCCAAAACCGGCCGTCGAGGTTCGTCCCCACCCATCACGGTTCGGTCACGGCGGGACCGTCAGGCTGGACCCGTGATCGTCATCGTCTGCCCCGGCCAGGGCTCCCAGACCCCGGGCTTCCTCAGCCCGTGGCTCGAGCTCCCCGGCCCGCGTGAGCACCTGACCGAGCTGTCCGACGCCGCGGGGGTCGACCTCGTCGCCCACGGCACCGTCTCCGACGAGGACACGATCAAGGACACCGCCGTCGCCCAGCCGCTCCTCGTGGGCGCGGGCCTGCTGGCGCTGCGGGCCCTCGGCTCGACGCAGGGCGTCGGCGCGATCGCGGGCCACTCGGTCGGCGAGATCACCGCGGCGGCCGGCGCCGGCGTCCTGCGCGAGAGCGACGCGATGAGCCTGGTCGCCCTCCGCGGCCGGGCCATGGCCGAGGCCAGCGCCGCCACCCCCACCGGCATGAGCGCGGTCCTCGGCGGCGACCCGGACGACGTCCTCGCGACCATCGAGCGCCACGGGCTCACCCCCGCCAACGTCAACGGCGCCGGCCAGGTCGTCGCCGCGGGCGCCCTCCCGGCCCTGGCGGCACTGGCCGACGACCCGCCGGCCAAGGCGCGCGTCATCCCGCTCAAGGTGGCCGGGGCGTTCCACACCCGCTACATGCAGCCCGCCGTCGAGGCGCTGCGCGCGGCCGCTGCCGACCACGACGTCTCCGACCCCGGCATCACGCTGGTCTCCAACCGCGACGGCGCCGCCGTCACCGAGGGGCGCGACGCCCTCGACCGGATCGTCGCCCAGGTGTCGAACCCGGTGCGCTGGGACCTGTGCATGGAGCGGTTCGCCGCCCTGGGGGCCACCGCCATCATCGAGCTGCCGCCGGCCGGCACCCTCGTCGGCCTCGCCAAGCGCGCCCTCAAGGGCGTCGAGCTCCTCGCCGTGAGGACCCCCGAGGACCTCGACGCGGCCCGCACCCTCATCGAGGAGCACTCGGCATGACCGTGACGTCCAAGGGCTTCGCCTCGGCGCTGCGGTCGGCCGAGGGCCGCCGGCACGCGCGCATCCTCGGGGTCGGCGGCTACCGACCGCGGCGGATCGTCCCCAACTCCGAGATCGTCGAGCGGATCGACTCCTCCGACGAGTGGATCCGTGAGCGCAGCGGCATCATCGAGCGCCGCTGGGCCGGCGAGGGCGAGTCGGTCGTCGACATGTCGCTCTTCGCCGCGCGACCGGCCCTCGAGATGGCGGGGATCACGGCCGACGACCTCGACGCCGTCGTCCTCGCCACCGTCAGCTGGCCCTACCAGACGCCCGCGGCCGCCCCCCTCGTCGCCGAGGCCCTCGGCAGCAAGGCCGCGGCGTTCGACATCTCCGCCGCCTGCGCCGGGTACTGCCACGGCCTGGCGATCGCGTCCGACATGGTCCGCGGCGGGTCGGCCGGCCACGTGCTCGTCGTCGGCGTCGAGCGGCTCTCGGACTTCACGAGCCGCGACGACCGCGGCACGGCCTTCATCTTCGGCGACGGAGCCGGCGCCGCGGTCGTCGGGCCCTCCGACACCCCCGGCATCGGCCCGACCGTGTGGGGCTCGGACGGTGCGCAGTGGGAGGCGATCAGCCAGACCGAGAGCTGGATCGACGTCCACGAGCAGAAGCTCGACTGGCCGCACATCGGGATGGCCGGCCAGACCGTCTTCCGGTGGGCCGTGTGGGGCATGGCCCCGGTCGCCCAGCGCGCCCTCGACGCCGCCGGCGTGACCGCCGACCAGCTCGACGCGTTCATCCCGCACCAGGCGAACGTCCGCATCATCGACGCGATGGCCAAGCAGCTGAAGCTGCCCGACGGCATCGCGATCGCCCGCGACATCGCCTACACCGGCAACACGTCCGCCGCGTCCGTCCCGCTCGCGATGGAGCGCATGGTCCGCAAGGGTGAGATCCCGAGCGGCGGCCTCGCGCTCCAGATCGGGTTCGGCGCGGGCCTGTCGTACGCGGCGCAGGTCGTCGTCATCCCGTAGCTCCCGTGGGCCCACGGGTCACCCGGGCCAGCACCACCGCGACACACACGTCCCCGAGAAGAAGGAGAGCACCATGGCACAGTCCGAGCAGGAGATCCTCGCCGGCCTCGCCGAGATCGTCAACGAGGAGACCGGTCTGGACCCGGCCGAGGTCCAGTCCGACAAGTCCTTCACCGACGACCTCGACATCGACTCGCTGTCGATGATGACGATCGTCGTCAACGCCGAGGAGAAGTTCGGCGTGCGCATCCCCGACGACGAGGTCAAGAACCTCACCACCGTCGGCGACGCCGTCAGCTTCATCGCGAACAACCAGGGCTGAGCGACCGCTCGCCCCCGCCCCCTCCCCGACCGGCCCGAAGCGGCCTAGGGTCGGTGAGGGGGCGGACCGCCCCCGCGTACGACCACGTCCCACAAGGAGCAGCAGGACCATGAGCGATCGACGCGTCGTCGTGACCGGCCTCGGTGCCACCACGCCCCTCGGCGGCACCATCGGCGAGACCTGGGAGGGCGTCCTCGCCGGCCGCTCGGGCGCCAAGCCGCTGCCCGAGGAGTGGGTCGAGCGCTACGAGATGCCGGTCCACTTCGCCTGCACCATCGCCCAGGACCCGGGCGAGGTGCTCTCCAAGGTGCAGGTCCGGCGGATGGACCCCAGCGCCCAGTACGCGGTCATCGCCGCGCAGGCGGCGATGGAGGACGCCGGCTCCCCCGAGATCGACCCCGAGCGCCTCGGCGTGGCCATCGGCACCGGCATCGGTGGCGTGTGGACCCTCCTCGACCAGTGGGACATCCTGCGCGAGAAGGGGCTGCGCAGGGTCTTCCCCCTCGCCGTCCCGATGCTCATGCCGAACACCTCGTCCGGCAACGTCTCGCTCATGCTCGGCGCGCGCGCCGGGGCGCACACGACCGTCTCGGCGTGCGCGTCGGGCGCGGAGTCGATGGGCACCGCCTACGACATGATCCGCGCCGGCCGCGCCGACATGGTCGTCGCCGGTGGCACCGAGGCCGCCACGCACCCCATCTGCTTCGCCGGGTTCGCCCAGATGCAGGCACTCTCGACCCGCAACGAGGACCCCGCCGCCGCCTCGCGTCCCTACGACACCGGCCGTGACGGCTTCGTCATGGGTGAGGGCGCGGGCGTCATGGTCCTCGAGGAGTACGAGCACGCCAAGGCCCGCGGCGCCCGCATCTACGCCGAGTTCGCCTCGATCGGCATGTCCGCCGACGCACACCACATCACCGCACCCGAGCCCGAGGGCGCCGGTGCGTCGCGGGCGATGGTCGAGGCCGTCGAGCGGGCCGGCCTGACCCCCGCCGACATCATCCACGTCAACGCCCACGCGACCTCCACGCCCGTCGGCGACGTCGCCGAGGCCAACGCCATCCGACGGGCCTTCGGCGCGGCGGCCGACGGGATGGCGGTCAGTGCCACGAAGTCGATGACGGGACACCTGCTCGGTGCGGCGGGCGCCCTCGAGGGACTGCTCACCGTGCTGGCCGTGCACCACCGCGTCGCGCCGGCCGCCATCAACATCGACGACTTCGACCCCAAGATCGACCTCGACGTCGTGCGCGGGGAGCACCGCACCCTCCCCGACGGCGACATCGCGGCGCTGAACAACTCCTTCGGCTTCGGCGGCCACAACGTCGCCCTCGTCGTCAAGAGCGTCTGAGCCCGCCGGACGAACGGTGGAGGCCCCCGCGCTGATCTCGCACGGGGGCCTCCACCGTTCGGTCCGACCCCGGCGAAGCAGGCTCGTGCCAGCACCACCCCTCGCTATGTTTCGAGCGTGAACGAGCAGCCCGTCCCCGTCGCCGCCGGTGGAGCCGTCGAGACCGGCACCGTGATGACGACCGAGGTCGCCGAGCGGGAGGCCCGCGCGGCCACCCGCCGGCACCTGCGCCGCCCCGTCGTGTGGCGCTCGTTCGCCGCGACGTGGGTCGTCGGGTTCGTGCTCGCGGGCGCCGCCCAGTGGGTGCTCGGCCCGATCCGGCCGGGCAACCCGTGGCTCTTCGGGCTCTCGACCCTCCTCGTGGCCGGCGTGCTCGTCGCGCTCGACGCGTTCGTCGCGCTGCCCTGGCGCACGCGGCGGGCGTTCCGCCGGATGGTGGCGGCCCAGGCCCCTCCCGGGACGCCGATCCACGCGTCGTGGTCACACACGACGTGGTCGATCGGCACGTTCGCCGCGACCCACACGATCCTCACCTCGTCGGTCACGGGGGGCACCTGGGTCGAGGACGTCCTCGTCGTCGACACCTCGACCGACAAGTTCTACCTCGTGGCCGGTGAGTTGCTGACCCCCTCGGCGTGGATGGTCATCAGCGACGTCCTCGGCGACCGGCTGGTCGACCTCGACCACCCGCTGCGCTGACGCGGTGTCGGCTCAGCCCACCTTGTGGAGCCAGCGGACCGGGGCACCGTCGCCGGCGTAGCGGAAGGGCTCGAGCTCCTCGTCCCACTCCGTGCCGAGCAGCTCCTCGAGCATCTCCTGCATCGCCTCGGGGCTGCCTTGGGCAAGCATGACGACCTCACGCAGGCGGTCCTCGTTGACGACGGCGTCACCGCTCGCGGACGTCCAGGTGTGGTGGATGCCCAGGCGCGGGGTGTGCGACCAGCGCGAGCCGTCGCAGCCCGGGCTCGGCTCCTCGGTCACCTCGTAGCGAAGGTTGTCCCACCCGCGCAGCGCCGAGGCGATGCGGGCGCCGCTACCGGCCTCGCCCGCCCAGCTGAGCTCGGTGCGCACCAGTCCGGGTGCGGCGGGCTGGGCGGTCCAGTCGACGCTGACACGGCCACCGAGGACACCCTCGATGGCCCAGACCACGTGCGGGCACAGCGCCTTGGGGGTCGAGTGGACGTACACCACTCCCCGCGTGACGGTGCGCGGCATCGCGACAGACATCCTGGCCTCCTTCAGCGTGCGAGGGACGTCTTCCCCAACGCCGGTGCACGTGGTGGAGGCCTGGTGGTGCTGTCGAGCGGGTGCCGTGCTGCGTGACTGTTCGGGCGCCGTCGGGCGCCGGTTGTGGTCGCCATTGTGCCCCATGGGTCACGGACGCACCAGAGGAATCGCAGAACCCATGCGCCTCTCTGGTCACGCGATCGGCCCAGGAAGGTGCGTGACAGAATCGGCGTCGCTTCCAGGGGCGTTAGCTCAGTCGGTCAGAGCAGCGGACTCATAATCCGTCGGTCGTCGGTTCAAGCCCGACACGCCCCACCCCCTGTGGCCAGGTCTGGCACCCCGGATGTCCTGTCCGTCCGAGGATCTCGGCGACTGCGCCTAGCCTCTGGTGCGTGGGTTCGGATCCGAAGCGGCTCGACGGGCTGAGCGACGACGAGTCGTTCGCCGCGCTGGCGCTCGAGCACATCACGGGCGGGGTGGCTCGCGCCCACGACGTCGGGCGGCTCCAGGGGGCGTACGACCTCGACCTCCTCCTGCCCCGGGGACGCGTCGCCGCCGTCGAGGTGACGACCGTCGCCGGCGACGGAGTGCGGCACCGGGAGGCGCTGCTCGGGCCACGCTCGAGGGGCCGCGCACGCCGTCCTCCCCGAGGCGCCGACGAAGGCGTCGACCTGCCGGACGTGCTGCCTGCCCTCGTCACCGAGCTGCTCCTCGTGCCCCACGTCGCCCGTCGCGCGGCGAAGGTGGCCGGGGCGGTCCGCGTCGACGAGCGGCACCTGTTCGTCGGCATCGGCCGAGGCCACCTGGGCGGCGGCGAGTTCGCCGCGCTCGGCCGCCCTGTCGAAGGGCTCCCCGCGGCGGATCCCGATGTCGAGGACGACCGGCTCACCGACGTCTGGCTCACGACCTCGTGGCAGGGCGCGCCGCTCCTTCGATGGTCCAGGACCGGCGGCTGGGCCGTCCACGAGCTCGTCCGCTGACCCGGCTGGGCATGCCGTCGCCGGGCCGGTCAGCCGCAGGCCGTGACGCGCCAGAGGGACGCCGAACCGCCGCGGGCGACCTCCTCGAACCCCGGCCGGCCCGCGACCTCCAACCCCGCGTAGAGCGGGCGCCGCAGGTCGTCGGTCCAGAACCGCGACTGCCCGTCGAGGACGTGGCGCACGCGCAGCCGGTCGAGCGCGGCGCACACGTCCGGCCGCGTCGCCACCGAGGCGAGCGAGGACGCGAGCAGCTCGCGGTCCGCGCCCCACCGACCCGTCGTGTGCGGGAACACCGCCTCCCGGTCGGCCAGCGGTCCGGTGAACGCAAGCCCGTCGAACGGGTTGCCGGCCACCCGCTCCCCCTCGGGCACCCAGTGGCCGACGCCCGCGACGAGCTCGCGCTCCGCGGGACCGAGCATGTCCTCCCGGCCCGCCCAGCGCTCGATCGTGGAGGCGGTCTCGGCGCGGTACAGACCACCGCTGAGGACGGCCGTCCCGACGAGGAGGACGCCTGCCACCACCGCTTCCCGACGCCCGCGCCCCGCGGCCGCAGGCAGGTGGTCGGCGGCCCAGCCGGCCACGGCACGCAGGCCCACCGCGGCCAGCGGCACCGCGGCGACGGCGACGAGCGCGCCCAGCCGGTACGGGTCGTCCCACCACGGACCGCTCACCCAGCGTGCGACCCTCCCGTCGCTCCCGGCGACGAGCACGAACAGCCCGCCGCCCACCGCGTGCACCGCGAGCAGCCAGCGCAGCCTCGGGGACCGCCCGGCCACGACGACCCCGACCGCGAGGAACCCGACGACGACGAGCGGGACGGGCGTGCGCTCCGGCGAGAGCGTCAGCCACTCCCCGACCGCCTGACCGGTCGTCTGCCGCGCGGGCCAGGCCTGCTGCCGCGTCGCGGCGAAGACGGGAGACCACGCCACGAGCCAGCCGAGGAGGAGGGCCCACGCCACGAGCACCGCCCGCGCCGGGCGTCCGGACGACCACCGGAGGGCGAACGCGGCGGCGGTGCCGAGGACGAGGAGGGAGACGACGGCGTTCGGGTGCGCCAGCGCCAGGCCGGGGAACCCGATGACGAGCACCGCCCCGGCGGCGGGCCGTCCTCCGGAGGGCGGCCGGAGCACCGCCACCCCGACGGCGAGGGCCGCCGGGAGCACGGCGGTGCCGAGCGCGTTCGGCCAGAGCGTCCCGTAGGACACGAGGAGGACGGGCGAGGCGGAGACCGCCGCGGACAGGGCACCCGCGGCCGCGAGGAGCGGCCCCGACGCACCGGCCGCGACCCGCGTCACCGCCGTGCAGCCCAGCGGCCAGGCGACGGCGACGACGGCCATCGACGTGGCGGCGGTGGCCACGACGACGTCGGCCCCGGTCACCCCCGCGACCAGGGCCACGAGGTCGTGCCACGCCGCGGGGTAGAACCCGCGCGTCGACTCGGGGCGCGTCATCGCCGCCAGCGTCAGCGACGACCCGTCACCGGTCCTCAGGACGTGCCACACCGCGTCGAGGTGGAAGACCGCGTCGAAGGTCTGTGGCCACCGCTCCGGTGAGCCGAGCCCGCGCTCGACGCCGGACGCCAGCGCAGCACCGCCCGCGGCCAGGCCGACCACCAGACCGGCCCACGAGGCCGCCGGGTCACCGGGGGCGGGCTCGGACAGCGGCCACCGGCGCTGCACCATCCACCGGGCCGAACCCGCGACACCGGCAGCGCCCGCGAGCCCGAGGCCGAATGCCGCTGCGCCCCAGCGCAACCCGACCCACGGCGTGACGACGGCGGCCACCGCCGTCACGGCCACGGACAGCAGCGGTGCCACGCCGGCGACGAGGACCCCGCGCAGCCCGGCCGCCCACGCGACGAGCGCACCGGGCACGACGAGCACCGCCACGGCGGTGCTCACGACCGGCAGCGCCGACGTCCAGGTCACAGGGTGGCCCGCAGCCGCTGGACCGCCGAGGCCACCGGTCCGTCGTGGACGAGCCGCCCGCCGTCCAGGACGACCCCGCGGTCGCAGAGCCGCTCCATGAGCGGCAGGTCGTGGCTGACGACGACGAGGGTGCGCCCCTCGGCCCGCAGCTCCTCGATACGGCGCAGGCACTTGTCCCGGAACGCCTCGTCGCCGACGGCGAGGATCTCGTCGACGAGGAAGACGTCGGGGTCGGTGTGCACGGCCACGGCGAACGCCAGGCGCAGGAACATCCCGGACGAGTAGAAGCGCACCTGCGTGTCGAGGAACGGCCCGATGTCGGCGAACCCGACGATGGCGTCGAACCGCTCCTCGACCTGCGCGCGGCCCATCCCGAGGATCGCCGCGTTGAGGTGGACGTTCTCGCGCCCGGTGAGGTCCGGGTGGAAGCCGGCGCCGACCTCGAGCAGCCCGGCGAGCCGGCCACGGACCCGGACGCGCCCCGTGTCCGGTGCCATGACCCCGGCGACGAGCTTGAGCAGCGTGGACTTCCCCGACCCGTTGCGCCCCAGCAGGGCCACCGACTGGCCGCGCGGGATGTCGAGGTCGAGCGGGGCGAGGGCGGTGAAGTCCTCGTGCCGGGGGCGGCCCTGGACGGCCCAGACGAGCGACTCCTTGAGGGAGTGCGTGTGCCGCAGCCGGAAGTGCTTCGAGGCGCCCTCGACGGACACGGCCGTGTCGGCGGCGACCGGGGACCCCATCAGAGCTCCTGCGCGAAGCGGCCGGACGTCCTGCGGAACACCCGCTGCCCGGCGACGACCGACAGCCCCGCGACGAGGAAGGCGAGGACCGACCGCTCGAGCAGGTCCGGCGCGGCGAACGCGGCGTTCCCGGGCGAGGCGGTCTGCCACGTCGCCCGGTGGACCAGGTCGACGGCCACGGTCAGCGGGTTCGCCTGGTAGAGCGTCAGCAGCCACGACGTGCGACCGACGAGGTCGGCGACGAGGTGCCAGGGGTAGAGCACGGGGCTGGTCCAGACGAGGACGGTGAGGACGAGGTCGACGACGTTCTCGACGTCGCGGAACATGACGTCGACCGCGGCGAGGACGAGGCCGAGCCCCAGCGCCAGCACGGCCAGGAGGACGACCGCGGCGACGAGCGCCAGCACCCCCACGGGGTCCGGGCGCCAGCCGGCGACCAGCGACGCGACGAGCAGCACGCCCAGCTGCGGCACGAGGTGGACGCCTGCGACGCACACGCTCGCCACGGGGAACAGCTCCCGCGGCAGGAAGATCTTGCGGACGAGCTCGCCGTTGGCGACGACCGACCTCGTCGCGTTGCCGACGGCCTCGGCGAAGACGCCGACGACCATGAGCCCGCCGAACAGGTACACCGCGTAGTCCCCGATCTCGTTCTGCCGCAGGACCAGTCCGAGGGCGACGAAGTACACGAGGAACTGCACCGTGGGCTTGACGTAGGACCAGCCGAGCCCGAGCAGCGAGGCCCGGTACCGGACGCGCAGCTCCTTGCGGACGAGGAGGACGAGCAGGTGCCGGCGCCCGAGGACCTCGCGAAGCCCTCCCCCGGTCCCCTGGACGACGAGCCCCGCGTCGGCGGGCGCGGTCACCGCCGCCGGTCCGGGAGGTCGAGCCCGAGGGTGACCCGCCAGGCGTCCTCGCCGACGAGCGCCGGGACGGCCTCGCGGTAGGCCTCCGCGAGCTCGGGCCAGCGGCGGAGCAGCTCCCGGTGCGTGCGCACGGCGTCCGCCACGGCGCGGCCGGCCGTCCCGCGGTCGCGGCGCAGCCACGCCAGGCCGCCCCCGTCGGACGAGGCGACGAGCGCGGAGTCGAGCCGGGCGAGCGTCCACCATCCGGCGTCGGGTGAGGCCACCTCGCGCTCGGGGCGGCCCAGCGCCCCTTCGGGCACCGCGCGCACCTGGTGGACGAGGCCGCCCACCGCCGCCCGCACGGTCGCCAGGGCCGAGGACGGCCGCGCCGCCGACGGGTCCTTGCGCCGTGGCCGCACCGGCCGAACCGGCGGGAAGCGTTCCGGGTCCGACTCGACGTGGGCGTCCTCGTGGGCGGCCCGCAGGGCACGGACCTCGGCGAGCCGGGTCGGCAGGACCGGGTGCAGCGCGTGCGGTCCCTGGAGGACGTCCTCCACCGCGCGCACGCGCAGCGCCGCCGCGGAGTACTGCATCGCCAGCACGTGCTTGACGGAGATGGCGAGCGACTCGCGCACGAGCCGGCCGCCGCGCTCGTAGGGCGAGTGGACGAGGGCCGCGACGAGCCGGTTCCGGGCGTGGAAGTACGCCTGCCAGTCGACGCTGTCGTCCTTGTCGGTCCACGGCACGTGCCACACCGCAGCACCCGGCAGCGACACCGTGGGGTGTCCGTTGCGAGCCGCGCGCAGGCCGAACTCGGCGTCGTCCCACTTGATGAAGAAGGGCATCGACAGCCCGACGTCGCGCAGGACGGCGGTCGGCACGAGGCACATCCACCAGCCGGTGTAGTCGGAGTGGATCCGCCGGTGCATCCACGGCGTCGAGCGCAGGTTCCAGCGCGCGAGGTCGTGGTCGTGCTCGGAGGGCGCAGCCGGCATCCACCGGAACTGCCACGGCCGCACGACCTCGCTGAACGCGTGGAGGACCGACCGCTCGTGCATGGAGAACATGTGCCCGCCGACGACCGTGGGCCGGCGCGCGTGCCGGGCGAACGCCACGGCCCGGGCGATGCCCTCCGGCTCGGCGACGACGTCGTCGTCGAGGAGGAGCACGTGGTCGGAGCGGTCGGCGTCGAGGGTCTCGAGCATGGCGCGCGAGAACCCGCCGGAGCCACCGAGGTTCGGCTGACGGATGACGCGCAGCCGGTCGCCCAGGGCGCCACGGGCCGCCGGGAACGCGGGGTCGTCCTCGACGTGCCGGCGGCCCTGGTCGACGACGACGACCTCGTCGAGGAGGTCGTCCAGCTCGCCGGCCGTCCCGAGCTGGCCCAGCAGGGCCGCGCAGAGTCCTGGCCGGTCGAACGTCGTGATGCCGACCGTGACCCCGCGCGCCCGCCCCACCCGCGGGCGCGCGGGGACGCACCAGTCCGCCTCGACGAGGACGAGGGCCTTGGCCCCCGCCACGAGGTCGAACCAGTACCAGCCGCCGTCCACGAACGAGGTGAGCGGCAGCTCGACCTCGGTCGACCCCACCCCGTCGAGGCGGCGGCTCGTCACCCGGGCCGACGCGCCCCGCGCCGACGACCGGTAGACGACGAGGGTTCCCGGACCGGTGGTCCGCGCCCGCAGCGTCACCGCCGGCGCCGTGGCGAACCGCCTCCAGTACGAGGCCGGGAAGGCGTTGAGGATCGTCGCGAACGAGGTGCGCCCGCCGGCGTCGATCCGGTACGAGCGACGTCCGAGCACCTGGTCGGGGTGCTGGTCGGACGGCAGTGAGAGGACCGGCGCGTCCTCGTCCTCCTCGGGGCGCGGGTCGGGCACGTGGGCGCCGTCGACGTAGAGCGGGAGGACGTCGGGGTCCTCGGCCACGGGGAGGACCACGCGTGCCACGACCTCCAGCGCGTCGACGACCTCGGACCCGGTCCCGGAGCCGACCTCCGGCCCGACCTCGAGGTACTCGTCGACGGCGGTCACCGGGCCACCGCCGACCGGCCGGCCGCACGCGGGGCCGCGGCCAGGAGCTCGTCGAGGCCGTTGTCGCAGAAGGTGAGCGCCGAGGCGATGGCCATGTGCATGTCGAGGTACTGGTACGTCCCGAGACGCCCGCCGAAGTGGACGCCGAGCCCGCGCTCGAGGCGCACGAGCTCGCGGTAGGCCGCCAGCCGCTCGCGGTCCCCGGCGCTGTTGACCGGGTAGTACGGCTCGTCGCCACGCTCGGCGAAGCGCGAGTACTCGCGGACGACGACGGTGCGGTCGGTCGGGTAGGACCGCTCCGGGTGGAAGTGTCGGAACTCGAGGACGCGGGTCCACGGCACGTCCTCGTCGGCCTCGTTGAGGACGGCACAGCCCTGGTGGTCGCCCACGGGCAGCACCTCGCGCTCGAAGTCGAGGGTCCGCCACGACAGGGCGCCGTGGACCTCGCCGAACCAGCGGTCGAGGGGTCCGGTGTAGACGACGGGCACCTGCCCCACCACGGCCGACCGCGAGAGCCCGTGGTCGCCGTCGAGGACGTCGGTCCCGAGCCGCACGTCGATGCGCGGGTGGTCGGCCATCCGGGTGAGCCACGCCGCGTACCCGTCGACGGGCAGGCCCTCCCACCGGTCGTCGAAGTACCGGTTGTCGTAGGTGTACCGGACCGGCAGGCGCGAGATGACCTCGGCCGGGAGAGAGCGTGGGTCGGTCTGCCACTGCTTGGCGGTGTACCCGCGGACGAAGGCCTCGTAGAGCGGGCGCCCGATGAGCGAGACCGCCTTCTCCTCGAGGTTCGCCGGCTCCCCCCTCAGCTCGGCAGCCTGCTCGGCGACGAGCGTGCGGGCCTGTGCCGGACCGAAGCTCGCCCGGAAGAACTGGTTCACCGTGCCGAGGTTGATCGGCATCGGGAACACCTCACCGCGGTGCACCGTCCACACGCGGTGGACGTAGTCGGTGAAGGCGGTGAAGCGGTTGACGTACTGCCACACCCGCTCGTTGCTCGTGTGGAACAGGTGCGCGCCGTAGCGGTGCACCTCGATGCCGGTGTCGGGGTCGGTCTCGCTCCAGGCATTGCCGCCGACGTGGTCCCGACGGTCGACGACGACGACGTCGAGCCCGCGCTCGGCAGCCCGCTCGGCGACGGTGAGCCCGTAGAGCCCCGCGCCGACGACCACGAGGTCGGCCCGCATCAGGCGTCCTTCCTGACGGCGGGGCGGCTCGAGGCCGACGGGTGGCGGTGCCACGGCTGTGCCACGGGCACCTCCACGCTCGTGCTCGACCCGACCGGGGCCGGGACGGTGAACGTCCGGCGGTAGACCGCCCGCCGCACGGCCGCCGGGACGAGGCGGTACCCACCGCGCACCGACACGTTGCGGACGCCCTGCGCCACGGTCGTGAACCCCTCGGCGCGCAGCCGGCGCTGGAGCCGCAGCTCCGAACGCAGCTGTCGCAGACCGCCCTTGCGCTCGTAGGCGCCGGCGTCGACGCGGTAGCGCACGAGCGGGTCGGCGAGGTTGGCGACCTTGGCGCCCTGCGCGATCATGCGGGTGAAGACCCAGTAGTCCTCCATGAACGGCAGGTCGCGGTACCCGCCGGCGGACAGGACCGCGGTGCGCCGGTAGACCACTGTCGGGTGGTTGAACGGGTTGCGCCACCGGGCGGTCCGCGCGATCTCGGCCGGGTCGGTGGGCGGCACCCGCAGGACACCGGCGTCGCCGCGCCCGTCGCCCTCGAACTCGAGGATGGCGGCGCCCACGAGGTCGGCGCCCGCCTCCATGAGGGGGATCTGGCGGAGGAACCGGTGCGGGAGGCTGACGTCGTCGGCGTCCATCCGGGCGACCACGTCGTGGCTGCACACCGCGAGCCCGCACTGGAGTGCCTGGGCCAGACCGACGTTGTGCGACAGGCGAAGTCGCCGCACCGGCACCGGTGAGGTCGACTCCAGCCGCTCGAGGGTCGACGCCAGGTCCGGGCCGACGTGGCCGTCCTGGACGACGACGACCTCGTCGGGGCGCAGCAGCTGCTCGTGGACGGTGCTCCGGAAGGCCGTCTCCAGGTGCGCGGGCGCGTCGCCGCGGTAGACCGGCAGGAGCAACGAGAAGGGGGTGGTCACGTCATCGACGCTAGGGACCACGGGCGGACGGACGGTGAACTCGCCGCGTCCACGCCGTGGCCGGCTCGTGAGGCACACGCGTCGGCGGACACCCTCCGACATCCCGCCCGACCCCGGCCGTTCACCTCGGCGCCGCCGCCACGCCCCGCGGCCCTCGTAGCCTCCCCCACGTGACCTCCCGAGCGACCCGCGTCGTGTGCGTCGTCGTGACCCGCGACCGGGTCGCCACGCTGCGCCGCTGCCTCGCCGCCCTCGCCGCCCAGTCGCGCCGGCCCGACCACGTCGTCGTCGTGGACAACGGTCCCGACGACGCCACGCTCACGACCCTCGTCGAGTCCGGCCTGCCGCACACCTACCTCCCTTCGCACACCAACCTCGGCGGTGCCGGAGGGTTCGCCTACGGCATCCTCACCGCGCGGGCGCTCGGGACCGACTGGGTCTGGCTCGCCGACGACGACGGTCGACCCGCTGAGACCTCCACCCTCGCAACGCTGCTCGATGCAGCCCGCCGGTACGAGCTGGCGATGGCGTCGCCGCTCGTCGTCGACCAGGACGACCCCGGCCGGCTCGCGTTCCCCCTCCGTCGGCGGCTGCGCTGGGCCCACCGCGTCGAGGACCTGGGCGGGCGGCCCCTGGTCGCCGGGGTGGCGAACCTGTTCAACGGGGCGCTCTTCTCGGCAGCGGCGCTCGACGCGGTGGGTGTCCCCGACCCCCGCCTCTTCATCCGGGGCGACGAGGTCGAGGTGCACCGCCGGCTGGCGCGCAGCGGCCTGCGGTTCGGGACGTGCACCGACGCCCGCTACCTCCACCCGTCAGGGACTCCCGACGTCGAGACCGTCCTCGCCGGGCGGCTCCCGGTCTACGTTCCCGTCGACCGCTCCCGGCGCGACCGGGCCTTCCGCAACCTCGGCTACCTCACGAGCCAGCCCGGACTGCGCTGGCGCCGCTGGCCGGACGAGGCGCGGTACGCCTGGTACTTCCTCGTGCGGCGGCGCGACGTCGACGGGTGGCGGCAGTGGCTCGCCCGGTCGGCCGAGGGGCGGCGCGAGCGCTTCTCCTAGCTGTCGAAGCCGATGCCGGCCGCGTCGAGCCCCCGCAGCCACAGGTTCCGCCGGCCGGTGCGGTCCTCGGCGGCCAGGCTCGCCCGCGTCGCCTTGACGGCCGCCCACCGGATCGGCTCCGGCGGGAACGGGACCGGCTTGCGCCGCACCATCGCGAGCCGCGTGACCTCGGTGTCGCGGCCGTCGACGAGGTCGAGCGCGACACGGGCACCGAACCGCGTCGAGGCCACCCCGAGCCCGGTGTACCCGACCGCGTAGGCGAGCCGCCCACCCAGTGCCGTCCCGAACGCCGGCGTGAACCGCGACGTCGTGTCGATGACGCCCGCCCACCGGTGCGTGAACCGCACGTCCTCGAGCTGCGGGAAGATCTCGAGGAAGTGGCGCGCCAGCAGCGCGTGCGAGTCGGACTGCTCGAGCCGCGGGTCGATGCGCCCGGGGAAGTGGTAGTTCGCGTCGTAGCCGCCGAAGAGCACCCGGTCGTCGAGGGTGCGCCGGTAGTAGTGGAACTGGTTGCCCGCGTCGGCGAGCCCCTCGCGCCCCTCCCAGCCGACCCGGGCCAGCTGCTCGGCCGACAGCGGCTCGGTCATGAGGACGTGGTCGTAGACCGGGATCGTCCACAGGGCCAGGCGGCGCAGCAGCCCGCGGAACGCCCCTGTGCCGAGCACCACCCGGTCGGCCCGCACACTCCCCCACTCGGTGCGGACGACGACGGCGCCGTCCTCCCGGTCGAAGCCGGTGACGGCGGTGTCCTCGTGGAGGCGCACGCCGAGCCGCTCGCAGGCTGCCGCGAGCCCCCACACGAGCCGCGCGGGGTCGACGAGCCCGACGGTCGGGTCGAACATCCCGGACAGGTACCGCGGCGAGTCGACCCGCGCCCTCGCCTCCTCGGCCGTGAGGTGCGTGACCTCGGCCCCGTGCGCGCGGTGCAGCTCGTACGCCTCGCGGACGGTGGGCACCTGGTGCTCGGTGAGGGCGAGGGTCAGCTCCCCCGGCACGTGGAAGTCGGCGTCGACGCCGTGCCGCACCAACGAGTCCGCCAGCCCCGCGAAGTTCTCGGCGCCGAGCCGCTCGAGCGTCGGCACCTCGTCCGGCCAGCACGCGACGCCCTGCGCGAGACCGTGGGTCAGCGAGGGGGCGACGAAGCCGCCGTTGCGGCCCGACGCCGCCACCCCGAGCCGGCCGCGCTCGAGGAGGACGACCTCGCGCGACGGGTCGTCCTCCTTGGCCTGCAGCGCCGCCCACAGCCCGGTGAACCCGCCACCGACGACGACGAGGTCGGCCCGCTGCCCCGACCCGGTGAGGGCCGGCCGCGGGTCGGGGCGCAGCCCGGGGCGGTCGGTCCAGTACACGTCGGGCGTCGCGTCGGCCAGCGCGGCTCGGACCACGGCGGGGTCGGGGCTCATGGCCGCATCATGCCGTCCCCGGTTCCGGCGGTTCTGCGGACACCGCGTCCGCGGTCCACTAGCGTCCGGACCACGCTCACGAGGAGGTCCCTGCTGCCGTGAGGCGCACCGTCACCGTCGTCGCCACTGCCCTCTGCGCGCTCGCCCCCGTGGGGCCCGGGCGCGCCGGAGCCGCCCCACCGCCCGACCCTGCCGGCCCCGCCGCGACGCCGTCCGCCCTCGCGGTGGCGACGTCCACCGCCGTCGAGAGGAGCGCGGTCGGCCGGTACGTCGTCGTCATGCGGCGAGACCCGCTGGCGCGCACCTCCGGCCAGGCGAGGACCCTGCGCTCCGAGCAGGACGCCGCCCTGCGCACCGCCGGGCTCCCCGCAAGCAGCAGGGAGCAGACGTACACGACGGCCCTCAACGGCTTCACCGTCAGCACCGACCTCGCGGGGGCCGAGCGGCTGGCCCGCGACCCGAAGGTGGCGCTCGTCCTCCCCGACGGCCTGCGGAGGCCCACCCGCGCCACCGGCGCCGCACCGACCGGCGCTCCGTCCGACCTCTCGACGACGGCCCTCAACGACGCCCTCGGGCTGACCGCCCGCGGCGGCGCCCACGACTCCGGGCTCACCGGCCGCGGCGTCGTCGTCGGCGTCATCGACACGGGGGTCTGGCCCGAGCACCCGAGCCTCGCCCCGCGCACGGACCTCCCCCCGGCGCCCACCCTCGACGAGAGCGGCCGCTCGGCCTGCGCGTTCGGGACCACCGAGGGCGACCCGGACGACGCACCGTTCGCCTGCAACACCAAGCTCGTCGGCGCCCGCGAGTTCCTCGACACCTACAAGGAGCGCACCGGCCTGCGTCCCGGCGAGTTCGACTCGGCCCGCGACGACGACGGCCACGGCACCCACACCGCGACGACCGCGGCGGGCAACGCCGGCGTCCGCGCGAGCGTCCTCGGCAACGACCTCGGCACGATCTCCGGCATCGCACCCGACGCCCAGGTCATCGCCTACAAGGCCGTCGGCAGCGACGGCGGGTACGCCTCCGACCTCGTCGCCGCCATCGACCAGGCCGTCGCCGACGGGGTCGATGTCCTCAACATCTCCCTCGGTGGGCCTCCTGACACGGTCTCCCCCGAGGCGCTGGCCCTGCTCTTCGCCTCCGACGCCGGGGTCCACGTCGCCGCCTCGGTCGGCAACGGGGGCCCCGCACCGGGCACCATCGGGGGCCCGGCCGACCTCCCGTGGGTCACCGGCGTGGGCGCCACGACGTACGCGGCGGCGTTCGGCGCGACGCTCGACCTCGACAACGGCCCCCGCCTGCGCGGCGCGTCGGTCACGGGCGGCACCGAGCCGGCGCGGGTCGTCGACGGCGCGGCGGCCGGCTCGCCCGTCTGCGTGCCGGGGCAGCTCGACCCCGAGGTCGTCGAGGGCGCGATCGTCGTCTGCGAGGAGGGCGCCCTGAGCGCCACGGGCAAGAGCTTCGCGGTGCAGCAGGCCGGCGGCGCGGGCCTCGTCGTGACGAACGGCCCGGGCTCGACGCCGACGACCCAGACCACCTTCGTGCCTTCGGTGGTCCTCGACCGCGCAGCCGGCCTCCGCCTGCGCGGCTGGATGGCGAAGCACCCCGTCGGCTCGGCGCGGCTCGTCGCCGAGGGGGTCACCGCCTCCCCCGACAGCGACCCGACGATGGCCGTGTTCTCCGGTCGCGGCGCGAGCCCCACCGCCGGTGACGTCGTCAAGCCCGACGTCACCGCACCCGGCGTGCAGGTCCTCGCCGGGGACTCCCCCGCCCCCTCGAACCCGTCCTACGGGCCGGAGGGCGAGCTGTTCCAGGCGATGTCGGGGGCGTCGATGTCGACCCCGGTCGTCGCCGGGCTGCACGCGATCCTCGTGCAGGCGCACCCCGAGTGGTCCCCCGCGGCGGCCCGCTCCGCCCTGGTGACGACCGCCGACCCGCGGGTGACGGACGTCGACGGGACCCGCGCCGACCCGTTCGACACCGGGGGCGGCATCGTCGCGCCCGGCCGTCCCGGCGACGACGGCTCGGCCTTCCGGCCGGGGCTCGTCTACGACGCCTCGTTCCCCGACCACCTGGGCTTCCTCTGCGACGAGGGCCCGGCGCCCTTCCCGCCCGCCCTGTGCGACGACCTGGCGGCGGCCGGCTTCGCGACCGTCGCCCAGGACCTCAACCGCCCCTCGATCGGCGTCGAGGAGGTGCCCGGCCGCACGACCGTCCGGCGCACCGTGACCAACGTGTCGGGTGAGCGGCTGCGGGCGAACGCCTCGGTCGACGCCCCGGACGGCTTCCGCGTCACCGTCACCCCGTCCGCGGTCGACCTCGCGCCCGGTGCCTCGGCGCGGGTCACCGTCGACGTCCTCGCCACGGGCAAGGAGCCCACCGGCACCTGGTCGTTCGGCGCCCTCACCTGGCGCGGTGGCGGCTACGCGGTGCGCAGCCCGATCGCGCTGCGCGGCATCGACCTGCGCGCCCCGGCCGTCGTCACCGGCGAGGGCCCGTCGGGGTCCGCGGTGCTCGACGTCGAGGTCGGTGCGGCCGGCCGGTACGAGGCCGTCCCGCACGGGCTCGTCGGCGCGGTGACGACGGGTGGCACGGTCGGCCAGGACCCCGACCAGACGTTCCCCAGCGACGACGACGGCGCCGGGGTCACCCGGGTCCCGGTCGACCTCACCGGTGTCGCCCACGCCCGGTGGACCCTCGACGACGACGACCCGGACACCGACCTCGACCTCTACCTGCTCGACGGGAGCGGTGAGGTCGTCGCCTCGAGCGCCGAGGCCGGGACGGCCGAGCGCCTCGACGTCGCGCACCCCGCCCCGGGCACGTACACGCTCGTCGTCCACGGGTGGCAGGCCGCCCCGGACACCGCGTTCGACGTCCTGGCGTGGCTGGTCCCCACTGCCTCCGGCGGGAGCCTCCAGGTGACCTCGGGCAGCCCGGCCACCGTCGCCGTCGGGGACCGCCTCGAGGTCGGTGTCGCCTGGTCCGCGGCCCCGCCCGGCCCGGCCCTCGGCCTCGTCGAGCACCTCGTCGACGGCCGCCGGCTCGCCGACACCCTCGTCGCGGTCACCGGCTGAGGTCTCTATTCGGTCTCATTCGCTGTGAACTCGCTGTCGGGCGTTTGACCTCCGGACCGGTGGGGTCGCTAGGTTCTCTGCCATGACCGAGCCCCTCGTCGTCCTCAAGGGCGTCAACAAGCACTTCGGCGACCTCCACGTCCTGCGCGACATCGACCTCACGGTCGGCAAGGGCGAGGTCGTCGTCGTCATCGGGCCGTCCGGTTCCGGGAAGTCCACCCTGTGCCGCACCATCAACCGGCTCGAGACGTTCGAGAGCGGCACCATCACCATCGACGGCGAGGCGCTCCCGGAGGAGGGCAAGGCCCTCGCCCACCTGCGCGCCGACGTCGGCATGGTCTTCCAGTCCTTCAACCTCTTCGCGCACAAGACGATCCTCGACAACGTCACCCTCGGCCCGATCAAGGTCCGCAAGACGAAGAAGGACGCCGCCGAGAAGCGCGCGATGGAGCTCCTCGAGCGGGTCGGCGTCGCCCACCAGGCCCAGAAGTACCCGGCCCAGCTCTCCGGCGGCCAGCAGCAGCGCGTCGCCATCGCCCGCTCCCTCGCGATGGATCCCAAGGTCATGCTCTTCGACGAGCCGACGTCGGCCCTGGACCCCGAGATGATCAACGAGGTCCTCGACGTCATGACCCAGCTGGCCAAGGACGGGATGACGATGGTCGTCGTCACCCACGAGATGGGCTTCGCCCGCCGCGCCGCCAACCGGGTCGTCTTCATGGCCGACGGCCAGATCGTCGAGGCCGACACGCCCGAGAAGTTCTTCACCAACCCCACGAGCGACCGGGCCAAGGACTTCCTCGGCAAGATCCTCACCCACTGACCCACCCCAGAACACCACACCGCCGTCGGCAGACGACCGTCCGCCCGGCACCGACAGGGAGGAACACCCATCATGACGACTCGACGACTCGGAGCGGTCACGGCCGCTGCCGTCCTCGCCCTGGGCCTGGCGGCCTGCGGCTCCGACGCCGGGAACACCGGCGGCGGCGGTGACGCCACGGGTGGCTCCGGCGGCGGCGCCGGCCTGAAGATCGGCATCAAGTTCGACCAGCCCGGCCTGGGCCTGAAGAAGGGCACCGAGTACAGCGGCTTCGACGTCGACGTCGCGAAGTACGTCGCCAAGGAGCTCGGCACCGAGGAGGCGGACATCACCTGGGTCCAGGCGCCCAGCGCCCAGCGCGAGACCCTCATCGAGACCGGCCAGGTCAACATGGTCTTCGCGACCTACTCGATCACGGACGCGCGCAAGGAGAAGGTCTCCTTCGCCGGCCCGTACTTCATCGCCGGGCAGGACCTCCTCATCCGCTCCGACGACTCCTCGATCACCGGCCCGGACGCCCTCGAGGGCAAGAAGCTGTGCTCGGTCACCGGCTCGACCTCGGCCCAGAAGGTCAAGGACAAGTACCCCGGCGTCCAGCTCCAGGAGCTCTCGGGCTACTCCGAGTGCCTCCCGGCGCTCGCGAACAAGACGCTCGACGCCCTCACCACGGACGACACGATCCTGGCCGGCCTCGCCGCCCAGCCCGAGTACGCCGGCAAGTTCAAGGTCGTCGGCTCGACCTTCTCCGAGGAGCGCTACGGCGTCGGCATCAAGAAGGGCGACACCGCCCTGTGCGAGAAGATCAACGCCGCGCTGAAGAAGATGGTCGAGGACGGCTCGTGGCAGAAGGCCCTCGACGCCAACCTCGGCCCGGCCGGCTACAAGGCGGGTGCGGGCAACCCGCCCACGCCTGACACCTGCTCCTGACGTCCAGCCGCGTCGTGGTGCGCCGCCCACCCCCCGGGATGGGCGGCGCACCCCCGCGGCCACCTCGACCGGAAGGCCCCTGAATGGGTGACATCCTGGCGAACTACGACATCCTCGCCGCGTTCCGGATGACGGTCTACCTGACGTTCTTCGCCGCGATCGGCTCGCTCGTCATCGGTACCGTCGTCGCGGTGATGCGCGTGTCACCGGTGGGGGTGCTGCGCTCGATGGGGGCGTTCTACGTCAACGTCGTTCGGAACACGCCGCTGACGCTCATCCTGTTCTTCTGCATCCTCGGCCTCTTCTACATCATCCAGATCAACCTGGCGTCGTCCTCGTCGTCGACCTTCATCGTCGACAACGGCATCCGCTGGGCGATCGCCGGGCTGGCGGTGTACCACGCGGCGTTCGTCTGCGAGGCGCTGCGGTCCGGCGTCAACACCGTCCCGGCCGGTCAGGCCGAGGCGGCCCGGGCGATCGGGCTGACGTTCGGGCAGTCGCTGCGCGAGGTGATCCTCCCCCAGGCCTTCCGCGGCGCCATCGCCCCGCTCGGCTCCGTGCTCATCGCGCTGACGAAGAACACGACCGTCGCGTCGGTCATCGGCGTCGCCGAGGCCTCGAACCTCATGAAGGTCATCATCGAGAACGAGACCGCAGGGGTCGGGGTCTTCCTCGTGTTCGCCATCGGGTTCGTCGTCCTCACCCTCCCGGTCGGCATCCTGTTCACGTCGATGTCGCGGCGCCTGGCGGTGAAGCGATGAGCACCTCGATCCTCTTCGACGCCCCCGGCCCCAGGGCCCGAGCCCGCCACCGGGTGCTCACCGGCATCGGCCTGCTCCTCATCGCCGGCACCATCGCCCTCGTCCTGTGGCGGCTCGGCCGCGCCGGTCAGCTCAGCGGGTCGATGTGGGGCCAGCTGCTCCAGGCCGACGTGTGGACCGCCTACGTGGTCCCGGGGCTGCTCAAGACCCTCCAGGCGGCGGTGGTCTCCATCGTCCTCGCGCTGGCCTTCGGGCTCGTCTTCGGGCTCGGGCGGCTGTCGCACATCGCCCCGGTGCGGTGGGTGAGCGGGGCCGTCGTCGAGTTCTTCCGGGCCGTGCCGGTGCTGCTGATGATGTACTTCGCGTTCGCGCTGTACACCCGCAACAACGTCTTCGGCGTCGACTTCAACAGCTTCTACGCCGTCGTCACGGGCCTCACGCTCTACAACGGCTCGGTCATCGCCGAGCTCGTCCGCTCGGGCGTCCACCAGCTCCCGAAGGGGCAGGGCGAGGCCGGGCTCTCGGTGGGGCTCACCCCGTCGCAGACGCTGCGCTCGATCCAGCTGCCGCAGGCCCTCACCGCGATGCTCCCCGCGCTCGTCGGCCAGCTCGTCGTCATCCTCAAGGACAGCGCGCTGGGCACGGCGATCACCTACCCCGAGCTGCTCCAGCAGGCCCGCGACCTCGGCACCGCGTACGGCGCCGTCATCCCGGCCTACGTCCTCGCGGCGGTGCTGTTCATCCTCCTCAACTACGGCCTCACCGTGCTGGCGGGCCGGGTCGAGCGGCGGATCAACCGGCGCGGGCGCGCCGCCGGTGGCGCAGCCCACGCTGCCGCGATGCCCGCCGCGCCGGGAACGGCCGCGCAGGTTCCCGCGGAACCGCCGAGGTAGCGCCGCACGACGCGACGACGAAGGGCCCCGACCGTGCTGGTCGGGGCCCTTCGTCGTGGTGCTCCCCCGGTTGGACTCGAACCAACAACCTGCCGGTTAACAGCCGGCTGCTCTGCCAATTGAGCTACAGGGGAAAGGCCACCGGGGGATCGCCCCAGCAGCGCCCGGCAACGATAGCAAAGGTGTGACCCGCGAACGAAACCGGTCCCGGAGGGTGCGGAAGCGCCCTCGGCTCAGGCGAGTCCGACCTGCTCGCGGACCCGCGCCAGGCCCGCGCGGACCCGCTCGGCGACGCCCTCGTCGCTGCTCCGGACACCCTTGGGGAGGATCGCCTGGCTGAGCAGCCGGCCGGTGGCGAGGTCCTTGCGGACGACGACCCTGGCGGTCCGGCGGCCACCCAGCTCGACGGCCTCGGCGTACACGACGGAGGCCTGGACCCGCTCGCGGAGCGTCTCGGGGAGCGTCCCCGGCTCGGGGAGGACGAAGCGGGCCGGGCGCTCGCCGTCGACCCACGTGACGGTGAGGGTGCTCGTGTCGCCGTCCCAGGTGCCGGAGTCGACGAGGTGCCACGGCCGGGACAGGGCGAGGACGTGGCCGTCCGGCCCGGGGGCGACGGCGTGCAGGCGGTGCCGGCCGGCGACGACCGTGCCGCCGGTAGACTCCTCGCCCGCCCACGCGAGGAGCTTCTCCCCGCCCTCGGGCGCGATGGCCGCCGCGACGTCCTCGGGCACCGGTGGGCGCCGCAGACCGGTCCACTCGAGCCTCATGACGAGACCCTCTCACGCAGCCGGACCCGCTCGAGCTCGAGGGCGTGCAGCGCCTTCGTGCGGCCGAGCAGGTCGGCGGGGTCGGCGTCCGGGTCGTTCTGGACACGCCGCACCGCGGCCATGGCGTCGGCGATGCGCCGGCCCAGGAGCCGGTCGAGGACGTCGGCGACGAGGGCCTCGAGGTAGCGCCGCGGCGGGAGCCCGGTGGAGGGGTCGTACTTCGTGGGCAGCGGCGCCACCGACAGCTCGGAGACGAGACCGCGGACCGCGAGGGGGGCGGCCTGCGCCACCGCCGCCACCCACGCCGCCGTCGACCCCGCGCGGGCGGTGGGGGCGGCGATGGCGATGCCGTCGAGGACGGCCCGGTGGGCGGGTGCGGTGAACGCCTCGGGCTCGAGGGCCGCGACCGTGGCGTCGTCGAACTGCGCGGGGTACTGCACGAGCGCCTGGAGCAGCTGGCGCTCGGCGAAGACCACGGGGTCGCGCAGGTCCGGGGCCGGCATCGCGGCCTCGGGCCCGGGCTCGGGGACGTCGTCGGTGCTCGCCGGGTGGCGCTGGTGGGCGCCGTCGGCTGCCGGTTCGGTCCGGATCCGCCCGGCCCGCTTGACCTCCGTGGCCACCTGCTCGACCTCGAGGCCGAGCCAGCCCGAGACGGTGCGGGTGTACTCGGGACGCAGGCTCTGGTCGCGGATCGACCCGATGATGGGGGCGACAGCCTTCATGGCCTGGACGCGGCCCTCGGCGGTGTCGAGGTCGAAGCGGGCGATCGTCGTGCGGACGGCGAACTCGAACATCGGGACGGCGCCCTCGACGAGGGCCACCACCGCGGCGTCACCCTTGGCGATGCGGAGCTCGCACGGGTCCATGCCGTCGGGCGCCACGGCGACGAAGGACTGGGCGACCCAGCGCTGGTCCTCGCCGAAGGCCTTCATCGCGGCGGCCTGCCCCGCCTTGTCGCCGTCGAAGGTGAAGACGACCTTGGCGGGCACCTGGTCGGCCTCGTCGCGCATGATCCGGCGCAGGATCTTGATGTGGTCGACGCCGAAGGCGGTGCCGCAGGTGGCGACCGCGCCCTGGACACCGGCGAGGTGGGCCGCCATGACGTCGGTGTAGCCCTCGACGACGACTGCCCGGCGGTCGGTGGCGATGGCCTTCTTCGCGGCGTCGAGCCCGTAGAGCACCTGGCTCTTCTTGTAGATCGGCGTCTCGGACGTGTTGAGGTACTTGGCGGCGATGCGGTCGTCGTCGAGGATGCGGCGCGCCCCGAACCCGACCGTGTCGCCCGTCGTGTCGCGGATCGGCCAGACGAGCCGGCCGCGGAAGCGGTCGTACAGGCCGCGGCTCCCCCGCCCGCTGAGGCCACCGGTGACCATCTCGTCCTCGGTGAAGCCGCGCTCGCGCAGGTGGCGGGTCAGCGCCTCGCCGCTGCGGGGGGCGAAGCCGACGCCGAACCGCTCCGCGGCGGACCCGTCGAAGCCGCGCTCACGGAGGAAGTCGCGCCCCGGCCTCGCCTCGGGGTTGCCGGTGTCGAGCAGCACCGCGGCATAGAACTCCTCGGCGACCCGGTGCGCCTCGACGAGTCGCGACCGCTTCCCGAGGCTGGCACCGCCGTCGCGCGGCCCGCCGCCCTCCTCGTAGCGCAGCTCCATCCCCAGCTTGGCCGCGAGCCGCTCGACGGACTCGCTGAAGGTGAGGTGCTCGACCTTCTGCACGAAGCTGATGACGTCGCCGCCCTCGCCGCAGCCGAAGCAGTGGTAGCTGCCGACCGCCGGGCGCACGGTGAAGCTCGGCGTCTTCTCGTCGTGGAACGGGCACAGGCCCTTGAGCGAGCCGACCCCGGCGGGGCGCAGCGTCACGTGGTCGCGGACGACGTCCTCGATCGAGGTGCGCTCCTTGACCGACGTGATGTCCTCGGCCCTGATCCGTCCCGCCATGATGCCGCGAGTCTAGGTCGTCGCGGGGCGGCACCACCGGCGGTGGAGGGTGAGCGCCCGCAGGTCGGTCAGGGAGGCGACCTGGTCGACGAGGACGCGCAGCGCCTGCGCCTCGGAGCCGGCGGCCTCGTGGTCGGCCCGCAGGTCGGGGTCGAGGCGGCTCGGGTCGGCCTCGTAGGCGGCGACGAGCTCGGCGACGACCTCCCGCTGGCTCTCGTAGATCTGGACCCGCTCGGCCGCGTACATGACGTAGTGGGCGGCGACCGCCTTGAGGACGGCGCACTCGGCGCGGCTCTCCCGGGGCACGACGAGGTCGCCCTCGTGGCGGGTGAGCGGGCCCGGTCCGTGCCGCTCGCGGGTGGCTCCCTCGACGGCGACGACGAACCGGCCGATGAGGCGGCTCGTCATGTCCTTGAGCCCGGCGAGGGCCGCGCGGGAGCCGTCGTGCGCCCCGGGCACGGCACCGCTGGCGAGCACGCGGTCGAGGGCGGCGCCGAGCTCGTCGGTGGTCAGTCCCGGCTCGTACACCTCGCCGGCGACGGCGAGGACGGCCTCGGCGTCGGTGCGGTCGCGCAGGGCGCGGGGGTCCAGCCAGCCGGAGGCGATGGCGTCCTCGACGTCGTGGACCGAGTAGGCGACGTCGTCGGCCCAGTCCATGACCTCGGCCTCGACGCTGCGACCGGCCTCGGGGGCGCCCGCGCGGAACCACTCGAAGACGGGGAGGTCGTCGGCGTAGACGCCGAACTTCATCGTGGGGTGGGGCGCGCGGCCGCGCTGCCACGGGTACTTGGTGGCCGCGTCGAGACTGGCGCGGGTGAGGTTGAGGCCGGCGGGGCGGCCGTCGTCGTGGGTGCGCTTGGCCTCGAGCCGGGTGAGGACGCGCAGGGTCTGGGCGTTCCCCTCGAACCCGCCGGTGCCCGCGGCGAGGGAGTCCAGGGCCGACTCGCCGTTGTGGCCGAACGGCGGGTGGCCGAGGTCGTGGGCCAGGCACGCGGTGTCGACGACGTCGGCGCTGCACCCGAGGGCCGCCCCGAGCTCGCGACCGATCTGGGCGACCTCGAGGGAGTGCGTCAGGCGGTTACGGACGAAGTCGTCGCTGCCGGGCTGGACGACCTGGGTCTTGGCGGAGAGGCGGCGCAGGGCGGCGGAGTGCAGGAGGCGGGCGCGGTCGCGGGCGAAGTCGTCGCGGTCGGAGCGCTTGAGGGCGGGGTCCTCGCGCACCCACCGCTCGCGGTCGACGGCGGTGTAGGTCTCGCGGTCCCGGTCGGTGGAGGTCACGTGGCGCGCGCCGCCTGCGCCGCCGCGGCCGCGCGGGCCACCCACGACGGCTCGGTGCCGTAGCGCTGGCTCTTGATGATCACGCCGGCGGCGCAGTCGTCGACGAGGGTCGAGGCGCGCCCGTCGCGCGTCTTCTCCTGCCTGGCCGTCATCACCCAGCTCGTGGCGAGCTTGCGGTAGCCGTTCGTGGCCGCGGCCCAGAACGCGGCGGCCGCGGGGTTCGCGGCGAGGGCCTCGGCGTAGCGCGGCTCGAGCTGGAGCTCGCCGTTCTCGTAGGCGTAGACGCCGCTGCGGTCGGCGCGGCGCCGCTCGAACGCGGCGAGGCCGCTGGGCTGCATCCGGCCCTGCGCGGTGAGCTCGGCGACGGCCCTGATGTTCACCGTCGACCAGGTGCTCGTGGCCTTGCGCGGCGTCCACCGCTGGCGGCGGGTGTGCTCGTCGATGCCCTGGGCCTTGGAGTCGATCCAGCCCCAGCACAGCGCCTCGCGCACGGCCTCCTCCCACGTGAGGCCGGCCCTCGGGTGGCCCTTGCGGTAGAGCCCCATCCACAGCTCGGCCTCGGTGTCGTGGTGCGCGGCGAGCCAGCGCCCGAACTCGGCGGCGTCCTCGAAGAACAGGGCCGGCTTCTCGGGTGTGCCCCCGGGGGTGCCGATCGGCTCCCTCGAACGCCTCGACCCACCTGCCGCCATGGCCCCGACCCTAGCGGCGCCCCCCGACAGCTCGCGGTTCGAGGTGTTCGGCCCGCGCACCAGCCCGGGCGAACACCTCGACCCGGTGAGGCTCAGCCGCCGGAGACGCTGAGCTCGGCCTGGGCCACGACGGCCGCCTGGGCCTCGTCGAGGTCACGCGAGCGCAGCCAGTTCTCCGGCAGGGCCACGACCCGGGGCGAGCCGGCCCGGCCGCGCTGCCCCTCGGCGGCCTCGCCGGGCCACGGGGCCGAGAGGTCCATCGTCGCGATCAGGGCGTCGATCGACTCGAGGCTGTCGACGAGCGCGAGCCGGTTGCGCACGGTCGACCCCGCCGGGAAGCCCTTGAGGTACCAGGCGATGTGCTTGCGGATGTCGCGGCAGGCGCGCTGCTCGTCGCCGTCGTAGAAGTCGACGAGGTACTCGGCGTGGCGGCGCAGCGTGGCGGTGACCTCGCCGAGGTCGGGCCGCACCCGCGCCGACGAGCCGGCGAAGGCCGCCGCGAGGTCGGTGAACAGCCACGGTCGCCCGAGGCAGCCCCGCCCGACGACGACCCCGTCACAGCCGGTGCGCCGCACCATCTCCAGGGCGTCCTCGGCCGACCAGATGTCGCCGTTGCCGAGCACCGGGACGGTCCGCACGGCCTCCTTGAGCCGCGCGATGGCGTCCCAGCGGGCGCTGCCGGAGTAGGCCTGTGCGGCCGTGCGGCCGTGCAGCGCCACCGCCGCCACGCCCTCGGCCTCGGCGATCCGCCCGGCGTCGAGGTAGGTGACGTGGTCGTCGTCGATGCCGATGCGCATCTTCACGGTGACCGGCACGTCGTACGGCGTCGCCTCGCGGACGACGGCGCGGACGATGCCGCGGAACAGCTCGGTCTTCCACGGCAGCGCGGCCCCGCCGCCCTTGCGGGTGACCTTGGGGACGGGGCAGCCGAAGTTCAGGTCGATGTGGTCGGCACGGTCCTCGCTGACGAGCATCCGCGCGGCGAGCCCGGCCGTCACCGGGTCGACCGAGTACAGCTGCACCGACCGCGGCTGCTCCTCGGGGCCGTGCGAGATGAGCCGCATCGTCTCCGGTGTGCGCTCGACGAGGGCTCGCGAGGTGACCATCTCGTTGACGTACAGGCTCGTCGCGCCCGACGCCCCCCCGGCCTCCAACCCGGCCGAGCCGTACTCGCGGCACAGGCGGCGGAAGGCCCGGTTCGTGATGCCGGCCATCGGCGCGAGGACGACCGGGGACCCGATGACGTGGCGCCCGATGCGCAGCGGCGGCAGCACCGGGGTCGCGCCGGGCGCGGGCGCGGGGCTGATGGCAGCGGGGGCGGTGCTGGTGGCAGCGGGGGCGGTGGAGGTCGGCATGGCGTCATCCAGTGTCGCCGAGGCCGCGCCATCAGCCGAATCGACAGGGCCCGTCGTGGGTCGAGATCGCCCTATTGGTCGATGTCGTCCCGGTCACGGGCGTCGGCGACGAGCTCCCAGAGAGCGGCCGCCGTCTCGTGCGGGTGCGTCAGCGGGAAGACGTGCAGGCCGTGGCGGACGACGACCCGCCGCACCCACCGTGCCGACCGGGCCGCCCGCTCGAACCGTCGCGCGTCGACCCGCAGCTGGTCCAGCTGCCCGGCGACGAGGAGCACCGGGCACGTGACGGCCTCCAGCATCGAGGGCCGGCAGCGCGTCATCACCCCGTGCCACGCGGCGGGGATGCCGTCGAAGCCGTACCCGGCCTCCTTGACGACGGCCGCGAGCTCGGGGGGCAGGAGGGCGTCGAACTGCCGGTCGAGCGCCCGGGACACCCGGTCGACGCCGAGGCGCGCCTCGAGCCGGGCGATGCCGCGGTACAGGGCCGCCCCCGGCCCGGCGGGCACGGCCGTGGCGCCGAGCAGGGCCAGCCCCGCGAGGCGGGTGGGGTGCTCGGCGGCCCACGCCATCGCGAGGTACCCGCCGAGGCTGTGGCCGGCCAGAACGACGGGCACCGACGGGTCGCCGCCCTCCACCGCCTCGCCGACGACCGCGAGCGCGCCCTCCCACGTGAACTCCTCGCCGCGCCGCGACCCGTGGGCGGGCAGGTCCGGCACGACCACCTCGACGTCGGGCCCGAGCAGCCCGGCGTACCGCGTCCACTGCACCCCGCTGAGCTGGGACCCGTGGACGAGGACGACGCGGACGGGACGGGGCACGGCCCCATTGTCGCGAACGTCCCGGTGGTTGGATGACCGGGTGAGCGCCCCCGCCCTCGTCCCCGCCGACGACCTCGCCACCCTCCTGGCCCGCGGCGAGGTCGCCGTGGTCGACGTCCAGTACGCGCTGAGCGGCACGCCCGGACCCGACCTGTACTTCGACGCGCACCTGCCCGGGGCCCCGTTCCTCGACCTCGACGCCGCCCTCGCGGGCCCCCCGGGACGAGACGGTCGCCACCCGCTGCCCGACCCCGCCGTCCTCGAGGACGCCCTGCGCAGCGCCGGGCTCGACGACGACACCGAGGTCGTCGTCTACGACCAGCAGACCTCGCTCGGCGCCGCCCGGGCGTGGTGGGTCCTGCGCTGGGCTGGCCACCCGCAGGTGCGCGTCCTCGACGGGGGGCTCGCCGCCTGGCGCCGCGCCGGGTTCCCGGTCACCGCCGAGGTGCCGGCACCGGCGCGCGGCTCGATCACGGTGCGCCCCGGCTCGGTGCCCGTCCTCGACGCCGACGCGGCGGCCTCGATGGCGCGCACCGGCGTCCTCCTCGACGTCCGCACGCCGGAGCGCTACCGGGGCGAGGCCGAGCCCATCGACCACACGGCCGGGCACGTACCCGGTGCCGTCAACCTCCCCATGGCCCAGGTGATGGCGCCGGACGGCACCTTCCTGCCCCCCGACGCCGTCCGCCGCCGCGCCGCCGCGGCGGGCGTCCACCGCGACACGCCCGTCGGGACCGCGTGCGGCTCGGGCGTCACCGCCGCGCAGATGGCGCTCGCCCTCCACACCGCGGGGATCTCCGCGATCCCCTACGTCGGGTCGTGGAGCGAGTGGATCGAGGACCCGTCGCGCCCGGTCGCCCTCGGCCCCGAGCCGGGTGTCGGTGCGGGCTGACAGGGTGGGGTCATGAGCACACAGGTCGTCCTGGTCCCCGGTTTCTGGCTCGGCGCGTGGGCGTGGGACGCCGTCGCGCCCCACCTGCGCGACGCGGGTCACGAGGTCGTCGCCCTCACCCTGCCCGGCCTCGAACCCGGTGCCGACCCCGCCGCCGCCACGCTCGACGCGCAGGCGGACGCCGTCGCCGGCGCACTCGACTCGGCCGCCGACCGCCGGGTCCTCGTGGTCCACAGCGGCGCGGCGGTCCCGGGCACCCTCGTCCTCGACCGGCACCCCGACCTCGTCGACCACGTCGTGTTCGTCGACACCGCGCCGGTCCGTGACGGCTACGCCATGAACGCCGGGTTCGAGGGCGAGGCGCTGCCCCTCGACGCCGTGTGGGACGAGGAGTACGGCCAGGGGTCGATGCGCGACCTCACCGACGTGCAGCTCGCCACGTTCCGCGAGCGGGCCGTGCCGCAGCCCGCCGCCACGGTGCGCCAGCCCGTCGCCCTGTCGAACCCCGCGCGGCTGTCGGTGCCGGCCACGGTCGTCTGCACCGCGTTCCCGAGCGAGGAGTACCGCTCGTACGCCGAGCAGGGGGCGTCCTTCCTCGCGGGGCTGCTCGACCACACCGACGTCACCTACGTCGACCTCCCGACGGGGCACTGGCCGATGTGGTCGCGCCCGCGAGAGCTCGCCGACATCATCGCCGGGGTCGCGGAGGCGGGGGCTCAGAGCGCGTAGGCGCCGGTGAACCCACCCACGGAAGGGAGCACCGGACCCACCTCGCCGACGAACGACAGGCCGCCCTCGATGACGTCCCACGCGAGCAGGCGCAGGGTCGGTCGGTCCGCGCCACCGGGGAACGAGCGCGACTCGAGCACCACGACGTCGCGCGGCCCGAACGCGAGCGGCCGGTAGCAGCCCTTCGGCACGTCCGGTCCGCGGGTCGCCGCGAGCAGCCGCGGGATGGGCCGCAGGTCACCCTGCACGGCGAGCAGCCCCTGGCTGCGCCCGATGGCGCCGGCATAGGTCTGCCCGAGGTAGGCGTGGGCCGCGCCCCAGGCCTCGGTGTTGCTCACGGTGGGGCCGTCGACCTCGACGACCGGGCCGCGCAGGGGCCGGACCCCCGTCAGGGTGCCCGCCGCCGAGAAGGTCCGCAGCGCGCTGCCCTCACCCGTCGTCACGAGGTCCACCCACCCGGCGCCCACGGCGTCCCCGGCCCGGGTGACGGCGAGGGTCTCGGTGTCGACGAGCCAGTCGGCCTGCGCCCCGTGCACGACCACGGTGCGCCCGTCCTTGGCCCAGCCGGCGCTGCGGATGCCCGGGTCGCCGACGGGGATGCGCCGACCGACGCCGGTGCGCGCGTCGAGGACGACGACGGCGGACGGCTGCGGGAAGACGACGGCGAGCCGGTCGTCGCGGATCGCGCGCGGGTGCAGGACCATCCCCTGCCCCGTCTCCGTCGGATCAGCCGGGTGGAGGCGCACCTCGGGACAGGCGAGGTACCGGTCGCCGTCGGCCCGCGGGACGTGGAGCACCGGCATCAGCAGGCCACGCTCGGGCAGCCGCGCGAGCAGCACGGCGCGCACCGACGCGCTGTTGGCCGGGCGACCGGTCTCCGGCCCGAGCCCGGGCAGCTGCATCGCATCGGTGAACCCGATGCGCGCCCCGAGGCCCACCACGGCCGCGTCGGCGTACGCGGGCAGCGCGGACTCGTCGCCCGGCGGGGGTGCGAGGTGCACCGTGACCCCTCCGACGTCGGCCGTGCGCAGGCGCGTCGGGGAGGGTGCCGGCGAGGCGGAGGGAGACCCCGCGGGCGGCCCCGCCTCGCCCGCCTCCCGCAGGACGACGGTCGTCACCGCGGCGGCCGCCGCCGCGGCACCGGCGCCGAGGAGGACGCGCCGCCGCACGGCCCGCTGCTCGGCGCGGGCGGCCCGCCAGGCCCCCTCGGCGAGGTCGGCCTCCGGCACGTCGTCGCTCGCGAGCTCGAGGAGGTCGCGCAGGTCGGTCGTCATCGGGCACCTCCGGTCTCGAGGTCGACGCGCGGCATCGCGGCCCGCAGCCGGACGAGCGCGTCGTGGGTCTGGCTCTTCACGGTCCCCACCGAGCAGCCGAGGACGTCCGCCGTCTCGCGCTCGGACCGGTCCTCGAAGAAGCGCAGGACGACGGTGGCCCGCTGACGCGGGGTGAGGACGTCGAGGGCGCGCAGGACGTCGAGCCGGCGCTCGACCTGTTCGGCCTCGTGGGCGGCGGCGGGGGCGTCCCACGCCGGCGCGAGGCCGAGCACCTCGTGGCGCCGCTTGCGCCACGAGGAGACCGCGTCGCGGTAGAGGATGCGGCGCACGTAGGCGTCCGGCTGCTCGTCGCGCACCCGGTCCCACTGGCGCGCGAGCTTGACGAGCGCGCCCTGCAGCAGGTCCTCGGCGAGGTGGAGGTCACCGCAGACGAGGTACGCGGCGCGCAGCAGGCGGTGCTGCCGGGCCCGCACGTACTCGACGAACTCGGCGTCGGCCTGCCACCGCTCGTCGTCCTGCGGCACCTGCCCACCTCCCTCGTCGTCGCTGGTCGTCCCTCGTCGTCCCTCGTCGTCCCGCATGGTCCTCGGGTGCCGGCCCGCTGCGGCAGCTCCACTCTCCCAACGCACCGAGAGGGCCGGAAGGTTGGGAGGCGGCGCGCCGTGGTTGGATCGGTGGCATGACGGGGGACGCGACCTTCCACGTCGATCTCCGTGGGGTGGTCGACCTCCTCTCCCACCACCTGTACTCCAGCCCGCGGGTCTACCTGCGCGAGCTGCTCCAGAACGCGGTCGACGCCGTGACCGCCCGCACGGAGGAGGACGCCGCCGCCCCGCGCTGCGTCGTCATCACCCCCGCCGACGTCTCCCCCGACGGCCTCCTGCACGTCGAGGACACCGGGATCGGCCTCGACGAGACGGGGATCCGCGACGTCCTCGCGACGATCGGGGCCTCGACGAAGCGCGACGCGCTGGGCCTGGCGCGCGAGAGCTTCCTCGGTCAGTTCGGCATCGGCCTGCTCTCGTGCTTCCTCGTCACCGACCAGATCCGCGTGACGACCCGCCGCGCCGGCAGCGACGAGACCTGGGTGTGGGTCGGCCGCGACGACGGCACGTACGCCGTCTCCCCCGCCGACTCGCCCCGGGCCGAGCCCGGCACCGACGTCGCCATCCGCCCCCGTGGCAGCGCCGCCGACCTGCTGTCCGCCGAGGTCGTCCGCTCCCTCGCGAGCACCTTCGGTCGCCACCTCGCGCTCGACGTCACCCTCGTCGGCCCCGACGGGCCGGTCGCCGTCGCCGGCCGCCGGTTCCCCTGGGAGGAGGACGGGCCCGGCGCCCGCCGCGAGGCCGGCCTGGCCCTCGGCGAGCGGCTGCTCGGGGAGCGCCCGCTCGACGTCGTCGACCTCGCCGACCCCGCGTCCGGGCTCCGGGGCCAGGCCTTCGTCCTCCCGCACGCGGGAGGGGCCCGGTCGGCACACCGGCTGTACGCCAAGCGGATGCTCGTCGGCGAGTCCGTGCCCGACCTGCTGCCCGACTGGGCGTTCTTCGTCCGGGCCGTCGCCGACACCGAGCGGCTCGGTCTCACCGCCTCCCGCGAGGCCCTGCACGACGACGACCTGCTCGACGAGACCCGGGCCCGCCTCGGCGAGCAGCTCAAGCGCTGGCTGCTGCGGATGGTCCGCACCGACCGTGCGCGCGCCGAGGAGTTCTTCCGGGTCCACCACCTCGCCGCCAAGGCCGCGGCCACGACCGACGACGACATGCTCGACGTCGTCGCCGAGGTCCTCCCCTGGGAGACCACGCTCGGCTCGATGACGCTCGCGGAGTTCTCGGCCCTCGACCGCGTCGTCACCTACGTCGACTCGGTCGACGCCTACCAGCAGGTCGCGGCCATCGCCCGCGCCGAGGACATCGCGGTGCTCAACGCCGGGTACGCCTACGACACCGGGCTCGTCGGCCGCTGGGTGCGCCGCTCCGGCCTCGACGCCCGACGACTCGCCCCGGAGGAGCTCGCGGACCGCTTCTCCCGGCCCGGCCCCGAGGACGAGCGCCTCCTCGCCTCCCTCCTGGATGTCGCCCGGTCCGGCCTCAGCCGCGCCGGCGTGGTCCCGGTGGCCCGCTCGTTCCGGCCGTCGACCCTGCAGGCGGTCCTCCTCGTCGGGCGCGACGCCCACCTCGAGCGCGACCGGCGCGACGTCGCCGTCACCGCCGAGGGGCCGTGGGCCGACGCCCTGGAGACCCTCGCGGACCCCGCCGCGGAGCCGCGCTTCGTCCTCAACGCCGACAACGCGGCCGTCCGGCGGCTCGCCGAAGGCGCCGACGCCGGCCTCCAGCGGGTCGCCGTCGAGGCCCTCTACGCGCACGCCCTCCTCTCGGGGCGGCACCCGCTCACCCCCTTAGACAGCGCGCTCGTGGCCCGCGCGCTGCCGGCGCTCATCGACCGGGCCATCGACGGAGGAACGCCATGAGGCAGTGGGAGCAGGTGTCGCCCGAGTTCGCGCGCGTCTCGATGGAGGCCGACGAGGCCCCCGCCGGACCGGACCGCGTGCGAGCCCACGAGGGCGCGCTGCGCCTGGCCCGGGCGAACGGCTCGTTCGCGGAGGAGTTCGTCGCCCGCGTCGACCTCACCCAGGCGATGGACGACCTGCCCGGGGACCCGCGCAAGATGACCCACTTCGCGTGGCTGCGCCAGGCGCTGGCGCCCGAGCACGAGCTGGAGCAGGGCGACCGCGACGCCGTCCTCTGGCGGCTGAAGTGGGCCGTCGACCTCCTCGAGGACATGCCCGACGTGCCGCTCGACTCGCTGCGCGCGGCGATCGACGACGTCGAGCAGGTGTTCCGCGCCGACGGCTACCACCTGCGGCCCGTGCACGCCGCGCGCGCCCGGCTGGCCCGCAACACCGACGACCCCGAGGGCGCCGCCCGCGAGCTCGCCGCCTGGCTCGCCGAACCGCGCGACAGCCGCAGCGACTGCGAGGCCTGCGAGCGCAAGGACCAGGCGCGCCTCCTTGCCCCGAGCGACCCGGACCGCGCGCTCGACCTCATCGCCCCCACCGTCGCCGGCGAGCTGACCTGCGGCGAGGAGCCGCGCACCAGCCTCGGACTCGACGCCGTCCTGCGCGTCGACCGTGGGGAGGTCGACGCCGCGGTCACCTCCTTCCGACGTGCCTGGCACCTCGCGGAGGACGACCCCAAGGCCGCCGACACCGTCGCCGACTGCCTGCGCGTGCTGCTCCGCCTCGGGAACACCGACCGGGCCGTCGACCTCCTGCTCCCCCGGCTTCGCTGGCTCGAGGACCTCCGCACGCCCTACCCGCGGATGTGGTTCGCGGGCACCGCCGCGCTCGTCCTCGACCGAGCCGCCGCCGTCGGCCTCGCCCCGGACGAGGTCGACGGCCGCCCGACGGCCGAGGTCGCCGCCGGGCTGCGCGCGGAGGCCGACCGGATCGCCGCCGCCTTCGACGCCCGCCACGGCTCGACCGTCGTGTCCGACGACCTCGCCGCGGCCCTCGACCCGGCGAAGGTCCCCAGCGAGCCGACCCTGCCGCCGACGCGGCTCCCGGACACCCCGGCCGACGTCGAGGTCGGCCGACGCGGCCGGCGGGTCGAGGTGCCGGAGGGGCTCGTCGAGCGCGCGGAGTCGGTCCGGCAGCGGATGCTCGACCTGGACCCCGAGGTCGACGACCACGTCCGCGCGTGGCTGCGCGACCGCGACGGTGCCCCCGAGGCGACGACGCCGCAGGAGTGGTCGGCCCGTGCCTTCCTCGACCGGGTCAGCGCCCAGGACACGGGTGGTCCCGAGCGCTACCGGGCCCGTCTCGGCGAGGCCGCCGACGCCGCGCGCCGCGCCGGAGACGACGTCGAGCTCGCCCGCGCCGAGGCCGAGGTCGCCATCCTCGACGGCGACGAGGACGCCGCCCTCGCCATCGCGGAGCGGTTCGACGCCGAGGGCCGTCCCGCCGAGGCGGCCGGGGTGTGGCGCCGCCTCGCCTGGTTCGGCCGTCCCGCCGACCCGGCCGGGCTCATGGCCCGCTCGGCCGACGCCTACCGCCGCGCCGGCCACGACGCCCGGGCGCTCATGGGCGAGGTCGAGATCGCCATGGCGCTCGGGGCCACCGACCCCGAGCGCGCCACCCGCCAGCTCGACGAGGTCGAGCCCCGGGTCGCCGGCCGCCCCCTGCTCGCCTCGATGGTCCACGACGTCAGGGGCCGCCTCGCCCGTGGCCGCGGCGACCTCGAGGAGGCCGAGCGCCACCTGCGCGCCGCCCTCGCCGTCCCGGGCACTCCCGAACGGGTCCGCGTGCCGGTCAGCCTCGCCCTGTGCGACGTCCTCGTCGACGCGAACCGGTACGACGTCCTCGAGGGACCCGCAGCCGACCTCGTCGCGGCGGCGACCACCACCCGGGACCCGGTCCTGCTCGCCCACGGCCAGCGCTTCCTCGGCCTCGCCTACGTCGAGACCGGCCGTCCCGCCGAGGCCGCCGAGCTGCTCGAGGCCGCGCTGCCGGTGCTGCGCGAGCACGCCCCACCGCTCGTCGGCCCGGTCGGCTGGGCGCTCGGCAACAGCCTCACGGGCCTGGGCCACTGGGCTGCCGCCCGCACGGCGTTCGCGACGGCCGCCACCTCGTTCGAGGCCGAGGGCCGCATCCTCGAGACCGCGCACGCGCAGTGGCGGGCCGGCAACGCCGCGTGGGACGCCGAGGACCTCGAGGCCGCCGCGAGCCACTTCGAGGCGGCGGTCGACCGCTCGCGCGAGGTGGCCGAGGTGCCGCTCCACGTCGAGGCGCTGCGCTCACGCGCCGCGCTGCGGGCCGACACCGAGGACCTCGCGGGCGGTCTCGCCGACCTCGACGCCGCGATCGCCGCCGGCGACGCCCTCGCGCGCGAGGCCGGGGTCGACGAGGACGGCTGGGACGGCGAGGTCGTCGAGCCGCACGTGCTGCGCCAGGGGGCCCACCTGCTCGCCAAGCACGGGGACGTCGACGGCGCCGTCGAACGGCTGCGCCGCGCCGAGGCCCTCGTCGGGGCCGACCTCGAGCTGGCGCTGGGCGCCGAGGCGGGCGTGATCCTCGCCGACGCCGACCGACCCCAGGCCGAGGCGAGGCTGCGGGAGCTGCTGCCGGCGCTCGCGGCCCACGGCCTGGACCAGCAGCGCGTCGAGGCCGCGGCCGCCCTCGCCCGCTTCCTCGAGCGCGAGGGTCGCGCCGAGGAGGCCGAGCAGGTGTGGGAGCGGTTCGGCCCGGACGCCTGAGCTGCTCACGCACGACCTACCGCCTGGTAGGTGCTGTGATCGCAGCACCTACCAAGCGGTAGGTCGAGCGTGAGGGGGCGTCAGCAGCCGACGAGGCGGGCGCCGAGCCAGGCCTGGACCTGGTCGAGCGCCACGCGCTCCTGCGCCATCGAGTCGCGCTCACGGATCGTCACCGCGTGGTCCTCGAGGGTGTCGAAGTCGACCGTGATGCAGAACGGGGTGCCGATCTCGTCCTGGCGGCGGTAGCGGCGGCCGATGGCGCCGGCGTCGTCGAAGTCGACGTTCCAGTGCCGGCGCAGCGTGGCGGCGAGGTCGCGGGCCTTGGGCGAGAGGTCGGCGTTGCGCGACAGCGGGAGGACCGCCGCCTTGACCGGCGCGAGCCGTGGGTCGAGCCGCAGGACGACCCGCTTGTCGACCCCGCCCTTGGTGTTCGGCGCCTCGTCCTCCGTGTAGGCGTCGACGAGGAAGGTCATGAGGCTGCGCGACAGGCCGGCCGCCGGCTCGATGACGTACGGCGTGTACGAGTGGCCGCTCGCCTGGTCGAAGTAGACCAGGTCGGTGCCGGAGTGCTCGGAGTGCGTCGTCAGGTCGAAGTCGGTGCGGTTGGCGATGCCCTCGAGCTCGCCCCACTCGCTGCCGGTGAAGTTGAAGCGGTACTCGATGTCGACGGTGCGCTTCGAGTAGTGCGAGAGCTTGTCCTGCGGGTGCTCGTAGTGGCGCAGGTTCTGCGGGTCGATGCCGAGGTCGGTGTACCAGCGGGTGCGCTCGTCGATCCAGTACTGGTGCCACTCCTCGTCCTCACCCGGCGCGACGAAGAACTCCATCTCCATCTGCTCGAACTCACGGGTGCGGAAGATGAAGTTGCCCGGCGTGATCTCGTTGCGGAAGCTCTTGCCGGTCTGGGCGATGCCGAACGGCGGCTTCCGGCGCGAGGCCTGCATGACGTTGAGGAAGTTGACGAAGATCCCCTGCGCGGTCTCGGGGCGCAGGTAGTGCAGCCCGGACTCGTCCTCGATGACGCCGAGGTAGGTCTTGAGCATCATGTTGAACTCGCGCGGCTCGGTCCACTGGCCGCGGGTGCCGCAGTTCGGGCAGGCGATCTCGGACAGCGGGATCGAGTCGGGGTCGACCTCCTTGCCCTTGCGCGCCTCCTTGTCGGCGATCGCCTCCTGCATGTGGTCCACGCGGAAGCGCTTGTGGCAGGACTGGCACTCGGTGAGCGGGTCGGTGAACTCGCCGACGTGGCCGCTCGCGACCCAGGTCTGGCGCGGCAGGATGATCGAGGAGTCCAGGCCGACGACGTCCTCGCGCGCGGTGACCATCGACCTCCACCACTGGCGCTTGATGTTCTCCTTGAGCTCCACGCCGAGCGGCCCGTAGTCCCACGCCGAGCGCGTGCCGCCGTAGATCTCCCCGCACGGGAACACGAACCCGCGACGCTTGCAGAGGGAGACGACGGTGTCGACGACGGAGGAGGGGGCTGCCATGCGCGCAAGGCTATCCGCGCGGGCGGTGGGTCACCGAACCGCCCACCTCGTCGAGGCCCTCGGGGCCGGCCCGTACGCTGGGGCACCGTGTCGAGCCTTCGTGAGTCCTTCGAGCGAGCCAGCCTTCCCGCCCTGACCCGGATCAGCGCCCTGCCGCGCGTCGTCCCGTTCCTCGTCGTGCTCGGGTTCGTCGTCGCGGGCATCCTCGTGCCCGGCTGGGGCTGGGTGCTCATCGCGCTCGTGGCCCTGCTCCTGCTGTGGATCCTCGCGCTCGCGTGGCCGCGCCTCACCGTCGCCGAGAGGCTCATGCGGGCAGCGGTCGTCCTCATGCTCGGCGCGGTCGCCCTGACCCAGGCCGTCCCCCGCTGACCGTCGAGCCATTTGACAACGGTTCTCATTTCACTTGAGAATCGTTGTCATGAAGCGCTCCCTCCTCGCCCTGCCCGTCGCCGCCCTCCTCGCCGTCGGGGGCTGCGGGTCCGGGTCCGACGCTGCCGAGACGGGGGCCGGCTCCCCCTCGGCCGAGCCCGCGCTCCAGGTCACCGCCGCCTTCTACCCGCTGCAGTGGGCGAGCGAGCGCGTCGGCGGGGACCTCGTGGCCGTCGAGGGCCTGACGAAGCCGGGCTCGGAACCCCACGACCTCGAGCTGACCCCGAAGGCCGTCGCGGCACTCGCGTCCTCCGACGTCGTCGTCCACCTCGCGGGCTTCCAGCCGGCCGTCGACGACGCCGTGCGCACCCAGGCCCGCGAGGCCGGCTTCGACGTCGCCCCGGCGGCGGACCTGACGATCGCGGCGTCCGACGACGGCCACGACCACGCCGGGGAGAGCGCCGAGGAGCACGCGGAGCACGCCGACGAGGGGGCCACCGACCCGCACTTCTGGCTCGACCCGGTGCGTTTCCAGTCGGTCGCCACCGCCCTCGGCGAGCGCTTCGCGAGCGCCGACCCCGAGCACGCGGCCACCTACCGCGCCAACGCCAAGGCCCTCGTCGCCGACCTCGCCGCGCTCCACGCGGAGTTCGAGGCCGGCCTCGCCGAGTGCCGCAGCGACGAGCTCGTCACCGCCCACGTCGCGTTCGCCTACCTCGCCGAGCGCTACGGCCTCGCCCAGGAGGGCATCTCCGGGCTGAGCCCCGATGCCGAGCCCGACGCGGCGACGCTGCGCGAGCTCACCGCCCACGTCCGCGAGCACGGCGTCACCACCGTGTACGGCGAGACGCTCGTCGACCCCGCCCTGGCGCAGACCCTCGCGCGGGAGACCGGCGCCACCGTCGCCGTCCTCGACCCGATCGAGGGACTCACCGACGCCTCGAAGGGGTCGGACTACCTTGAGGTCATGCGGAGCAACCTCGAGGCCCTGAGGGCAGGGCAACAGTGTCGGTGACGGCGGCGGGCACTCCCCTCGTCGAGCTGCGGTCGGCGTCCTTCGGGTACGGCGACCGCACCGTCGTGTCCGGCGTCGACCTCACGATCCGGGCTGGGGAGGTCCTCGCCCTCCTCGGGCCCAACGGATCCGGCAAGTCGACCCTCGTGCGCGGGGTGCTCGGCCTCGCCGACCGCCTGGGCGGCGAGGTCAACGTCCTCGGGACGCCGCTCGAGCGGTTCCGCGACCACCCCCGGATCGGCTACGTCCCCCAGCGCCACTCGCTCTCGGCGTCGGTCCGTGCCACGGTCAGCGAGGTCGTCGCGGTCGGCCGGCTCGCGCACCGGCCGTGGTGGGCTCCCGCGTCGCGCACCGACCGCGCCGTCGTCCGCGACGCCATCGAGGCCGTCGGCCTCGCGGACCGCGCCGAGGAGGAGGTCGCCCGCCTGTCCGGGGGCCAGCAGCGGCGCGTCCTCATCGCCCGGGCCCTCGCGGGGGCGCCGGACCTGCTCGTCATGGACGAGCCGACCGCCGGCGTCGACCACGCGAGCCAGGTCGCCCTCGCCGAGGTGCTGCGCCGCCTCGCCGCCGACGGCACGTCGATGGTCGTCGTCACGCACGAGCTCGACGCCCTCCAGGACGTCGTGACCCGCATCGTCTGCCTCGACGCCGGCCACGTCGACCTCGACGGCACGCCCGAGCAGTGGGCGGCGCACACGCGCCACGAGGGGGGCTCGGGCCACCACCACGACGAGCCGAGGGCGGCCCTCCCCCGCCCCGGCGCCGTCCTCGGGTCCGGCCCGCTCGACCCCACCCCTGGGGTGCCCCGTGACTGAGCTGCTCGAGCTGGGGTTCATGCGCCAGGCGCTGCTCGCCGCGCTGCTGGCCGGCCTGGCCGCGCCCCTCGTCGGCGTCTTCCTCGTCCAGCGACGGATGTCGCTCATCGGCGACGGCATGGGCCACGTCGCCCTCGCCGGTGTCGCGGTCGGCCTCCTCACCGGCCAGCAGCCCGTCGTCACCGCGCTCGTGGCCGCGGTCGCGGCGGGCGTCGCCATCGAGCTGATCCGGGCGTCCGGGCGGACGAGCGGCGACGTCGCCCTCGCCGTGATGTTCTACGGCGGCATCGCCCTCGGCGTGGTCCTCATCGCGCGGTCGTCGGCCGGCAGCCCGGCCAACCTCACCGCCTACCTCTTCGGGGCGATCCTCACGACGAGCGGTGAGGACCTCGTCGTCCTCGCGGTCCTCGCCGCGGTCGTCCTCACCGTGACCCTCGTGCTGCGCCAGCGCTTCTTCGCGGTCGCGAACGACGAGGAGTACGCGCGCTCCGCCGGTCTGCCCGTCATGGCCCTCAACCTCGTCCTCGCCGGGCTCACGGCGGTCACGGTGGTCGTGTCGATGCGGGTCGTCGGGCTGCTGCTCATCAGCGCGCTGATGATCATCCCCAACGCCACCGCCCAGCTGGTCGCCCGCAGCTTCAGGGCGAGCCTCGCCTGGGCCGTCGCGATCGGCGTGGCGTGCAGCGTGGGCGGCGTCCTCGTCTCGTACGAGGCCGAGACCCCGTCCGGGGGCACCATCGTGCTCCTCGCGATCAGCCTCTTCCTCGTGACGAGCGTCGTCTCGGCGGCGCTCGCGCGGGTGCGGCGGGCCGCCCACGAAAGGGCCGAGCGGCACGACCACGAGCACGGGCCGCGGTGCGGCCACCCGGCGGTCGAGCACGGCGACCACGTGGACTACCTCCACGACGGTCACCGCCACGCCGCCCACGAGGGGCACTACGACGAGCACGGCGAGCACGCGGAGGTGGACGCCCGATGACCGACCAGACCCAGGCCGAGCGCCGGCCCACCCGGCAGCGCGCCGCCATCGCGACCGCCCTGTCCGGGGCCTCGGAGTTCCGGTCGGCACAGGAGATCCACGCCGACCTCGACCGGGCCGGCACCCGGGTCGGGCTCGCGACCGTCTACCGCAACCTGCAGGCGATGGCCTCCGACGGCGAGGTCGACGTCATCCGCACGACCGACGGCGAGGCGGTGTACCGGTCGTGCTCGACCCACCACCACCACCACGTCGTGTGCCGCTCGTGCGGGCTCGCGGTGGAGGTGACCGGTGACGCCGTCGAGCGCTGGGCGGAGGCCGTCGCGGCGGCCCACGGCTTCACCGAGGTGCGCCACACCGTCGAGATGGACGGCCTGTGCGCCGACTGCTCCCGGAGGGCCTACTCGTAGGGGTTCTCGGGCGCGCCGACCCGGCGCAGGTCCTCGACGACGAGGACCGGCAGCCGCTCCTCGCCCGGCGTGGCCAGCGGGGCCGGCTGCCAGGTGCCGACGACCTCGACCCACTCGTCCTCACCGACCGGCTGGGCGCCCTCGACCGCGACCTTGACGGCGAACCCGTCGGCCGCGCAGCAGTTGAGCGACATCCGCGTCAGCACCCACTCGCCGGGTCGACCTGCGGGAGAGGCGAACCCGAGCAGGCGCACCCGGCGGCCCTCGAGCGAGCGGTCGGCGTCGTACAGCGCCCGGCCCTGGAACTCGGCGAGCGTGAGGTCGAGCGGGTTGCCCTCGGGCAGCGGGCCCAGGCCGTCGGCCGTGGTGACCGTGATGATGCCGGTGTCCGCCGCCGCGGAGTACGAGCCGAGCGGCGGTGGGACGACGACCGCGAGGAGGAGGAAGGGAACGACGAGCAGCCATCCCACCCGCGGTCCGTGGGCGTGGTCGTGACCGTGCCCGTGGCCTTCCGCGTGGGCGCCCTCGGCGGCCACCGCCCCGTGGTGGACGGCGACGTCCTCGTCGTCCCAGTCGGGGTGGCGCCGGTCCTCCCACACGCCGTAGGCGCCCATCAGCAGCAGGATCGCGCTGGCCAGGACGATGGGGATGCGCAGCGAGGGCTTGACGAAGTTGAGGTAGATCCCGTTGAACGCCGCCACCGACGCGATGACGCCGATGACGAGGAGCAGGCCGCTCTGGGTCACACGCCTCACAGCAGCACCGCCCCGACCGCGAGCGCCGACGCGATGGCGACGAGGAAGGTCAGCGGGGCGAAGACCGTGGCGAACTGCCGCCCGAAGGTGCCGGCCTGCATCGCGAACAGCTTCACGTCGACAGCCGGCCCCACGACCATGAACGCGAGCTGGGCCGTCGGCGGGAACTGGCTCAGGCTCGCGGCGACGAAGGCGTCGGCCTCCGAGCAGACCGCGATGATGACGGCGAACCCGGCGAGGACCAGCACCGAGACGAGCAGGCTCCCCGCGAGGGTGTCGAGGACCGCCCGGGGCACGAGCACGTTGACCGTCGCCGCGACGGCGGAGCCCACGACGAGGAAGCCCCCGGCGTGCAGGAGGTCGTGCCGGGCCGCGGCGACGAGGTCGGCGAGGCGCCCGTGGCCGGTCGTGCGCCGGGAGGGCATCCGGATGAGGTGGTCGCGCCCGAGTCGCAGCCACAGCCAGCCCATGACCACCGCGGTGAGGAGGGAGGCCGAGAACCGCGCCCCCACCATCTCCCACCGCCCGGCGAACGCGACCGCCGTCGAGACGAGGACGACGGGGTTGATGGCGGGTGCCGCGAGCAGGAAGGTGAGCGCCACGGCCGGCTTGACCCCGCGCGACACCAGCGAGCCGGCGATGGGCACCGAGGCGCACTCGCAGCCCGGCAGGACCAGGCCCGACAGGCCCGCGACGGGGACCGCGGCGACGGGACGCCGGGGCAGCCAGCGGGTCAGGGCGTCGGCGGGGACGAGGACCGCGATCACCGCGGACAGCACGACCCCGAGGACGAGGAAGGGCAGCGCCTGCAGCCCGATGGACACGAAGACGGTGAGCCATGCGGCGAGCGCGGCCTGCGCGTCGACGAAGGACCCCAACCACGGCCGGAGCAGGATGAGGCCGAGCATGACCACGGACAGGGCCACCATCGACCAGTCGCCGCCGCGGCGTCCGTCACCGTCCTCGCTCGCTCGGCGGCGGGCGTCCTCGCGCTCGCGGGCGAGGTCGGACCGGCGCCTCAGGGGCGGGTCCGCTGCGGGTTCTCGGGTGACGGGATCCATCGCTGCCCACCCTAGGACGTGAGCTCAGAAGGCGGCGACGTTGCCCCCGGCGCGTTGCGGACGACTCAGGGCCCGCAGGACCGGCGTGGCTCCGTGACGGTCGACGGCGACGCCGGCGAGCAGCCCCGCGACCGCCTGGGCGGCCTCGAGGGGGACGTCCGGCGGGTCGACGCCGATGCTGGCGGCGAGGTCGTCCGCGTGGACGAGCACCTCCATCGTGCGGGTGAGCACGAAGTCGTGAGCGGTGAGCGCCCAGCCCTGCCACGGGACGAGCACGGCGTCCGGGAGCCGGGCTCCCGCGAGCACCGGGGCGAGCGCGCCGTCCAGCGCGCGCAGGTCGGCGGCGACGCGGCGAGCCAGGGGCTGGGGGCCACCCTCCGCGGCGGCGTCGGCGCCCTCGCGGATGGCGACGTTGGCCTCGTCGTCGGGGCCCGAGTGGACCCACGCGGCCCGTCTGTAGTGCTCGAGGACGGGGATCGGCGGCTCGCGGTGCGGTGGAGCGGACAGCAGGCGGACCACGGCCGCGGTCTGCCCGGCGAGGTGGTGGGCGAGGCCGCCGACCGTCATCCCGGCGCAGGCGCTCTCCTCGCCCCAGTGCCGCGCGACCTCGGGATGGGCGAGCAGGTCGGCGGCGACGGCAGCGACCCGGGGGTAGAGCTCGAGGAGTCGGTCGGGCATGGCGGCCACGCTAGCCGCCCTCCCGGTGCTCAGGCGGTGGGCGCCGCGGGGGTGTCGACAGCGCCGCCGTAGCGCCGTTCGCGGTCGACGTACTCCTGCACGGCCTCCCAGAGGTCGCGGCGGTCGTAGTCGGGCCAGAGGCGGTCCTGGAAGACCATCTCGGCGTAGGCGCTCTGCCAGAGGAGGAAGTTGCTCGTGCGCTGCTCCCCCGAGCTGCGGACGAAGAGGTCGACGTCGGGCATGTCGGGTTCGGGCAGGTAGCGGGCGACGGTGCGCTCGTCGACGTTCCTCGGCTTGAGGCGCCCGCGTGCGACGTCCTCGGCGAGCCGCTGGACGGCATCCCCGATCTCCGCGCGCCCGCCGTAGTTGACGCAGAAGTAGAGCGTGAGCCCGGTGTTGTGCTTCGTCAGCTCCTGGGCGACCTCCAGCTCCTTGATGACCGAGCCCCACAGCCGCGGGCGTCGCCCGACCCACCGCATGCGCACCCCCCACGAGTGCAGCTGGTCGCGGCGGCGGCGGATGACCTCGCGGTTGAACCCCATGAGGAAGCGGACCTCGTCGGGGCTGCGCTTCCAGTTCTCGGTGGAGAACGCATAGGCCGACAGGTGCGTGACCCCGACCTCGATGGCGCCGGCGACGACGTCGAGCAGGGCCGCCTCGCCCGCCTCGTGGCCCTTCGTGCGCGGGAGCCCGCGCTGGTTGGCCCAGCGCCCGTTGCCGTCCATGACGACCGCGACGTGGCGGGGCAGCCGGTCGGCCGGGAGGACGGGGGGGCGGGCGCCGCTCGGGTGCGCGAAGGGCTGCGCGGAGGGCGGCGGCGGGGTCACCGCTCCACCATACGGAGGCTGCGGATGCCCCGTTCGAGGTGCCACTGGAGGAAGGCCGCGGTCAGGCCGCTGCCCTCCGTGCGGTGGCGGGTGTCGGAGGCGTCGGCGAGCGACCAGTCGCCGGCGAGCAGGGCGGCGAGCAGGCGCAGGGTCTCCGGGGCGGGCGCGGCGCTGCCCGGGGGGCGGCAGACCGGGCACACCGCGCCACCCGCCACGACGTGGAAGCCGCGGTGCGGCCCCGCGGCACCGCACTTCGCGCAGTCGTGGAAGCTGGCAGCCCAGCCGGCGACCGCCATCGCGCGCAGCAGGTAGGCGTCGAGGACGAGGACAGGGTCGTGCTCGCGACCGGCGAGCGAGCGCAGCGCTCCGGCGAGGAGGAGGTACTGCTGGAGGGCGGGCTCGCGCTCCTCGGTGAGGCGGTCGCACGTCTCGAGGACGGCCGTGGCCGCGGTCCAGGACGGGTAGTCGCGGGCGATGGCCTCACCCCACGGGTCGAGCGTCTCGACCTGGGTCACCGTGTCGAGGCTGCGGCCCTCGTAGCACTGGACGTCGATGTGCATCCCCGGCTCGAGGCGGGCGCCGAAGCGGCTCTTCGTGCGCCGGACGCCCTTGCCGACGACCCGGACCTTGCCGAGGCGGCGGGTCAGGGCGGTGACGATGCGGTCGGCCTCACCCAGCTTGTGGGTGCGCAGGACGATCGCCTCGTCGCGGTACAGGGGCACAGGGCCATTGTCCCCCGGACCACCGACGCCGCCGCGCAACCTCGCGGCCCGTCGCGGTCCGTCGCGACCCGCTCTCCGCCCGAACGTGGGTGAAGATCGTCGGCCGGCCGACGATCTTCACCCACGTTCGCGAGGAGGCGGGTGTGGACAGGCGTTCGATTGTGGTCTAGGGTGGCGGCGTGACCGCACTCCAGGGGTCCCTGCTCGACCTGTCCGACGAGGTCGTCGTCGGACGGCTCGACGGTGTGGCCCGTCGCCACCTCGCCCACGGTGCGTGGGTGGACACGCTCACCGGGTGGGTGGGTGGCGCCGACGAGCTGTTCGCGGCACTGCGCCGGGACGTGCCCTGGGTGGCAGAACGGCGCCAGATGTACGACGCCGTCGTCGACGTGCCCAGGCTGCTGCGCTTCTACGGCGAGCACGACCCACTCCCCCACCCCGCCCTCGTCGAGGCGCGCGACGCGCTGTCCGCGCACTACGCCGACGAGCTCGGCGAGCCCTTCGCCACCGCGGGACTGTGCCTCTACCGCGACGGCCACGACTCCGTGGCCTGGCACGGCGACCGCATCGGCCGCTCCCGCGACGCGGACACGATGGTCGCCATCCTCTCCGTCGGGGCGCCCCGCGACCTCCTGTTGCGCCCGCGAGACGGCGGCTCCTCGATCCGGCTGCCGGAGGGCCACGGCGACCTGCTCGTCATGGGCGGCTCCTGCCAGCGCACGTGGGACCACTGCGTGCCGAAGACGGCCCGCCCGGTCGGTCCGCGGATCAGCATCCAGTTCCGCACCCGAGGTGTGCGCTGACCGGCTGCACACAGGTCGGCTTGGCGACCTGTGTCCCCCGTCAGCCGCGGATGGTGGCCCTGCGGAACTCGACGACACGGCGGACGAGGTCGGTCGGCAGGGGTTCGGTGTGCGGGAACTGCACCGAGCCCTTGCCCTGCGCGTAGCGCGAGAACTCCTGCGCGAACGCCTCGTGGCCGTTGGGAGTGGCGTAGAAGCCGACGTGCCTCGCGTAGCCGGCGAAGTACACGAGCGGCTTGCCGTCGAGCTTGTACGCCGGCATCCCGTACGCCATCGACTCGACGGCGTCGGGGGCGGCGGCGCGGATGACGTCGCGCATCCGGTCGAGCCGGGCCCGGACGTCGCCGTCGAAGCCCGCCAGGTACTCCTCCACGCTCCCCACCGACGCCATGGTCCGACGGTAGCGGCGCGGCAGGTATCAGCGACAGGACGCGGACCTCCTCCCCAGCACGAGTGCGTGCGCCCCGCACGCCCACGGAGGGGAGCCCCACATGACCTCGACCCACCCTGCCCGCCTGCTGACCGCCCTCGCGGTGGCCGCCACCACCTCGCTCGGCGCGGTCCTGCCGCTCACCAGCGCCGCGGCCGCGCCTCCACCGGCGGCGCGGTCGGTCGCACCCGCCGCCGCCGCCGACGACACGGTGCGCGTCATCGTCACCTACGACCGGATGGCGAGCGCCGGCGCCGTCGCCCGGCACGTGGCCCGCTCGGGGAAGGTGACGAGGACGATGAAGCGCACCCCCGTCCTCGTCGCCACGGTCCCCCGGTCCACGCTCGCCGACCTCCGCCGCGCCCCGCACGTGCGAGGCGTCATGCTCGACATCCCCGAGCCGGTGAACCTCGACAGCACCCTGCCCGTCATCAACGCCGATGACGTCCACACCGCGGGCCTCACCGGGGCCGGCGCCACGGTGGCCGTCCTCGACACCGGCGTCGACGTCGACCACCCGTTCCTCGGGGGGCGCGTCGTCGCCCAGTACTGCTCCTCCAGCCCGGCCGACGGCGGCGAGCAGTCGCTCTGCCCGGACGGCACCACCGAGGACGACAGCGCCGACGTCGACGGCCTCGCGGCCTGCCTCGACGGCACCGACAACATCTGCGACCACGGCACCCACGTCGCCGGGATCGCCGTCGGCAACGGTGCGGGCATCGTCGGCGCGCCCGCCGCGGGCGTGGCCCCCGGCGCGAACATCATCGCGATGCAGGTCTTCACCCGGTTCAACGACGCCGCCGACTGCCCCGGCGGCGCGCCGTGCGTCGCGTCGTACCCGTCGGACCAGATCAACGCCCTCGACGACCTCGCCGCTCTCGACACCGCCAACCCCGGCTGGAACGTCATCGCGGCCAACATGAGCCTGGGCGGGGGCATGTTCGCCGCCGCGTGCGACGGTGAGGCGCGCAAGACCCAGATCGACACCCTCCTGGCCCAGGGCGTCGCGACGGTGATCTCCGCCGGCAACGACTCGCACGGCGCGGCCGTCGGCCGGCCGGGCTGCATCTCGACCGCCTTCACCGTGGGCGCGACGAACGACGACGACACGGTGGCGGGCTACAGCAACCGCGGCACGCTCCTCGACGTCCTCGCCCCCGGCTCGGCCGTCGACTCCTCGGTCCCGGACGACGCGTACGGCGCAAAGAACGGGACGTCGATGGCGGCGCCCCACGTCACCGGTGCCCTCGCCGTGCTGCGCCAGCGGGAGCCGACCCGCTCGGTCGCCGACCTCATGCAGGACCTGCGCGACACCGGCGTCGACGTCAGCTACGCCTCGGGCGGCGGGACCGTCACCACCCCGCGGATCGACCTCCTCGCCGCGGCGAACGTCACCAACGAGGCCCCGGTCGTCACGCTCGACGCGCTGCCGGCCGCCGCCCCCGAGGGCAGCGCCGTGACCGCGACCGGCACGTGGAGCGACGCGGACGGCGACGACGTGACCCTCACGGCCAGCACCGGCACCGTCACCGAGGGAGCCGGGACCTGGACCTGGACCTCCACGCGGGGCGACGACGGCTCGGTCCCCGTGACGATCACGGCCACCGACCCGCTGGGGAAGACCGGTTCCGTCGGCTTCACCGCGACGTGGACCAACGTGGCCCCCACGGTCTCGCTCTCCCCGGTCGCGACCATCGCGGAGGGCGGGACGGTCACCGTCAGCGGGTCCTTCAGCGACCCGGGGTGGCTCGACACGCACACCGTGACGATCGACTGGGGCACCACCCAGGGCGTCACCGGCAGCCAGTCGGTCGACGTGACCCCGGGCGGGCCCGGCCCCGTCACCGCGACCTTCACCGCGTCGTACAGCTACGGCGACGACGGGTCCTACCCCGTGACGGTCACGGTCACCGACGACGACTCGGGCTCGGAGGACGCGGACCGCGCCGCCACGGTGACCAACGTCGCCCCCACCGCGACGCTCGACACGAGCACCGCCACCACCTGGAGCGGCCAGACGATCTTCTTCGTCACCGAGGGCGTCCCCGCGACGTTCGAGGCCGACTCGACCGACCCCGGCAGTGACGACCTCACCGCGTCGTGGTCGTTCGGTGACGGCGCCACCGCGTCGCACACGAGCCCGGTCAACCCGCCGGGGGCCGACCCCGCCTCGAGCCCGACGGTGCAGCCGCGCAGCATCACCGACGCAGCGACCCACACCTACACCGAGGCGTGCAGCCGCACCCTCGAGGTCGGCTTCACCGACGACGACGGCGGCGCCTCGCCGATCCGGACCGGCACGGTCGTCGTCCTCGGGACGAGCACCGACGCCGGCGGCCTCGGCTGGTGGCAGACCGACTACCGGGGCATCGTGCCGCGGCACTCGACGGCCGAGAAGCTGTGCCTGCTCTCGACCGTCCGCACCCTCAGCACCGTCTTCGACGAGGAGCGCCCGCTCACCACGGTCGCGCACGGCGAGAAGGTCCTCTGGCCCAAGCACAACGCCAGCAAGCGCGACACGTTCGACTCGCACCTGCTGACGCTCTGGCTCAACGTCGCCAGCGGGTCCGTCGGCCTGGGCGAGCCGCTCGACGCGGACGGCGACGGGAGCACCGAGACCACGGTCGGCGCCTTCGTCCTCGCGGCGGAGACCACGCGGAACTCGGTGTCGCCCAGCTCGACCCAGCTGCCAGCGCTCAAGGACGTCATCGAGCGGGTCAACGAGACGCACTGAGCGCCCGGGGTCAGCGGTCGGGCCCGGTCCGCCTCCTCAGGGGGTGGACCGGGCCCAGCCGCGCGCGCCCGCGGCAGCGACCGAACGGGAGGCGACGGCCACCGCGCCCGCGAGCGAGGCCGCGAGGTCGACGGTGCCGCGACGGCCGACGTCGGCGAGCAGGGCACCGTGGAGGACGTCACCCGCCCCGAGGGTGTCGACGACCTCGACCGGCGGCACGGCGACGGAGCCCTCGTCGCCCCCGGCCGACCGCCACGAGACCGGTCCGGCGCCGGCGCTGCGGGCGACCCACCACGGACCGAGGGAGAGCAGGTCCTCCAGCGAGTCCCCTGTGGGAGAACGGAAGTCCCCCGAGGCAACGAGGACGTCGACGTGCGCCAGCAGCGCCTCGAGTCCCGGCTTCCACGACCCGGCGTCGAGGATGACCGGGATGTCCCGCGCCCGGGCCGCCGCAGCCAGGGGGACCGCCACCGCGAGGTGGTGGCCGTCGACGAGCACGGCGGTGACGTCCTCGAGCAGTGCACGGAGCGCCGCAGCGTCCGGGACGTCGACGCCGGCCGAGGGTCCGGAGGCGTTGCGGGACACCACGGCCCGCTCCCCCGAGCCCTCGGTGACGAGCACGGTCGAGAGCGGCACCTCGAAACCGCGGGCCGCCACGTCGGCGAGCTCGACGCCGTGCGTCCCGACGTCGGCGCGGACGACGGTGGCGAGTGGCGAGGAGCCGACCGCCGTGACGAGCCGGGCCGGCACCCAGAGCAGCGCCGCGGTCACCGCCGCGTTGAGGGCCGGCCCACCCGCGGAGACCGACGCCGAACGGGCCACGACCTTCTCGTCGGGAGCGGGCAGTCGTTCGACCACCTGCGCGACGTCGACGGTCGCGAGCCCGCAGGCGAGGACGCGCGGGCGTTCGCTCAGGCCACGACCTCCCCGTCGCGTTCGGCCCGGTTCACGGCCGAGAGGATCGCGCGCAGGGACGCCTTGACGATCGACTCGTGGAGGCCGACCCCCCACAGCACCCGCTCGCCGACCGCGCACTCGACGTACGCAGCGGCGCGGGCGTCGCCACCGGCGGACAGCGCGTGCTCGTGGTAGTCGAGGACGCGGACGTCGACACCGAGCGGCTCGAGCGCGGCGATGAAGGCCGCGATCGGGCCGTTGCCCTGGCCGAAGACCTCGACCTCCTTGCCGTGGTCGGTGATGACGGCCTCGATGCGGTCCTGCCCCTCGTCGCTGCCGATGATCGTCGAGCGGACCGGGGCGAAGCGGCCCCACCGCTCGGCCTCGACCTCGCCGTAGAGGTACTCGTCGCCGAACATCTCCCAGATCTGCTCGGCCGACAGCTCGCCGCCCTCGGCGTCGGTGCGGCGCTGGACGACGTGGCTGAACTCGACTTGGAGGCGGCGGGGCAGGTCGAGCCCGTGCTCGGCCTTGAGCAGGTAGGACACCCCGCCCTTGCCGGACTGGCTGTTGACGCGGACCACGGCCTCGTAGGAGCGGCCGATGTCGTGTGGGTCGATGGGCAGGTAGGGCACGCCCCAGTCGATGTCGTCGATGCTCGTGCCGGCCTCCTTGGAGCGCCGGTCCATGTCGTCGAAGCCCTTCTTGATGGCGTCCTGGTGCGACCCGGAGAAGGCCGTGTAGACGAGGTCACCGCCCCACGGGTGCCGCTCGTGGACGGGCAGCTGGTTGCAGTACTCGACGGTGCGGCGGATCTCGGCCATGTCGGAGAAGTCGATCTGCGGGTCGATGCCCTGGCTGAACAGGTTCATCCCCAAGGTGACGAGGCAGACGTTGCCGGTGCGCTCGCCGTTGCCGAACAGGCAGCCCTCGATGCGGTCGGCGCCGGCGAGGTAGCCGAGCTCGGCCGCCGCGACGCCCTCGCCCCGGTCGTTGTGCGGGTGGAGGCTCACGACGACGGACTCGCGCCGGTCGAGGTGACGCACCATCCACTCGATGGAGTCGGCGTAGACGTTGGGGGTCGCCATCTCCACCGTCGCGGGCAGGTTGACGATCATCTTGTGGTCCGGCGTCGGGTCGATGACCGCGATGACCTCGTTGCAGATCCGCACCGCGAACTCGAGCTCGGTGCCCGTGTACGACTCGGGCGAGTACTCGTAGTAGACGTCGGTGTCCGGGACGGTCTCCTCGAGCTTGCGGCACAGCCGCGCCCCCTGGAGGGCGATGTCGATGATCCCCTCCTCGCTCATCCCGAACACGACGCGGCGCTGGAGCACCGAGGTCGAGTTGTAGAAGTGCACGATGGCCTGCCTCGATCCGCGGATGGCGTCGAAGGTCCGCTCGATGAGGTGGTCGCGGCACTGCGTGAGCACCTGGATCGTCACGTCGTCGGGGATGTGGCCGCCCTCGATGAGCTCGCGGCAGAAGTCGAAGTCGGTCTGGCTCGCGCTCGGGAAGCCGACCTCGATCTCCTTGTAGCCCATCTTCACGAGGAGCTTGAACATCCGCATCTTGCGCTCGGAGTCCATCGGGTCGATGAGCGCCTGGTTGCCGTCACGGAGGTCGACCGCGCACCAGCGCGGGGCCTTGGTCATCACCCGGTCCGGCCAGGTGCGGTCGGGCAGGTGGACGTCGATCTGGTCCTGGAAGGGGACGTACTTGCGAGTCGGCATCCCGGAGGGCTGCTGGGGGTGGATCACGGTTCTACGCCTTCGTCTCGTCTGCTGGAGCCGGCCGTGCAGCAAGCGCTCCGCGACGAGGGGCGGCCGATGTCAGGCCCCGCCGCGGCAGCGAAGGAGGAGGAGGTGTCCGTGACGCACGGTGCCACTGTGCCACGCGGGCCCGGGCCCCGGCCACCCCGTCCACGACCCAAGACCGGGCGAGCGAGCGCGACCCTAGCGGCGGATGCGCACCGACAGGCAGGTGACGCAGCCCTCCATCTTCTCGAACTCGCCGATGTCGACCTCGGTGACGCGGTACCCGCGGTCGCGGTAGGAGGCGGCGGTGCGCGGCGCGCTCGAGGCCATGAGCAGGTGGTCGGCCGCGAGGAGGACGACGTGCGCCCCGCCCTCCTCCGGGACGTCCTCGTACACGGGGAAGGCCTCACGGTCGTCGACGACCGGCGCCCATCCGACGACGGTGCCGTCGGGAAGGGCGGTGCACGCCGACTTCAGGTGCAGCGCCCGGCTGACCGGGACCGCCTGCACACGGATCCCGAACTCGCGCAGCAGGGTTGCGAGCTGGTGGATGCCGGCCCCGTTGCTCCGCCCACCGAGCCCGACGTACGCGGTGTCACCGACCCGGAGGACGTCGCCGCCGTCGAGGGTTCCCGGCGCCTGGATGTGCGCGACCCGCAGGCCGAGCTCCCGGACGGCCGCCTCCACCCCCGCGGCCTCGCGCCGCCGCTGCTCGGCCCCGGAGCGGGCGATGACCGCGAGATCGCCGTGGACGACGACGGGGTCCTCGACGAACACCGCGTCCGGGCAGTCGTCGGCGGGCTCGACCTCGTGGATGGCCCAGCCGGCGTCCCGCAGCGCGGCGACGTAGCCGTCCCACTGCTGGCGGGCGAGCTCGACGTCGACCGGCGAGCGGTCGATGTGCGTGATGATCCCCTCCGCCAGCCGGGGCCCCGGGCGGCGGACGAGGGCGAGCGGGCGGGCGGAGCCGGTCACGAGGACCACAGCGAGTGGTACGCGTTGACCGCCGGCTGCCCACCGAGGTGCGCGTAGAGGACCGTGCTGTCGCGCGGGATGTCGCCGGTACGTACGAGGTCCACGAGGCCGGCGAGCGACTTCCCCTCGTAGACCGGGTCGGTGATCATCGCCTCCAGCCGGGCACCGAGGCGGATGGCCTCCATCGTCGAGTCGACGGGGATGCCGTAGAGGTCGCCGGCCCAGTCGGGCAGCAGGGTCAGCTCGTCGTCGCGCAGGTCGCGGCCGAGCTCGATGACCTCGGCCGTGTTGCGCGCGATGCGCTCGAGCTGGTCGCGGGTCCGGTCGAGCGTGGCGCTCGCGTCGATGCCGATGACGCGGCGCCGCACCCCGGTGAGGTCCTCGAGCGCCGCGAAGCCCGCGACCATCCCTGCGTGGGTCGAGCAGGTCACCGTGCAGACGACGATCGTGTCGAAGAAGACGCCGAGGGCCTTCTCCTGCTCGGCCACCTCGAAGGCCCAGTTCGCGAAACCCACTCCGCCGAGGGGATGTTCGGACGCGCCGGCCGGGATCGCGTACGGCGTGCCGCCCGCCTCCTCGACCTCGCGCAGCGCCTCGCGCCACGAGTCGCGGATGCCGATGTCGAAGCCGTGCGGGTCGAGGCGGGGGTCCGCGCCCATCATCCGCGACAGGAGGATGTTGCCCACCTTGTCGTTGACCGGGTCGTCCCAGGGGACCCACTTCTCCTGCACGAGACGGCACCTCAGCCCGAGGTGCGCCGCGACGGCGGCGACCTGGCGGGTGTGGTTCGACTGGTAGCCCCCGATGGACACGAGGGTGTCCGCCCCGCTCGCGAGGACGTCCGGGACGATGTACTCCAGCTTGCGGATCTTGTTGCCGCCGTACGCGAGCCCGCTGCTGACGTCCTCCCGCTTGGCCCAGACCTGGGCCCCGCCGAGGTGGTCGCTCAGGCGGCGGAGGTGGTGCACCGGGCTCGGTCCGAAGGTCAGCTCGTACCGGGGGATCTCGTGGAGCCTCATGGGGCGATTCTGTCGCGGACGAGGCCCGCAGGCCACGGTGCCTCCGGACCGCCGGCACCGAAAGAGCGTGCGTGTCGGCCCCGTGAGCGGGCAGGCTGACCCCGTGACCAGCCCGTCGAGCGCTCCCACCCCGCTCCCCCCGCTGCCCGCCGGACACACGGCGCGCCCCGCGGTGCCCACCGACCTCGACGCCGTCTTCCGCGTCCACGCCGACGCCGAGGTGCTCGACGCGGGCGTCCTCGCCATCGAGCCGGAGGACATCGCCGGCGACTGGGCCCGACCGAGCATGAACCTCGCCGACGACACGCTGGTCGTCCTCGACGAGCACGGTGTGGTCGTCGCGTCCGCGGAGGTCTCCCGGGCCGGACGACACCGCGACGCCGCCGTGCACCCCCAGGCGCGCGGGCGCGGCATCGGGGCCCACCTCGTCGCGTGGAGCGAGCAGCGGGCGCGGCAGCTCGGGTCGCCCACGCTGGGCCAGCACGTTCCGGAGGGGTCGTCGCCGCACCGGTACCTCGCGGGGCTCGGCCACCGGGTCGGGCACACCGCGTGGGTCCTCGTCCTGCCCGAGGGGAGGTCGGTGCCCGAGCGCGACCTGCCGGAGGGGTACGCCTTCGCGACCATCGAGGACGAGGCCCGTCGGCACGCCGCGCACGAGGTCGTCCAGGACGCCTTCGGCGAGTGGGAGGGGCGGGGCCGGGAGAGCTACGACGACTGGTCCGCGACGACCGTCGCCCGTCCCGGCGCCCAGCCGTGGCAGCTGCGCGTCGTCGAGCGGGAGGGGGTCGTCGTCGCGACCTGCTTCACGATCCTCGACAGCCAGGGGACGGGCTACGTCTCGCAGCTGGCGGTCGCCCGGGAACACCGTGGCCGCGGCCTCGCGCAGGCGCTCCTGGCCGACGCGTTCCGGCGCGCCCGCGAGCGGGGGGCGACGCGCAGCGAGCTCTCGACCGACTCGCGCACCGGCGCCCTCGACCTCTACCTCAAGGTCGGGATGGAGCCGACCCAGACGTGGGTCAACCTCGTCACCGACCTCGGGTCAGGCGCCGACCTCGGGTCAGGCGCCGAGCCCGCGGACGAGTGAGACGTACGCCTCGCGGGCGTCGTCGGCGCTCATCCCCCGCACCTCGGCCCACGCGTCGTACTTCGCGCGCCCGACGAGGTTCGTGAAGCCGGGGCGCTTGCCGTCGACGTCGCCGTCGGTCGCCTGCTTGTACAGCGCGTAGAGCCTGAGCTTGGTGTCGTTGCCCGGGTCGCTCGCGAGGCCCTTGACGTCCTCGGCCGCGGCGCGGAACTCCTCCTCGGTTGCCATGGCGACACCCTACGACCGCGGGGCACGATGGGGGTCCGGCGAGGTGAGGAGCACGACCATGAGCTCGAGCACGCAGACGTCCGGCGCCGCCGGCGCGACCCCGGGCCGGCGAGGGCCTAGCGAGAAGGAGGCGCGCGAGGTCGCCGAGGCGGCCCGTGAGTCCGGCTGGAGCAAGCCGAGCTTCGCGAAGGAGCTCTACCTCGGGAGGTTCGACCTGGACCTGGTCCACCCCCACCCCCGGCCCGACCCCGACGACGAGGCCCGGACGACCGAGTTCCTCGCGCGGCTGCGCGCGGTGTGCGAGGGCCTGGACGGCGAGGAGATCGAACGCGACGCGCTCGTCCCCGACGCCACCATCAAGGCCCTCGCCGACATCGGGGCGTTCGGGATGAAGATCCCCGTGGCCTACGGCGGGCTGGGGCTGTCGACCGTCGCCTACGCGCGGGCCCTCATGCTCATCGGCTCGGTGCACCCCGCGCTCGGGGCGCTGCTGTCCGCCCACCAGTCGATCGGTGTGCCCGAGCCGGTCAAGCTCGTCGGCACCGACGACCAGAAGCAGCGCTTCCTCCCGCGGTGCGCGGCCGGAGCCATCTCGGCCTTCCTCCTCACCGAGCCCGACGTCGGCTCCGACCCGGCGCGGATGGCGAGCACCGCCACACCCGTCGACGGCGGGTCCGCCTACCTCCTCGACGGCGTCAAGCTGTGGACGACGAACGGGGTCGTCGCCGAGCTCCTCGTCGTCATGGCGCGGGTCCCCGCGCACGACGGAGGACGCGGCGGCATCACGGCTTTCGTCGTCGAGGGCGACGCCGAGGGGATCACGGTCGAGCGCCGGAACGCGTTCATGGGCCTCCGGGGCATCGAGAACGGGCTGACCCGCCTGCACCGGGTCCGGGTGCCGGCCGAGAACCGCCTCGGGCGCGAGGGCGAGGGCCTGAAGATCGCGCTGACCACCCTCAACGCCGGGCGGCTGTCCATCCCGGCGATGTGCGCGGCGGCGGCGAAGTGGTCGCTGAAGATCTCGCGCGAGTGGTCGGCGGAACGGGTCCAGTGGGGCCGGCCGGTCGGGAGGCACGAGGCGGTCGGCGGCAAGATCGCCTTCGTCGCCGCGACCGCGTTCGCCCTCGAGTCGGTCGTCGAGCTGTCCTGCGCCCTCGCCGACGCCGGCGAGACCGACATCCGCATCGAGGCGGCGCTCGCGAAGCTGTGGGCGAGCGAGATGGCGTGCCGGGTGGCCGACGAGCTGGTCCAGATCCGCGGGGGGCGCGGGTACGAGACCGCGGCGTCGCTGCGGGCGCGGGGCGAACGGGCGGTCCCCGCGGAGCAGGTGCTCCGCGACCTGCGGATCAACCGGATCTTCGAGGGCTCGAGCGAGATCATGCACCTCCTCATCGCGCGCGAGGCCGTCGACGAGCACCTCGAGGCCGCGGGCGAGCTCGCCTCTGCCGACGCCGACCTCGCCGCCAAGGCCCGGGCTGCCGCCGCTGCGTCCGGGTTCTACGCGAAGTGGCTGCCGCAGCTCGTCGCCGGACCGGGCGCCGTGCCGACCGCGTTCTCCGAGTTCGGCCCCCTGGCCCGCCACCTGCGCTATGTCGAGCGGTCCTCGCGCCGGCTCGCGCGCCAGACGTTCTACGGGATGTCGCGCTGGCAGGCCGCGATGGAGCACCACCAGCGCTTCCTCGGCCGCGTCGTCGACATCGGCGCCGAGCTGTTCGCGATGACGGCCGTCTGCGTCCGGGCCCAGATGCTGCGGGAGGACTCGCCCGAGCAGGGACGCTCCGCGCAGCGGCTCGCTGACGCGTTCTGTGCGCAGGCCCGGCTTCGGGTCGAGGTGCTCTTCGATTCGCTGTGGACCAACTCCGACGACGTCGACCGCCGTCTGGCCGCCGACGTGCTGGGGGGCGACCTCACCTGGCTCGAGGAGGGCGTCCTCGACCCGAGCGAGGGCACCGGCCCGTGGATCGCACCGTGGGAGCCGGGACCGAGCACCGAGGAGTCGGTCTGGCGCCGCACCCGATGACGAGTGGCGGCTCCGGTGCGTCGGTGTCTCGGGTCATCGGCGCCGCTGGACGCGCCGGGTCGCGCGGCTCCCGCCGAGTCGCCGGGTCCCGCCGAGTCGCGCGGCTCCCGCCGAGTCACGCGGCTCCCGCCGGGTCGCCCGGGTCCCCCCGAGTCACGCGGTTCCCGCCGTCCGGCCGTCATGATGACGCGGGTCGCCGCTCGCGTCCCTCCTCGCCTGCCGCTCGGCCTCCTTCACAGGCGCCCGGAGGGCATCCCGCTCGACGTCGTTCGGTTGCCGCTCACCACCCGTTGGGCGCACCGTCCCTCTCGCCTTCCGCTCGGCCTCTTTCACAGGCGCCTGGGCGCCGTCACGCTCGGCGTCCTCCCCTTTGCCCGCTCACCACCCGCTGGGCGTCCTCCCCTTGCCCGCTCACCACCCGCTGGGCGCACCGCCCACCTCGCCTTCCGCTCGGCCTCGTTCACAGGCGCCTGGGCGGCGTCCCGCTCGGCTTGGTTCCGTTGCCGGCTCACCACCCGTTGGGCGCACCGCCCACCTCGCCTTCCGCTCGGCCTTCACAGGCGCCTGGGCGGAGTCCCGCTCGGCTTGGTTCCGCTGTCCACTCATCACCCGCTGGGCGCACCCGCCCACCTCGCCTCGCGCCGGGCCTGCTCCACAGACGGCCTGGACGCGTCGCCCCCCTCCCCGCCCCCCGCGAACGTGGGTGAAGATCGTCGCTGGGCCGACGATTCTCACCCACGTTCGCCCGGCGCAGGGCGGTGCGGAGGGCGCGCACCGACGTCAGGTCGCCGCGCGAATTCCGCTGTGGGTCATCCACATTCGAGGCTATCGAACACTTGTGCTAACGGTCGTCGGCGGGTAGGCTCGCAGGTACAGGGGAGGGGGACAGCATGAGCAGCACCACACCAGCGACCAGCAGCCGCACCGGGCATCCGAACGAGCTGCTCACCCTCCTGCACGACACGCAGACCCTGCTCGCTGCGCTCCCCGCGCCGTCACCGACCTCGGGTTCCCGCCAGGCGTGGGCCGAGGTGATCCGCTCCTGCCAGCAGGTCGTCAACGCGGTGTCGGCGGTGCAGGACGAGGCGATCGTCGCCCTGGCCGCGATCGAACCGGTCACGCTCGAGGACGGCACCGACGCCGAGACCCACAAGGCACCCGGTCACGTCGCCCTGGACGCGGCCGCGGTCGTGTCCGGGGCCCTGGAGGTCACCGCGAACCACGCCAGCGACCGGGTCCGCGACGCGCTCCGGTGGGCCGCCGACGGCAACCCCGGCACCACCGCCTGCACCGGCCTGGGCGGGCTCCACGCGGCGATGCGCACCGGCGACCTGGACCGGTACCGCGCCGGGGTCGTCGCCCACGAGCTGGAGGAGGCACCGGCGCCGGTCGCCGAGACCGTCATCGCCACCCTCGGTCAGCACCTCGCGTCCGAGACCGGCACCCAGCTGCGGCGCCGGACGCGGCGGCTGCTCGCGAGGGTCAGCCCCGACCTGCTCCGCCAGCGAGCGGCCCGGGCCCGGCAGGAGTGCGGGCTACGCCGCCGCGTCGGCGAGCCCGGCGTGGACCAGTGGGAAGGGTCGTTCCCCTCCGAGGACGCCGCGAAGGCGTGGGCCGCGATCGACACCCGCGCCCACCAGCTCGTCACCGACAAGGTGCACGACCGGATCGACCGCGCCCGCGCCCAAGCCCTCATCGACCTCGTCATGCAGTCGGCGACGGTCACCACCGTCATCACCCTCACCGTCCCTGCAACCGCTCCCGTGCCTGACCCCATCACCCACCGGGCTCCCGCGGTCGACGCCGAGCCCGCGACCCCCGCTGAGCCCTCGACCGCCGGTGCGATCTCGACCGCTGCCGCGACGGCCGAGACGACTCCGACCGTCAGCGAGGACCGGACCGCCA
>NZ_JBKOFW010000011.1:68308-89712 GCF_046764005.1 Oryzobacter faecalis | reverse complement strand
CCAGGCAGAAGATGCGACGAGGTATTGGCATCGATTTTTGACACGCTGTTGAGTTCTCAAGGATCGGACGCGCACCAACCACCTGCTCGTCTCCGAGCACGTCGTCGGGGCTTGTGTTGCTGTCCTGTGCTCTTCCGGTCTCCCAGAAGGCAACCGGTCGAACGTACCCGCGTCCACGCTTGGGCGTCAAATCCGGCCCGCTCTCGCGGTCACCGGTCTCGATCGCGCTTGGATCTCGGCGGGGACCCCACCTTACCAGCCTCGGGAGCCGGTCCCAAACCGGGACGGTGGGTGCCAACCTGGGGCCCGGCCTGCTTGGGGCCGGCTCCCGGAGGAGCTGGCCGCTTGGCGTCCGTTCCGCCCTCGCGGGCTGACGTCGAGAACACTAGACGACGTCCTCGGCGAAGACCAAATCGGCTGCCGCGCAGTGGGTTCCACTCGCCCGGAGACGCCGAACGGCCCCCGTCGCGCGAGGCGACGGGGGCCGTTCGAGATGCTGCTGCGGTCGGCGCTCAGGACAGCGCCGCGAGGATCCGTGCGGTGACCTCGTCGACCTCGCCGAGGCCGTCGACCTCGACGAGGATGCCCCGGTCGCGGTAGGTGTCGGACAGCGGCCTGGTCTCGCGGTGGTAGATGGCCATCCGCTCACGAATGACCTCGTCCGAGTCGTCGGAGCGACCCTCGACCTCGGCTCGCTTCAGCAGCCGGGCGACGACGGCGTCCTCGTCGACGGTGAGCTCGAGCACCCGGTCGAGCGGGTGGCCGTCGAGCATCGCGTCGAGCGCGTCGACCTGGGCCAGGGTCCGGGGGTAGCCGTCGAGGAGGAAACCGCTCGAGGCGTCCTCCTGCGCGAGCCGGTCCTCGACGATGGCGTTGGTGACCTCGTCGCTGACGTAGCCACCCGAGGCCAGGATGTCCTTGACCTGCAGGCCCAGCTCGGTCTCGTTCTTGATGTTCGCGCGGAAGATGTCCCCGGTCGAGATCGCCGGGATGCCGAGGTGCTCGGCGATCCGGGCCGCCTGGGTGCCCTTGCCGGCACCCGGCGGGCCGAGGATGAGCAGTCGCATCAGCGGAGGAACCCTTCGTAGTGACGCTGCTGCAGCTGGGCCTCGATCTGCTTCACCGTCTCGAGGCCGACGCCCACGATGATGAGGATCGAGGTGCCACCGAACGGGAAGTTCTGGTTGGCGTCGACGAGGACCAGCGCGATGAGCGGGATGAGCGAGATGAGCGCGAGGTAGATCGCGCCGGGCACCGTGATCCGGGTCAGGACGTAGTTGAGGTACTCGGCCGTGGGTCGCCCGGCGCGGATACCCGGGATGAAGCCGCCGTACTTCTTCATGTTGTCGGCGACCTCGGTGGGGTTGAACGTGATCGACACGTAGAAGAACGTGAAGAACAGGATGAGCCCGATGTACAGGGCCATGTAGAGCGGCTTGTCGCCGGTGACGAGGTTGGCGTTGATCCAGTCGACCCAGCCGGGGTTGTTGCCGTCGGCGCTGGTGTTGAACTGGGCCACGAGGGTGGGCAGCGCGATGAGCGAGCTGGCGAAGATCACCGGGATGACACCGGCCATGTTGACCTTGAGCGGGATGTACGTGGAGGTGCCGCCGTAGACCCGGCGGCCGACCATCCGCTTGGCGTACTGGACGGGGATGCGCCGCTGGCTCTGCTCGACGAAGACCACGAGGGCGATCACGGCGAAGCCCATGAGGATGATCCCGAGGAAGACGGTCCAGCCCGAGCGCTGCTGGATCGCCCACAGCGAGCCGGGGAAGCCCGAGGCGATCGAGACGAAGATGAGGAGCGACATCCCGTTGCCGACGCCCTTGTCGGTGACGAGCTCACCGAGCCACATGATCATGCCGGTTCCCGCCGTCATCGTGAGGACCATGATGAGGATCGTGACGACGGAGTTGTCGGACAGGATGTTCGTGCACGCGGGGTTGCCGAAGAGCGTCTGCGGGTTCTGCGCGAAGGTGATGAGCGTCGAGCTCTGCAGGACCGCCAGCGCGATCGTGAGGTAGCGCGTGTACTGCGTCATCTTCGACTGCCCGGCCTGGCCCTCCTTCTTGAGGGCCTCGAACCGCGGGATGACGACCGTGAGCAGCTGGACGATGATGCTCGCCGTGATGTACGGCATGATCCCCAGCGCGAAGATCGACAGCTGGAGCAGTGCCCCGCCGCTGAAGAGGTTGACCAGCCCGAGGAGCCCGTTGCTGTTGTCGGCGCCCTCGATGCAGCGCTGGACGAGCGGGTAGCTCACGCCCGGGGTGGGCACGTGGGCGCCGAGGCGGTAGACCACGATGATGCCGAGCGTGAAGAGCAGCTTCCTGCGCAGGTCGGGCGTCTTGAACGCGCGGCCGAATGCGGTGAGCACAGGTCCTCCAGGGGTGCGGCCGGATGGGTGGGGCCGCGGTCGTCAACGAACCGTCACAAGATACCCGTCGGTGCGGCGGCTGCCGTCACCGAGGGCCGAACGACACACGCCGCAGGGCCGGTTCCCGAGGTCTCCCGGGACCAGGCCCTGCGGCGTGTGGTCATGAGGGGTGGTCAGGCGGTCGTCGCCGAGCCGCCCGCCGCCTCGATCTTCTGCTTGGCGCTCGCGGAGAACGCGTTGGCCGTGACGTTGACGGCCACCGCGATCTCGCCGGTGCCGAGCACCTTGACGAGCTCGCCGTCGCGGACCGCACCCTTGGCCACGAGGTCCTCGATGCTCACGTCGCCACCCTGGGGGTAGTGCGTGGCGAGCCAGTCGAGGTTCACGACCTGGTACTCGGTCTTGAACGGGTTCTTGAAGCCGCGCAGCTTCGGGAACCGCATGTGCAGCGGGGTGGTCCCGCCCTGGAAGCCCTCCGGCACCTGGTACCGGGCCTTGGTGCCCTTGGTACCGCGACCGGCGGTCTTGCCACGCTTGCCACCCTCACCACGACCCACGCGGATCTTGGCGGACTTCGCACCCGGTGCCGGGCGCAGGTGGTGCACCTTCAGCGCCGCGGCGCCCTCGGACGCCGCCTTGGCAGCGGCCTTCTTGGTGTCGGCCATGATCACTCAACCTCCTCGACGGCGACGAGGTGCGTCACCGTCCGGACCATCCCGCGGATCTCGGGACGGTCCTCCTTGACGACGACGTCGCCGATGCGCTTCAGACCGAGGGAGCGCAGCGTGTCACGCTGGTTCTGCTTCCCACCGATCTCCGAACGGGTCTGGGTCACCTTCAGCCGCGCCATCACGCACCCGCCTTCGCCTCGGCGATGCCGGCGGCCTGCGCCCGGAGCATCGCCGCGGGGGCGACCTGGTCCACGGGGAGGCCACGGCGAGCCGCGACGGCCTCCGGACGCTCGAGGCCCTTGAGGGCCTCGACCGTCGCGTGGACGATGTTGATCGCGTTGTCCGAGCCGAGGCTCTTGGACAGCACGTCGTGGATGCCGGCGCACTCGAGCACCGCGCGGACCGGGCCACCGGCGATGACACCGGTACCGGGGCTGGCGGGGCGGAGCATGACGACACCGGCGGCGGCCTCACCCTGGACGGGGTGCGGGATCGTGCCCTGGATGCGGGGGACCTTGAAGAACTGCTTCTTCGCCTCCTCGACACCCTTGGCGATCGCCGCGGGCACCTCCTTGGCCTTGCCGTAGCCGACGCCCACGGTGCCGTCACCGTCGCCGACGACGACGAGGGCGGTGAAGCTGAAGCGACGGCCACCCTTGACGACCTTCGCGACGCGGTTGATGGTCACGACGCGCTCGAGGTACTGGCTCTTCTCGGCATCCCGGGAGTCACGGCCGCCACGACGGTCGTCGCGACGGTCGCCACGGCGCTCTCCGCGCTCGGCGGTGCCGGCGGTCCCGGTGCCTCGACGCTGGGGTCCTGGCATCAGATGTTCCTCATCTCGACAGTGGTGGTCTGGTTGGCGTGGGTCACAGCGACAGCCCGCCTTCCCGAGCGCCGTCCGCGATGGCGGCGACGCGACCGTGGTACTTGTTGCCGCCGCGGTCGAAGACGACGGCGTCGACGCCGGCCTTCTTCGCGCGCTCGGCGACGAGCTCGCCCACCTTCTTGGCCTTGGCGGTCTTGTCACCGTCGAAGGTGCGGACGTCGGCCTCCATCGTCGAGGCGGACGCGACCGTCCTGCCGACGGTGTCGTCGACGACCTGGACGAAGACGTGGCGCGCGGACCGCGACACGACGAGGCGGGGACGCCCGGCCGTACCGGCGACCTGCTTGCGGACGCGGAAGTGACGACGACCGCGCGCGGCGCTCTTGCCCTTGCTGCGCTTGACGATCAGTGCCATGGCTTACTTACCAGCCTTTCCGACCTTGCGGCGGATCTGCTCGCCCGCGTAGCGGACACCCTTGCCCTTGTACGGGTCGGGCTTGCGGAGCTTGCGGATGTTCGCGGCGACCTCGCCGACGAGCTGCTTGTCGATGCCCTGGACCGAGAACCGGGTCTGGTTCTCCACCGCGAAGGTGATGCCGGCCGGCGGCTCGACGGTGATGGAGTGCGAGTAGCCGAGGGCGAACTCGAGGTTGGAGCCCTTGGCGAGCACGCGGTACCCGGTGCCGTGGATCTCGAGCTTCTTCTCGTAGCCCTCGGTGACGCCGAGCACCATGTTGTTGATGAGCGAGCGGGTCAGGCCGTGGAGCGAGCGCGACTCACGCGCGTCGTCGGGGCGCTTGACCTCGAGGACGCCGTCGTTGGTCTCGACGGTGATCGGCTCGGCCACGACGTGGCTGAGCTCGCCCTTGGGGCCCTTGACCTTCACGGTCCGGCCGTCGACGGAGACGTCGACGCCCGAGGGCACGGTGACGGGGAGACGTCCGATGCGGGACATGGCTGCTACCCCTTACCAGATGTAGGCGAGGACTTCCCCACCCACACCCTTGTTGGCGGCCTGACGATCGGTCAGCAGGCCGGACGACGTCGAGATGATCGCGACACCGAGGCCACCGAGAACCTTGGGCAGGTTGGTGGACTTGGCGTAGACGCGAAGGCCGGGCTTCGACACGCGGCGGACGCCGGCGATCGAGCGCTCACGGTTGGGGCCGTACTTGAGGTTGATGGTGAGCGTCTTGCCCACCTCGGCGTCCTCGACGGTCCAGCCCGCGATGTAGCCCTCGGCCTCGAGGATCTCCGCGATGTGGCTCTTGAGCTTCGAGAACGGCATGGAGACTGCGTCCTTGTGCGCCGAGTTGGCGTTCCGGACGCGGGTCAGCATGTCCGCGATCGGGTCGGTCATGGTCATTGGGCTTCTCCGCCCTCTCTCAGTGCGGTTTCCTCCCGGCCGGGGCCGGGCGGACCTGCGCTGTAGATGGTCTGGTTGTTTTCCTGGGGGTGCCGCGTGGAGCGGCGGGTGGGGAGGGCCGGCGCGGGCGCCGACCGCCCCCCGCTGCTCACCAGCTGGACTTGGTCACACCGGGGAGCTCGCCGCGGTGGGCCATCTCCCGCAGGCAGATCCGGCACAGGCCGAACTTGCGGTACACCGAGTGCGGGCGGCCGCAGCGCTGGCACCGCGTGTACCCGCGGACCGCGAACTTCGGCTTCTTGTTCGCCTTGTTGACAAGGGCAGTCTTCGCCATGTGCTCAGTTCTCCTTGAACGGGAAGCCGAGCGCCTTGAGCAGCGCGCGCCCCTCGTCGTCGTTCGTCGCGGTCGTGACGACCGTGATGTCCATCCCGCGGACGCGGTCGATCCGGTCCTGGTCGATCTCGTGGAACATCGACTGCTCCGTGAGGCCGAAGGTGTAGTTGCCGCGACCGTCGAACTGCTTCGGCGACAGGCCGCGGAAGTCACGGATGCGCGGGAGGGCGACGGACACGAGGCGGTCGAGGAACTCCCACATGCGGTCACCGCGCAGCGTCGCGTGGGTGCCGATCGGCATCCCCTCGCGCAGCTTGAACTGGGCGATCGACTTGCGGGCCTTGGTCACGACCGGCTTCTGGCCGGTGATGGCGGTGAGGTCGCGGACGGCACCCTCGATGAGCTTGCTGTCCTTGGCGGCGTCACCGACACCCATGTTGACGACGACCTTGACGACACCGGGGACCTGCATGACGTTCGCGTAACCGAACTGCTCGAGCAGGGCGCCCTTGATCTCGTCCTGGTAACGCGCCTTCAGGCGCGGCTTCGTTGCGGTGTCTGCCATCTCTCTCACAGGTCCTTGCCCGAGCGCGCGCCGACGCGGACGCGGGTCGCCTTCTGGCGCCCGTCACGCTCGACGGTCTCGACGCGGGTCTTGATCCGGGTCGGCTTCTTGTCCGACGGGTCGACGACGGCCACGTTGCTCACGTGGATCGGCGCCTCCTGGACGACGAGCCCGCCGGTGCGGCTGCCGCGCGAGGACTGGCCGGCCTTGGTGTGCCGCGTGACGCGGTTGACACCCTCGACGGTGACGCGACCGGTCTCACGGTTGACCGCGATGACCTTGCCGGTCTGGCCCTTGTCCTTGCCGGACAGCACGTGGACGGTGTCGCCCTTCTTGATCTTCATCGACGCCATGGCTCAGAGCACCTCCGGGGCGAGGCTGATGATCTTCATGAAGCGCTTCTCGCGCAGCTCGCGGCCCACGGGGCCGAAGATGCGGGTGCCACGCGGGTCGCCGTCGTTCTTGAGGATGACGGCGGCGTTCTCGTCGAACTTGATGTAGGAACCGTCGGCGCGGCGACGCTCCTTCTTGGTGCGGACGACGACCGCCTTGACGACGTCACCCTTCTTGACGTTGCCGCCGGGGATGGCGTCCTTGACGGTGGCGACGATGGTGTCGCCGATGCCGGCATACCGGCGACCCGAGCCGCCGAGAACACGGATGCACAGGATCTCCTTGGCACCGGTGTTGTCGGCGACGCGCAGTCGCGACTCCTGCTGGATCACTTGTCTTATCTCCTATACGTCGTGCTGGTTCTCCGCCGCGAGGCAGCGGAGCCTGGCCGAACCGGGGCTTACTTGGCCTTCTCGAGGATCTCCACGACGCGCCAGCGCTTGGTGGCGCTGAGCGGGCGGGTCTCCATGATGAGGACACGGTCGCCGACGCCGGCAGCGTTGGCCTCGTCGTGCGCCTTGACCTTGGTCGAGCGGCGCATGACCTTGCCGTAGAGCGCGTGCTTGACGCGGTCCTCGACCTCGACGACGACGGTCTTGTCCATCTTGTCGCTGACGACGTAGCCCTGGCGGGTCTTGCGGTCGTTGCGCGCGACGGCGTCGGTCACGGTCTCATCCTTCTTCGTCGTGCTCACTTGGCCTCACCCTTCGCACCGATGCCGAGCTCACGCTCGCGCATCTCGGTGTAGATGCGGGCGATGTCCTTGCGGACGGCGCGCAGCCGCCCGTGGTTGTCCAGCTGGCCCGTGGCCGACTGGAACCGGAGGTTGAACAGCTCCTCCTTGGCCTTGCGGAGCTCGTCGACGAGACGGTCGTCGTCGAGGCCACGCAGCTCCTTGGAGGTCAGGTCCTTGGAACCGACTGCCATCAGAAGTCACCACCCTCACGCCGGACGAAGCGGCACTTCATCGGCAGCTTGTGCATCGCGAGGCGCATGGCCTCGCGTGCGACGTCCTCCGGCACACCGGAGAGCTCGAACATGACACGACCCGGCTTGACGTTGGCGATCCACCACTCGGGCGAACCCTTACCGGAGCCCATGCGGGTCTCGGCCGGCTTCTTGGTCAGCGGGCGGTCCGGGTAGATGTTGATCCAGACCTTTCCGCCACGCTTGATGTATCGGGTCATCGCGATACGCGCGGACTCGATCTGGCGGTTGGTGACGTAGGCGGGCTCGAGGGCCTGGATGCCGTAGTCGCCGAACGCGATGGTCGTACCGCCCTTGGCAGCGCCCGAGCGACCCGGGTGGTGCTGCTTGCGGTGCTTGACTCGACGGGGAATCAGCATGGTCAGGACTCCTCGGTGCTGGCAGCGGCCGGCGCCTCGACGGTGCCCTCGGCCTGGGCCGGGGCATCGGTGCGGCGGGCGCGAGCCGGACGGTCGGCGCCGTCACGACGCGGGCCACGGCCCTGGCGCGGCGCGGTGGCCTGCTGGGCCGCGAGCTCACGCGCGGTGAGGTCGCCCTTGTAGATCCACACCTTGACGCCGATGCGACCGAAGGTGGTCTTGGCCTCGTAGAAGCCGTAGTCGATGTTCGCGCGGAGGGTGTGCAGCGGGACGCGACCCTCGCGGTAGAACTCGGTGCGGCTCATCTCGGCGCCGCCGAGGCGACCGGAGACCTGGACGCGGATGCCCTTGGCGCCGGCGCGGGTGGCGGACTGCATGCCCTTGCGCATGGCGCGGCGGAACGAGACGCGGGCGCTCAGCTGCTCGGCGATGCCCTGCGCGACGAGCTGGGCCTCCTGCTCGGGGTTCTTGACCTCGAGGATGTTCAGCTGGACCTGCTTGCCGGTGAGCTTCTCGAGCTCGCCGCGGATGCGGTCGGCCTCGGCGCCGCGGCGGCCGATGACGATGCCGGGACGTGCCGTGTGGATGTCGACGCGGACGCGGTCACGCGTGCGCTCGATGTCGACGCGGGCGATACCGGCGCGGTCCATGCCCTCGGACATGAGCTTGCGGATCGCCACGTCCTCCTTGACGTAGTCGCGGTAGCGCTGACCCTCCTTGGTGGAGTCGGCGAACCAGCGGCTCTTGTGCTCCGTCGTGATCCCGAGACGGAAGCCGTGCGGGTTGACCTTCTGGCCCATCAGCGAGTGCCTCCGTTCTTGGTGGGCTTGGGGGCGACGACCACGGTGATGTGGCTCGTGCGCTTGTTGATCCGACCGGCGCGGCCCTGGGCCCGCGGACGGAAACGCTTCATGGTGGGGCCCTCGTCGACCATGGCCGAGGAGACGACGAGCTCGCGCTCGTCGAAGCGCTCGGCGACCTGGTCGGCCTTGACCCGCGCGTTGGCGATGGCGGACTCGAGGACCTTGCGGACCGGCTCGGCCGCGCTCTGCGGGGCGAAGCGCAGGACCGACACGGCCTCCACGGCGTTCTTGCCGCGGATGAGGTCGACGACCCGGCGCGCCTTCATCGGCGCGACCCGGACGTGACGGGCGATCGCCCGCGCCTCGAGGGTGCTGTTCTCGGACATCAGCGACGACGCCCCTTCTTGTCGTCCTTCACGTGACCCTTGAAGGTGCGGGTCGGTGCGAACTCGCCGAGCTTGTGGCCGACCATCGCCTCGGTGACGAACACCGGGACGTGCTTGCGGCCGTCGTGCACGGCGAGGGTGTGGCCGAGCATGTCGGGCGAGATGACCGACCGGCGCGACCAGGTCTTGATGACGTTCTTGGTACCCGCTTCGTTCTGGACGTCCACCTTCTTCTGGAGGTGGTCGTCGATGAAGGGGCCCTTCTTCAGGCTACGAGGCATGTGTCAGGCTCCTCAGCGCTTCTTGCCGGTACGCCGGCGACGGACGATGAGCTTGTCGCTCGGCTTGCCGGGACGGCGGGTACGACCCTCGGGCTTGCCCCAGGGCGACACCGGGTGGCGGCCACCGCTGGTGCGGCCCTCACCACCACCGTGCGGGTGGTCGACGGGGTTCATCACGACACCGCGGACGGTCGGGCGCTTGCCCTTCCAGCGCATGCGGCCGGCCTTGCCCCAGTTGATGTTCGACTGCTCGGCGTTGCCGACCTCGCCGACGGTGGCGCGGCAGCGCACGTCGACGTTGCGGATCTCACCGGACGGCATGCGCAGCTGCGCGTAGGGGCCGTCCTTGGCGACGAGCTGCACGCGGACACCGGCCGAGCGGGCGATCTTCGCACCACCACCGGGCTTGAGCTCGACGGCGTGGATGACCGTACCGGTCGGGATGTTGCGCAGCGGCAGGCTGTTGCCGGGCTTGATGTCGGCCGAGGGGCCGTTCTCGACCGGCATGCCCTGCTCGAGGCCCTTGGGGGCCAGGATGTAGCGCTTCTCGCCGTCGGCGTAGTGCAGCAGCGCGATGCGGGCGGTGCGGTTGGGGTCGTACTCGATGTGAGCGACCTTCGCCGGGATGCCGTCCTTGTCGTGGCGACGGAAGTCGATGACGCGGTACGCACGCTTGTGGCCACCACCGATGTGACGGGTGGTGATGCGGCCGTTGTTGTTGCGGCCACCGCTCTTGGTCAGCGGGCGGACGAGGGACTTCTCGGGGGTGGAGCGGGTGACCTCGACGAAGTCGGCCACGCTCGACCCGCGACGCCCCGGCGTCGTCGGCTTGTACTTACGAATACCCATGGTGTGTCAGTCCTCAGCTTCCTCAGGCGCCGGCGCTGCCGAAGATGTCGATCGAGCCCTCGCGGAGGGTGACGATCGCGCGCTTGGTGTCCTTGCGCCTGCCGATGCCGAACCGCGTGCGACGGGCCTTGCCCTTGCGGTTCAGCGTGTGGACGGAGTCGACCTTGACGCCGAACACCTGCTCGACGGCGATCTTGATCTCGGTCTTGTTCGAGCGCGGGTCGACGACGAAGGTGTACTTGCCCTCGTCGAGGAGCCCGTACGACTTCTCGGACACGACCGGCGCGATCAGGATGTCGCGGGGGTTCTTGCCCTGGCTCACTTCTCGTCCTCCCCATCAGCCTTGGCGGCGGCCTTCTTGGCCGGAGCCTTCTTGGCCGGCTTCTCCGCGGCGACCTCGGTGCCCGTGAAGGTCTCGAACGCGGCCTTGGTGAACACCACGTCGTCGGCGCAGAGCACGTCGTAGGTGTTGAGCTGGTCGACGGCCAGGACGTGCACGTCCGCGAGGTTGCGGACCGACTTCAGCGACACGAGGTCGGTGCGGTCGAGCACGACGAGCAGGTTCTTGCGCTCGGTCAGGCCGGCGAACAGCGCCTTGGCGTCCTTGGTCGACGGCGCGTCGCCGGTGGCGATCGACTCGACGACGTGAACGCGGTCGTGGCGGGCCCGGTCGGAGAGGGCACCGCGCAGGGCGGCGGCCTTCATCTTCTTGGGGGTCCGCTGGGCGTAGTCGCGCGGCTGCGGGCCGTGGACGGTGCCACCGCCGGCGAACTGCGGCGCGCGGGTCGAGCCCTGGCGGGCGCGCCCGGTGCCCTTCTGGCGGTACGGCTTGCGACCGCCACCACGGACCTCACCACGGGTCTTCGTCGCGTGCGTGCCCTGGCGCGCGGCCGCGAGCTGGCCGACGACGACCTGGTGGATCAGCGGGACGTTGGTCTGGACGTCGAAGATCTCCGCGGGGAGCTCGACCTTCAGGGTCTTGGTGGCCATGCGGGTCACGCCCCCTTCGCAGCCGAGCGCACGAGGACGACCGCGCCGCGGGGGCCGGGAACGGCACCCTTGACGAGCAGCAGGCCCTTCTCCGCGTCCACGGCGTGGATCGTGAGGTTCTGGGTGGTCTGGCGCACGCCGCCCATGCGGCCGGCCATGCGCATGCCCTTGAAGACGCGACCGGGGGTGGCACACCCGCCGATCGAGCCGGGCTTGCGGTGGTTGCGGTGCGCACCGTGGGAGGCCGAGACGCCCTTGAAGCCGTGACGCTTCATGACGCCCGCGAAGCCCTTGCCCTTGGTGCGGCCGGTGACGTCGACCTCCTGGCCGACCTCGAAGGTGTCCGGGCCGACCTCCTGGCCGAGGGTGTACTCGGCGGCGTCGGCGGTACGCACCTCGATGAGGAAGCGGCGCGGGGTGACGCCGGCCTTGTCGAAGTGGCCGGTGAGCGGCTTGGTGACCTTGCGCGGGTCGATCGCGCCGTAGCCGAGCTGGACGGCGGCGTAGCCGTCGGTGTCGGCGTCGCGGACCTGGGTCACGACGTTGGGGCCGGCCTGGATGACGGTGACGGGCACGAGACGGTTCGTCTCGTCCCACACCTGGGTCATCCCGAGCTTGGTGCCGAGCAGGCCCTTCTGGGTCTTGGTGGCAGTGGTGGTCATGTCGTCAGCCTCAGAGCTTGATCTCGATGTTGACGTCAGCCGGGAGGTCGAGACGCATCAGCGAGTCGACGGCCTTCGGCGTCGGGTCGATGATGTCGATGAGGCGCTTGTGGGTGCGCATCTCGAAGTGCTCGCGGCTGTCCTTGTACTTGTGGGGCGACCGGATGACGCAGAAGACGTTCTTCTCCGTCGGCAGCGGCACGGGGCCGACCACGGTCGCGCCGGCACGGGTGACCGTGTCCACGATCTTGCGCGCCGAGCTGTCGATGACCTCGTGGTCATACGACTTCAAGCGGATGCGGATCTTCTGTCCCGCCATCTGACGTTCCGTCTCTCTCTCGCCGTCCATCTGTCTTGTGCCGGTCCCAGGTGCGGACCTCCGACCCCCGCGGTCGGGCGTGTCGCCCTTGCTCCGCACCCGGAGCGGCGCGGTTTCCCGCATCGCGACCGGAGGATCGAGTTGTCCCAGGTGGGACCGGGGCCTGACTCTTCGCGAACCGAGCCGCCCCGCCGACCATCCGGCGGTTCGTGACCTCGTCGCGGTGGGCGCCGACCCCCGACTTCGGGTTCCGGCACGCGCCAAGCAACCTGAACAGTGTGCCAGAGGTCGGCACGGCCCTCCAAATCGGGCGATACACCCGGGCGGCTCAGGCGGGCGGCACCTCCCGGACCGTGGCGCGTCGCGGCCCCGGCATCAGCCCCCGGTGCTGGACAGCACGGACGACCGGTCGATCTTGAGCACCCCGTCGTCGCGGACGAGCCGGTAGGACGTCCGCTCGACCACGGTGCGGCCGTCCGCGAAGTCGTAGGTGAGGGTCGCCGTGACGGCGTCGGGGGCGGTGGCGCCCACGCGTGACACCCGGACCCGCTCGATGTCGGACCAGAAGGCGGCGTACGAGGCGCGGCTGCCCGCGGTCGTGCGGCGGTAGCGGTCGGTGAGCAGCGCGTAGCCGGCGTCGACGTCGCCCGGGAGGAGGGCGTAGTAGTCGCGCAGCGCCGTGCTCAGCTGGCCGGCGCTGGGCGCCCCGCCCGAGGGGTCGGGCGAACGCGCGGGCGTGCGGCTGGGCGAGGGCGTCGGCGAAGGGGTGGCGGTCGCGGTGGGCGACGTGGGCGGGGACGTCGTCGGCGACACGGCGGGCGAGGACCTCGTGGGGGCCGGCGTGCTCGTCGGCCCCGAGGCCCGCGGCTCGTCGGCGCGCTGGGCCACCAGGGCCCAGACGCCGGCGGCGACCAGGAGGGACGCCAGGACGACCAGCAGCCTGCCGCGGCGGCGCCGCACCGGGACCTCGGGAGCGGTGGTCGCGGGCCCCTCCTCCCGGAAGCCCGCCAGCAGGTCGCCCTCCTCCACCGGGACGGTCGCGGCAGCGACCCCGGCGGCCGCGGCGGGCCCGTCGGCGGCCGGGTCCGCCGCGGCGGCGAGCGCGGCGACGTCGGACAGCGCGGCGGCGACCTCGGCCATCGCCGGCCGCGCGGCCGGTGAGGGAGCCAGCATGTCGGTCAGCAGGGGGGTCAGCCGCCCCGAGGCCCGGGGGGCCCGGACGTGCCCCGAGGCGACGCGGTGCAGCACCGCCATCGCGTTCTCGTGGGTGCCGAACGGGGGCTCGCCCTCGAGGACGGTGTAGAGCGTCGCGCCGAGGGAGAAGACGTCGGAGGCGGGCGTGGAGCGCTCGCCCCGGGCGACCTCCGGGGCCAGGTAGGCCGGGGTCCCGGTGACGAGGCCGGTCGAGGTGAGCGAGGCGTCCCCGAGCGCGTGGGCGATCCCAAAGTCGCTGATCCTCGCGGTGCCGTCGGGGGCGATGAGGACGTTCGCGGGCTTGACGTCGCGGTGGACGATGCCCAGCTCGTGCGCCGCCGCGAGCGCCGAGGCGACCTCGGCCCCGATCCGGGCCACCTCCGCCACGTCGGGCCCGCCCGCGGTGGCCGCGAGCTCGGCCAGGCTCGTCGAGGGGACGTACTCCATGACGAGGCACGGCTGTCCCTCGTGCTCGACGACGTCGAAGACCCCGACCGCGTGCGGGTGGTGCAGCCGGGCGGTGATCCGGGCCTCGCGCAGCGCGCGCTGGGAGGCGACGCGCGCGTCCTCGTCGGCAGCGGTGGCGCGCGCGTGCAGGCGCTTGACGGCGACGTCCCGGCCGAGTCGCTCGTCGTGGGCCAGCCACACGACTCCCATGCCCCCGGCACCGATGGGGCGCAGGGTGCGGTAGCGGCCGGCGATGACGTCGGACTCGGGCACCGGGCTCCTCAGGGTCGGGACGGGGTCGGGACGGGTACGGACCGGCGGTGGGCGCGCGAGGCTCACCGCTCCACCCCCGTCCCTACCCACCTCAGCCGTTGCGCACCCCGCCCGCCACCGACCCGTTGCCCGTGGGCTCCCCCACCGGTGCGTCGCCCGGCTCCGAGCGTCCGGCCCGTCGCCGCCACCTGAGGCCGAGGCGGCGACCGAGCGTGACGAGGACGACGCCGGCGACGAGCAGCGCACCGCCGGCGAGCGCGGTCGGGGTGAGCCGCTCCCCCGTGACGAGCCACGCGGCGAGGAGGCCGACGGGTGGGACGAGGAGCGTGAACGGGGCGACCTCCGACGCGGGGTGGCGCTCGAGCAGCCGGTTCCAGATGCCGTACCCCACGAAGGAGGCGAGCACCGCCGTGTACGCGGTCGACAGCCAGGCGGCGGCGCCGAGGTGGGTGAGGGCGTGCCCCACGGCGGCCGGTCCGTCGACGAGGAGGGACAGACCGAGGAGGGGAAGGGGCACGACGAGCGCCGACCAGACGACGAGGCCCAGCCCACCGGGGACCCCGAGGCGGCGGACGAGGACGTTGCCGGTGGCCCACGAGACCGCGGCCCCGACGCACAGGACGAGCGCGACGAGCGGCACGGCTCCCCCACGTCCGAGGGCGACGACACCGAGGCCGACCAGTCCCAGGCCCACGCCGACCCACTGGAACAGCGCCGGGCGCTCGGCGAGGACGGCCGCCGCGACGACGACGGTGACGACCGCCTGGAGCTGCAGGACGAGCGAGGCCAGACCGGGCGGCATCCCCACGGCGAGCGAGGTGTAGAGGAGGCCGAACTGGCCCAGGCTCATGGCCGCACCCACGAGGAGGACGCGGTGCAGCGGCGCGTCCGGGCGCGGGACGAACGGGAGGGCGAGGAGGACCACGGCGAAGCGCAGCGCGACGAACACGAGCGGCGGGACGTCCTGCAGACCCCAGTCGATGACGACGAAGTTCGCGCCCCAGATGACCATGACGGCGGTGGCGGCGAGGACGTCCTTGAGGGGCACGACGCCCATCGTCCCCTACGGCGCGAGGTCCTCCCCGCGCGCCAGGGCGTCGAGGCGGGCGATGCCGGCGGGGCTGTGCTCCCGGACCCGGTCGAGCGCGGCCCGGACCTCGGGCCGGCCGGCGTCGGAGGGTGCCACCCTCGAGGGGTTGAGCGGGTTGGACGCGACCCATGCGGCGATGTCCGGGGCCGCCATGAACACCGCCGAGCTCCGCGCACCGTCGACGGTCATCCGCGCCCACTGGCGCAGCGAGTTGCCGAACTCGGTGGGTGCGCACAGCCGGTTCTTCTCGGCGTCCTCGCGGCCCGAGCCCTCCACGTGGCCGACCAGCGCCGCACCGAAGCACGGGAAGCCGGCACGGATCGGCTGCGGGGTGATCACCTCCGGCGTCCACACCGGGACGGTCGGTCGGTCCGGGAGCCCGTCGGCCGCGCAGTCGACGACGACGGCACCCGGCGGGAGCGACACGGCGCCGTCGTCGAGCTCGAGACGGTCACGGTGGGCGGACCGGACGTGGCCGAGGCGGACGACGTGCTCGACACTGCGGAGCAGGTCGAGCTCCCACCGGCCGAGGGTGGGCGCCTTCGCCATCGTCGGGGTCCGCGAACGGTCGATACGGAGCATGGTCCCCGACTCCTCGAGGTCCTCGAAGAGCCGGTCGAGGGTGACGGCGCGCGACGCGGCGTCCATGAGGTCGGCGACCATCGCGAGGAAGATGGCCGGGTCGGGCTGGATCCGGGCGCGGTCGAGCATCCACGGCTCGCGCGGTCGGACCCAGGTGATGGCGTCGGGATCCATGCCCCGGCCGAGCAGGTGGACGATCGCGTCGGTCGCCGTCTTGCCCGAGCCGAGGACGGCGGCGTGCGGGGCGTCGGCGACGTCGGCGAGCGCGTTGACCGGGACGACCCGGGCGTCGTCGGCGACGGCGTAGCGGCGCTCGCTCTCGGCGGGGATCACCGGCGAGCGGTAGCGCGCGTCGACCAGCCGGACGGGTGCGGCTCGCCCGGTGACCTGGACCGTCTCCCCGGTCGACAGCGACCGGACGCGGCCCCCTCCGACGTGCTCGTGCCCGGCGAGCAGCTCGACCCTCCCGGAGTCCACGTGCCGCGCCAGCACGTCGTCGTAGTAGGCGCAGATCGTCGCGCGGTCGGCCCGCTGGTGCAGGCCCGCCTCGGGGCCCTCGGTCTGGACCGCCCCACTGCCGAGCATCGTCGAGGCCACGCCGTAGAACTGCGACGCCTGGTGCAGCCGGACGAAGGGGTAGGCCGCCCGCCAGTGGCCGCCCGGGCCCTCGCGCCGGTCGACGACGACGACCCGGACGTCGGCACGGGTGACGAGCGCGTCGGTGAACGCCATCCCGGTCGCGCCGGCGCCGACGACGAGGTAGTCGGCCTCACGGGTTCGGGCCACGGTCCGACCCAAGCACTGCGCCCGGTGGCCGTCAACGGCCCACCCCCTGCACGCCGCAGCCGGGCCGTGCAGGACCGGGAGGTCCCGCTCCTCTTGGCGTAGCGTCCCCGGCATGACCCCCCGCCGCCCGCCGCGCGGACGTCCGGTCCTCGAGACCGACCGCCTCGTCCTGCGCCCGCTCACGTGGGACGACCTCCCCGACCTCGAGGCCCTCGACGCGGACCCCGAGGTCATGCGCTTCCTCGACCGCCCGCGCACCGCCGACGACGTCCGTGACCGCACGTTCGCCCGGCTCGACCCGGCGCACGACGCGATGGGCCTGGGCTACTGGGTCGGCCTCGAGCACGGCCGCTTCGTCGGCTGGTGGCTGCTCACCCCGGAGGGACCGGGGCTGGGCGAGATCGGGTGGCGCCTGCACCCGTGGGCGTGGGGCCGCGGGCTGGCCACCGAGGGCGCGCGGGCCGTCCTCGACCACGGGTTCGGCACGGTCGGCCTGGACCGGGTCGTGGCCGAGACGATGGCCGTCAACCTCGCGAGCCGCGCCGTCATGGCGAAGATCGGGCTGCGGCACACCGGCATCGAGCACCGCGAGTGGGACGACCCCCTCCCCGGCGCCGAGGAGGGCGAGTGGCTCGCCGAGCTGACCCGGGAGGAGTGGCTCGCCGCCACCACCTGACGACGGCGAAGGGCCCGCACCCCCTGCTGGGGGTGCGGGCCCTTCGACAGGCTGCCGGGGCGACCCGGCGTCAGGTCACTTGTTGATCTTGGTGACCCGGCCGGCGCCGACGGTGCGGCCGCCCTCGCGGATGGCGAAGCGCAGGCCCTCCTCCATGGCGATCGGCTGGATGAGCTCGACGGACATCTCGGTGTTGTCACCGGGCATGACCATCTCGGTGCCCTCGGGGAGGTGCACGACGCCGGTGACGTCGGTGGTCCGGAAGTAGAACTGCGGACGGTAGTTGTCGTAGAACGGCGTGTGACGGCCACCCTCGTCCTTGGACAGGATGTAGACGTTCGCGTCGAACTCGGTGTGCGGGGTGATCGACCCCGGCTTGACGACGACCTGGCCGCGCTCGACGTCCTCGCGCTTGATGCCGCGGAGGAGCAGGCCGACGTTCTCGCCCGCGCGACCCTCGTCGAGGAGCTTGCGGAACATCTCGATGCCGGTGGCGGTGGTCTTGGTCGGCGGGCCGGTGTGGATGCCGACGATCTCGACCTCCTCGTTGACCTTGAGGATGCCGCGCTCGATGCGACCGGTGACGACGGTGCCACGACCGGTGATCGTGAAGACGTCCTCGACGGGCATGAGGAACGGCTTGTCCGTCTCGCGCTCCGGCTCGGGGATGTAGGTGTCGACGGCGTCCATGAGGTCGAGGACGGTCTGGCCCCACTCGGCGTCGCCCTCGAGGGCCTTGAGCGCCGAGACCTTGACGACCGGCAGGTCGTCGCCCGGGAACTCGTAGTCCGAGAGGAGCTCACGGACCTCCATCTCGACGAGCTCGAGGATCTCCTCGTCGTCGACCATGTCGGCCTTGTTCAGCGCGACGACGATGTAGGGGACGCCGACCTGGCGGGCCAGGAGGACGTGCTCCTTCGTCTGCGGCATCGGGCCGTCGGTGGCGGCGACCACGAGGATCGCGCCGTCCATCTGCGCCGCACCCGTGATCATGTTCTTCACGTAGTCGGCGTGACCCGGGCAGTCGACGTGGGCGTAGTGCCGGCCCTCGGTCTGGTACTCGATGTGCGCGATGGAGATGGTGATACCGCGCTGCTTCTCCTCGGGCGCCTTGTCGATGTCCTCGAACGCGAACTGCGGGTTCAGGTCCGGGTACTTGTCGTGCAGGACCTTGGAGATCGCAGCCGTCAGCGTCGTCTTACCGTGGTCGATGTGACCGATGGTGCCGATGTTGACGTGCGGCTTGGTCCGCTCGAACTTTGCCTTCGCCACTTGATGTCCTCCTCAGGACTCTTCTGGTGAAACGCCTTTACGACCGGGCAGGACGTGGCGTCGTCTTCGGGGGTTGGTTGGAATGCTTCTCGGATCGAGACCAGCGACCAGTCTAGCGGTCACTCGCCTCGCGTCTTCTTGACGATCTCCTCGGCCACCGACTTGGGGACCTCGGCGTAGGAGTCGAACTCCATCGAGTAGTTCGCGCGACCCTGGGTCTTGGACCGGAGGTCACCGACGTACCCGAACATCTCCGACAGCGGGACGAGGCCGCGGACGACCTTGGCTCCGCTGATGTCCTCCATGGCCTGGATGTGGCCACGGCGGGAGTTGATGTCGCCGATGACGTCGCCCATGTAGTCCTCGGGCGTGCGGACCTCGACGGCCATCATCGGCTCGAGGAGGACCGGCTCGCACTTGCGGACGGCCTCCTTGAGCGCCATGGAGCCGGCGATCTTGAACGCCATCTCCGAGGAGTCGACGTCGTGGTACGCACCGTCGAGGAGCGTGGCCTTGATGCCGACGAGCGGGTAGCCCGCGAGCACGCCGTACTGCATGGCGTCCTGGATGCCGGCGTCGACCGACGGGATGTACTCGCGCGGGACGCGACCACCCGTGACCTTGTTGTCGAACTCGTAGAGCTCGCCCTCGGCCGTGTCGAGCGGCTCGAGCGCGATCTGGACCTTCGCGAACTGGCCCGACCCACCCGTCTGCTTCTTGTGGGTGTAGTCGTACTTGTCGATCGAGCGCTTGATGGTCTCGCGGTAGGCGACCTGCGGCTTGCCGACGTTCGCCTCGACCTTGAACTCGCGCCGCATGCGGTCGACGAGGATGTCGAGGTGGAGCTCGCCCATGCCGGCGATGATCGTCTGGCCGGTGTCCTCGTCGAGGTGCACCTGGAAGGTCGGGTCCTCCTCGGCGAGCTTCTGGATCGCGGTGCCGAGCTTCTCCTGGTCGCCCTTGGTCTTGGGCTCGATGGCGACCTGGATGACCGGCTCCGGGAACGTCATCGACTCGAGGACGACCGGGCTGTCGATGTCACACAGGGTGTCACCGGTGGTCGTGGCCTTCAGGCCGATGGCGGCGTAGATGTGGCCCGCGAGGGCGTCCCCGACGGGGTTCTCCTTGTTGGCGTGCATCTGGAACAGCTTCCCGATGCGCTCCTTCTTCACCTTGGTCGAGTTGAGCACCTGGGTACCCGCGGTGATGTGGCCGGAGTAGACCCGGATGAAGGTGAGTGTGCCGAAGAACGGGTGCGTCGCGACCTTGAACGCCAGCGCCGAGAAGGGCTCGTCCTTGCTAGGCCGGCGCACGACCTTCTCGTCCTCGTTGCCGGGGGCGTGGCCCTCCATGGCGGGGACGTCGAGGGGCGAGGGGAGGTAGTCGACGACGGCGTCGAGCATCGGCTGCACGCCGCGGTTCTTGAACGCCGAGCCGCACAGGACCGGGTAGACCTCGGAGGCGATCGTCAGCTTGCGGATGCCGGCCTTGATCTCCTCGGGGCTGAGCTCGCCGCCCTCGAGGTACTTCTCCATGAGGGCGTCGTCGGACTCGGCGACGCGCTCGATGAGGTGGTGGCGGTACTCCTCGACCTTGTCGGCGAGGTCGGCCGGGATCTCCTGGATCTCGTACTTCGCGCCCATGGTGACGTCACCCTTGGCGTCGCCGGGCCACACGAGCGCACGGCGGTAGATGAGGTCGACGACGCCGACGAAGTCGTTCTCGGCGCCGATCGGGAGCTGGAGCACGAGCGGCTCCGCGCCGAGGCGGTCCTTGATGGTGTCGACCGTGAAGTAGAAGTCCGCGCCGAGCTTGTCCATCTTGTTGACGAAGCAGATGCGGGGGACGTTGTACTTGTCGGCCTGGCGCCAGACGGTCTCGGACTGGGGCTCGACGCCCTCCTTGCCGTCGAACACCGCGACGGCGCCGTCGAGGACGCGCAGGGAGCGCTCGACCTCGACGGTGAAGTCGACGTGGCCGGGGGTGTCGATGATGTTGATCTGCGACCCCTCCCAGAAGGAGGTGACGGCGGCGGAGGTGATGGTGATCCCCCGCTCCTTCTCCTGCTCCATCCAGTCGGTGGTCGAGGCGCCGTCGTGCGTCTCGCCCATCTTCCGGTTGACGCCGGTGTAGAAGAGGATGCGCTCCGTCGCCGTCGTCTTGCCGGCGTCGATGTGCGCCATGATGCCGATGTTGCGGACCTTGTTGAGGTCCGTCAGGACGTCCTGTGCCACGTTCGTGTTCTCGTCTCGTTCGCGGTGTGTGCGGTTTCGGGTGCGCGGCGGTGCGAGCGACCGGTCCCCCGGCGCGCCCCGCTCGTGGCGGGCGCGCCGGGGACTCGGGTCACCAGCGGTAGTGCGCGAAGGCCTTGTTCGACTCGGCCATCTTGTGCGTGTCCTCGCGGCGCTTGACAGCGGCGCCGAGCCCGTTGGAGGCGTCGAGGATCTCGTTCATGAGGCGCTCGGTCATCGTCTTCTCGCGACGCTGGCGCGAGTAGCCGACGAGCCAGCGCAGCGACAGGGTCGTCGCGCGGTTCGGCTTGACCTCGACCGGGACCTGGTAGGTCGCACCGCCGACGCGGCGGGACTTGACCTCGAGGGTCGGGCGGATGTTGTCGAGCGCGCGCTTGAGCGTCTGGACCGGGTCGGTGCCGGTCTTCTCGCGGCAGCCCTCGAGGGCGCCGTAGACGATGGTCTCGGCGATCGACTTCTTGCCGTCGAGGAGCACCTTGTTGACGAGCGAGGTCACCAGGGGGCTGGCGTAGACGGGGTCGACGACGAGCGGCCGCTTCGGAGCGGGTCCCTTGCGAGGCATCAGGCCTTACCCTTCTTCGCGCCGTAGCGGCTGCGGGCCTGCTGACGGTTCTTCACGCCCTGGGTGTCGAGGGCGCCACGGATGATCTTGTAGCGG
>NZ_JBKOFW010000011.1:1095-68243 GCF_046764005.1 Oryzobacter faecalis | reverse complement strand
GCCGACACCGGGGATGTAGGCGGTGACCTCGATGCCGCTCGTGAGGCGCACGCGGGCGACCTTGCGGAGGGCGGAGTTCGGCTTCTTGGGGGTGGTCGTGTACACGCGGGTGCACACACCACGGCGCTGCGGAGAGCCCTTGAGGGCAGGGGTCTTGACCTTGGTGGTCTTGTCCTGCCGGCCCTTGCGCACCAGCTGGTTGATGGTAGGCAACCTGGTTCCTTTGCTGTCTGGTCGATGCGGCGGCAACGGTGCCGCCACTCCTTGTGTGTCCGGTGCTCGACCCCCGAGGTCGGGCGTGTCGCACCGGGTGCTCCTCCCTGCACTCCCCATGGCTGACCCTCGCTGAGGATCGGTTCGGGGCGCCCGGCAAGAGGTGGGCGAGGCCGGTCCCACGCCCTCGCGGGGATGGTCTCGGCTCCAGGGCCTGGTCCTAGCCAGACACGGTTCTCAAGGATACCGGCCTGCAGGAAGCGCTCCAAATCGCTTGCCGAGGCGCCGGCACCCCGTCACCCCGGCAGGCGGTCGAACGCGGCGGCGTAGCGGAACGGGCCGGCGTCCTCGGGCTTCCAGGCGCGCAGCCGGCGGACCTGGAAGTGGCTGTCCTCCCACGGCCCCGGAGAGCCGATGCCGAGGTCGGAGGCGGTCTCGAAGCCGAAGTGGGCGTACCAGCCGGGGTCGCCGAGGAGGACGACCGCCGGCTCGCCGAGCTGGTCGGCGGTGACGAGGACGGCCGCGACGAGCGCGGACCCGATCCCCTCCCCCTGGTGCCCCGGGAGGACCCCGACGGGGCCGAGGCCGACGCTGGGCCCGTCACCCATCCGGGCGCGGCTGCACACGACGTGGCCGACGACCTCACCGTGCAGGTCCGCGACGAAGGTCAGCTCCTCGATGACGTCGCCGTCGGCGCGCAGGCCGTCGAGCAGGACCGTCTCGGCCGCGTGGGACGCCCCGTTCGGGACGCCGAACGCGGCGTCGTGGAGGGACCGGAGCGCCTCGAGGTCGGAGCGCTGCTCCCGGCGGATGACGAGGGCGGGGTCCATGCCGCCCATCCTCGCAGCCCGGCGGGGGACGGCCCGCCACGAGCCCGCGGCGGCCCGCTCTGGGCGAACGTGGGTGACAACCGTCGGTATGGCGACGATCTTCACCCACATCCCACACGCACTCCTGCGCTGCCGGGCGGCTCTGGGCGAACGTGGGTGACAACCGTCGGTATGGCGACGATCTTCACCCACATCCCACACGCACTCCTGCGCTGCCGGGCGGCTCTGGGCGAACGTGGGTGACAACCGTCGGTATGGCGACGATCTTCACCCACATCCCACACGCACTCCTGCGCTGCCGGGCGGCTCTGGGCGAACGTGGGTCACAACCGTCGGTATGGCGACGATCTTCACCCACGTTCCAGGGCGCCGGGGCGTCGGGGCGCCGGGGCGCCGGGTGCTGCGCCCCTCGTCAGCAGCCGGCCCGCACGAGCGAGTAGGTGGCGTAGGTGAACGTGCGGCCCTCCCGGGCCACCGCCAGCACGTCCTCCTCGACGACGGCGTCCTCCCCCGCCACCGACCGCAGCGCGGCGAGCAGGCCGGGCGCGACGTGGCTGGACCACACGACGAGCACGCCGCCGGGGGCGAGGGCCGCAGCGGCGGCGGCGAGCCCGGCCTCCTCGTAGAGGCCGGCGTTGGCCGCGTGGACGAGGAAGTCCGGGCCGTTGTCGACGTCGAGGAGGACGACGTCCCACGGCCCGACCGGGCCGCCCTCCCCCGCCAGCACGTCGGCGACGTCCGCGACGTGGAGGGCGCAGCGCGCGCCCTCGAGGCCGGCCAGCTCGGGGACGAGGCCCTGGCGCGCCCACCGGACGAGGGGTTCGGCCAGCTCGACGACGTCGACCTGCTCGACCCGCGGATCGTCGAGGACCGCACGGGCGGTGAACCCCAGGCCCAGCCCACCGACGAGGACACGCGCCGGCGCCTGGTGGCGCCGCAGCGCGTCGGTCGCGAGGGCGACCTCGGTCGAGGTGTCGACCGTGTCCATCGCGAACGCGCCGTCGACGACGAGCTCGAGGACGTCACCCCGGCGCCGGAGGGCGACCTCGCCGTGCGGCGTGCCCTCGCGGGCCACCGTGCGCGCCGGCCCGTCCCGGCCGGCCTCCCCCGAACCTCGACCCATCGTCGTCGTCCCTCCTCCGGGATGCCGCGAGGGCGGGCGCCCCGGTGGTCTCCCACCGGTGCGCCCGCCCTCGGCGGTGCTGCCCGTGCCTCAGAGCCGGTCGAGACCGAGCTCGCTGTCGTCGAGGCGGACGGCCTCACCCGAACCGGGCCCGAAGGCCGCGTACGAGTAGTCGTCGTAGCTCGGCATCGAGTACATCGCCGCCTTGGCCTCCTCGGTGGGCTCGACCGCGACGTTGCGGTAGCGGGGCAGCCCCGTACCGGCCGGGATGAGCTTGCCGAGGATGACGTTCTCCTTGAGGCCGAGGAGGGAGTCGGACTTGCCCTCCATGGCGGCCTCGGTGAGGACGCGGGTGGTCTCCTGGAAGGAGGCGGCCGACAGCCACGACTCGGTCGCGAGCGAGGCCTTGGTGATGCCCATGAGCTCGGGACGGCCGGAGGCGGGCTTGCCACCCTCGGCGACGACGCGGCGGTTCTCGTCCTCGAAGCGGCCACGCTCGGCGAGCATGCCCGGCAGGAGGTCGGCGTCGCCCGACTCGATGATCGTGATCCGGCGCAGCATCTGCCGCACGATGACCTCGATGTGCTTGTCGTGGATCGACACGCCCTGCTGGCGGTAGACGCGCTGGACCTCGTCGACGAGGTGCTCCTGCGTCTTGCGCGGGCCGAGGATGCGCAGCACCTGCTTCGGGTCGATCGACCCCTGGGTCAGCTGGGTGCCGACCTCGACGTGCTGGCCGTCGGCGACGAGCAGGCGGGCCCGCTTGGTCACCGGGTAGGCGTGCTCGTCGGAGCCGTCGTCCGGGGTGAGCAGGATGCGGCGCGCCTTGTCGGTCTCCTCGATCGTCACGCGGCCGGAGGCCTCGGCGATCGGCGAGACGCCCTTGGGGGTGCGCGCCTCGAAGAGCTCGACGACACGCGGCAGACCCTGGGTGATGTCGTCACCGGCCACACCACCGGTGTGGAAGGTCCGCATCGTCAGCTGGGTGCCGGGCTCACCGATCGACTGCGCCGCGATGATGCCGACGGCCTCGCCGATGTCGACGAGCTTGCCCGTCGCCAGGGAGCGGCCGTAGCACTTCGCGCACGTGCCGACCTTGGAGTCGCAGGTGAGGACCGAGCGGACCTTGACCGAGTCGACACCGGCGGCGAACAGCGCACCGATGACGACGTCACCGAGGTCGATGCCGGCCTCCGCGAGGACGTCACCGTCCTTGACGACGTCCTCGGCGAGGCTGCGCGCGTAGACCGAGGTCTCGACGTCGTCGTGGACCGCACGGGTGCCCGTGCGCTCGTCGGTCGCCGCGATCGGCATCGGCAGGCCACGCTCGGTCCCGCAGTCGTCCTCACGGATGATGACGTCCTGCGACACGTCGACGAGACGACGCGTGAGGTAGCCGGAGTCGGCGGTGCGGAGCGCGGTGTCCGCCAGGCCCTTGCGGGAACCGTGCGTCGAGATGAAGAACTCGAGCACCGAGAGGCCCTCGCGGAAGTTCGCGCGGATCGGACGCGGGATGATGTCACCCTTCGGGTTCGACACCAGACCACGCATACCGGCGATCTGCCGCAGCTGCATCCAGTTACCACGAGCACCCGAGGACACCATCCGGAAGATGGTGTTGGTCCGCGGGATGTTCGCCTCCATCTCCTTGGCGACCTCGTTCGTCGCCTGCGTCCAGATCTCGATGAGCTCCTGGCGACGCTCGTCGTCGGTGATGAGACCGCGCTCGTACTGGGTCTGGACCTTGGTGGCCTTGACCTCGTAGCCCTCGAGGATCTCGCCCTTGCGGGGCGGGGTGACGACGTCGGAGATGGCCACCGTGGTCCCCGAGCGGGTCGCCCAGTGGAAGCCGTACTCCTTGAGCGCGTCGAGGCTCGCCGCGACCTGCACCTTGCTGTACCGCTCGGCGAGGTCGTTGACGATCGTCGACAGGCGCTTCTTGTCGACCTGGTCGTTGACGTACGGGTAGTCGACCGGGAGCGTCTCGTTGAAGAGGGCGCGACCCAGGGTCGTCTCGACGAGCAGCGACGGCGCGAAGCCCTCGTCGTCGAGCTCGACACCCTCGGGCAGCTCGGCCAGCGGGGTCGGGACGACGTGCGTCAGACGGATCCTCACCCGCGAGCCGAGGAGGATCTCGCCGGCGTCGAAGGCCATGCGGGCCTCGGCGACCGTGGAGAAGACGCGACCGGAGCCGACGCCGTCCTCGACCTCGGAGGTCAGGTGGTACAGGCCGATGATCATGTCCTGCGTCGGCATCGTCACGGGGCGGCCGTCGGCCGGCTTGAGGATGTTGTTCGACGACAGCATGAGGATGCGGGCCTCGGCCTGGGCCTCGGCCGACAGCGGCACGTGGACGGCCATCTGGTCACCGTCGAAGTCCGCGTTGAACGCGGTGCAGACGAGCGGGTGGATCTGGATGGCCTTGCCCTCGACGAGCTGCGGCTCGAAGGCCTGGATGCCGAGGCGGTGCAGCGTGGGAGCGCGGTTGAGGAGCACCGGGTGCTCGGTGATGACCTCCTCGAGGACGTCCCAGACGACCGAGCGCTGGCGCTCGACCATCCGCTTGGCCGACTTGATGTTCTGCGCGTGGTCGAGGTCGACGAGCCGCTTCATGACGAAGGGCTTGAAGAGCTCGAGCGCCATCTGCTTGGGCAGGCCGCACTGGTGCAGCTTGAGCTGCGGGCCGACGACGATGACCGAACGGCCGGAGTAGTCGACGCGCTTGCCGAGCAGGTTCTGGCGGAACCGGCCCTGCTTGCCCTTGAGCATGTCGGACAGCGACTTCAGCGGACGGTTGCCGGGGCCCGTGACCGGGCGGCCGCGACGGCCGTTGTCGAAGAGGCTGTCGACGGCCTCCTGGAGCATCCGCTTCTCGTTGTTGACGATGATCTCGGGAGCACCGAGGTCGAGCAGGCGCTTGAGGCGGTTGTTGCGGTTGATGACGCGGCGGTACAGGTCGTTGAGGTCCGAGGTCGCGAAGCGGCCACCGTCGAGCTGCACCATCGGGCGCAGGTCCGGCGGGATGACCGGGATCGCGTCGAGGACCATGCCCGACGGCTGGTTCGTCGTCGTCTGGAAGGCCGAGACCACCTTGAGGCGCTTGAGGGCGCGGGTCTTGCGCTGGCCCTTGCCGGTGGCGATGATCTCGCGGAGCAGCTCGGACTCGGCGTCGAGGTCGAAGGTCTCGAGGCGCTTCTGGATCGCCGCGGCACCCATGCCGCCCTCGAAGTAGAGGCCGAAGCGGTCGCGCATCTCGCGGTAGAGGACCTCGTCGCCCTCGAGGTCCTGGACCTTGAGGTTCTTGAAGCGGTCCCAGACCTGCTCGAGGCGCTCGACCTGCTGGTCGGCGCGACGGCGGATCGCGTTCATCTCGCGCTCGGCGGAGTCGCGGACCTTGCGCTTGGCGTCGGACTTGGCACCCTCGGCCTCGAGCGCGGCGAGGTCGTCCTCGAGCTTCTTGGCCCGGGTGTCGACGTCGGCGTCGCGGCGGTTCTCGATCTCCTTCTTCTCCACCTGGATCTGCGCCTCGAGCGAGGGCAGGTCGGCGTGGCGCTGGTCGACGTCGACCGAGGTGATCATGTAGGCCGCGAAGTAGATGACCTTCTCGAGGTCCTTCGGGGCGAGGTCGAGCAGGTAGCCCAGGCGCGACGGGACGCCCTTGAAGTACCAGATGTGGGTGACGGGGGCGGCGAGCTCGATGTGGCCCATCCGCTCGCGACGCACGGCGGCGCGGGTGACCTCGACGCCGCAGCGCTCGCAGATGATGCCCTTGAAGCGGACCCGCTTGTACTTGCCGCAGGCGCACTCCCAGTCACGAGTGGGGCCGAAGATCTTCTCGCAGAAGAGGCCGTCCTTCTCGGGCTTGAGGGTGCGGTAGTTGATCGTCTCGGGCTTCTTGACCTCACCGTGGCTCCAGGCACGGATGGAGTCGGCGGTGGCGAGGCCGATCCGGAGCTCGTCGAAGAAGTTGACGTCGAGCACGTGGTTCCTTCTTTCGTGGTCTTGCTGAGTCTGTGGTCTGTCAGGTGGGTGTCGGGCCGGTGGGCGGGCCGGGACGCGAGCGGCGTCCCGGCCCCACACCTGTCAGACCTCTTCGACGCTGCTCGGCTCGCGCCGGGACAGGTCGATGCCGAGCTCCTCCGCAGCGCGGAAGACGTCCTCCTCGGCCTCGCGCATCTCGATCGTGGAGCCGTCGGACGACAGCACCTCGACGTTGAGGCAGAGGCTCTGCATCTCCTTGATGAGCACCTTGAAGGACTCGGGGATGCCGGGCTCGGGGATGTTGTCGCCCTTGACGATCGCCTCGTAGACCTTGACGCGGCCGTTGACGTCGTCGGACTTGATCGTCAGGAGCTCCTGGAGCGCGTAGGCCGCGCCGTACGCCTCGAGCGCCCAGACCTCCATCTCACCGAAGCGCTGCCCACCGAACTGGGCCTTACCGCCGAGCGGCTGCTGGGTGATCATCGAGTACGGACCCGTGCTGCGCGCGTGGATCTTGTCGTCGACGAGGTGGTGGAGCTTGAGGATGTACATGTAGCCGACCGAGACCGGCTCCGGGTACGGCTCGCCGGAGCGGCCGTCGAAGAGCCGGGCCTTGCCCGAGCCGTCGATGAGGCGCACGTCGTCGCGCGTCTTCGTCGTCGAGTCGAGCAGGCCGATGATCTCGTCCTCGCGGACACCGTCGAACACCGGCGAGGCGACGCGGGTGCCGGCCGGGGCCGTGCGCGCGTCCTCGGGGATGAGCTTGGCCCACTCGGGGTCGCCCTCGATCGACCAGCCGCGGCTGGCGGCCCAGCCGAGGTGGAGCTCGAGGATCTGCCCGACGTTCATGCGGCCGGGGACACCGAGCGGGTTGAGCACGACGTCGACGGGCGTGCCGTCCTCGAGGAACGGCATGTCCTCGACGGGCAGGATCTTGGAGATGACGCCCTTGTTGCCGTGACGGCCGGCGAGCTTGTCACCGTCGGTGATCTTGCGCTTGTTCGCGACGTAGACGCGCACCAGCTGGTTGACGCCCGGGGGCAGCTCGTCGCCGTCGTCCTTGTCGAAGACCTTGACGCCGATGACGGTGCCGGTCTCGCCGTGCGGCACCTTGAGGGAGGTGTCACGGACCTCGCGCGCCTTCTCACCGAAGATCGCGCGGAGCAGGCGCTCCTCCGGGGTCAGCTCGGTCTCACCCTTGGGCGTGACCTTGCCGACGAGGAGGTCGCCGTCGCGGACCTCGGCGCCGATGCGGATGATGCCGCGCTCGTCGAGGTCGGCGAGGACGTCCTCGGAGACGTTCGGGATGTCCCGGGTGATCTCCTCGGGGCCGAGCTTGGTGTCGCGCGCGTCGACCTCGTGCTCCTCGATGTGGATCGAGGACAGGACGTCGTCCTGGACGAGGCGCTGGCTGAGGATGATGGCGTCCTCGTAGTTGTGGCCCTCCCACGGCATGAACGCCACGAGGAGGTTGCGCCCGAGCGCCATCTCGCCACCGTCGGTCGCGGGACCGTCGGCGATGAGGCCGTTCGCCTCGACGCGGTCGCCCTCGGAGACCACGACGCGCTGGTTGTAGCTGTTGCCCTGGTTGGACCGGTTGAACTTGTTGATCCGGTAGGTGCGGCTCGTGCCGTCGTCACCGGCGACGGTGACGAGGTCGGCGGAGACCTCGGTGACGACGCCGGCCTTCTCGGCGACGACGACGTCACCGGAGTCGACGGCCGCGCGGTACTCCATGCCGGTGCCGACGAGCGGCGCCTCGGCGCGCACGAGCGGCACGGCCTGGCGCTGCATGTTCGAGCCCATGAGGGCGCGGTTGGCGTCGTCGTGCTCGAGGAAGGGGATGAGCGCGGTCGCGGCGGACACCATCTGGCGCGCGGAGACGTCGATGTAGTCGACGTCCTCGGCCGGGACGTACTCGACCTCGCCACCCTTGACGCGCACGAGGACGCGCTCGTGGGCGAAGCGGGTGCCGTCCTCGGTCAGCGTGGCGTTCGCCTGCGCGATGACGTGCTCGTCCTCCTCGTCGGCGGACAGGTAGTGCACGTCGTCGGTGAGGCGGCCCTTGGTGACCTTGCGGTACGGCGTCTCGATGAAGCCGAACGCGTTGATCCGCCCGTACGACGCGAGCGAGCCGATGAGGCCGATGTTCGGACCCTCAGGGGTCTCGATCGGGCACATGCGGCCGTAGTGCGACGGGTGGACGTCACGGACCTCCATGCCGGCGCGGTCGCGCGAGAGACCACCCGGGCCGAGCGCCGAGAGGCGACGCTTGTGCGTCAGGCCGGCGAGCGGGTTGTTCTGGTCCATGAACTGGGAGAGCTGGCTGGTGCCGAAGAACTCCTTGATGGACGCCACGACCGGGCGGATGTTGATGAGCGTCTGCGGCGTGATCGCCTCGACGTCCTGGGTCGTCATCCGCTCGCGGACGACGCGCTCCATCCGGGACAGGCCGGTGCGGACCTGGTTCTGGATGAGCTCGCCGACGTTGCGCAGGCGACGGTTGCCGAAGTGGTCGATGTCGTCGGTCTCGACGCGGATGTCGACCACCTCGCCGCGGCGGTGACCCGGGAGGGTCTCCTCGCCGGCGTGGAGGGCGACGATGTACTTGATCGTCGCGACGACGTCCTCGATGCCGAGCGTCGAGTTCGACAGCTCGCCCTCGATGCCGAGCTTCTTGTTGATCTTGTACCGGCCGACCTTGGCCAGGTCGTAGCGCTTGCCGTTGAAGTAGAGGTTGTCGAGCAGCGTCTGCGCGGCCTCCTTCGTCGGCGGCTCGCCCGGGCGCAGCTTGCGGTAGATGTCGAGCAGGGCGTCGTCCTGGCCCTGGGTGTGGTCCTTCTCGAGCGTGAGTCGCATCGACTCGTACTCGCCGAACTCCTCGAGGATGTCGGCCTCGGACATGCCGAGGGCCTTGAGGAGGACGGTGACCGACTGCTTGCGCTTGCGGTCGACGCGCACGCCGACCATGTCGCGCTTGTCGATCTCGAACTCGAGCCAGGCGCCGCGGCTCGGGATGACCTTGGCCGTGTAGACGTCCTTGTCGGAGGTCTTGTCCGGGGTGCGCTCGAAGTACACGCCCGGGCTGCGGACCAGCTGGGAGACGACGACGCGCTCGGTGCCGTTGATGATGAAGGTGCCGCGCTCGGTCATGAGCGGGAAGTCGCCCATGAAGACGGTCTGGCTCTTGATCTCACCGGTGGTGTTGTTCATGAACTCCGCGGTGACGAACAGGGGCGCCGAGTAGGTCTGGTCGCGCTCCTTGCAGTCCTCGATGGAGTACTTGACCTCCTCGAAGCGGTGGTCGCGGAAGCTCAGCGACATCGAGCCGCTGAAGTCCTCGATCGGGGAGATCTCCTCGAAGATCTCCTCGAGTCCGGAACGCTCGGGGACGTCGTCGCGACCCTCGGCGCGGGCCGCGGCGACCCGCTCCTGCCAGCGCTCGTTGCCGAGGAGCCAGTCGAAGCTCTCGGTCTGGAGGGCGAGGAGGTCGGGGACCTCGAGGGGCTCACGGATCTTCGCGAACGACAGACGGCCCGAGGCCGTACGTGCGGTGGTGACGGTCTTGGACGTGGTGCGCGAGGCAGCCAAGGATGGTTCCTTCCACGGGCCTGGATCAGACTTCAGCGTGCGAGGCCACCTGACCGGTCACCCGTGACGTCCTCCGCGTCGCACGTCCTCCCGGGACAACCGGGGGCATGGCGACACGAGGGCTCGACGACGAGGGGGGGAAGGTAGGGGGCAGCGCAAAGAAATAGCATACCCGATGACGGCACGGCCGTCCAGCCCGGTCAAGCCGCGAGGCCCGGGCGGTGGTCACCAGCCGGAGCGGGTGACGCAGACAGGATGGCTTGTCACCTCGGGCTCGTCAAGGCGATCCGCCGGTTTTCACGCTCCGCGGACGTCCGGTCGCGCTCGGCGAGGGCCGTCAGTACGCGACGAGCCGGGCGATGAGCCACCGGTCGCCGACGCGCTGCATCGTCGCGATGACGCGGTTCTGGTCGACCGAGGGCTGCTCCTGCTTCGCGCTCGTCTTCGCCTGGTTGACGAAGACCTGCACGGTCACGGTGTCCGCCGACTGGCTCATGACGCCCGCCTCGTAGGAGCGGGCCCGGACGACGGCCTTCTCCTCCCGCGCGAGCGGCAGGATCGTCTTCGCCATCGTCGCGGCGTACTCGTCCTTGAACGGCCCGGTGAGCAGGGCGGCGTTGCGCGCGGCCTGCTGCTCGAGGGTCTGGTGGTCGTAGCTGAGGAGCTGCTCGAGGTCGGCGCGGGCCGCCGCGGTGGCGGCGCGGGCGTCGCGGTCGGCCGCGCCGGGGTCACCGAAGGAGACCGCGGCGACGCCGGCGAGGAGGAGGAGCGAGACGGCGAGCGCTGCCAGCGGCGCCCACAGCGCGCGCGGTACGCGGGACCCCCCACGCGAGGGCACGTCCTCGCCTGCCCCGTGCTCACTTCGACCAATAGGGCGATCTTGTCCCGCGGCCGTGTGCGGACTTCGACCTATTGGGCGATCTTGTCCCGTGGTGGGGCGCTCGGCCTCGACGGGGCGCGGGCGACGGCGCTGGCCGGCGACGCGGGGGGTGCGGCGGCGGTCATCCGACGAACTCAAGGCGCTCCACCTTCCACGTCCCGCCGACCTCACGCAGGCCCAGCTTCATCCGGTAGGTCTTCTTCTCGCCGTCGGGGACGTTGGTGTTGGTCGTCGGTGCGACGACGCCGACGATGACCTGGGCGGAGTCCCGGTCGCCGGAGACGAGGGCCGCCTCGGCGCGCTCGACCCTCGACGTCGACTTGTTCTCGACGACGACGGTGCGCAGGTCTGCGAGGCTCTTGGTGTAGCTGGCGAGGAACTCCCCCGTCGCGCCGGCCTTGACGCGGCCGGTGTCGGCGTCGACGGTGCGGTGGTCGAGGGTCGCGAAGTTCACGGCGATCTGCCGCCCCGCGGCGAGGGCGTCGCGGTGCGCCTCGGCGACCTGGCGGGCGTCCCACCAGGCGCGGCCGCGGGTGGCGGCGAGCACGGCGGTGACGACGAGGACGACAGCGACGAGCGCCCACAGCGCCCGCACCCGTCCCCGCACGGGGTCGTGGGTGGTCATCGGGTGGCTTCCTCCATGATCCAGGACCAGCGGTCGCCGCCCTCGGGCGCCAGCGGCACCGCGTAGTCGGCGGGAGCACCGTACGCCGTCGTGCCCAGCGGGACCGGGTCGGACCCGTAGGCCATCGACCAGCTCGAGCGCTCGAGGCTGCGCGCGCCGGGGGCGTTCTGCGCACCCCGGACCGTGGAGGCCGAGCCGCGCGGGAGGGTGCAGCGGGCGTCGCGGTTGAGCGGCGGCAGGTTCTCGGTACGGTTCGGGTCGGTCTTCCGGGTGCCCTCGTAGCCCCGGGTGCAGGCCGGCGGGTCCTCGCTCAGCTGGACGCCGAAGTGGGCGGTGCCGTCGCCGGGGACGACGGTGAAGCCGCCGGCGACGACCTCGGGGTAGGTGATGAGGAGCTGGTCGATCCCCTCGGCGCGGGCGCTCGTCACCTGGCCGACGGTGACGAGGTTGGCGAGGAGGGTGCCGAGGGCCCGGTCGTTCTCGCGGACCACCGCCTCGAGCTCCTTGGACGCCACGGCACCGCGGTCGAGGATGACGCGCAGGTCGCCGTCGCTGGACTCGAGCGTCTCCGACACCCGGGCGAGGCTCGCCGAGAACGCGACGATCTGCGAGGACGTGTCGCGCTGGGTGTCCAGGACCGTCTTGCCGTTCCGCAGCAGGGCCACGGTCTGGGGCAGGGCGTCGATGGCCGCCTGGGTCAGCAGGTTGCCGTTGTCGATGAGCCGGGCCAGGTCGGGGCCGCTGCCGCTGAACGCGGTGCCGAGCTCGTCGACCGTCGTGACGAGGGCGTCCTTCGGGACCGACTGCACGGTGCGGTCGACGTCGAGGAGGAGCTTCTCGACCGGCAGAGGCGTCGCCGTGCGGTCGCGCGCGATGACGTCGCCGTCGGCGAGGAGCGGGCCGTCGTCGCGGCGCGGCTGCAGGTCGAGGTACTGCTCGCCGACGGCGGACCGGTTCTCGACGACGGCGCGGGTGTCGCGCGGCACCTCGGTGCCGCGGTCCAGCCTCGCGTGGACGCGCACGCCGTCCTCGGTGAGGGTGAGGTCGGAGACGCGACCGACACGGACGCCGCGGTAGGTGACCTCGGAGCCGACGAAGATGCCGCCCGAGCGCTCGAGGTCGGCGATGACGGTGGGCCCGCCGCCGAGGACGCGCTCGGTGAGGCCGACGTAGCTCGCCGAGAGGATCGAGACCCCGACGACGGTGACGACGGCGAAGATCGCGAGCTGGATCTTCGTGAGGCGGCGGATCACGACGTCCCCCCGGTGTAGAGCGACTCCCACGAGCGGTCCTCGCCCTGCGCGCACACCGGCGGGCACAGGATGCCGCCGGTCGACGTCGACGTCGACGTCGGCAGGGGGACGCCGGGCACCGAGACCGTGGGCAGCGGGACCGTCGGCAGGGGCAGGGTCGGCACGGGCAGGGTCGGCACCGGCAGCGTCGGCTGGGGGCCGGGGTTCGTCGGCTGCGGCAGCACCTCGATGTCGCGCAGGTCGAAGTCGCCGGTGACCCACAGGTTGGTGTAGTCGCCCCTGATCGCCTGGGTCGCGGCGTCCGGGAAGGGGTAGGTGAGGAGGAGCTCGAGGGAGCGTGGGAGGTCGTCGCCGGCCCGGTTGAGCTCGCCGAGGACGGGCCTGAGCGCCGCGAGGTTGGCGAGGGTGTCCTCGCGCGAGGCCCGGATCACCTGGCTGCCGACCTTGCCCAGCCGCCCGAGCGCCGTGAGCATCTCGGTGAGCTGGGCGCGCTGGTCGGCGAGGATCTTCAACCCCTTCGGGGTCTCCTCGAGCACGCCGGCGAGGTCGTCCTTGCGCTCGGCCAGGCGTGCCGAGAGCCGGTCGATGCCGTCGATGGCGCGGACGATGTCGGCCTTCTGCTCGTCGAGGCCGCCGATGAAGGTGTTGAGGTTCGAGATGAGGCTGTCGATCTCCTCGTGGTTGCCCCGCATCGCGTTGTTCAGCTCGGCCTCGATGATCTTCAGCTGGCCGACGCCACCGCCGTTGAGGAGCATCGACATCGCCGCGAGGACCTCCTCGACCTCCGGGTTGCGACCGGTGCGGGCCAGCGGGATGAGGTCGCCGTCGCCCAGGGTCCCCGTGCCGCCGGTCTCCGGACGCACGAGCGCGACGTACTTCTCGCCGAGCAGCGAGGTCTGCTTCAGCTCGGCGCGGGCGTCGTCGGGGAGCTTCGCGGAGGCCGGGATGCGCATCGTCACCCGGGCGGTCCAGCCGCTCAGCTCGATCTCGGTGACCTCGCCGACGGTGACGTCGTTGATCTTCACCGACGACCGGGGCACGAGGTCGAGGACGTCGGCGAAGTCGGCTCGCACCGTCATCTGGCGTCCGTCGATCTCGGCGCCGCCGGGGAGGGGCAGCTCGGCCGCCGAGCAGCCGGACAGCAGCAGCGCCGTGGTGGCGGCGACGGCGGTCAGCGCGCGGGCGCGGACGCGGTGGGTCGTCATCCGAGCAGCCCTCCGAGGGTCGGGTCGGCGCCACCGAGCCGGAGCGGGCTCTTCGCGCCGCCGAGCGGCGGCAGGGTCGGCGCCTCGAGGTCGTTGAGGCCGGAGCTCTCGCACAGCTCGGTGTTGCCCGTGCCGGTGGGCCCGGTGATGAGCGAGCACAGGAGCAGCCCCGGCTCGTCGAGGCCCTCGAAGTTCGCCCGCGTGTCGAGGGTGCCGCTGCGGGCGTTGTACGCGAGCTGGAGGTTCGAGAGCGCCACCGGTCCGGCCTCGAGGGTCTCGGCGAGCTCGGCCCGGCGCGCCGCGACCGACCCCGTCACGGCCGACAGGCGGGCGATGTCGTCCTTGAGCACGGCGCGGTTGTCCTGGACGAACGAGGTGATCTCGTCGAGGGCGACCGCGAGGTTGGCGAGCGCCGCAGCGAGGTCGTCGCGCTCCGCGTCGAGCTGGGTGGTGACGGACGCGAGGTTCTTGTTCAGCCGGCGGACCTGGGCGTCGTTGGCCGCGACCGTCTCGCTGAAGGTGTTGAGGTTCTTCACGGTCGAGAACAGGTCCCCGCGGCCCTCGCTGAAGGTCTGGACGGCGCGCGAGAGGTTGCGGGTGGTGTCGTTGAGGGCCTGGCCGTTGCCGTCGAGGTTCGCGGCGCTCGTCTCGAGCAGTCGGGACAACGCACCGCCCTCGTTGGCGCCCTGCGGACCGAGGGCGACCATGAGGTCGTCGAGGCTCTGGCTGACGCGGTCGAGCTCGACCGGGACGGCGGTGCGCTCCATCGGGATGTGGGCGCCGGAGCGCATGCGCGGCCCGGCGGTGTACGCGGGCAGCAGCTGGACGTAGCGGTCGCTGACGAGCGAGGGCGCGACGACGGCGGCGGTCGCGTTCGCCGGCACGGGGTGCTCGCCGGTGAACTCGAAGGAGACCCGCACCCGGTCACCGCGCGGCTGGACCTCGAGGACCTCGCCGACCTTGACGCCGAGGATGCGGACGTCGGACCCCGGGAAGAGGCCGACCGCGCGGACGAAGTCGGCGGAGACGCGGACCGCCTCCTGGCGCGGCCACAGCAGGTAGCCGACCGCGACGAGGGCGAGGACGACCACCGCGGCGACGGCGGCCGTCATCGGACGGACCGTCGGCAGCGACCCGCGCGAGGGGAGCGGGAGGCGGGGCAGGCGCAGGCGTGCCATCAGCCCACCGTCCCCGTCGGGACCGTGAGGTTCTGGATGTAGGTGTCGAACCACGGCCCGGTACCCAGGGTGTTGGCGAACACCCGGGTGAACGGCGCCATCGACGCGATGGTCCGCTGGAGGTCCTCGTCGTGCTTCTGGAGGACGGCGAGCACCTTCTTCAGCTCCTCGAGGGCGGGCCTCAGCTCGGCGCGGTTGTCCCGGACGAGGCCGGTGACCTCCTTGGCGAGGGCGGAGGTGTTCTGGAACAGCGTGTGGATGGCCTCGCGGCGCTTCTCGAGCTCGACGAGGAGCAGGTCGGCGTCGTCGATCAGGCGGTCCACGACCGCGTTCTGCTCGGCCACGGTCCCGGTCACCGAGTTCGCGGCCCGGAGCAGCTCGCGCAGCTTGGCGTCGCGGTCGGCGATGGTCGCCGACAGCCGCCTCATGCCGTCGAGGGCGGCGCGCACGTTCTCGGGGGTGTCCTTGAACTCGGTCGCCAGGACGTCGAGGGACGCGGCGAGCTGGTCGGTGTCGACCTGCTCGGTCGTCGTCGTGAGGTCCGAGAACGCCGAGATGACGTCGTAGGACGACACGGTCCGCGTCAGCGGGATCTGCGAGCCCTCCTCGAGCTGACCGGACCCGCGCGGCTCGAGGGAGAGGTACTTCTCGCCGAGGAGGGTCTTGATCCGGATCGAGGCGGCGGTCTGCGGGCCGAACCCGATCCCGTCGTCGGTGACGCGGAAGTCGACGCGCACGTGCGACCCGTCGAGCTCGACCCCGGTGACGTCACCGACCTTGACGCCGGCGATCCGCACGTCGTCGCCGTCGCGGATGCCGCCGGCCTCGGTGAAGGCGGCGCTGTACCGGTCGCCCCCACCGATGAGGGGCAGGTTCGAGGCGTTGAACGCGAGGACGAGGAGGAGCACGACGACGAGGATGCCCACGACGCCGAGGCGCAGGGGGTCCTTCTCCTTGAGGGGCCCGGTCATCAGCGGCACCTCGCCGCGTCGACGTTGTACCCCAGCCCGCCGGGCGTGGGGCCGGTCGGGAGGACGACGTTCTCGGCGTCGAACCGGCACAGGTAGAAGTTGAACCAGGAGCCGTAGGTGGCGGTGCGCGTGATGGTGTCGATCTTCCCGGGTGCGTTCTGGATGAACTTCTCGAACAGCGCGGTGTTGCCCGGCTCGTTCAACGTCGAGGACAGCCGTCGGAGGTTCGAGACGTCGGCCTTGATGTCGGGGCGCCCGGCCGCGAGGAGCGAGGCGGTGTCGCCGGTGACGCGGTTGATGTCGTCGAGCGAGCCCCCGATGGCGGCGCGGTCCTCGGCGAGGCCGGACACGAAGCGCTGGAGCTGCTTGAGGAGCTCGGCGAACGCGGCGTCGTGCGACTCGACGGTCGTGAGGACGGTCGTGAGGTTGTCGATCGTCCGGCCGATGACGACGTCGCGGTCGGCGAGGGTCTTCGTCAGCGACGCGGTCTGCCCGAGGAGGGTGTCGATGTCGCCGCCCTCGCCCTGGAGCACCGAGATGATCTGCGCCGACAGCTCGTTGACGTCCCTCGGCGACAGGGCCGCGAACAGCGGCTTGAACCCGTTGAACAGGACCGTGAGGTCGAGGGCCGGGCGGGTGCGCTCGCGCGGGATGGTGCCGCCCTCGGGCAGGGTCTCGGCGCTGCCCGGCTCCTGGGTGAGGGCGACGTAGCGTTCGCCGACGAGGTTGCGGTACTTGATCGTCGCCACGGTGCCCAGGGTCAGCGCGGTGGTCCGCAGCACCTCGAAGGACACGAGCGCGTTGACCCGGTCCTCGGCGACGTCGATCCCGGTGACGGTGCCGACCCGGACGCCGGCGATCCGGACGTCGTGGCCCTCGCTGAGACCGGTGACGTCGGTGAAGACCGCCTTGTACGTGGTCTTGTCGCCGGGGAGGACGTTGGCGATGGTCCCCGCGAGCAGGCCGGTGGCGAGCACGGTGACGACGACGAAGCCGATGAGCTTGGCGAGGCTGGGCAGCGTCCTCACTGGTCGACCACCGCCCCCCGCAGGAGCGGTCCGGCCAGCAGGGTGGTGAGCGCGGAGGGCTCGCCACCGCCCCTCGTGGCCAGCGCGATGGCGACGACCTGCTGCTCGTCGACGGTGCCGGCGAGGCCGGAGTCGACGCCGGTGATGCCGACGGCCTCGGGCGCGAGGAGGGCCGAGGGCAGTGCCGAGCCGGCCGACCCGCTGGCTCGTGAGGTGCTCGCCGCACCGCCGCTTCCGTCGTTGAACGTGATCCCGCCGCGCGGGTTCGACTGGCTCCCACCGGGACTCGGCAGACCTCGGCAGTTCGGCCCGCGGTCGTCGGCCCACACGGGCTCCTGGCCTGGGCGGTACCCGCCGCGCTGCTCGGGCATCTCCATGGTGATGTGGAAGCTCCCGCTCGAGAACACCTCGCGGATGCGGGGCAGCCAGTTGACCATCCCGCGCGACAGGCAGGGGTAGACCGGGGCGTGCTTCGCGAGGACCTCGAGCGTGGGCCGCTGGACCCGGCCGACCTGGATGATCCGGTCGTCGTTGCGCTCGAGGAAGTCGGCGGTCGTGTTCGCGAACCCGGCCGTGCCCGTGAAGAACCCGGACAGCTGGCCCTGCTTCTCGACGATCGTCGCGTTCGTCGTGCGGAGCGCGTCGGCGGCGCGCAGCAGGTCCGGGGCCGCGGTGGCGTAGGTGCTCGCGAGGTCGGCGAGCCCGCTGATGTCGGCCTGGATGAGGGGCATCTGCGGGTTGATCTCGGTGAAGTAGCTGTCGACGAGGACGAGGTTCTGGCCGAGCCGGGTGCCCCTGCCGTCGAGGGCGGTCGCGAGGGCGTTGAGGGTCGCGGCGAGCTTCTCGGGCTGGACGGTGCGCAGCAGGGGCAGCAGGTTCTCGAAGACGCGCTCGAGCTCGATGGCGACCTCGGTGCGGTCCTGGGGGATGACGTCGCCGTCGCGGATCGCGCGGCCGCGGTCGCCGGGGGGCGGGACGAGGTCGACGAACCGCTCGCCGAAGAGCGTCTTGGGCAGCAGGCGTGCGCTGACGCCGGCCGGGATGAGGTCGACCTTCTCTGGGTCGAGGGCCAGACCGAGCGTGGCGCCCTCGGCCGTCGCGGTGATCGTGCGGACCTCGCCGACGATGACGCCGCGGATCTTGACGTCGGACGCCTTCTGGAGCTGGCTGCCGATGCGGTCGGTGCGCAGCTCGACGGAGACGACGCTCTGGAAGACCTTGGTGAAGGAGGCGACCGACAGCGAGACGCCGAGCGCGACGACGAGGAGGAAGGCGATGCCGTACGCCCGGTGTCCGAGGCGCGCGAGGATTCCGGTGCCGGTCGTCATCCCGCGATCCTCACGGTCGTGGTCGCGCCCCAGATGGCGAGCGAGACGAAGAAGTCGACGACGTTGATCGCGACGATCGAGGTCCGCACGGCGCGGCCCACGGCCACGCCGACCCCCGCGGGGCCGCCGCTCGCCGTGTACCCGTAGTAGCAGTGGATGCCGATGATGACGACGGCGAAGACGAGGACCTTGACGAAGGACCAGAAGATGTCCTGCGGTGGCAGGAACAGGTGGAAGTAGTGGTCGTAGGTCCCGACGGACTGCCCGAAGTAGCCGGTGACGACGAACCGCGTGGCCGCGTACGAGCTGAGCAGCCCGAGGACGTACAGCGGGATGACCGCGACGAAGCCCGCGATCATCCGCGTCGTCACGAGGAACGGCAGGCTCGGGATGCCCATGACCTCGAGCGCGTCGACCTCCTCGCTGATCCGCATCGCGCCGAGCTGGGCGGTGAAGCCGCACCCGACCGTGGCGGCGAGGGCGAGACCGGCGACGAGTGGGGCGATCTCGCGGGTGTTGAAGTACGCCGACACGAAGCCGGCGAACGCACCGGTGCCGAGCTGGTCGAGGGCGCTGTAGCCCTGCAGGCCCACCTGGGAGCCGGTGAAGAAGGCCAGGAAGGTGAGGACACCGACCGTGCCGCCGATGACGGTGAGGGCGCCGCTGCCGAGCGAGACCTCGGCGAGGAGTCGGATGACCTCCTTGCGGTACCGGCGCAGGGTGCGGGGGACCCAGCCGATGGAGCGCACGTAGAAGTGCATCTGGTCGCTGAGCGCGTCGAGCGTGCGCAGCGGGCGCGTGGCGGTGTCGCCGAGTCGTCCCATGGGCTCAGACCTTCTGGGGGACGACTTCGAAGTACACGGCACTGACGACGAAGTTGACGACGAACAGGAGCATGAAGGTGATGACGACGCTCTGGTTCACCGCGTCGCCCACCCCCTTGGGGCCACCACCCGCCGTCAGCCCCTTGTACGAGGCGACGAGGGCGGCGATGGCCCCGAAGATCAGCGCCTTGATCTCACCGGTCCACAGGTCGGCGAGCTGGGCGAGCGCGGTGAACGAGGCGAGGTAGGCCCCCGGGGTGCCGCCCTGGACGAGGACGTTGAACACGTACCCGCCGACGATGCCGACGACCGACACCAGACCGTTGAGCAGGGCCGCCACGAGCATGGTCGCGAGCACCCGCGGGACGACGAGCCGCTGGATCGGGCTGATGCCGAGCACCTCCATCGCGTCGATCTCCTCGCGGATCTTGCGGGACCCGAGGTCGGCGCAGATCGCCGAGCCCCCCGCCCCGGCGATGAGGAGGGCGGTCACGAGGGGCGAGGCCTCGCGGACGACGGCGAGGACCGAGGCGGCACCGGTGAACGACTGGGCGCCGAGCTGGCGGGTCAGGGTGCCGAGCTGGAGGGCGATGACGGCGCCGAACGGGATGGAGACGAGGGCCGTGGGGACGATGGTCACCGATGCGACGAACCAGGCCTGCTGGACCATCTCCTTGAGCTGGAAGGGCCGCTTCGGCACGGCCTTCGCGACGTCGATGCACAGCTGGAAGAAGGAGCCCGCCTGGCGCAGGCCGTTCGCCACGGCCGTCATGCGGTGGCCCCCTGGCGGACCCCGGGGATGCCGGCGGTCGTCGACGTGAAGCTGCCGGGCGGCGGGAGGACGCCGTTGGCGCGGCACCACTCCCCCGCCGGGCGCTCGGCGCGGCGCGGGCTCCCGTCACTCGTCCCGAGCTGCAGCGGGATCGGCGGCAGCGGCGGCAGCTCCTGCCCGGACTCGGCGGCGAGCTCGTCGGCGTCCTTCTCCTCGGACATGCCGATCGGGCCGATCGTCTGGGCGTTGAGGAACTGCCGGACGACGGGCTCCTCGGAGGAGAGCAGCATCTCGCGCGGCCCGAACATCGCCAGGTGCCGGTGGTAGAGCAGCCCGATGTTGTCGGGCACCGTGCGCGCGGTGTTGATGTCGTGGGTGACGATGAGGAAGGTCGCGTCGATCTGCGCGTTGAGGTCGACGAAGAGCTGGTTGATGTACGACGTGCGCACCGGGTCCAGGCCGGAGTCGGGTTCGTCGATGAGGAGGATCTCGGGGTCGAGGACGAGGGCGCGGGCCAGGCCGGCGCGCTTCTTCATCCCACCGGAGATCTCGCCCGGGAGCTTGTCCTCGGCACCGGACAGCCCGACGAGGTCCATCTTCTCGCGGACGATGTCGGCGATCTGCCTCTCCGACTTGCGGGTGTGCTCGCGCAGCGGGAAGGCGACGTTGTCGAACAGGCTCATCGAGCCGAAGAGCGCGCCGTCCTGGAAGAGCACGCCGAACAGCTTGCGGACCTCGTACAGGTCGTCGCCGCGCAGCCGGGTGATGTCGCGGCCGTCGACGACGATCGAGCCCTCGTCGGGGCGGAGCAGGCCGACGAGGGTCTTGAGGAAGACCGACTTGCCGGTGCCCGACGGGCCGAGGAGGACGGAGATCTCGCCGGCAGGAAGGGTCAGGGTGACGTCGCCCCAGATGAGCTGACGCCCGAACCGCTTGGTCAGCCCGCTGACCGCGATCTCGACACCCATGTCGTCCTTCCGTTCCTTCTCGGTCGTGCCACGGCGCCCGAAAGTTACCCGACGGTAGGTTCGTGGCGCCGGACCATTGAACCGAACTCGGCCCCCCGATGGGGCGTTGTGCCCCACCGATTTCGTGGCGTCGGTCACGTCCTCTCAGCCGGCTCGCAGGCGGAGCGCCCCGCACGCGCAACGGGCGGGCCCGGGACCTGTACGGTCCCGGACCCGCCCGTCGGCGGTGTGGCTCAGTCCCCTCGCGGGGACCGGGTCACTTGAGGGTGACGGTCGCCCCGGCGCCCTCGAGCTGCTCCTTGGCCTTCTCGGCCGAGGCCTTGTCGACCTTCTCGAGGACGGGCTTGGGGGCGCCGTCGACGAGGTCCTTGGCCTCCTTGAGGCCGAGGGAGGTCAGCGCGCGGACCTCCTTGATGACGGCGATCTTCTTGTCGCCGGCAGCCTCGAGGACGACGTCGAACTCGTCCTGCTCCTCGACGGCGGCGGCGTCGCCGCCACCAGCGGCCGGGGCGCCCGCAGCGGCAACCGCGACGGGGGCGGCGGCGGTGACGCCGAAGGTCTCCTCGAACTCCTTGACGAACTCGGAGAGCTCGATGAGGGTCATCTCCTTGAAGGCGTCAAGGAGCTCGGTGGTGCTGAGCTTGGCCATGTCTGGCGTCCTTTCGTTGTGGTGCCGTGAGTGGCGGTTACTGGGGTGAGCCGGATCCCTGGCGGGATCAGCTCGCGTCGCCACCCTCGGCGACGTCGGTGGCCTCGGCCGCGGGGGCCTCGGTCTCGACCTCGGCCTCGACGGCCTCGGTCGTGGTCTCCTCGACGGCCGGGGCGGCGGAACCGGAGACCGGCCCCTCCGTCTCGACCTTCGCGCGCAGCGCGTCGACCGTGCGAGCGGCCTGCGACAGCGGTGCGGCGAAGAGGTAGACCGCCTTGCTGAGCGAGGCGTTCATGGCGCCGGCCAGCTTGGCGAGGAGGACCTCGCGGGACTCGAGGTCCGCGAGCTTCGTGATCTCGGCGGCGCTGAGGGCCTTGCCGTCCAGCACACCGCCCTTGATCACGAGGAGCGGGTTGGCCTTGGCGAAGTCACGCAGACCCTTGGCTGCCTCCACCGGGTCGCCCTCGACGAAGGCGATCGCGGACGGGCCGACGAGCTGACCGTCGAACGCGGTCACCCCGGCGTCCTTGGCGGCGAGCTCGGTCAGCGTGTTCTTGACCACGGCGTAGGTCGCATTGCCCCGCAGGGAGTTGCGCAGGTCGGTGATCTGCTTCACCGTGAGCCCGCGGTACTCCGTGAGAACGGCGGCGTTCGAGCTCTTGAACTTCTCGCTGAGCTCGGCGATCGCCGCGGCCTTGTCGGCACGAGACATGGGCGCCTCCTTCCGTCGTGTGGACCGTCGGGTGAAGGCCTGCCACACGAGAAAGAGCCCCGGCACAGGGCACGGGGCTCGTCGCTGGCGCGCTGCCTCGGAGCATGCTCCGGGGGACGCGAGTCGAACGTCGTGGCCTGCGCTGGCGCCCCACCCGGTGGTGGGATCTTCGGTCTCGGGCGGGAGCCCTGGACAACCGGCGGTCTTCGGTCGTCCCCAAGGGTACGGGAGGGGGGACCGTCCTCCCAAATCGGCGGAGCCCGCCACCCCGAGGGGTGACGGGCTCCGCCGGTGCGGCGTGGCTCAGGCCTCGACCGCGGCCTCCTCGACGAGGAGGTTGCGGGTCTTGCTCGCGTCGAGCGGGATGCCGGGGCCCATCGTCGTGGCCAGGGTGGCCTTGGTGATGTAGCGGCCCTTCGAGGCGGCCGGCTTGAGGCGGAGGATCTCCTCGAGCGCGGTGGCGTAGTTCTCGACGAGCGCCTTCTCGTCGAAGGACGCCTTGCCGATGATGAAGTGGAGGTTCGCGTGCTTGTCGACGCGGAACTCGATCTTGCCGCCCTTGATGTCGGTGACGGCCTTGGCGGTGTCCATGGTGACGGTGCCGGTCTTCGGGTTCGGCATGAGGCCGCGCGGGCCGAGGACCTTGCCGAGGCGGCCGACCTTGCCCATGAGGTCAGGGGTCGCGACGACGGCGTCGAAGTCGAGCCAGCCACCGGCGACCTTCTCGAGCAGGTCGTCGGAGCCGACGTGGTCGGCGCCGGCGGCCTTGGCGGCCTCGGCCTTGTCGCCGTTGGCAAAGACGAGGACGCGGGCGGTCTTGCCCGTGCCGTGCGGGAGGTTGACCGTGCCGCGGACCATCTGGTCGGCCTTGCGGGGGTCGACGCCGAGGCGCATGGCGACCTCGACGGTCTCGTCGTACTTCGCCGACGCGGTCTCCTTGGCGAGGCGGACGGCCTCGAGGGGGGCGTAGAGCTTCGCGGCGTCGATCTTCTCGCTCGCGGCGCGGTAGGCCTTGCTGCGCTTCATGTGCTGCTCCTGGTGCTTCCGGTGTGGAGTCGTGGTCGTCGGGCCAGCGCCGGCCCTGCCACCGGTGGGACACCCTCGTGGTGCCCCACCCCGGCCCGCCGCTGGGGCGGGCCGATGGGGGTCCGAGCTCAGAGCTCGGTGTCGATGCCCATCTGACGGGCGGTGCCGGCGATGATCTTCATCGCGGCGTCGACGTCGTTGGCGTTGAGGTCGGGCATCTTGGTCTCGGCGATCTCGCGGACCTGGTCCTTGGTCAGCTTGCCGGCCTTGACCTTGTGCGGCTCGCCGGAGCCCTTCTGGACGCCCGCGGCCTTCTTGATCAGCTCCGACGCCGGGGGCGTCTTGGTGATGAAGGTGAAGGACCGGTCTTCGTAGACCGTGATGACGACGGGGATGATGCTGCCGCGCTGGTGCTCGGTCGCCGCGTTGTACGCCTTGACGAACTCCATGATGTTGACGCCGTGCTGACCGAGCGCGGGGCCGACCGGGGGCGCGGGGGTCGCGGCACCTGCCTGGATCTGCAGGTTGATGTAGCCGGAGACCTTCTTCTTGGGGGGCATGTCTGTCCTTGTTCTGGTGGTGGTGGGCCGACGCCGTGGGCGATGACCCCTTTGCAGCCCCGGACCCCGGGGCGGGGCTCCTCAGCGGCTCAGATCTTGGCGACCTGGCTGAAGGAGAGCTCGACCGGGGTCTCCCGGCCGAAGATCGAGACGAGCACCTTGAGCTTCTGGGTGTCGGGGTTGATCTCGGAGATCGTCGCCGGGAGGGTCTCGAACGGACCGTCCATGACGGTGACCGACTCGCCGACCTCGAAGTCGACGACGGTCGCCTCGCGGGTCGCGCCGCCGGCGGCGGCCTGGCCACCCGCGGCGGGCGCGGCGGCGGCCTCGAGGTCGGCGGGCTTGATCATCCCGTAGACCTCGTCGAGGGTGAGCGGCACCGGCTGGTGCGCGTTACCGACGAACCCGGTGACGCCCGGGGTGTGGCGCACGGCGCCCCACGACTCGTCGGTCAGGTCCATGCGGACGAGGACGTAGCCGGGCATCCGGACGCGGCGGACCAGCTTGCGCTGACCGCTCTTGATCTCGGTGACCTCCTCCATCGGGACCTGGATCTCGAAGATGTAGTCCTCCATGTTGAGGGAGGTGATCCGGGTCTCGAGGTTGGCCTTGACGCGGTTCTCGTACCCCGCGTAGGAGTGCACGACGTACCAGTCGCCGACCCGGCTCGCGAGGTCGTCCTTGAACGCCTTGACGGCGTCGACGCCCTCGGGGAGGACGTCGCCGTCCTCGTCGGTGGTGGCGGTGGGGGTCTCGTCGGCCGGGGCGGTGGCCTCGTCCTCACGGGCGAAGCCGTCGGCCTCGTCGTCGTCACCGGGGGCGGGCGCCATGTCGCCGACGAGGTCGTCCTCGTCCTTCTCGACGGTCTCGGTGCCGATGGCCGAGTCGTAGCCCTCCGAGACCGAGTCGGCCTCGCGCGACGACTCCGTCACGCTGTCGGGCAGCACCTCGGGGGCGTCGTCGGACGCCACGTCGGGGGTGTCGGTCCTCTGGTCGGACACGGTGACCTCTTCCTGGTTGCGGTGGTCTGGGCGGGCTGGGCGGACGGCGCTCGACGGGCGCGGCGTCAGTCCGAGCCGAACACCAGGCCGACGAGCTTGCTGAAGCCGAAGTCGACCCCGGAGACCAGCGCCATCATCACCGTGACGAACACGACGACGACGAGCGTGTAGTTCCACAGCTCGGAGCGAGTCGGGCGGACGACCTTGCGGAGCTCGTCGAGGATCTGGCTGACGAACAGCCCGAGCGCGCGGAACCACCGGGCGACGGGGTTGCCGCCGCCCTCCGTGCCCTTGGCGGGGCGGGAGGGAGTCCTCGTCTGGCCGACGTCGGTCACGATGCCTCTTCACGGTTCTCTGGCTGGTCTGTCGGGTGCCTCGGCGCGGCACGACCGCGAAGGCACCCCGTCCGTGGAGGCGGGGCGCAGTCGTGGACGAACCACACGTGCGACGCAGGGCAGGAGGGACTCGAACCCCCAACCGCCGGTTTTGGAGACCGGTGCTCTACCAATTGAGCCACTGCCCTACGGAGCACCCGGTTGGGTGGTGCTCCGTGGTGCGACCGCTCGCCTGCCGGGGCAGGGCAGAGCCTCGTGGCCACACCGAACGGCAAGCATACGTGACGCCCCGGCCCGATCGCGAACCCGCCCGGGCCGGGGCACGGCCCTCGTCCCACGCCGTGGGGAGCCCTCCCCGGTCCCGTGGGCGGTCTGGGACGATGGCCGCGTGAGCGAGCAGACCACCGCCCGGACCCCCCTCGCCGACCGCTCCCCCGAGGAGCTCGCGGCCTTCCTCGACGAGCAGCGCCGCGAGTACGCGGCACTCAAGGACCGCGGGCTGAAGCTCGACCTCACCCGCGGGAAGCCGTCCGCCGAGCAGCTCGACCTGTCCGAGGAGCTCCTCTCGCTCCCCCGCGGTCACGTCGACGCCGACGGCACCGACGTGCGCAACTACGGCGGGCTGAACGGTCTGCGCGAGCTGCGCGAGATGTTCGCCGAGCTGCTCTGGGTCGACCCGGACCAGGTCGTCGCCGGCGGCTCGTCGAGCCTGACGATGATGCACGACGTCCTCGTCCAGCACCTGCTCCACGGTGGCCTGGACTCGCCGCGCCCGTGGAGGGACGAGGAGAAGGTGACCTTCGTCTGCCCGGTGCCCGGGTACGACCGGCACTTCACGATGCTCGCGTCCTACGGCATCGAGATGGTCACCGTGCCGATGCTCCCCGACGGGCCGGACGTGGCCGCGGTGGAGGAGCTGGTCCGGGACGACCCGTCGGTCAAGGGCATCTGGATCGTGCCGACCTACGCGAACCCGGCCGGCTCGGTGGTCTCGCAGGAGGTCGCCAGCCGGCTCGCGTCGATGCCGACCGCCGCCCCCGACTTCCGCATCTTCTGGGACAACGCCTACGCCTTCCACCACCTCACCGAGGACGAGGCGAAGTCGGCCGACATCCTGTCGCTGACCTCAGCCGCCGGTCACCCTCACCGTCCGGTCATGTTCGCGTCGACGAGCAAGATCACCTTCGCCGGCGCCGGGGTCGCCTTCCTCGCGGCGTCGCGCGAGAACGTCAAGGAGTACCTGGCGCACCAGCAGTTCGCCTCGATCGGGCCGGACAAGGTCAACCACCTCCGCCACGTCCAGTTCTTCGGGTCGGCCGACGGCGTGCGCCAGCACATGCGCAGGCACCGGGCGATCCTCGCGCCGAAGTTCGCGGCGGTCGATGCCGCGCTGACCGCCGAGCTCGCCGGCCTCGGGGTCGCCGAGTGGACCCGCCCGGCCGGTGGCTACTTCGTCAGCCTCGACGTCCTCGACGGCTGCGCGACCCGGGTCGTCGAGCTCGCCAAGGAGGCCGGCATCGCGCTCACGCCGGCCGGCGCGTCCTTCCCCCTGGGCCATGACCCCCGCGACCGCAACATCCGGCTCGCCCCGTCCTTCCCCGTCCTGGCGGAGGTCGAGACGGCGATGGCGGGCGTCGCCACCTGCGTCGCCCTCGCCACCGCGGAGGCCCTGACCCGCGCGTAGGGTGAGGCCATGTCCGACCAGCCGGAAGACCTGACCGACGACCTGGGCTCGTACAGCGTGGACGACGAGGACCAGCTCCAGCCCGAGGACACCCTGGAGCAGGGGGGCCCCGACGACGTGCTCGACGAGGGGTACTCGCCGCCCGAGCGTCTGCACGGCTCACTGGCCCACGGCGTCACGGCCGAGGAACAGGCGCGCGACGAGACGATCGAGGAGCGGATCCACCAGGAGGTGCCCGAGGAGGGCACCGCGTACGGGGCGCCCGACAACGAGAGCGGCCTCGACGAGGACGTGGCGCGGGTGGGCGGGGACGACCCCGACAGCATCGCGGCCGAGGACGACTGGCTCGGCGACGAGGGCGAGGGCGCGGTCGACGGCGCCGGGTCCGGCACGGGGGGGCCGGCCGAGGAGGCGGCGATGCACGTCGTCGGCGACCCCGAGGTCGGCGACGTGGTCGACGAGGAGTGACCGACGCCGTTCCTCCGCCGACGCGGTCGGTCACCGACCTGCCGAAGGCGCACCTCCACCTCCACTTCACCGGTTCGATGCGGGTCGCGACGGTTCGCGACCTCGCCGAGCGCCAGGGCATCCGGCTGCCGTCGTCCCTGACGACCGGCTGGCCGCCGCGCTTCGACGCGGCCGACGCCCGCGGCTGGTTCCGGTTCCAGCGGCTCTACGACGCCGCGCGGGCGACCGTGCGCGGCGAGGACGCGATGCGGCGGATCGTGCGCGAGGCCGCCGTGGACGACGGGGCCGAGGGGTCGCGGTGGCTGGAGCTGCAGGTCGACCCCACGTCGTACGCCCCCTTCGTCGGCGGCATCACGCCTGCCCTCGAGATCGTCCTGGACGAGGCCCGGTCGGTGTCCGCGGTTCCGGGTGCCGCCTCGGTGGGGGTCGTCGTGGCGGCGAGCCGGATGCGTCATCCTCTCGAGGCCCGGACGCTGGCCCGGCTCGCGGCCTCGTACGCCGGCTCCGGTGCGGGGTCGGTGGTCGGGTTCGGGCTGTCGAACGACGAGCGACGCGGTGACACGGCGGAGTTCGGCGCGGCCTTCCGGATCGCGCGGCGGGCCGGGCTGGCCCTGGTCCCGCACGCGGGGGAGCTGCTCGGGGCGGAGGCCGTTGCGGCGACCCTCGAGGCGATGGCCCCCGACCGCCTCGGCCACGGCGTGCGGTCGGTGGAGGACCCGGCGGTGCTGGACCGGGTCGTGGCCGCCGGGGTGGCGCTGGAGGTGTGTCCGCTGTCGAACGTGGCCCTCGGGGTCTTCGACGAGGCCGGCGACGTCCCGCTGCGGCGGCTGGTCTCCGCGGGGGCGCGCGTGGCGCTGGGGGCCGACGACCCGCTGATCTTCGGGTCGCGGCTCACCGACCAGTACGCCTCGGCGCGCGCCGACCACGACTTCTCGGACGCCGAGCTCGCCGACCTGGCCCGCGCGTCGCTGGCCGCCAGCCGGGCCCCCTCCGACATCCGCACCGCCGCCGAGCGTGACATCGCCGCCTGGCTGGACACGACGGGCTGACGCCCGCTCGTGACCCGGTCGACCCTCGCGGAGGCGCGGACCACCACCCTGCTCGATCAGTACGCTTCGCTTCTCCTCGGGAAGCACCTCGCACTGCGTCCCCTTGGGAAGCACCCACCTCTGCGCCGCCCCACAACGCCCAGCGAGCTGCCTCCCCACGCGAAGTAGCGATGTGTGCCTCACCGGGGGGTGCAGCTGACTTCGCTCCGACAGGCGGAGCACCGCACTTCGCTCCGACAGGCGGAGCACCGCACTTCGCTCCGACAGGCGGAGCACCGCACTTCGCTCCGACAGGCGGAGCACCGCACTTCGCTCCGACAGGCGGAGCACCGCACTTCGCTCCGACAGGCGGAGCACCGCACTTCGCTCCGACAGGCGGAGCACCGCACTTCGCTCCGTCAGGGGAAGCAATGCGTAGCGACTCACGGAGGGTCGCGGTGCACCCCCTTCGTCCACACCTGCCCACCGGCGGACCGGCTTTCCACAGATGCTCGGCGCCCCTACCCGCTCGCCTGCGCGGAATGGATCGTCGACCCATGACACCCACTCCACGCACCTGGCCCACCTTCGCGGACCAGCTCCTGACGGCGAGGACCCGACTCGACCTCGCGCAGGAGATCGGCCTCGCGCTCCGCGCCGACCGCCGTCGGCTCCACCTGAGCCAACGGGCCTACGCGGTCCGCCGAGGACTCACGAACGCGATGGTCGCCCGGCTCGAGGCGCACGCCGGCGACCTCAAGCTCGGCGATGTCGTCCACGCCCTCGACGGCACCGCCTTCGAGCTCCGGCTCTGCCACCGGGCGCCCGAGGGCGAGGAGCCCGCCGGGCACGGCACGGTCGTCGCGCCCGGCTACTGGCCTCGGACCGAGCTGCTGGCGCGCACGCGTGACGGGTCCAGACGGTTTCCGGCGCACCACCCGACCGGCCAGGTCTCCCGGCCGCCGCTGTGGTGGTGGAACCGCGAGGCGACCTGGGCCTTCGCCAAGGAACCCAACTGGTACGCACCGAGGACGGGCGCCGGATGGGACGTCGCTTCGTAGCCGAGCCGACGCGGGTCGCTCCCTCGAGCCGATGCTGTCCAGGGTGGCCGACCGGGTGCGGTCAGAGGGTCGCGCCGACGAGGACCGGTTCGTTGACCAGCCGCACGCCGAAGGCCTCCTCCACCCCGGCGCGCACGCGCCGCGCGAGGTCGATCACGTCATCGGTGGTCGCCGAGCCTCGGTTCGTCACCGCGAGGGTGTGCTTCGTCGACAGCGACGCCGGCCCCGGCAGCCCGAACCCCTTGGTGAACCCGGCGCGCTCGATGAGCCACGCCGCGCTCGACTTCACGTGGCCCGACCCGTCCGGGAAGCCGGGTGGAGGCGCAGCGTCCGGTCCGAGCCGCTCCCCCACCCGCGTCCTCAGGGCCTCGAAGTCGGCCTCGGACAGGATCGGGTTGGTGAAGAACGACCCGCACGACCACGTGTCGTGGTCCTCGGCGTCGAGCACCATCCCCCGGCGCCGCCGCTGGGCGAGGACGGCCTCACGCGCGTCCGCGAGGGGAACGCGCTCCCCCACCTCCACCCCGAGCTGGGTGGCGAGGTCGGCGTAGCGCACCGGCTGGGAGAGGGACTGCAGCACCAGCTGGAACATGACGTCGATGACGACGTAGCGGTCGGTCGACTTGAACACCGAGTGGCGGTAGGTGAACCCGCAGTCGGAGGCCGCCATCGTCCGCACCCGCTGCTCCATGCGGTCCCAGACCCGCACGCGGGCGATCGTCTGGGCCACCTCCTGCCCGTACGCGCCCACGTTCTGCACGGGCGTCGCACCGGTCGAGCCGGGGATGCCGGAGAGCGCCTCGACGCCCGACCAACCCTCCTCGACGGCGCGCGTGACGAATCCGTCCCAGTCCTCGCCCGCGGCCACGGTGACGTTCGCGCCACCGCACAGGTCCGCCGAGTCCACCGAGACCCCGGTCGTCGCCACCTTGACGACCGTGCCCTCGAACCCCTCGTCGGCGACGACGAGGTTGGACCCGCCGGCGAGGACGAGGAGCGGCTCGTCGGCGTCGTCGACCTCACGGACGGCGTCGACGAGCTCGTCCGCGGTCGAGACGACCACCATGCGCGCGGCCGGACCCCCGACACGCATCGTCGTGTGCCCCGCGAGGGGCTCGGCGAACAGCTCCTGCATCAGGGCAGCACGACGACCGCGACGCAGCGGCCGAGGACCTTCTCGCCTCCGCACGTGGTCGTGAGGTCGACGGTCACCCGGCCGGACTCGACGTCGACCGCCTTGACGACGCCGGACACCTCGATCGAGGAGCCCTCGGCCGGCACGACCACCGGCTTGGTGAAACGGGTCCCGAACTCGACGACCCGTCCTGCATCGCCGGCCCAGTCGGAGACGACGGTGCCGGACGCCCCCATCGTCCACATCCCGTGGGCGATGACGTCGGGCAGCCCGACCGACCGGGCGAACGCCTCGTCCTGGTGGATCGGGTTCTGGTCGCCGGACGCGTTCGCGTACGCGACGAGCGTCCCCCGCGAGACGGGCACGGTGACGGGGCCGATGACCTCGCCGACCGAGACCTCCGAGAGCTGGCGGACGGTCATCCTCACTCCTCCCCGCCGCGGACGACGATCGTCGAGGTCGACGTCGCGAGGGCCTCGCCGGCCGACGTCGCGAGCTCGGTGCGCGTGGTCACCATCGCGTGGCCGCCGGCCGAGCGGACGGCGTCGACGGTGGTCGTGCCGACCACCTCGTCGCCCGCGGTGATGGGGCGGTGGTGGACGAAGCGCTGCTCACCGTGGACCACGCGGCTGAAGTCGATGCCGGCCTCGGGGTCGGTGACGTAGGCGCGCTCGGCGGCCTGGGAGAACCGGACCGCCATCGTCGGTGGGGCGATGACGTCGCGGTGACCGGCCGCGCGCGCGGCAACGGCATCGGTGTGGACCGGGTCGGTGGCCCCGACGGCCGCGGCGAACGCGGCGATGAGGGCGGCGTCGACGGCGTAGGGCCCGCTCGGCGGGTAGGTCCGCCCGACGAAGTCTGGGTTCACGGCCATGGCGACCACCCTAGTGCGCCGCCCGAGGAACCCATGCCGCCCGGACATGCGCGAGGCCGCCGGCACCGGGGGTGCGGGCGGCCTCGGAGACGCTGGGGTCAGCGGGTCTCGCGGTGCGCGGTGTGCTTCTTGCAGCGCGGGCAGAACTTCGCCAGCTCGAGCCGGTCGGGGTCGTTGCGGCGGTTCTTCTTCGTGATGTAGTTGCGCTCCTTGCACTCCGTGCACGCCATGGTGATCTTGGGGCGGACGTCGGCGCTCTTGCTGGCCACGGGGCAACCTGCTCTCGAGAAGGTGAAACGGTCTGGATCGGGGGTGTCGGCCGGCGGTGCGAGAGGCACTCGCGCGACAACCGGCACCCAACGATACGCGACCTCGGGGAATCCCCGAAATCGCCTGCGATCGGTAGCGGGAGCGGGGCTCGATCCCGCGACCTCACGATTATGAGTCGTGCGCTCTAACCAGCTGAGCTACCCCGCCAAGGGGTGCGCCCGGGACCGATGACCGGCCCGGCCGGACCAGAGCCCCCTGTCGGAATCGAACCGACGACCTTTTCCTTACCATGGAAACGCTCTGCCGACTGAGCTAAGGGGGCGTGCGCCCTGCGGTTTCGAGGCCGCGGGCGCGACGGAGACACTACACGGTCAGGTCCGGTCGAATGAAATCCGGGCCGGCACGAGCGAGGGCCCGTACCAGGTGAGCAGACGACCCGAGACGAGCCGGGTCGGCAGCCGCGAGAAGGCTTCCGGCCCATCGGTGCCCGTGAACACGTAGGGCTCGTCCGGCAGCAGCACGACGTCGGCCACCTCGGGGTCGTCGAGCTCCTCGGGGTCGGCCCTCGGGTACCGGCCCTCCCCTCCCCCGGTGACGACCTCGATGCCGGCGCGGGCGAGGAGGTCGGCGGTGAACGTCGGCCGCCCCACGACCATCCAGGGGTCGCGCCAGATCGGCACGACGGCGCGGGTGTGCGGCGACGGCACCGGACCACTCCACGCCGCAGCGGCCTCGACGAGCCACTCCGGGTCGCCCGCGACCCCGAGGACGGACCGGAACAACCGCCGCATCGTCGCGAGCGCCTCCGGCACGGTCTCGATGACGGTCACCCACACCGGCACCCCTCGCTCGCGCAGCCGCCGCACGTCCAGCTCGCGGTTCTCCTCCTGGTTGGCGACGACGAGGTCGGGCGCCAGCGCCGCGACCGCCGTGAGGTCCGGGTTCTTCGTCCCGCGCACGCGCGCGACGCCCCGCTCGTCGAGGTCGGCGGGGTGGGTGCACCAGTCGGTCGCCCCCACGAGGCGCTCCGGGCAGGTCGCGGCCAGCGCCTCGGTGAGCGACGGCACGAGCGAGACGACGCGGCGCACCGGTCCCGCGAGGGGCACGGGTGCGCCGAGGTCGTCGCGCAGGGTCACGGTCAGCGGGGCGCCATCCGCAGCGCCCCGTCCATCCGGATGACCTCGCCGTTGAGGTAGTCGTGGTCGACGATCGCGAGCGCGAGCCGGGCGTACTCGTCGGGGCGGGCCAGGCGCTGCGGGAACGGCACCCCGGCGGCGAGGCCGGCGCGGAACTCCTCCGACACCGTCGCGAGCATCGGCGTCTCGACGATGCCGGGGGCGATCGTCATGACGCGGATGCCGTACTGGGCCAGGTCGCGCGCCGCCGGGAGGGTGAGCCCGACGATGCCGCCCTTGGAGGACGCGTACGCCGCCTGCCCGACCTGGCCGTCGAAGGCGGCGATGCTCGCCGTGTTGATGACGACGCCGCGCTGGCCGCCCTCGTCGGGCTCGGTGGCGGCGATGGCCTCGGCGGCGACGGCGAGGACCGTGAAGGAGCCCACGAGGTTGATCTGGACCACCTTGGCGTAGAGCGCGAGGTCGTGGACGCCCTTGCGGCCGAGGATGCGCGCCGAGGGCCCGATTCCGGCGCAGTTGACGACGATCCGCAGGGGCCGGTCGGGGTCGTTCGAGGCGACCGCCACGGCGGCCCTGACCTCGTCCTCCGAGGTGACGTCGGTGGGGACGTACTCGATGCCGGGGGCGTCCGGGGCGGTCTCGCACGCGGCGGGCAGGTCGAGGGCGACGACGCGGGCGCCGGCGCCGGCGAGGGCGGCCGCGGTGGCGGCGCCGAGTCCCGATGCGCCCCCGGTGACGATGGCGGTGGTGTTCGCGGTCTGCATGGGCGCCATCCTGCCGTGCCCGGGCCACCGGGCCGAGCCCGGGCACCGGGAGTGCGCCGTACCGTGGAGTCATGGCACTGCGCATCGGTGGACACGTCGACCAGGCCGACCCGGTGGCCGAGGCCGCCGCGCGCGGCGCGACCCTCAGCCAGTTCTTCCTCGGCGACCCGCAGAGCTACAAGGGGCCGGTCGTCGAGTACGCCGGCGGGGCCGCGGCCCTCAGGACCGCGGCCGAGGCGGCCGGGGTCGACCTCTACGTCCACGCCCCCTACCCGATCAACGTCGCCGCGACGAACAACCGGATCCGCATCCCCGGGCGCAAGCTGCTCCAGCAGCACCTCACCGCCGCCGCCGAGATCGGCGCCAAGGGCGTCATCGTCCACGGCGGCCACCTCGGCAAGGACGAGGACAGCGACGTCGGCTTCGACAACTGGCGCAAGTGCGTCGACGGGCTCGACATGGCGGTGCCGCTCCTCATCGAGAACACGGCGGGTGGCGACAACGCCATGGCGCGGCGGCTCGAGGCGATCGAGCGGCTCTGGGAGGCGATCGGCCGGGCCGAGGGGGGTGACACCGTCGGCTTCTGCCTCGACACCTGCCACGCGCACGCCGGTGGCAACGACCTCGGCAGCGTCGTCGAGAAGGTCCGGGCCGTCACCGGACGGATCGACCTCGTGCACTGCAACGACAGCCGCGACGAGTTCGACTCGGGGGCCGACCGGCACACCAACCTCGGGTCGGGGCACATCGACGCCGCCGACCTCGCCGAGCTGGTCCGGGCCGCCGGGGCGCCGGTCGTCGTCGAGACGCCCGGCGGTGTCGAGGGCCAGAGCGCCGACATCGCCTGGCTCCGCGACCGCGTCGACGCCTGACCGAGGCCGTCGCGGCGTCAGCCGGCCAGGTGCCCCCAGGCCGGGGCGAGGGAACGCCACGGCCCGATGCCCGCGACCCGACCGTCGACGAGGACGACGACCCGGTCGGCCTGCTCGAGGGCGGCGCGCTTGGAGGTCGCCCCGATGACCGTCGTGCCGCGCTCGCGCAGCGCCGACCACAGCTCGACCTCGGTCGTCGCGTCGAGGGCGCTGGACACGTCGTCGGCGAGCACGAGCTCGGTCTCGGCGGCGAGGGCCCGCGCGAGCGCGAGCCGCTGGACCTGGCCGCCGGAGAGCCGGACCCCGCGGTGCCCGACGACGGCGTCGTGGCCGCCGGCGTCGTCGACGTCGTCGCGCAGGCGGGCGTCGGCGATGGCGCGGTCGAGGGCGCGCCCGTGCCCGAGCGCGACGTTCTCGGCGAAGGTGCCCGAGAGCACGCGCGGCACCTGCGCCACGTACGACACCTGTCCGGGGCGGAGGAAGACCTGCGCGTCCTCGACCTCGACGCCGTTCCAGGTGATCGACCCGGTGTGGTCGAGCAGCCCGGCCAGGGCGCCCAGCAGGCTCGACTTCCCGGACCCGACCTGCCCGAGGAGGAGGACGAGCTCGCCGGCCCCGACGGTGAGGTCGACGCCCTCGACCCCCCGCGTGCCGTCGTCGTGGACCGCGCCCACACCGGTGAGCCGCAGCTCGCGCAGCGGGACGCGCTCGGGCTCCTCGGCCGCCGGGGCCGTGCCCGCGACGAGGTCGACACCGGCCGGGAGGCGCACGAGGTCGACCCCACCGGCGAGGCGGCTCGTGGCCCGCTGCCAGGACCGGGTACCGGGCGCCTCGGTGACGACGGCACCGGCGACGCGCCCGAACCAGTCGAACCCGTTGACCGCACCCGCGACGAGGATCGCGGTGCCGAGCTCCCAGGTGCCGAGGACGTACGTGGCCCACGCGGCGACCACGCCCACCTGGACCATGACGACCGGGACTCCGTCGAGGACGGCCTGGACGCGGTGCTCGAAGACCGCGGCCTCGACGCGCCCGGCGTCGACCGACCGCAGGTGGCGGCGCGCGGCCGGGGTCGCGGCGGCGAGCTTGACGGTCCGCGCCGACTCCAGCACCGACACGAGCGAGCGCCCGAAGCGGGCCCGCGCCCTCGACGACTCGGCGGCGGACCGGCCCGCGACCGGGCGCCCCACCGCCGACGCCAGCGCCGAGCCGACGAGCACGACGAGGAGCACGCCCCCGGCGAGGAGGCTGCCGCCGAGCAGCGCGGTGACCACGACGATCGCGAGGCCGTTGAGGAAGTCGACCCACCGGTCGGCGTAGAGGGCGTAGCGGTCGGCGTCCATCGACCGCGCGACGACCTCGCCCGGCGGGGTGCGCTCGAGCCGGTGCTGGCGGGTCTGCCCGGCGAGCACCGACATCCGCACCCGCAGCATGACCTCGATCCACCAGCGCGGGTAGCGGCGGATCGCCGCGGTGAGGATGAGCGGTGACACGACGACGAACGTCGCGGTCAGGGCCGTGAGGACGACCGTGCGGGTGTCCCAGCCGGCGCCCGTGCGCAGGTGCTCGACGACCCGGCCCCACACGAAGCCGGTGGCCGCACCGAAGGCGCCGCCGAGGGCCGACACGAGGAAGAGGATGGCCGGCCAGATGCCCCACCGCGGCCGCACGAGGAGGGCGGAGAGGACGCCGCGGGCGAGCGACGGCCCGTCACCGGGGTCGGGGACGACCGGCGGAGGGCCCGTGCGACGGGCACCACCGACCCCGGCCACGTCGTCGCCGACCCGAAGGGCCCCGCGTCCCTGGTCGGCCACGGCGGCGTCCGCGCCCGGGTCCGGCCCGCCCGGCGCCACGAGGTCGGACCCGCTCGCCTCGAGGAGGCGCCGGAAGGGACCCGGCTCGAGGGCGACCTCGCTGCGCCGGCCCTGCTGGACGACGCGGCCGTGGTCGAGGACGGCCACCGCGTCGGCGCGGGCCGTCGTCGTGAGCCGGTGCGCGACGAGGATGCCGGTGCGGCCGGTGAGCAGCCGGTCGGCGGCCCCGACGACGAGGGACTCGGTGAGCGGGTCCATCCGGGCGGTGGCCTCGTCGAGGACGACGACCGCGACGTCGCGCACGAGCAGCCGGGCGAAGGCGACGAGCTGCTCCTCGCCCGCGGACAGCGGCGTGCCCCCCGGACCGAGCAGCGTGTCCAGCCCGGAGGGCAGGCCCGCGACCCACCCGTCGAGGCCCAGCTCGGTGACGGCCGCCTCGACCCGCGCTCGTGGCAGGTCGGCGAACAGCGCGATGTTCTCGGCGAGCGTGCCGGCGAGGATCTCGGTGCGCTGCGTGACGACCCCCACCGCCGCTCGCAGCCGCTCGAGGTCGAGGTCGAGGACGTCGACCCCGCCGAGCAGCACGGACCCGCGCTCGGGCTCCACGGCCCGCGAGAGCAGCGACGCGAGCGTGGACTTCCCCGAGCCGGTACGCCCCACGAGGGCACACGTGCGCCCTCCGGGGACGTGCAGCGAGACCCCGCGCAGGGCGAACTCCCCGCTCCCGTAGGCGAAGTGGAGGTCGCGGAACTCGATGTCGAGCGGACCCTCGGGGACCGACGCCCCGCCCGAGGGCTCCGGGGCCGTGCCGAGCAGCTGCCGCAGCCGGGTGATGGCACCCAGCCCGGCCTGGAGCTCGGGGAGGTGGCGCGCCATCTGGTCGACCTGCCCGACGAAGGTGCTCGTGACGAGGAAGAGGGTGACGAGCCGGGCGACGGACAGCCTGCCGTCGGCGACGAGCGCCACGCCGGCGACGCACGTGCCCGCGAGCAGCCCGTACAGCAGCGCACCGGTGCGCACCATCACCCTGCTCTGCAGGGCCAGCACGTCGTCGAGCCTGCGGTGGACCACCGCCGACAGCGCGCTGAGCCGCCGGACCACGTGCGCCTGCCCGAGGCTGGTGCGCAGGTCGTCGCGGGCGGTGACGCCCTCCTCGAGCGCGGCCGCGTGGTCGGTCCACGCCATCTCCTCGACGACCTTGCGCTCGGCGATCGCGGGGAGCAGCCGCCGCACGACGAGGAAGGCCGAGGCGCCGGCGAGGGGGAACAGCACCCACGCCGGCCACCAGGTCAGGCCCGCGACCACCCACATCGGGACGGCCGCGAAGACCGTGCGGAAGGCGTCCCAGACCTGGCGCCGCAGCATCGAGCCGACGTGGTGCGTGTCGTCGTCGATTCGGTCGAGGACCTCACCGACCGCCTGCTCGGAGAGGGCGGCGAGCGGCTGGTGGAGGGCGGCGTCGAGGAGGTCGCCACGCAGGCGGCCCTCCGCACGGTCGACGACGCCCGCCCAGACCGTGCGCCCCGCGGTGTCGAGGACGGCCGCCCCGACGACGCACAGGGCCAGCAGCCCGACGAGCCGGGTGGACGGGTCGGCCACGAGGAGCCCGGCGACGACGGTGCCGAGGGTGCGTCCGACCGCGCCGACCGCCGAGGCGGACAGGGCGAGCCCCGAGGCCCAGCCGCGCAGCCGGCGCGGACCGATGGAACGCGCGGCGTCGTCGCCCCGGCCGGGGCCCGACCCGGTCGGTCCCGGTGCGGCGTCGGTGCTGCTCGGTGCTGGTGCGGTCGTGGTCCCCATCACCGACGAACCTACGTGCCGGCACCGACGCCGGTCACCCGGGTTTCCGCCGAGCGCCCCGGCGCAGCCGCCCCGTCGGTGCCCGCCACGACGCTCGCGCCGTGCCCGAGTTCGCCTGGCGGCCGGCCAACGAGGCGACCACCGCCGACCCCGGAGGCCGAGGGCGTGTGGTCGGTCACCTGCTTCGTCGTCCGCAAGGGCTTCCGCCGGCAGGGGCTGATGGACGAGCTCGGCGCCGCCACCGCCGGGTACGAGGTCCATGCCGAGCCCACGCTGGGCCGACGCGTGGTGCGCCGGCGGCTGGCCGGGCCCGGCCGACCCGACCGGCCGCCCTCAGACGTTGCGCCGGTACTGGCCGCCGACCTCGAAGAACGCCTCGGTCACCTGCTGCAGCGAGCACACCCGCGCCGCGTCCATCAGCACCGCGAACACGTTCTCGCCAGACACAGCGGCCTCCTTGAGGCGGGCGAGCGCCTCCTCGGCCTCCGTGCGGTGGGCCTCGCGGTACGCGGTGACGCGCGCGAGCTGGCTCTCCTTCTCCGACTCCGAGGCACGCGCGAGGACGACCTCCTTCGGCGCCTCGTCGGCCCGCGGGTTGCGGAAGGTGTTGACGCCGATGATCGGGAGCGACCCGTCGTGCTTGCGGTGCTCGTAGAGCATCGACTCGTCCTGGATCCTGCCGCGCTGGTAGCCGGTCTCCATCGCGCCGAGGACGCCCCCGCGCTCGGAGATGCGGTCGAACTCGGCGAGCACCGCGGCCTCGACGAGGTCGGTCAGCTCGTCGACGACGAACGAGCCCTGGAGCGGGTTCTCGTTCATGGCGAGACCCCACTCGCGGTTGATGATGAGCTGGATGGCCAGGGCCCGTCGCACCGACTCCTCCGAGGGCGTCGTCACGGCCTCGTCGAACGCGTTGGTGTGCAGGCTGTTCGCGTTGTCGTAGATCGCGATGAGCGCCTGGAGCGTCGTACGGATGTCGTTGAAGTCCATCTCCTGCGCGTGCAGCGACCGGCCCGACGTCTGCACGTGGTACTTCAGCTTCTGGCTGCGCTCGTTGGCGCCGTACTTCTCCTTCATCGCGATGGCCCAGATGCGGCGGGCGACGCGGCCGATGACGGTGTACTCGGGGTCCATCCCGTTGGAGAAGAAGAACGACAGGTTCGGCGCGAAGTCGTCGATGTCCATGCCGCGCGCGAGGTAGGCCTCGACGTACGTGAACCCGTTGGCGAGGGTGAAGGCGAGCTGGCTGATGGGGTTCGCCCCGGCCTCGGCGATGTGGTAGCCGCTGATCGAGACCGAGTAGAAGTTGCGGACGCCCTTGTCGATGAACCACTCCTGGATGTCGGCCATCATCCGCAGCGAGAACTCGGTGGAGAACAGGCAGGTGTTCTGGCCCTGGTCCTCCTTGAGGATGTCGGCCTGCACCGTGCCGCGGACGACCTGGAGCGCCCTCGCGCGCACGCCCGCCTCCTCCTCGGCCGACGGCCGGCGGTCGTTCTCGGCGACCCAGGCCTCGACCGCGCGGTCCATGACGGTGTTGAGGAAGAACGCGAGGATGGTCGGCGCCGGCCCGTTGATCGTCATCGAGACGCTCGTCGTGGGCGAGGTGAGGTCGAAGCCCGCGTAGAGCTCCTTCATGTCGTCGAGGGTCGCGACCGAGACCCCGGAGGTGCCGACCTTGCCGTAGATGTCGGGGCGGCGGTCCGGGTCGCGCCCGTAGAGCGTGACCGAGTCGAAGGCCGTCGACAGGCGGGTGGCGGGCTGGCCCTCGGAGAGCAGCTTGAAGCGGCGGTTGGTCCGGAACGGGTCACCCTCGCCGGCGAACATGCGCGCGGGGTCCTCGTTGTCCCGCTTGAACGGGAAGACGCCTGCGGTGAAGGGGAAGTGGCCCGGGAGGTTCTCGCGCCGGAGGAACGACACGAGGTCGCCGTCGTCGTTGTACCGAGGCAGGGACACCCGACGGATCCGGTTGCCGGACAGCGACTCCCGCACGAGGGAGGTGTGGATCTCCCTGTCGCGCACGGTGACCACCTGCTCGTCACCCGAGTACGCCTCGACGACCGACGACCACCCGGCGAGCTGGCGGGCGACCTCGATGGGCAGGTCGTCCCGGGCCTCGGCCAGCAGCGCGTCGACGTCGGAGCGGTCCTTGCCGGCCCGTTCGAGGGCGGTGCCGACCTCGGACAGCCGTTGCACGCGGCGGGCGGCGTCGGCCCAGCGCTCGGTGTCGCCGTGGAAGTCACGCACGGTGTCGGCGATCTCGGACAGGTAGCGGACCCGCGACGGCGGGACGACCTGGCGCAGCACGGAGGAGTGCCGCACGTCGACGTGCGCGAGGGTCCCCTCGGACAGCCCGAGCCCCTTGTCCGCCAGCAGCCGCGTGAGCTCCTGGTAGAGCGCGGTGACCCCGTCGTCGTTGAAGGTCGCGGCAGACGTGCCGAAGACCGGCATGTCCTCGGGCCTCTTGCCGAAGGCCCCCCGGTTGCGGACGAGCTGGCGACCGACGTCGCGCAACGCGTCCATGGCTCCGCGGCGCTCGAACTTGTTGATGGCGACGACGTCGGCGAAGTCGAGCATGTCGATCTTCTCGAGCTGGCTCGCGGCGCCGAACTCCGGCGTCATGACGTAGAGGTTGACGTCCGCGTACGTCGTGATCGCGGCGTCGCCCTGGCCGATGCCCGGGGTCTCGACGACGACGAGGTCGAAGCCGGCCGCCTTGAGGATGGTGAGGACGTCGGGCAGCGCCTCGGGGACCTCGCGCCCGCCACGGGTCGCGAGCGAGCGGAAGTAGACGCGGTCGCCGTCGAGGCTGTTCATCCGGATCCGGTCGCCGAGGAGGGCACCCCCGCCGCGGCGGCGGGTCGGGTCGATGGCGATGCAGGCGACGCGCAGCTTGTCCTGCTGGTCGACCCGCAGGCGGCGGACGAGCTCGTCGGTCAGCGACGACTTGCCCGACCCGCCCGTGCCCGTGATGCCGAGGACGGGCACCGTGCGCCCGGCAGCGGCCCGCTCGAGCTCGGCGCGCAGGTCGTCGGTCAGGTGGCCGGTCTCGGCGGCGGTGACGGCGCGCGCGACGGCCGCGCGCTCCCCCGCGAGGACGGCCGCCGCGGTGGTCGGGCCCTCCACCCACAGGTCGCGGTCGCAGGCGGCGACCACCTGGTTGACCATCCCCGGGAGGCCGAGCCGCTGGCCGTCCTCCGGGCTGAAGATCGTCACCCCGGCGGCGCGCAGCCGCTCGATCTCGGCCGGCACGATGACCCCGCCACCGCCCCCGACGACCGTCACGTGTCCGGCTCCGGCCTCACGGAGCAGCTCGACGAGGTACTCGAAGTACTCGACGTGCCCACCCTGGTAGGACGACACGGCCACGCCCTGGACGTCCTCCTCGACCGCGGCGTCGACGACCTCCTGGACCGAGCGGTTGTGCCCGAGGTGGATGACCTCGGCGCCCTGCGCCTGCATGATCCGCCGCATGATGTTGATCGACGCGTCGTGGCCGTCGAACAGGCTCGACGCCGAGACGATGCGGACGGGGTGCTGCGGGACGTGGAGACCGGTGTCGGTCGGCTGCGCTGCCATCGTGGGGGTCCCTTCGGGTGGCTTCTCCCCGAGATACTAGGACGTCCTAGTAGTTACCGGGAAGTCACCGACCGCCCGGCCCCCACCCAGTCGACCGCCTCCGCGTACCCCCGGACCCCGTGCCCGATGACGTGGTGGTCGCAGACGTCGGTGAGGTAGCTGTGGCGGCGGAACTCCTCGCGCGCGTGGATGTCGCTGATGTGCACCTCGACCCGCGGCACCCGACAGGCCGAGAGCGCGTCGCGCAGCGCGACGGAGGTGTGGGTGTACCCGGCGGCGTTGACGACGATGCCCGCGATGCCGGACCGCCCCTCCTGGACCCAGTCGACGAGTGTGCCCTCGTGGTTGGTCTGCCGGAAGTCGACGGTGAGCCCGTGCGCCGCGGCGGCCTCGACGCACAGCGCCTCGACGTCGGCGAGGGTGTCGTGGCCGTAGACCCCGGGCTCGCGCTCGCCGAGGAGGTTGAGGTTGGGTCCGTTGAGCACGAGCACGGTCCGGTCGTCCATGGTCGCCGAGCCTAGACGCGGCGGACGGGGCTCGCGCGGGTGTTCGTCAGCCGCGGTGGAGGTCGCCGAGCAGCGGGTCGCACGCCGTCGCGGGCGGCAGCCCCTCGTGGACGGCGGTGGCCCGCACGCGCCCGAGGTTCCAGCCGAGGACGCCGTCGTCGTGGTCGTCGTCGCTCACCGACCTCGGGGCGTCGCGCAGCACGCAGGCCGCGAGCTCGGCCGGCAACCGGTCCGCGAGGACGGGCGAGGCGTCGGCACTCAGGGTCGACAGGTAGCGGGTGTCGAGCGGCTTGCCCGCCTCGTACCGGTCGATGTTGCGGCCGGCGACCCACGCGTCGGGGTTCATCGCCGCGAAGCCGACGACGAACACCGCGGCCGAGACGAGGACGGCCCGCGGGATCCACGCCCCCGACAGCCGCAGCACACCGGCGAGGAGGAAGGCGACGACGAGGCCGAGCCACAGCTCGAAGCCGTCGACGAAGACGCGCAGCACGGTGTACCCGTAGGCCTCCTGGTACAGCGACATCCGGTAGAGGGCGCTCGCGACGACCGCCAGGGTGAGGACGCACAGCGCCCCGAGGAGGATGCGCAGGAGCAGCCCGTCGCGCGGGTTCTCCCGGGGGGCGACCCGCATGGTCACGGCGACGACGAGGACGGTGAGGAACGTCGCAGTGGTCAGCTGCCCGAAGCCCTGGTGCACGTACTCCGCGTAGGTGAGCCCGGTCGTCTCGCGCAGGTACTCGTGGCCGCCCCACATCGCCGTGGCCTGCGCGACGAGGAAGCCGGCGAAGAGGGCGACGACGATGCCGACGGGCACCGCCCACTCCCACGGTCGGGCCGTGCGCCTCGACGCGGGCAGCTCGACGTCACCGGTGTTCGGCGGGTTGAGGGCGAGGTAGGCACCGGTGAGTGCCACGCCCGCGACGAGGAAGAGCACGAAGGTCCGCTGGACGATCGTGTCCCACCCGAGGTCGGGCACCACGGCCTCGGCCCACGAGCCGAACACGGCGTCACCGGAGGCGAACAGGCCACCGAACACCGCGAGCACGACGAGCGAGAAGGCGACGGTCCGCAGGACGGGCCAGATGACGCGCATCCGCCCGGTGGCCGTGATGGTCCGCCCGAGGAGGGGCAGGCCGCGCAGCCCGGACAGCGGCCAGGCGGCGACGCCGAGCGGCACGGCGAGCATCGTCCTCGCCCGGGTCAGCCCGGCCGCCGCGAGGACGACCGCGACGAGCACGCAGAGCACGACGACCCCGTCGGCGTCGCGCAGGGCGACGACCGACACGAGCAGGGCCGCGACGACGGCGCACGCCGTCGTGAAGACCTCGCGCCGGTACTTGGCCACCCGCCAGAACAGCAGGCCGGCAGCGAGCATCGTCACGGCGACGGCGAACCCGATGTCGTGCTCCGGCCAGGTCAGCGCGGCCCAGGCCCCGATCCCCAGGGCCGCGAGGACGACGGTGGGCTGGGGGCGGGCGTCGGACTCGGGCCACGCGACCGACGGGGTGAACGGGCTGCCGCCGCCCTGCCCCGGGGCGGGGACGGGCGGGGAGGCCGGGGTCGGGGCCGGGGCCGGGGCCGGAGGCTCGGGGGTGACGGCGGTCATGGCGCGTTCCTCCAGCAGGTGGGTGGGGCGGGTCGACCGGGCCCGCCGGGGCAGGTCGGCCCGGAGCACGGCGCCGGTGGCGCCCGCAGGCGTGGGCACGGCGGCGAGGTCGCCGCCGTGGAGCTCGGCGACCCAGCGGGCGATGGCCAGGCCGAGGCCGGTGCCTCCCGAGGCGTCGTCGCCCGAGCCGAACCGCTCGAAGACCTTCTCGGCGCGCTCGGCCGGGATGCCCGGCCCCTCGTCGCGGACCTCCAGGACCCAGCGGTCGCTGCCGTTCGCCCGGGCCGCGAGGGCGACCGCTCCCCCGGCCGGGCTGTGCCGGACCGCGTTGTCGACGAGGTTGGCGACGAGCTGGGCGAGCCGGGCGGGGTCGGCGTGCACGACGAGGTCGGCTGGCTCGACGCTGTCGACGACCCGGACCGGCCGCCCGTCGACCGAGGCCTCGGCGACCGCGGCGCGCAGCAGGTCGGCGACCTCGACCTCCTCGACGGCCAGCGGCGCGGCGCCGGCGTCGATGCGGGAGAGGTCGAGCAGGTCCGTGACGAGGGCGCTCAGCCGCTCGGACTGCTGGAGGGCGGCGCGCAGCGCCTCGTCGTCGGGCCTGACGACACCGTCGACGAGGTTCTCGAGCAGGGCCCGCTGCGCGGTGAGGGGGGTGCGCAGCTCGTGGGAGACGGTGGCGACGAGCTGGCGGCGCTGCTGGTCGGCGGAGGCGAGGTCGGCGGCCATCGCGTTGAACGCCCGGCCGAGCGCGCCGACCTCGTCGGTGGAGGTCGCCCGCACGCGCTGGCCGTAGTCGCCGGCCGCCATCCGCTGCGCCGCCTCGGTCATCTCCCGCAGCGGCGAGGTCATGCCCCGGGCGAGCCACTGGGTCACGGCGAGCGCCCCGACCACCGTCACCGGCACGCTGAGCCACAGGGGCACCTGACCGCCGTCGGCGACCTCGGCGATCGTCACCGCCGCGAGGACGCTGACGCCGACGAGCAGGCCGAGCTTGACCTTGATCGAGGCGATCCCGTCGAGCGGCCGCTCGGTGTTCACGGGCCCACCTCCAGGGCGTAGCCGACGCCGTGCACGGTGCGTACGCGGTCGGCGCCGATCTTGGCGCGCAGCGCCTTGACGTGGCTGTCGAGGGTGCGGGTCCCCGACGCGTCGCCCCAGCCCCACACCTCGCGCATGAGGACCTCGCGGGTGCGGACCGTGCCGGGCTCGGTGGCGAGCGCGCAGAGCAGGTCGAACTCGAGCGGGGTGAGGTGGACGACCTCCCCGCCGACCGACACCCGCCGGGTGCGGACGTCGATGACGAGGCCGGCGGCGTCGAGGTGCGTGGGGCCACCGGACGCGGCGAGCGCCTCGGCGCGGTCGACCCGGCGGAGCAGGGCGCGGACGCGGGCGACGACCTCCCGCATCGAGAACGGCTTGGTCATGTAGTCGTCGGCGCCGACGCCGAGGCCGACGAGGAGGTCGGTCTCCTCGTCGCGCGCGGTGAGCATGAGGACCGGCACCGGGCGCACCGCCTGGATCCGCCGGCAGACCTCGAGGCCGTCGAACCCGGGGAGCATGACGTCGAGGACGACGAGGTCGGGGTGGTGCTCCTCGAAGGCGGCCACGGCGGCCGGGCCGTCATGCGCCTGCACCGCGCGGAAGCCCTCGGCCCGCAGCCGGTCGGTGACGGCGCGGTTGATCGTCGGCTCGTCCTCGACGACGAGGACGGTGCGCGCGCTCTCGGTGCTCCCCTCGGTCATGGAAGCGAGCGTAGGACCGGGCGGGTGGAGGGCGCCGGAGGGCGGTGTGGAGATCGTGTGAAGGTCGCTTCTGCGATGAGGGGCCGATCGGCAGGACCGATCAGCCCGCTCGTATCAGGGGGCCCGGGTCCCCCCTCCTCGACTCCGGCGGGACCGGGGGGTGTCCGCACGGGGCGTCCTGCGACGGCTCCCGCCGGATGGAGGGGTACCACCATGTCACCGACCACCTCGGGGCGGACCGGCTCGCGCCGTCTCGCCCTCGCCGTCGGGGCCGCGTTCGCGGGCTCCGCGGCCCTCGCCGGGCCGGCCCTCGCCGGCTCGACCACCTCGCCGCTGCCGAACGGCGCCGGCCTCACCGTCACCGTCGACGCCCCCGTCACGGGCGACACCTTCGTCGTGCCCGCGGGCGCGACCACCGTCGACGTGCCCCTCTCGGGCACGGCGAGCGTGGCGCAGGGTGCGCCGAGCGTGTCGTGGGTCTACGTCGTCGACGTCTCCGGCAGCACCGGCGCCGGATGTACCGGCGGGCCGACGGTCCTCGACTGCGAGAAGGACGCCGTCGCCGGGCTCAACGACCTCGTCGTCACCGACGGCTCGGCGGTCGACGTCGGCCTCGCGATCTTCGGGCTCGGCGGCGCCGCCGCGGACATCTCCTCCGCGGCCGGTGAGCAGCTCGTCACCGCACCGTCCGACCCCGATGTCGACACCGCCATCTCCTCGATCGTCGCCGGCGGCATGTCGCAGTTCACGCCGCGCTCGGTCGGGGGGACCAACACGAACTTCCAGGCCGGGTTGGAGGCGGCCCACGAGATCGCGCAGGCCGCGGCGGGGTCCTCGGTCAACGTCGTGTTCCTCTCGGACGGCATCTCGGGGACCGGTTCGGGGTTCGCGGGCGCGCTGGCCACGCTGGCGGCCGAGGCGACGATCTACCCGTTCGCCGTGGGTCCGGGCTCGTCGTGCACCGGCGGCCTCGCGGGAACGCTCCAGCAGATGGCCGACGCGAGTGGCACCGAGTGCTTCGCGGTGACCGACCCGTCCGACCTGCCCGACGTCATCACGAACGTCACGGCGACGACGCTCGACACCGTGGACGTGGAGGTCGACGGTGCGCCGGTCGCGTCCACGACGTCCGCCGCGCTCCCCCAGCCCGGCCCCTCCTCCGTGGGGTGGACGGCGACGGGCCAGGGCCTCGCACCGGGCAGCCACGAGGTGTGCGCCACGGCGACCGGCACGGGGCCCGCGAGCGACCCGGCGGCGACGGCCGTCGCCGAGCGCTGCGAGACGTTCTCGGTCCTCGGGTTCTCGCTCGCGCCGCCGACCGCGACGAACGAGCTCGGTGTCGACCACACCCACACCGTGACGGCCACCGTCACCGGGCCCGCCGGTGAGCTCGCCGGCCTGCCCGTCGACTTCTCGGTGTCGGCCGGCCCGAACAGCGGGACCGCGGGCACGTGCGCCCCGGCCTCGTGCGAGACCGACGGCTCGGGCACGGTGACCTTCACCTACACCGTCCCCGTCGAGCCCGGCTCGCTCGGCACCGACACCATCACCGGCACGCTCGACGTCGGCGGCGACACCGTCTCGCTCGACGTGACGAAGCTGTGGCAGGACACCACCCCGCCGGTCGCCCGGTGCGTCCAGGGCCCGAACCCGGACGGCAGCATCCCCGCCGCACCCGGTGGTGGCGGCCAGGGCCAGAACCAGGACGGGTTCTACCGCCTGCTCGCCGCGGACGACGTCTGGCCCGCCGAGGACCTCGACCTGTTCGTCAAGGACGGCGGGAGCACGACGGTGTTCGGCCCGTTCGCCGTCGGCACCGACGTCAAGTGGGTCCAGGCCGGCGCCACGCCCGGCCAGAAGGCCGGCGACGGGGCGGTCGAGTGGAACCTCAAGGGCCGTGGCGACGCCGTCCTCACCGCGGTCGACGGATCGGGCAACGTGTCCGCGCCGGTGACCTGCAGGGTCCCCCGCGCGCCGCAGTGAGGCGCATCGCAGGGCACCGGCCCTGAACCGCGAGGGCCCGCACCCCGGGGGTGCGGGCCCTCGTGCACGCCGGTCAGGCGGACACGCGGTGCTGGGTGCGGAAGGCCGTGGGGCTGATGCCCGTGCACTTGGTGAAGTGGTGCCGGAGCAGCGCCGCCGAGCCGAACCCGGCGTCGCGGGCGACCTCCTCGACCGACAGCTCGGTCTCCTCGAGGAGGTGGCGCGCCCGCAGCACGCGCTGGTCGGTGAGCCACTGGTGCGGCGTGGTCCCCGTCTCGGCCACGAAGCGGCGCGCGAACGTGCGCGGCGACATCGTGGCGCGGCGGGCGAGGTCGTCGACGGTGAACGCCTCGTCCAGGTGCTGCACCATCCACTGGAGCAGGGGGCCGAGGCTCTCCGCGTCGCACGACGGCACGGGCCGCTCGACGTACTGGCGCTGCCCGCCGTCGCGGTGCGGTGGGACGACCATCCGGCGCGAGATCGTGTTCGCCACCCCGGCACCGTGCTCGAGGCGGACGAGGTGGAGGGCGGCATCGATGCCGGCCGCGGTGCCCGCACTCGTGATGACGTTGCCGTCGCGGACGTAGAGGACGTCGGGGTCGACTCGGGCGGCCGGGTTGAGCTCGGCGAGCTCGGCGGCGTGCCGCCAGTGCGTCGTGCACGACCGGCCGTCGAGGAGGCCCGCGGCCCCGAGCGTGAAGGCCCCCGAGCACACCGACATGATCCAGGCGCCGCGCGCGTCCGCCGCCCTGAGGGCCGCGACGACCGCGGGGCTGGGGTTCTGCGCCGAGGGCGACGCGGGGACGGCGACGAGGTCGGCGTCCTCGGTGGCCTCGAGGCGGTGGGCGGCGGTCACGCTCGTGCCGTTGCGCGCGTCGAGCGGGCGGTCCTCCTCCGAGCACACGCGGTAGTCGAAGGCGGGCACGCCCTCGTCGGTGCGGTCGAGGCCGAAGACCTCGGTGAGGACGCCGTACTCGAAGAGCGCGACCGGTTCCTGGAGGAGGACGGCGACGGAGCGGAGGGCCATGGTCACGAGTATGGCAGGAACTTGTGCATCAGTGTCAATACTGCCACTGGTGGCAGAGTCTCAACGACCGTCAAACTTGTGCCATGTTCACGAACGAGATGCTCGAGACGGTCCTCACCGCTGCTGCTGCCGGGGCGCTCCTCGCTCCCCTCGTCGCGCTCATGGAGCGCACCCACCGCCGGATGTCCGCCGACCAGGGCGGGCGCATCGGCTGGTTCACCGACGGCCGCGACGCCGACGCGCGCCGCATCAACGACGAGCTCCGGGCGCGCTCGGGCGAGGAGGGCACCGGGTCCTCCGCCGGACACCCGGGACCCCGCCGCGCCTCGACCCGGCTGCACCACCGCCACGGCGTGCGGCACGCCTGAGCCCACCGGCCGGGTGTCGGGACCGACCCGACACCCGGTCCGCTCAGCTGCCGCCGCGCCCGATGAGCCAGCCGATGACGAGGCCGGCGATCCCGGCGAGCACGTAGCCGCCGTAGGTCCGGGCGAGCACCGGCAGGACGGTGGCCCCGAGGTCGATGGAGTCCTCCTGCTCCGTCGGCGTCGGGGCCGCCCGCGGTACGGGCGAGGGCGTGGTGGGAAGCGGCGCGGGGACCGGGGACGCCGCGGCCGCGGTCGCCGGCGCCGGGGAGTCGACCACCTCGGGGGCTGGGGCGGTCTCTGCCGCGGGAACGGCCGCGAGCCTGCCCTCGATGCACCCCACGAACTGGCCGAGCAGCTTGTCGGACACGTCCTGCATGACCCCTCGGCCGAACTGCGCCGGTTTGCCGGTGACCTGGAGGTCGGTGGCGACGTCGACCTTCGTGCCCGATCCGTCGGGCGCGAGCTGGATCGTCACCGTGGCCCCTGCGGTCCCGTTGCCCCGCTTGTCCTTGCCCTTGGCGTCGATGACGGCGCGGTGGGCCACGTCGTCGCGCTCGACGAAGCGCCCGGAGCCCGCGTACTGCAGCGCGATCGGGCCGAGCCTGACCTTCACCGTCCCGGCGAACGAGTCGTCGGCCACCTCGGTGACCGTGGCCCCGGGAAAGCACCCTCCGACCTGCTCGAGGTCCATGAAGGTCGCCCACGTGTCGTCGACCGACGCCGGGACGGTGAACGAGTGGCTCAGCTCCACGGGCCTCAGCTCCCGAGCGCGGTCGCGACGGCCCGCCGGGTGAGGACGCGCGCGAGGTGGCGCCGGTAGTCGGCGTCACCGTTGAGGTCGCTCGGCGGGTTCGTGCCGTCGGCCGCGGAGTCGCACGCGTCGCCGAGGTCGGAGGCCGACCGGCCCACGAGCGCCGCCTCGACCGAGCGCGCGCGCAGCGGCGTCGAGCCCATGTTCGTCAGACCGACCCGTGCCTCGGCGATCGTGCCGCCCTCGACGCGCAGCGCCGCCGCGACGGCGACGATCGACCACTGGTGCGAGACCCGGACGAACTTCTCGTAGTGCGACACCCACCCGGTGTGCTTCGGGATGCGGATGGCGGTGAGCAGCTCGCCCTCGCCCACCGCGGTCTCGAACAGGTCCCGGAAGAAGTCGGCGGCCTCGACGGTGCGCTCCCCGCCGGGCCCGCGGATGACGAGCTCGGCGTCGAGCGCGAGCACCGGCGCCCCGACGTCACCGGCCGGGTCGGCGTGGACGAGCGCGCCGCCCACCGTGCCCCGGTGCCGGATCTGGGGGTCGGCCACCTCCTCGACGGCCTGCGCGAGCAGGGCCGCGTGGAGCCGGACCGTGGGGTCCTTGACGACCTCGCTGTAGGGCGTCATCGCACCGATGACGACCGCGTCGCCGTCCTCGCGGATGCCGCGCAGCTCCTCGATCCGGCCGAGGTCGACGACCGTCTCCGGCGCGTTGAGCCGCATCCGCAGGATCGGCAGGAGGGACTGTCCGCCGGCGAGGACCTTCGCCTCGTCACCGCCCTCGGCGAGCGCCGCGAGGGCCTCGTCGACGGTCGTCGGGGCCACGTAGTCGAATGCCGCGGGGATCACTGGTCCGCTCCGTCCGTCGTGCCTGCACCGGGGTCCTGGTTCGGCGCCTCGTCCGCGAAGTGCGGCTGGGCCTCGGCGGTCGTCGCACCGCCGGCCCCGCCGCCCTGGATCGCCTTCCACACGCGCTCGGGCGTGCACGGCATGGCGATGTCGCTGACGCCGAGGTGGCGGACGGCATCGACGATCGCGTTGACCACCGCGGGCGTGGACGCGATGGTGCCGGCCTCGCCGACTCCCTTGGTGCCCAACGAGTTCGACGTCGACGGCGAGGTCGTGTGGCCGGTGACGAAGCTGATCGTGTCGGCCGCCGTGGGGAGGGTGTAGTCGACGAAGGAGCCCGTGACGAGCGTGCCCTGGTCGTCGTACTCCGCGCCCTCCCACAGCGCCTGGGCGATGCCCTGGACGAGCCCGCCGTGGACCTGGCCCTCGACGATGAGGGGGTTGATGATGTTCCCGATGTCGTCGACGCAGACGTACCTGACCATCGTCGTCGCGCCCGTCTCGGTGTCGACCTCCATGGCGCACAGGTGCGTGCCGTGGGGGAAGGAGAAGGTCGTCGGGTCGAAGGTCGCGTCGGCGTCGAGGGAGAGCTCCAGGCCCTCGGGGTAGTCGTGGCCGGTCCACGTCGACAGGGCGACGTCGGTGATGCCGACGCCCTTGTCGGTGCCCCTGACGGAGAACCTCCCGCCGCTGAACTCCAGGTCGTCGACGCTGGCCTCGAGCAGGTGCGCCGCGAGCGGCTTGGCCTTCTCGATGACCTTGTCGGCCGCGAGGACGAGCGCCTCGCCCCCGACGACGAGCGAGCGCGACCCGTAGGTGTCCATGCCCTTCGGGGCGATCTGGGTGTCGCCGTGGAGGACCTCGACGTTCTCGAAGGGCACCCCGAGGCGGTCGGCGACGATCTGGCTCCAGGCCGTCTCGTGGCCCTGCCCGTGGGGGGACGTGCCGGTGATGACCTCGACGGTGCCGGTGGTGAGCATCCGGATGCTCGCGTGCTCCCAGCCGCCGGCGCCGTAGTTGAGGGCACCGAGGACCCGCGAGGGGGCCAGGCCGCACATCTCGGTGAAGGTCGACACCCCGATGCCCAGCTGGACGACGTCGCCGGCCTCGCGGCGCCGCCGCTGCTCGGCCCGCAGGCCGTCGTAGTCGAAGAGCTCCTTGGCCTTCGCGGTGGCGGCCTCGTAGTTGCCCGAGTCGTAGGTCATGCCCGCCACCGTCGTGAACGGGAACTCCTCGTGCGTGATCCAGTTCTTCTCGCGGATCTCGAGCGGATCCACCCCGACCTCGGTGGCCAGCTCGTCCATGAGCCGCTCGATGGCATACGTCGCCTCCGGGCGACCGGCGCCGCGGTAGGCGTCGACCCACGTCTTGTTCGTGTAGTAGTTCGTCGTGTTGAACCGGTACGCGGGGAACTTGTAGATCGAGTTGAACATCCACGCGCCCAGCACCGGGACGCCGCCGCCGACGAGCGCGGCGTAGGCGCCGAGGTCGGCGAGGAGCTCGACCTTGAGCCCGGTGACGGTGCCGTCCTTCTCCGCGGCCAGCGTGAGCCGCTGCCACTGGTCGCGGCCGTGGTGGGCCGACACCATCGACTCGGAGCGGGTCTCGGTGTACTTGACCGGCTTCGCGAGCTTGCGCGCCACCGCGAGGGTGACGAACTCCTCGGGCGTCGTCTGCAGCTTGCCGCCGAAGCCGCCGCCGACGTCCGGTGCGATGACGCGGATCTTGGACTCGGGCAGGCCGGTGGTCGCCGCGATGCAGAACCGCAGGATGTGCGGGATCTGGGTGGCCGACCACATCGTCACCTGCTCACCGGTGGGGTCGACGACGGTGGACCGCGGCTCCATGAAGGCCGGGACGAGCCGTTGCTGGCGGTACTCGCGCTCGATGACGATGCCGTCGGCGCGGGCCTTCTCGATGGCCTCGTCGACGTCGCCGCCGGTGCCGCCCTCCTTGGAGTCCAGCTGCCAGAAGGCCGACTTGTTGGTCCCCAGGCCCGGGTGGGCGAGGACGGCGTCGGTGGCCGCCTCCTTGAGGTCGAGCACGGCGGGCAGCTCGTCGTAGTCGACGTCGACGAGCTCTGCCGCGTCGCGGGCGGCCGCGGCGGAGCGGGCGGCCACGACCGCGACGATCTCGCCGGCGTGGGCGACCCGCTCGCTCGGCATCGGCAGGTGGTCGGGGGTCTTCTGGTCCGCGTTGAGCGGCCAGGCGGTGATGTTGACGCCCTGGATGTCCGCGATGTCGGCCCCGGTGAAGACGGCGACGACACCGGGCGCGGCCTTGGCGGCGGTGGTGTCGATGCCGGTGATCGTCGCGTGGGCGAACGGGCTGCGGACCATCGCGAGGTGGAGCATGCCCGGCAGCACGATGTTGTCGGTCCACCGGGTGCGTCCGGTGATGAGGCGGGCGTCCTCCTTGCGCTTGCGCGCGGTCCCGATCTCGGCGGTGGGGCGGTCGTCGACGGCGGTCACGGGGCCACCTCCGCCGGCGTCGAGGAGCTCGACGCGGCTGCGGCCGCGACGGCCTTGACGATGTTGTGGTACCCGGTGCAGCGACACAGGTTGCCCTCGAGCCCGAGCCGGATCTCCTCCTCGGAGGGGTTCGGGTTCTCGCCCAGCAGGTCGATGGCCTGCATGATCATCCCCGGCGTGCAGTAGCCGCACTGGAGCGCGTGGTGGTCGTGGAAGGCCTGCTGCATCGGGTGCAGATCCCCGTTCGCCGCGATCCCCTCGATCGTCGTGACCTCGTGCCCGTCGGCCTGGACCGCGAGCACGTTGCACGACTTGACGCTGCGGCCGTCGAGATGGACGGTGCACGCCCCGCAGTTGCTCGTGTCGCAGCCCACGACCGTCCCGACCTTGCCGACGACTTCTCGCAGGTAGTGGACGAGCAGCATGCGCGGTTCGATCTCGTCGGAGCACTGCATTCCGTCGACCGTGACGTTGACCCGAGTCATCGTTGACTCCTTCGCAGGTGGGACGTGTCGTGTCCGTGATCCTCACCCGAAGTGACGCGCGCCACAAGGGGTGTCGAAAGCGGACCTGTTCCCACGTCGTGGAACCGCCCTTTCCGATGAGGAAAGCGGGTGGGTCAGGCGGGGTCGTGCTGCCCGTGGTGGATGGGCCCCTCGACGCCCTGGAGGCGCCGGCCGCCGCCGCCCCACTGGAGCGCGACGATCTCGGCCGCGATCGACACGGCCGTCTCCTCGGGGGTGCGCGCCCCGAGGTCGAGGCCGATCGGGCTCGACAGGCGCTCCAGCTCGTCCTCGGTGAGCCCGGCCTCCCGCAGCCGGGCGAGGCGGTCCTCGTGGGTGCGCCGCGACCCCATCGCGCCGACGTAGGCGACCTCGGGCAGGCGCAGCGCGACCTCGAGGAGGGGGACGTCGAACTTCGGGTCGTGGGTGAGGACGCACACGACGGTTCGTCCGTCGACCTCCCCGGCCTCGACCTCGGCCTCGAGGTACCGGTGCGGCCACTCGACGACGACCTCGTCGGCGGCGGGGAACCGGCTCGCGGTCGCGAAGACCGGGCGTGCGTCGCAGACCGTGACCCGGTAGCCGAGGAAGGCCCCCACGTGGGCGACCGCCGCGGCGAAGTCGATCGCGCCGAAGACGAGCATCCGCGGGCGGGGCGCGAACGCGGAGACGAAGACGCGCATCCCCTCGCCGCGCCGCTCGCCGTCGGGTCCGTAGGTGAGGGTCTCGGTGCGGCCGGCGGCGAGGAGGCCGCGGGCGTCGTCGGTGACCGCCGCGTCGGCGCGGGGGCTGCCGAGCGTGCCGGTGGCGGCGGCAGGGGTGGCGTCCTCCGGGCGCACGACGAGCCGGCGCCCGACCCGGGCCGGGTCGGGGTGCTCGATGACGGTGGCGACGGCGACCGGTCGCCCGGCCTCGACGTCGGCGGCGACCGCCCCGAGCTCGGGAAAGGTCTCGCGGGACACCTTCTCGACGAAGACGTCGAGGATGCCGCCGCAGGTCAGGCCGACGGCGAACGCGTCGTCGTCGGAGACGCCGTAGCGCTGGAGGACGGGGTCACCGGCCGCGACCACCTGCTGGCCGAGCTCGTAGACCGCGCCCTCGACGCAGCCCCCGGACACCGAGCCGACGGCCTCTCCCCCGGGACCGACGAGCATCGAGGCGCCGGCGGGCCTGGGGGCCGAGCGGAAGGTCGCCACGACGGTGCCGACGCCCACGGTGTCGCCCGCGCGCCACCAGCGCATCAGCTCGGGGAGCACGTCACGCACGCGCCACCACCTCCGTCAGCTCCTCGAACGCGGCCATCGAGTGCCCCGCGACGAAGTCGTCGACGTGGGGCAGGACCGCCATGATGCCGCCCTGCACCGGTTCGTAGCCCGGCCGGCCCCGGTGCGGGTTGACCCAGACGACCCGGTGGGCGACCGCGCGCAGCCGCCGGACCTGCTCGCCGAGGGCCTCGGGGGCCTCGCGCTCCCAGCCGTCGCTGAAGACGACGACGACCGCACCGCGCGCCATCCCGCGCCGTCCCCAGCGGTCGAGGAAGACCTTGACACCCTCGGCCAGGCGCGTGCCGCCGGACCAGTCGGGGACGGCGTCCCCCGCCGCGACGATGGCGCGGTCCGGGTCGCGGTGGTGCAGCGGGCGGGTCACGTGGGTGAGGCGGGTGCCGAGGGTGAAGACCTCCGTGGGGACGCCGGCGGCGCAGTAGGCGTGCGCGAGGCGGACGAGCGCGTCGGCGTAGGCGCTCATCGACCCGGACACGTCGACGAGGAGGACGACGCGCCGCGGACGGGTGGCGCGGCGCCGCCACCGCACCTCGCCCGGCTCCCCCATCCGGCGCAGCGTCGCGCGGAGGGTGCCACGGGCGTCCACGCGGCCGCGCGGGGCGGCGACGTGGCGGTGGGCCCGGCGTCGGGGGGCCCGGGGGCGCAGCAGCGCGAAGAGGCGGGCGAGCTCCTCGCGCTCCCCGCGGTCGAGGGACGCGACGTCGCGGTGCCGGAGCACCTCGGTCGAGCTGGCCCGTGCGCGAATGGTGTCCGGGTCGTCATCACCCTGGCCGGGTCGGTCGTCCTGCACGCCGAGCCCGGCCTGGGGGACGACGTCGGGCACGGGTGGACGGCCCTTGTTCCCGGCGCGGGCCCCGCTGAACCACGCGGCGTAGACCTGGTCGTAGCGCTCGAGGTCGGCGGGCGAGGCGCAGAGGGTGGCCCGGCCCGCGTGGTAGACCGCCGGCTGGTCGTCGAGGCCGACCGCCGCGACGGCCTCGAGGTAGGTCCGCTCGCGGTCGGCGGTGACGTTGACGCCGGCCGCCCGCAGGGCGCGGGCGAACCCGAGGAGCACCTCCTCGGGCGGGTGGAGCGGCTCCGGGACGGTCATCGCGCCAGCATGGCGTCGAGCGCCTTCCTCACCCGCTCGGCGTCCTCGCGGTACTTGACAGCGACGCCCAGGGTGGCGGCCGCGAGCTCGGTGTCGAGCTCGCGGGTGCCGAGCTCGTGGAGGGCCCGGGCCCAGTCGAGGGTCTCGGCCACGCCCGGCGGCTTGACGAGCTCGCGGTCGGTGCGGATGCCGTGGACGAGGCGGACCACCTGCCCCGCCAGCGCCTCGGGCACCTCGGGCGCGCGGCTGCGGAGGATGGCGAGCTCGCGCTCGATGCCGGGGTGCTCGAGCCAGTGGTAGAGGCAGCGCCGCTTGAGGGCGTCGTGGAGCTCGCGGGTGCGGTTGCTCGTGAGGACGACGACCGGGGGGACCGCCGCGCTCACCGTGCCGAGCTCGGGGATGGTCACCTGCCACGTCGAGAGGACCTCGAGGAGGAAGGCCTCGAACTCGTCGTCGGCGCGGTCGACCTCGTCGACGAGGAGGACGGCCGGTGCCTCGCGCAGCGCCCGCAGGACCGGCCGGGCGAGGAGGAACCGCTCGTCGAACAACCCGTCCTCGACCTCGCGGACGTCGCGCGCGGCACCCTCGACCGCCTCGAGCGCCCGGACGTGGAGGATCTGCCGGGGGAAGTCCCAGTCGTACAGGGCCTGCGTCGCGTCGATGCCCTCGTAGCACTGCAGCCGGATCAGCGGGACGTCCATGGACTCGGCGAGGGCCTCGGCGAGCGCGGTCTTGCCGGTGCCGGGCTCGCCCTCGAGGAGCAGCGGCCGCGCGAGCCGGAGGCCGAGCCACGCGACGGTCGCGAGCGCCTCGTCGGCGAGGTAGCCGGTCTCGCCCAGCGCACCCGTGAGGTCGTGCGTCGTCGCGAACGTCGTCCTCGGGTCCATGGCGCCAGCATCGCCCACGCGAGGGCGATCCGGAAGCGGGACCCGCTCTCAGGCATCCGCGGCGTCGGACCGCCGGAGGTCGTCGACGGTGTCGACGTCGCGGCCGGTGGCGAGGTCGCCGCACTCGACGAGCCGGTGGTCGGTGACCCGCAGGTACTCACGGGCACCGCGGTCGCCGGTTGCGCTGTCGCGCACCGGGGCCCAGTGGTGGCGGCCGAGGAGGACGGGGTGCCCGGGCGTGCCGGCGTAGGTGGCGCGCGCGAGGGTCGCCGGCCCGTCGGCGGCGTCGAGCACGCGCGCGAGGACGTCGGGCCCGACGTCGGGCAGGTCGACGAGGGTGACCAGCGCGACCTCGGCGTCCTCGGCCCCTGAGGTCAGGGCGTCCAGGCCGGCGCGCAGGGAGGCGCCCATCCCCTCGTCCCAGCCGGTGGCCTCGACGACGCGCGCGCCGGTCGCGCGCGCGACGTCCCCGGCCGCGGAGGCCTCGGCCCCGACGACGACCACGACCTCGTCGCACCCAGCGGCACGGACGCGGCCCACGGCGGCCTCGAGGAGGGTCGGCGCGCCCGGACGCGGGCGGACGAGGGCCTTGGGCCCACCCATGCGGCGGCCGGCGCCGGCGGCGAGGACGAGCGCGACCACCGTCATGCGGCGCGCCCCGTGGCGGCGTCGACGAGCAGCCGGGCCGACTCCCGGGCCCGCCGGGGCGCGTCGGGGTCGGCGTCGAGCGCCCCGCTCGCCAGACCTCCGTCGAGCAGGAGGGTCAGGGCGCGCGCCAGCCCGTCGGGGTCCTGCGCCCCGGCCTGCTCGGCGAGCCCACGCACCCAGGCGAGGACGGCTGCCTTGTGGGCCACCGTCCGCTCGTGGACCGGCGAACCGGGCACGGCCTCGGCGGCGGCGTTGATGAAGGCGCAGCCCCGGTAGCCCTCGCGGCGGCAGGCGCCGGACAGTGCGTCGAAGAGGCCGACGAGCCGGTCGGCCGGGTCGGGCCCGGCTGCCTCGGCCGCCGCGTGCAGCTGGCCGCTCCAGACGTCGTCGACCCGGTCGAGGTAGGCGAGGACGAGGTCGTCCTTCGCCGGGAAGTGCTTGTAGAAGGTCGCCTTGGCGACGCCGGACTCCGCGATGAGCAGGTCGACGCCGACGGCGCGCAGGCCCCGGGCGTAGAAGAGGCGGAAGGCCGTGTCGAGGATGCGGTCGCGGGCCGAGGACATGGGGTTGATCGTAGACAGATCTGTCTGCTACGGTCCAGCCGTCAACCAGACAGACCTGTCTACCTACGGAGAGACCCCATGAAGATCGCCGTCCTCGGAACCGGCATGGTCGGGCGCGCGCTGGCCGGCCGCCTCGACGACCTCGGCCACGACGTGGTCGTCGGCACGCGCGACCCCGGCGCGACCCTCGCCCGCACGGAGCCCGACGCCATGGGCACGCCGCCCTTCGCGACGTGGCACGCCGCTCACGCGCCGGTCGGGCTGGCGACCTTCGCCGCCGCGGCCGCCGACGCCGAGCTCGTCGTCAACGCGTCCTCGGGCGCCGCCACCCTCGAGGTCCTCGCCCTCGCGGGCGCCGAGCACCTCGCCGGCAAGCCGCTCCTCGACATCGCCAACCCGCTCGACTTCTCCGCGGGCTTCCCTCCCACGCTCTTCGTCAAGGACACCGACTCGCTCGGCGAGCAGGTGCAGCGGGCCTTCCCGCAGGCGCGGGTCGTCAAGGCGCTCAACACCCTCAACGCCGACCTCATGGTCGACCCCGCCGCCCTCGGCACGAGCACGAGCGTCTTCGTGTCGGGTGACGACGCCACCGCCAAGGCCGTCGTCACCGGGCTGCTCACCGCCTTCGGGCACGACGACGTCATCGACCTCGGCGGCATCGAGACGGCGCGCGGGACCGAGATGCTGCTCCCGGTGTGGCTGCGCCTCATGGGCGCCCTCGGCACGGCGAAGTTCAACCTCAAGGTCGTGCGCTGAGGGGGCTCACCCCATCAGGTCCTCGATGGCGGCGATGATCCGCGGGCGTAGGTCCCGGCCCTCGATGACCGCGTCGACCGACCCGACCTCGACGGCCCGGTGGATGTCGTGGACCCGGTCGAACTCGGCCGCGACCGTGCTGACCATCTCGGCGCGGACCGCCGTCCGCGTCGCGTCGAGCTCGGTCGCGACGGCCGCCCGCTCGGGGCCCGACGTCTCGGCCAGGCGGGCGGTGAGCTCGGCGACCCGCGGGTCGGCGGCGGTTCGGGCGTCGACGTCACGGGCGAACACGACCGCCGCGGCCGGGGCGCCGCCGATCACCGAGGCGAACGAGCCCGCCACGGCGAGCACCGTCATCCGCGGGTTGAGCGCCTTGGAGAACACGACGAACGCGCCACCGTGGTACCGCGAGACGACGACGAAGACGATCGGGCCGTCGAAGTTGACGACCGCCCGGCCGATCTCGGCGCCGTACTCGAGCTGGAGGGCCCGCATCGAGTCGGGTGAGCCGTCGAAGCCGGAGAGGTTCGCGAGGACGACGAGCGGGCGGTTCCCGCTCGCCGCGTTGATGGCACGGGCGGCCTTCTTCGACGACCGCGGGAAGAGCGTTCCCGCGGTGTAGGTGTCGGGCCCGTCGGTGGGCGGCACCCCGCGGCGCGGCACCGACCTGCTCTCGATCCCCAACAGGCACACCGGGATCCCGCCGATGCGGGCGTCGAACACGACGGCCGTCTCGGCGTCGGCCATCCCCGCCCAGCGCTCGAGGGTCTCGTGGTCCTGGTCGGCGACGGCCCGCATCAGGGTGCGGATGTCGAACGGCTTCTTCCGGTCGGGGTTGGTCGCCGACGAGAAGATGTCGCCGACCGTCGTGAAGTCGCTGCCGGCCAGCGAGTGCGGGAACACGGTGACGTCGCGGTCGTGCGGGTCGGTGGTCGGCGCCCGGCGCGGGCCGTCCTCCCCCGGTGCGACCCACGTGTTCTCGTAGTGCGCGAGGAGGATGCCGTAGGCGTCGGCGAGGTCCTTGGCCCAGTACTGCGCCTGCCCGTTCGGTCCCATGACGCGGTCGTAGCCGCCGATGCCGAAGTTGTCCTCGGCCGAGACGCCACCGGAGAAGTCGAGCGACTGCTTGCCCGTGAGGACCATGGCCGAGTCGGGGGTCATGACGAGGATGCCCTTGGTGTGCATGAGCATCGTCGCCTCGGCGTTCCAGTACGGCTGGGCCCCGACGTTGATGCCCGCGACGACGACGTTGACCTCGCCACCGGCCTGGGTGAACTCGATGATCCGCTTGAGCGCCTTGGCGACCCAGTCCATGTTCTCCGTGCCGGAGTCCATCGAGATGCGGGCGCCGGCCGAGAGCGCGAACCACTCGACGGGCAGCCCCCGCTCCTCGGCGAGGTCGAGGGCGGCGATGACGCGCGCGCACTCCGGCTCGGCCACCGCGCCGAGCGCACGGAGCGGGTCGCCGCACAGCAGGACGCGGGTCACGCCCTCCGGGTGGAGGTCGGTGGGGGTGGTGACGACGCCGCAGATGATGCCGGCGGTGTTCTGGCCGTAGGGACGGTCGACGGGGACGAGGCGGCCGGACTCGTCGAGGTCGTGCTCGACGACCGACCCGCCCGACCCGGCCACCATCGACACGAGCTCGTAGGGGTAGACGAGCCCGCGCCGGCGGGCCCGGACGACCTTCTCGGCGTACTCGTCGAGCGGGGCGACCTTCGTCGTCGGCGGCTGCTCGACGGTGAAGATGACCCCCGAACCGGGCTGGTACGAGAACCGCGCGCAGATCGGCACGGTGTGGCCGTTGTCGCCCGCGATCTCGCCCTGGACGCGGACCTCCTCGATGCCGGCGCCGGCCGTCATCGGGGCGACCTTGGCCTGCAGCGCCGTCAGCTGGTCGAGGTCGGCCTCGACCGGCGGCCAGATGTGCAGCCACACGTGGTTCGTGTCGAGGCGGGCCCCGCCGCCGAGGGCCGAACGGGCCCGGCGCACCGCCTCGAGGCAGTTGGCGAGGGCGCGCTCGACGTGCGGAAGGGCCGTGACCTTGCCGGCCTCGTCGCGGACGACGACGAGCTGGCGCACCTGGGCCAGGGCGACGAGCCGCTGGTCCTGGGGGTTGTCGCGGGCGACGGCGTGCAGGAGGAGGACGTCCTCCGGCGCGTCGAGGCGGGTCAGCTCGAAGTCGCGCAGCCGCCAGAGGTTGAGCCGGCGGCCGACCATCGGGTGGACGTCGCGGACCGCACGGTCCTCCTCCAGCGAGCCGTCCGCCTGGGGGCGGTACGTGAAGTAGCCGACCTCGCGCTCGTCGTCCGGGACGACACCGACGGCCACGCGCCGCACGCGCGCCGCGAACGGCATCGCGGCGAGGCGGGCGCCGAGGGCGGCCGAGGCCTCCTCGGCGTCGGCGGGCTGGTCGCCCCAGTGGACGTAGAGGTCGACGACGGCGTCGGCCCCGTCGGCGCGGTCGGCGACGAGGTCGTCGAGGAGGCGGGAGAGGTCACCGTCCGGGGTCAGCTCGTCGAAGCGCGCCACCGTGGTGACGAGGTGCGAGGGGCGCTCGTCGAGCGCGTAGTCCGCCGTGGCCACGGCCCGACCGCCCACCGTCGACTCGGTGAGGTCGTGGAGGGCGTGCTCGCGGTAGTGCCGCTTGACGAGCACGGCGAGCATCGGCTCGCGTGCGGGCACCGCGCGCCGCAGCCGCTCGCCGAGGAAGCGCACGATCCGCTCGGGGATCGCCGCCAGCGCGTCGATCCTGGCGGTGCGGTCGGGGCCGTCGGGCAGGGCGTCGATCTCGTCCAGCTCGGCGCCGACCGAGCCCAGCACGGACGCACGGTCGGCGTCGACGAGCGGCTGGTCGAACCACCGGAACCGGACGCTGCGCGCGAGGTCGCCGACGATCGGGAAGCGCAGCTGCGTCGCGGCGACGAGACGGTCGAGCAGCTCACGGGCCGTGGCGTCGTGGGGAGCCTCGGGCGCGGGCTCGGTGAGCCAGCGCTGGAGGATCGACGTCGCCATCGCGACCTCGGGGGCGGAGCGCTGCTGGGCGAGGAACACGCGGAACACGGCGCGCTCGAGGCCCTCCGAGCGCTCGACGCCGTCGACGCCGTAGTGCGCCAGCACCCGCTCGAGGCGGCCGACGAAGTCCGCGGGGAGCCCGCCGCGCTCGGGGTCGAGGGTCTGCAGGAAGGTGTGGAAGTGCTCCCGCGGGCTGTGCACGCGGTTCTCGACGTGGGCCTCCTCGCCGACCGGGCGGTTGCGGCTCAGCTCGGCGAAGTCGGCGAAGCACGCGAGCAGCGACATCTCGTCGGCGACCGGCGAGCTCCCGGCGGCGGCGAGCTCGTCCCGCGCGGCGAGGTAGCGCGCCACGGTGCGGCTCTCGTGGGTCGGGTCGAGGTCGTAGCCGAGGAGCATCGCCGAGAGGTCGGCGCGACCCCGGGCGGCGCGCTCGGCCGCGTCGCCGTCCTCGAGCTCGTCGGGCAGGTCGAGGTCGACCGCGTCCCCCGCCGCCTCGGCCGCCGCCTCGGCGCCGTCGCCCGTGGGCTCGAGCCGCACGAGGGCGGCGCCGGTCTCGACCTGGCTGCCCGTGGAGACGAGGAGCTCCTTCACCCGGGCCGCGAAGGGGGCCGGGAGGACGGTCTCCATCTTCATCGACTCGAGGACGAGGACCGGCGCGCCCGCCGCCACCTCGTCGCCGACCTTTGCGGGCGTCGCGACCACGAGTGCCGGTGCGGGAGAACGCAGCACGCCCCCCTCGTCGCGGGAGACGCGATGGGTGACGCCGTCGACCTCGACGAGCTGGACCGGGCCGTGCGAGGCGGTGACGAGCCGGTGCGTGCGGTCGGCGACGCGGATCCGGCTGGCGTAGGGGCCGACCCGCTCGAGGTCGGCGTCGACCGTGTGGGCCTCTCCGGTCGGGTCGGCCACCGTGACGCGGAACCGCGCCGGGCCGGTGCGGAACACGGTGACCTTGTAGGCGGTGCCGCGCAGCTTGAGGTCGACCGCGCGGCCGACGTCGTGCTGCACCTGGGGCCGTCCGCCACGAGCGGTCTCGAGGAGGCGGGTCCGCTCGAACGCCTCGGCCTCCTCGTACGCCTCGATCCCCGCGACGACGAGGGCGACACCGCTGTGCTCGGTGGCCACGAGCCGGCCCTCGGACCGGACGCGGTCGATCCACCCGGTGTCGGCCGAGCCGTCGATGACCTCGGGCTGCTTGAGCAGGTCGAGGATGAAGGACTTGTTCGTCGCGCCGCCCTCGATGACGACCGTCGTCTCGCGCATCGCGCGCCGCAGCCGGGCGAGCGCCTCGTCGCGGTCGCGACCGCTGGCGATGATCTTCGCGATCATGGAGTCGAAGTCGGCTGGGATCGAGTCGCCCTCTGCCACACCGGTGTCGACGCGGATGCCCGGGCCGGCGGGGAGCTCGAGGTGCGCGATGCGACCGGGGGCGGGGGCGAAGTCGCGGTCGGGGTCCTCGGCGTTGAGGCGGGCCTCGACCGCGTGGCCGATCTCGTCGGGGCGGCTGCCCTCCAGGCGCCCCCCGGACGCGACGTGGATCTGCAGCCGCACGAGGTCGGTGCGGGTGACGACCTCGGTGATCGGGTGCTCGACCTGGAGGCGGGTGTTGACCTCGAGGAACGCGAAGAAGCGCTCGCCCGGGTGGTAGAGGAACTCGACCGTGCCGGCGCCGGCGTAGCCCACCGCGATGGCGAGCCGCTCGGCCGACGCCTTGAGCTCGAGGGCCTGCGTCTCGTCGAGGACCGGCGAGGACGACTCCTCGATGACCTTCTGGTTGCGCCGCTGCACCGAGCAGTCGCGGACGCCGATCGCCCACGCCGAGCCCTGCCCGTCGGCGATGACCTGCACCTCGACGTGCCGGGCCCCCGTGACGAGCTTCTCGAGGAACACGACACCGGACCCGAAGGCCCGCTCGGCCTCGTCGCGGGTGCGCTCGTAGGCGTCGGTGAGCTCGGCGTCGGAGGTGACCTTGCGGATGCCGCGCCCACCACCGCCGGCCGTGGCCTTGAGCATCAGGGGGTAGCCGATCTCGGCGGCCGACGCCACGGCCTCCTCGAGCGTGTCGACCCCACCCCGGCTCCACGGCGCGACCGGCACGCCGACCTCCTCGGCGATGAGCTTGGACCCGATCTTGTCGCCGAGCTTGCGCATCGCCTCGGCGCTGGGCCCGATGAAGGTCACCCCGATCCGCTCGCACAGCTCCGCGAACGCGGGGTCCTCGGCGACGAACCCCCAGCCGACCCACGCGGCGTCGGCGCGGGTCTCGAGCAGGGCCTTCTCGAGCACCGCGTGGTCGAGGTAGGGACGGGCCGACGCGGGGCCGAGGTCGTACGCGACGTCGGACTCGCGGACGAACATCGCCGAGCGCTCGGCCTCGGTGTGCAGGGCCACCACCTCGATGCGGTGGCCGTCCGGACCCGCCTGCGCGTTGAGGTCGCGCACCGCGTGCACGAGTCGCATGGCGGCCTCACCGCGGTTGACGATGGCGATCCGCGTGAACATCCGTGGTCCTCCAGGGGTCGGTTCGTCGGCTCGTCGTGGACGGGGCTGACCCGCCGCGTCCCGAGCCTGTCACCAACCCGAGGTGACGCGCGAGTAATGAGCACTCGGCCACCGCCGTCCCCATCCGACTCATCGCGAGGTGCCCACGCCCCGAGGGGACGACGGCGTGGGTGATCTGCGTCAGTCGCGGGGTGGGGGCGGGGGGCCCGACGCGCCGCCCTCCTCGTCGGCCTCGCCGTCGTCCGCGCCGTCGTCCTCGACACGCGGGGTGACCAGCGCGGCGACCCGGGCCTCGGTCTCGGGAGTCAGCGCGTACCGGCGCTGGTAGATCTCGAGCATCGCCATGATCGTCGCGGCCACTGGGACGCCCATGAGCGCGCCGGAGAGCCCGAAGAGCTGGGCGCCGAGGAGGGCCGCCCCGAAGGAGACGGCCGGGTGGACGTCGACCGCCTTCGCGGAGATGCGCGGCTCGAGGGTGAGGTTCTCGACCTGCTGGTAGGCGATGCCCCAGACGAGCACCCAGAGCCCGAGCAGCGGGTCGCCCGAGGTGAGCCCCACGACGACCGGCAGCGCGATGGAGACGTAGGTCCCGACGTTCGGGATGAACTGCGCGACGACGCCGGTCCACAGCGCGAGCGGCAGCCAGTACGGCAGGTCGAGCAGGAAGAACGCCACCCCGCTCGCGACCGCGTTGATCGAGGCGAGGACGACCCGGGCCGCGATGTAGCCCCCGACCTTGACCCTCGTCAGCTCCCACGCGGTGAGGAAGGGGACCTGGAGGCGCGGCGGCATCCGCTCGCCGAGCCAGAGGCGCAGGGTCGGCATCCCCACCGAGATGTAGAAGACGAAGAACGCGACGACGAAGAGCCCGAAGGCGGTCGAGAGGACGGCCGTGACGAACCCCAGGACGCCGAACGCGACGTCCTGCGCGTACCCGGAGAGGTCCGAGGGGCTGACGCCGACCGACTCGAGGAGGTTGTCGACCGTGTACTGCGACCCGGTGGCCCGGTTGACCTGGTCGAGGACGTCGGTGGCGATGTCGGGCACGGCCGTCACCAGGGCGGCCAGCTGGTCGACGAGGAGGCTGCCGAACGCCCAGAGGAAGGCGACGACCGACGCGAAGAAGGCGAGCATGACCGCGGCGGTCGCGGCCGCCCGTGGCATCCATCGTGCCAGGCGCGAGACGGCCGGCTCCATCGCGAGCGCCGCGAACCAGCTCATGACGACGTAGAAGACGGTCTGGCTCCCCCGGGTGAGGACGAACCAGAGGACGAGCACGAGGGCGAGGACCCCGACGACCACCCACGCGCGGCGCCACTCGGACCGGGGCCCGCGGGTCACCGACACCGAGGACGAGGCGGCGGGGGCGGGGGTGGGCTCCATGCGCCGAGCGTAGGGCGCGGTTCGGGAAGTCCGATCAGGGTCCTGTGGCGTGTCACCCCGAAAGGGGGCCATCGTGGTCGGACCTGGTCCTTCGGTGACGACGGCGAGGTGCGGCTGGACGCGACGAGCCGGGCGGGGTCGAGGGGCGAGGCGCCTCGTCCGCACCAGAGCGGGCGGGGTGGTCCCTTCCACACGGTCAGGAGCACGCCATGTCGTCGTTGATCAACCGCCGCCGCTTCCTCGAGGGCACCGCCGTCGCGGGCCTGGGAATCGTCATCGCCGGGGACGCGGGGGCGATGGCCGGCAGCGTCCCCCGCGGGTCCACCGGCCACGGCCCGCTCGTCCCGGACCCGGCCGGCCTGCTGGACCTGCCCGACGGGTTCCGCTACCGCGTCGTCGCCCGCAGCGGGGTGACCCAGACCCTGGACGGTGTTCCCACGCCCAGTGACCCCGACGGCAACGGGATCTTCCCCCTCGGCGACGGGTCCTCGGTCGTCAACAACCACGAGATCGTCGGCGGCGAGCGCTACGGCGTCCCGCCGCTGGCCGGGCTCACCTACGACCCGGGCGCCCGGGCCGGCACGACGACGATCGACGTCGACGCCGAGGGCAACCGGCTGCGCGAGTACACGAGCGTCGCGGGGACGCACAACAACTGCGCCGGTGGGGTCACTCCGTGGGGGACGCGGCTGACCTGCGAGGAGACCGAGCAGCGCAGGGGCGGGCGGTTCCAGAAGGACCACGGCTACGTCTTCGAGGTCGACCCGGTGAGCCAGGAGGCCAACCTCGGCCGCAGCCCCGACCCGCTGACCTTCCTCGGCCGCTTCGCGCACGAGGCCGTGGCGGTCGACCCCTCGACCTCAGCGATCTACGAGACCGAGGACGCCGCGTCCCCCAACGGGCTGTTCCTGCGCTGGACCCCGCCGGAGGGGTTCGTCCCCGGCAAGGGTGCCCTGCGCGACCTCGCCCTCGCCGAGGGAGGCGCCACTGCCGGCACCCTGGCGGCCATGCGCTGCCTGCGCGGGGACCAGCACGTCCCCGACCTGTCGCTGGCCACCCAGCCCGGCACGCAGTACAAGGTCGAGTGGGTGGAGGTGCCCGACCGTGACGCCCGCACGACCCCGGTCCGCCGGCAGTTCGCCGAGGACCAGGTCACCCGGAGCCGGAAGCTCGAGGGGGCCTGGTGGGGCGACGACGGCGCCTGGTTCGTGGCCAGCTTCGCCCGGGCCGCCGACGGCAGCGCCAACGAGCACGACGGCCAGGTCTGGTTCTACGACCCGGCCACCGAGAAGGTCACCCTCACCACGATCTTCGGGGTCAACCTCGACCCGGCCGCGGACACCGGGAGCTACGACGGCCCCGACAACATCAGCGTCTCGCCCTACGGCGGTGTCATCCTCGCCGAGGACGGGGGCGGCATCCAGCACCTCGTGGGCGTGACCGGGGAGGGCAAGACCTACCCGCTGGCCCGCAACGCGCTGAACGGCAGCGAGTTCGCCGGCGTCGCGTTCAGCGCCGACGGGTCGACCATGTTCGCCAACATCTACGCACCGGGGTACGTCTTCGCGATCACCGGTCCCTGGGGCCGGCCGAGCAACGCCCGGCCCTGACGCACGAAGGCCCCGGGCGGCTCTCGCCGGCCCGGGGCCTCGCTCGCGTGGCAGGT
>NZ_JBKOFW010000011.1:0-1031 GCF_046764005.1 Oryzobacter faecalis | reverse complement strand
CAACCTGCCTGGTGCGCATGGAAGGATAGCAAGCCGTACTCGACTCACCGAATCGGCCGTCCAGCACCCCGGACCGGCCCCGAGGCAACCCTGGAGGACCCGTGGCGGACAGCAGCTTCGACATCGTCAGCACCTACGACAAGCAGGAGATCGCGAACGCCGTCAACGCGGCGGCGAAGGAGATCGCGAACCGCTACGACTTCAAGAACGTCGGTGCCCGGGTCGAGCTCGCCGGCGAGGTCATCAAGATGGAGGCCAACAGCGAGGACCGCTGCAAGGCCGTCCTCGACGTCGTGCAGACGTGGCTCGTCAAGCGGGGCGTCTCGCTCAAGCACCTAGAGGTCCCCGAGGCCGGGCCGCGCCTGTCGGGCAAGGAGTACAAGCTCGACGTGGGGCTCAAGGAGGGCATCTCCTCCGAGAACGCCAAGAAGATCACCAAGATCATCCGCGACGAGGGCCCGAAGAACGTCAAGACCCAGATCCAGGGCGACGAGGTCCGCGTCACGAGCAAGTCGCGCGACGACCTCCAGGCCGTACAGCGCCTGCTCAAGGAGAAGGACCTCGACGTCGCGCTGAACTACACGAACTACCGCTGAGGCGGCGCCCGCCACGGGATCCTCTCGGCCGGCGAGGCGGGGGCGGTCGACCGGTCAGAACGGCGGGACGTCGAGGCGGCGCACCCGACGTCCCGGGGCGTTTAGGAGGTCGCCGCGGCGTCCGGTGACCCCTGCGGCCTCGCTGCGCCCGGCCAGTCGGGCGTGGAGGACGCTGAGCCGGCGGTCGCGGGGGCAGGCTCGGGTCCACACCGTGGCGCCGGGGAGCCGTTGCAGGAGGTGTTCGAGCTGGATGCCGGACCTCGTGTCGCCGAGGGAGGCGGGCTCGCCGGCGGTCTGGGAGGGACGGGCGGGGGTCTGGTCGGGGGCGGGGAGGACGGCGCCGTGGAGGGCGTCCTGTGGGTGGGTGGTGGTGACGCGCCCGGTGGGGTCGGTCCATTCGAGGACGGCGCCGGGCATCATGCGGGCGGTCCAGCC
>NZ_JBKOFW010000010.1:0-108521 GCF_046764005.1 Oryzobacter faecalis | reverse complement strand
GGCCCTCACCGACCTCGTCACCGCCCAGGCCACCGTCACCATCTCCCTGGTCCTCACCACCCCCGCCGACACCACCGCCACGGACATCGCCGACACCACCCACACCGAGAACGCCGACATTGACAGCGCGCACAGCGCGGTCGAGCCCGCCGTCGACGGCGCGGCAGCGGGCACCGGGTCTGCTCGACCCAGCCGCGGAGGCGACCTGGTCGAGGTCCGCGGCCTCCGACCCGGCGAGCCGGCCCTGGTCCCGCGCGCCTGGGTCGAGCAGCTCCTCACCGCCACCACCCGCACCGGCGGGCGGACCGCCCACCGCGCCAGGCGACGAACCGGACCACCCCGCCAGCAGGACAGCGTGCAGGACCGGGACGTCGGCAACGGGTTCGAGGTGCGGGTGTCCACCGCGCCCTGCCACCGCGACACCGGCGCGCTCCAGCCCGGCACAGCCATGCCCGACGTGCTCGGGTACCGGCCACCGCCCTGGCTGGCCGCCCTGGTCAGGGCCCGCGACGGACGCTGCCGCTTCCCCGGCTGCTCGGTCAACGCGCGCTCCTGCGACCTCGACCACGTCCGACCCTGGCCGGAGGGGCCCACCGCCGCGGACAACCTCGCCGCCCTGTGCCGGCGCCACCACCGCATCAAACAACGCCCCGGCTGGACCGCCCGCATGATGCCCGGCGCCGTCCTCGAATGGACCGACCCCACCGGGCGCGTCACCACCACCCACCCGCAGGACGCCCTCCACGGCGCAGTCCTTCCCGCCCCCGACCAGACCCCCGCCCGTCCCTCCCAGACCGCCGGCGAGCCCGCCGACCTCGGCGACGCGAGGTCCGGCATCCAGCTCGAGCACCTCCTGCAGCGGCTCCCCGGCACCACGGTGTGGACGCGAGCCTGCCCCCGCGACCGCCGGCTCAGCGTCGTCCACGCCCGCCTGACCGGGCGCGACGAGGCCGGGACGGAAACGACCGCGCGGCACGTCGACGGACCCTCGTGCCCGGCCGGGCCTCCCCCGTCGTGGCGCGGCGCGGAACCCCATGCGCACGGGGTCGGCGTCCCGCCCGTCCTCAGCCCACCCCGTCCGGGTCCCGGCCTAGCCTGACGTCATGGAGCTCGAGTTCAGCGGCGTCGTCTGGCACTGGCGGGGTCCGGCGCCGTTCCACTTCGTCTCGGTGCCCGATGACGAGTGCGGCGCGATCGAGGCCGTGTCGGCACAGGTGACCTACGGGTGGGGGATGATCCCCGTCTCCGGGCGCGTGGGGTCGACCGAGTTCACCACGGCGCTGTGGCCGAAGGACGGCGGTTACGTCGTGCCGCTCAAGGACGCGGTGCGCCGCGCCGAGGGCATCGAGCTCGACGACGTCGTCACCGTTCGCCTCACGGTCACCGGCGCCTGAGCCGCCGTCGCCCCGGAAGGGTGCGCATCGCACGGGGAAGGTTCCGCGGCGATGCGGCAGGCTTCCGGCATCAGGCGGGAAAGTCGGTGCGGGCGGGGAGGATCGTGCCGGTGACCTCGCCGAGGCCGACGACCGTCCCGCCCGGGCCGGGGGCGGTGGCGCGCAGCGTGACCGAGTCGCCGTCCTCGAGGAAGGTGCGGGTCGACCCGTCGTCGAGGGTGACCGGCTCCTGGCCGGACCAGGTCAGCTCGAGGAAGGAGCCCCGCGTCCCCCTCTCCGGGCCGGAGATCGTGCCCGAGGCGAAGAGGTCGCCGCTGCGCAGCGAAGCCCCGTTGACCGTCATGTGCGCGACCATCTGCGCCGACGACCAGTACATGTCGCGGAACTCCGGACGGGAGACGACCGTGCCGTTCCAGTCGACCTCGAGGTGCAGGTCGAGGCCGAACGCGGTCCCTGCGCCGTCCTCGGTCGCCTCGGAGCGCAGGTAGGGCAGCGGCTCGGGGTCCTGCCCGGGAAGCGGGACCCGCGCGGCCGACAGGGCGTCGAGCGTGACGACCCACGGCGAGACCGAGGTCGCGAACGACTTGCCGAGGAACGGCCCCAGCGGGACGTACTCCCACGCCTGGAGGTCGCGCGCCGACCAGTCGTTGAGGAGGACGACGCCGAAGACGTGGTCGGCCGCCTCCGCCATCGGCACCGGCTCGCCCAGGCGGGTGGAGCCACCGACGACGAATCCGAGCTCGGCCTCGATGTCGAGGCGCACGGACGGGCCGAACGAGGGGGCGGGGTCGGCAGGCGCCTTGCGCTGGCCCGACGGCCGCACGACGTCGGTGCCCGAGACGACCACGGTGCCGGAGCGGCCGTGGTAGCCGATCGGCAGGTGCTTCCAGTTCGGCGTGAGCGGCTCGGAGTCGGGGCGGAACATCCGCCCGATGTTCGTCGCGTGGTGCTCCGAGGCGTAGAAGTCGACGTAGTCGGCCACCTCGACCGGCAGGTGCATCGCCACGTCGGCGACCGGCAGGAGGTGCGGCTCGATGGCGTCGCGGTGCGCCTCGTTCGTCAGGACCTCCGTCAACCACTCGCGCGCCGCCGTCCACGCCTCGCGCCCCTGCTCGAGGAACGCGTTGAGCGAGGGGGTCCGCCACACGACGGCCGACTCCATCCCGGCGTGCTCGGCGGCCGCGGCGAGGTCGAGGACGTGCTCGCCCACCCGCACGCCGACGCGGCGCTCGTCGTCACCGGCGGAGAAGACGCCGTACGGGAGGTTGTGGACCCCGAAGGGGTGGTCGGCGGGCAGGTCGAGCCAGGTCATGGCGTCCTTCCGGGGGGAGCTGGTCGGGTGGAACGGTCAGGGACGGGCGGTGAGGCCGAGGACGGCGAGCTCGCCGAGCGGGTCGGTGACGGTGCAGCAGCCGTACGACACGAGGGCGCGCCGGACGGCGACGCCGGTGGCGTCCGGCCACGCGCCGACGAGCTCGGCCAGCGCCGCGGCGTCCCGGAGGCGGAGCAGGCAGGCGACCTCGTCGGCGCCGGCGCCGGACAGGGCGGCTGCGGTCGCGAGGAGGACGTCGAGCACGCCGTGGTTCTCCTCGGCGACGCCGTCGACGTCGTAGGTGCCGCGGACCGCGTGGTGCAGCCCGCCGGTCAGCTTCAGCGGCAGGCCCGCGCCGACCGTGGCGACGAGGACGGCGGCGAGCTCGTCCTCGTCGGGCCAGGCCCACGTGGCCGTGGGTCCCGTGCGGAACTTGGCGAGGACGCGGCGTCCCTCCCGCACCCCGTCCGCGACGTCGGCGAGCGCGGCGCCGTGGCGCTCCCCACGCGGGACCTCGAGCGCCAGGGTGACGTCGTCGAGCCCCAGGTCGCGCCAGCCGTCCTCCCAGCCGAGCTCGGCGCCGACGACCCGGACGACGGGGTGGTCGCGGAGCGCGTCGTGCGCGGCGGTGAGCACCGCCGGGTCCGCGCCCGGCCGCGCCACGAGGACGACGTCGAGCGGCTCGGCCGGGTCGTCCTCCTCGAGGACGGCGACGAGGTCGGCGACCGAGGACCCGGCGACGAGGAAGGGCCCGACCGCGGCCGCGTAGGGGGAGCGTCGGTGCCTCCGGTGCGCGGCGAGGGCCTGGGCCAGGGGCAGGGCCGCGGGCGGGAAGAGCGAGGCGTCGTCGAGCAGGCCGCGCAGGAGGGGGCCGTCGGCGGCGAGGGGAGCGGTCGGACCGTCCGTCGTCGGCAAGGGCATGCGGGCCACGCTACTGGAGCGGGGCGAGCTGTCCCTCCTCAGCCGTCGCGGGTGGGCACTGTGACCACCTGGGCCGGGTCCGGGCAGCACGATCTGACCAATGTGCCGCCGCCCCCGTGCACGGGTGTCCGGTCTCTGCGTCAGCGCCTAGGCTGCGACGGAGCGACCTTCCCGACCACAGCGAGGTGGACCAGACCAGTGGCGCACTACCAGGCGATGGGCAGCATCCCCCCGAAGCGGCACACCCAGCACCGCCGTCCCGCGAAGCGCGGGCAGGTCGGCGAGCTCTACTACGAGGAGCTCATGGGCGAGGAGGGCTTCTCCTCCGACTCCAGCCTGCTCTACCACCGCAACATCCCCTCGACGGTGGCCGAGTACCGCGAGTGGAGTGTCGGCGACCTCAGCACGACGCCGAACCACCCGCTCCTGCCGCGCCATCTGAGGATGCACGACCTCTTCACGCCGAAGCAGGCCAAGGAGGCCGACGTCGTCACCGGCCGACGTCTCCTCCTCGGCAACGGCGACGTCCGTCTCTCGTACGCGGTCGCAGCGAAGGCGAGCCCCTGGTACCGCAACGGCATCGGCGACGAGTGCGTGTACGTCGAACGCGGCAGCGCCCGCGTCGAGACGGTCTTCGGCGCCTTCGAGGTCGGCGAGGGCGACTACGTCATCATCCCGAGGGCGACGACGCACCGCTGGATCCCCAAGGCCTCGACGAGGAACCCGCTGCGCACCATCTGCATCGAGGCGAGCAGCCACATCGCGCCGCCGAAGCGATACCTCAGCAAGTACGGCCAGCTCCTCGAGCACGCCCCCTACTGCGAGCGAGACCTCCGGGTGCCCCGTGGTCCGCTCCTCGCCGAGGACGTCGGCGCCGACCCCGACGAGGCGACCGAGGTCTACATCAAGCACCGCGGCGGTGGCCCCTCGAGCAGCGGCGGCATCGTCGGGACCGTCCACGTCCTCCCGTTCCACCCGCTCGACGTCGTCGGCTGGGACGGCTGCCTGTACCCCTACGTGTTCAACGTCGCCGACTACGAGCCGATCACGGGCCGCATCCACCAGCCGCCGCCCGCGCACCAGGTCTTCGAGGGCTGGAACTTCGTCGTGTGCAACTTCGTGCCGCGCAAGGTCGACTACCACCCGCTCGCCATCCCGGTGCCCTACTACCACTCGAACGTCGACAGCGACGAGGTCATGTTCTACGTCGACGGCGACTACGAGGCGCGCAAGGGCTCGGGCATCGGCAAGGGCTCGATCAGCCTCCACCCGGGCGGGCACGCCCACGGGCCGCAGCCCGGTGCGGCCGAGGCCAGCCTGGGCAAGCACTACTTCGACGAGCTCGCCGTCATGGTCGACACCTTCCGCCCCCTCGAGCTCGGCGAGGCCGGACGCGCCGTCGACGACGGGACGTACGCCGGCACGTGGAACGCCGGTCGCGGCCGCTGAGGAGCCGGACCCCGACCCCTCCTATCCTTGGGGCGTGTCGCTCGCACCCATGACGGAGGAGGTCACCGCCACCGGCGGTGACGTCGCCCCCGACACCCCGTGGGTGACCATCGTGTGGAACGACCCGGTCAACCTCATGACCTACGTGACCTACGTCCTCCAGACCCACTTCGGGTACGGCCGGGCGAAGGCCGAGAAGCTGATGATGGACGTCCACACCAAGGGCCGCGCGGTCGTGTCGAACGGCAGCCGCGAGGCGATGGAGGCCGACACCGAGGCCCTCCACGGCTACGGGCTCTGGGCGACGTTCCAGAAGGACGTCTGATGGCCCGCGGCTTCCGCCGGAAGGGGTCGGGGGGCGAGGTGCGCTTCGCCGCCACCCTCGACCCCCTCGAGCGGGCCACGATCGCGGGGCTCATGGACCAGGTCCACGACCTCCTCGACCCGGCCGACCCCGAGGTCGGCGGCGACGACGACTTCTCGGCGATCGTCGCGGGGCTCGGGATGGGGGTCACCGTCGCCCCCGAGGACCAGGTCGACCTCGACGCCGCGGCCCTCGAGCGCGACCCCGCCCTCGACCGGCTGCTCCCCACGGCGAACCGCGTGGACGACGAGGCCGCCGCTGAGTTCCGGCGGCTCACCGAGACGGGGCTGCGGCAGCGCAAGGCCGGCGCCCTCGCCGAGGCCGCCGCCACGCTGCGCCACGACGACCGGCTGCGCCTCAGCGAGGCCGAGGCGCGCGCCTTCCTCGTGGCCCTCACCGACGTCCGGCTCGTCCTCGGCGAACGGATGGGGCTGCGTACCGACGAGGACCTCGAGACCCTCGAGCGGGCCGCGACCGAGCTCGAGGACGACGACCCGCTCGGGTACGCCCTCGCCGTGTACGACTTCCTCACCTGGCTGCAGGAGACCCTCGCGTCGGCGATGCTGGGCCGGTGAGACGCGCGGGGCGGTGGGGGGCCACGGCGTTCGCGGCCGTCCTCCTCGCGGGCGTCCTCGCCGTGCTGCTGTGGCCCGAGGGCTGGTCGCTCAACCGCGCCGTCGTCGCGGTCTACGTCTTCTTCCTCCACCTCGGGGTGCCGGCGTCGGTGACCCCGGAGGCGTACGCGGTCGTCCTCAACGTCCTCGCCTTCGTCCCCCTCGGCTGGCTGGGGGTCGTGCTGCTGCGGTGGCGCCCGGTGGTCGTCGTCGGCGCCCTCGGGGCCCTGTCGGTGCTCGTCGAGCTGGTGCAGGGGCTGCCCGGGGTGTCGCGCGACCCCAGCGTGCTCGACGTCGTCCTCAACGGTGCCGGGGCCGTGCTCGGTGCCGGCATCGGGCACCTCACCCGCCGTCGGCCGCCCGGCGGGTCAGCGGGCTGACGCCTGCCGCGCGACCACACCGGCCGCGACGAGCCCGGCGACGAACTCCTCGACCCCGGGGGCGACCTCCTCGACCGGCTGCCCGACCCTCGCCGCGACGCGCTCGACGACCTCGGCCAGCGTGCCGCCCTCGACGACGGCGTTCCAGACGACCGCGCCGGGACCGGTGAGGACGAGGGGCGGGCCGTCGGGCAGGGCCGCGGGGTAGACCGTGTCGCCCCACTGGACCCAGCCGGTGCTCGGCGGGACGACGAGGCGGTCGGCGGCCGTCGTCATCGGGCGGACCCCCCGCGGTCCGCCCCGCTGCGCACCCGGGTCGCCAGGCCACGTCCGGCGGCGCCCAGGCGGCGGGCGAACTCCACCGCGACCTCGCGGCGCGAGGGCTCGTGCCCGAGGCGCTGGGCGAGGTAGTAGCGGTTGACCCCGAAGGAGCGCAGGACGACCGACGCCTTCGCGCGCGCCCCGCGGGCCGACCTCAGGCGAGCCTCCCACTCGTCGAGGCGGTCACCGCCCTCGCTGAAGACCCGCCACAACGCCGCCTCGGGGTCGTCGCGGTGCTCGCCGAGGGTGCCGGTGGCCGCGGCCAGCGCGACCGTCGCACCGGTCTCGGCGGCGAGGGCGCGGATGCGGTCGCGGTCCTCGGGGGTGCGGTCGGTCCAGTTGGGTTCGACGTCGGGGTGCTCGACCCCGGGGGTGGTGCTCCGGGCCGCGTGGAGCAGGAGGACGAGCGACTGGGAGATCGGGTCGGGCACCGCGCAGGGCACGTGGCCGAGCTCGATGGTGCCGCGCGTGCGCCAGAGGACCGCGAACGACGCCGCGGGGTCACGGTCCATCCCGGGGTAGTGGCGGTGGACGTCGAGCAGGCCCCAGCTCGGGTGGTAGAGGTTCGCGGCGTGGTCGAAGGCCGACCCGGCCTCGAACGTCGTCTCGACCCGCCAACCGTGCTCGGCCAGGGCGCCCATGAGGCGGTCGACGCCGTCGGGGCGGACGATGACGTCGACGTCGCTGCCGCCGCTCGTGCGGCGCCGCAGGCCGGGGTGCACGGCGGGGCCCTTGATGTGGAGCACGTCGACGCCGGTCTCCTCGGCGAGGCGCTGCACCGCGGCGTGCGCGAGCTCGACCCGCACGGCGACGGGGACGAGGGCCTCCTCGGTCATTCGGTCACTCTAGGGCCGAGGTTCCCCGACGGCCGCGCACCCGGTGACCGGCGCCGATAAAATCGGCGCACCAGCACGGGTGGCCTGCAACCCCCTCCCGCGCCCCTCAGAACCGAGGACGCCCTGTGACCCTTCTCGACGCCGTCCGGCTCTCCCGCGCCCACCTCCTCCACCTCGTCGTGCTCACGCTCGTCGGGGTCGCGGCCGCGGTCGTCATCACCGAGCGGATGCCGCCGGTGTACGTCGCCGACGCCAGCGGGTACGTCGTCGTCTCGGGGGAGCAGCGCTCGTCCGGCGAGGGCCTCGTCGCCACGACGCTCGGCGGCACCAAGGCCGACTCCTACCTGCCGCTCGTCACCGGTCGCGCGGTGGCCCAGCGCGCCATCGAGGCGACCGGGATCGACGCGTCGCCGGCGGAGGTCGCCGCGCGCGTGTCGGCGAGCGTCGCCGAGAACAGCGTCGTCCTCAAGGTGACCGCGACGGGACCGACGGCGGAGGAGTCACGGGTCCTCGCCGACGCCGTCATCGCCGCGACGGCCGTCGAGGCCGACCGGCTCGAGCGGGTCGCCACCGCCACCTCGGGCGGGAAGCCGCTCGTCCAGATCGTCCCGATCGAGACCGCGCTCCCGGGGTCCAAGATCGCCCCGAGCCCGCGCAAGAACCTCGCGGTGGGCGGCCTCGTCGGCCTGGCCGTCGCGTACGCGCTGGTCTTCCTGCGTCGCCAGCTCGACACCCGGATCCGCACCGTCGAGGACGTCGAGGAGCTGGTCGGCGCCAGCGTCCTCGGGGTCGTCCCGGCGACGAACGAGCTGCGCAAGGAGACCGCGCGCGGCCGCCTCGACGAGCTCGGCCCGGCCGCCGAGGCGTTCCGGCAGGTGCGCACCAACCTGCGCTTCCTCGCCGTCGACGGCAGCCTGCGCAGCCTCGTCGTCACGAGCGCGAACCCGCACGAGGGCAAGTCCACGGTGTCGGCGACGCTCGCGCGCACGCTCAGCGAGGCCGGGCAGCGCACGGTCGTCATCGATGCCGACCTGCGGCGCCCCACGCTCGACGGCGTCCTCGACCAGTCCGGCCGGGTGGGCCTGTCGCAGCTGCTGTCCGGGCAGGTCAAGCTCAAGGACGCCCTGCAGGAGACGGAGCACCCGAACCTGTCGTTCATCGCCGCCGGCCGGGTGCCCCCCAACCCGAGCGAGCTGCTCGGGTCGCAGCGCATGCACGCCCTCGTCGACCACCTGTCCAAGGACCACGTCGTCATCCTCGACGCGCCGCCGCTGCTCGCCGTGACCGACGCCGGCGTGCTCGCCGCGATGACGGACGGTGCCCTGCTCGTGTTCGCGGTCGGGCGCACGCAGAAGGAGCACGCGCGCCACACGGCCAAGCTCATGGGCCAGGTCGGGGCGCGTGTGCTCGGCGTCGTCCTCAACCTCGCGCCCCGCCGCGGCGTGGGGTCGGTCCTCTACGGCGAGGGCCACACGGCGTCGTCGGGGTACGGCAGCTACACGAGCGCCACCGACGCGGCCGACGACGTCGTGGGAAAGGTCACTCCCGAGGCGCCGGTCGTGGGGCCGGGTCCCTCACGTCCCACCGGCCGCCCCAAGGTCCGCGCCCGCGCCTGAGTCGCCGGCCCCCGCCGGTGGTCGGTGGCGGCTGCCAGAGTGGGGGGCATGGAGGATCCGGCCATGTCAGCGAGGTACAGGTACTCGGTCCGTGCCGTGATCCTGTCCGAGCACGACGGCATCCTGCTGTGCCGTTTCCGGTTTCCGCACCCGGTCGTACCGTCGGAACCGGCGGTCGTCTGGGCCGCACCAGGGGGCGGGGTCGAGCGTGGTGAGAGCCTGCTGCAGGCACTGCGTCGCGAGCTGCACGAGGAGACGGGGCTCGTCCTCGACACCGACCCGCCGCACGTCTGGCACCAGGTGGTCGCCACCCCCGGACACGCGGACGGCCACGACGGCATCGTCAACGACTACTTCCTCGTGCGCACCCGGCACTTCGAGCCGCGGGGCGCACTCTCCGGCGACGCGATCGCCGCCGAGCACATCAGCGGGATGCGGTGGTGGCGCCGCGAGGAGGTGGCCGGGTACCACGGACCGGACCTGTTCTCGCCCCGTGACCTCGCCACACCGCTCGCACCACTGCTCGGGGGCGACGTGCCGGACACGCCGGTCCTGCTCGGCCTCTGAGCCCTCGGGTGTCGTCGGTCGCTGTGATGATGCCGCCATGACGACCTACTCCGGCACGGACGAGTTCGAGGGTGCGACCTTCCAGCGGGTGAGCTTCAAGGGGGCCACGCTGCGCTTCTCCGACGTCAGCGGCGTGCGGATGCGCAGCGTCGACGTCGACGGGCTCGACATCGACAGCCACGACCTGTTCCAGGGCAGCCTCGTGGTCAACGGGGTCGACGTCGTGCCGCTCGTGGACGCCGAGCTGAACCGGCGGTTCCCTGGCCGCGAGCTGCAGAAGGCGCAGACGCCCGAGGGCCTGCGCGAGGCGTGGGTCGCCGTGCAGGCCGCCTGGCACACCACCGTCTCCGACACGCCGCCGGACCTCGTCGACGCCCACGTCGAGGACGAGTGGTCGCTCGCCCAGACCCTGCGCCACCTCGTCCTCGCCACGGACACGTGGCTGCGCGGCGCGGTCCTGGGTGTCGAGCAGCCGTTCCACGAGATCGGTCAGCTGTTCACCGGCGCGGCCGAGATGGGGGTGGACACCTCGATGTTCCGCGCGGACCAGCCGCCGTACGAGGAGGTCCTCGCGGTGCGCGCCGAGCGCCAGCAGATGGTCACCGACTTCCTCGCCACGGTCACCGAGGCTCGGCTGGCCGAGGAGCGGAAGGACCCGTGGGGGTTCGACTGGCGCCCCACCGTCGGCGACTGCGTGCGCGTCATCCTCGAGGAGGAGTGGGCGCACCTGCGCTACGTCCGCAGGGACCTCGCGCTCCTGCGGTGAAGGGCGGGAAGGAGCCCGCCCTCCCCGGGACCGGCCCGGTCAGTAGGCGCCGCGGCTGGAGAGCACGGCGCCGATCGTGCGCGCGAGGATCGCGAGGTCCTGGACGAGCGACCAGTTGTCGACGTAGTAGAGGTCCAGGCGCACCGAGTCCTCCCACGACAGGTCGGAGCGGCCGGACACCTGCCACAGGCCCGTCATCCCGGGGCGCACGGCGAGGCGGCGGCGGACGTCGTCGCTGTAGCGCTCGACCTCACCGGGCAGCGGTGGCCGCGGGCCGACCAGGCTCATCTCGCCGCGCAGGACGTTGAGGAACTGCGGCACCTCGTCGAGCGAGAAGCGCCGGATGAGGCGGCCCGGGGCGGTGATCCGGGGGTCGTTCTCGGCCTTGAACAGGACGTGGTCGGCGCCGTGGCGGTTCGAGGACGCGACCGCGGCGACGAGGGCGTCGGCGTGGACGACCATCGAGCGGAACTTGAAGCAGTCGAACAGGTCGCCGTTGCGCCCGACCCGCTGCTGCCGGAACATGACCGGCCCACCGTCGTGCACCTTGACCGCGATCGCCGTGACGAGGAGCAGCGGGCTCGCGAGGAGGAGCAGCAGGCTGGCGCCGGCGAGGTCGAACAGGCGCTTGGAGATCCTGCTCGCGTTCTGGTGGCGCGGGCCCTCGAGCTCCATGAGCTGCAGCCCCGCGGCGGGCCGGACCCGCACGCGGTCGTTGGCGACGTCGGTCAGCTGGGGCACGAGCATGATCTGCACGGGGGTGTCGGCGAGCTCCCACGCGGCCCGCCGCATCTGCTGCGCGGACTCGACGGCGCCACCGGCGAACAGGACGATGTCGCAGTCGGAGTCGACGACGACCGCGACCGTCCGGGCCGTGGACCCGAGGACGGGCACCCCGCCGGGGGTCGCCTCGGCCGCCTCCGCGGACGGCACGACCGCGCCGATGACCTGGTACCCGAGCCAGCTCTCGCGGCCGAGCACGCGGGCGACCTCGTCGACCTGGGCGGAGGACCCCGCGACGACGACCCGGTGGGCCAGCCGTCCCTTCCGGCGGGCCGCGTGCACCGCGCGCCGCAGGAGGAAGCGCCCGAGGAGCAGTGCGGGGACGCCGAGGAGGATGAGGAGGAAGAAGAACCCGCGCGAGAACTGGAACTTCGCGAGGTAGCAGACGACCCCGACGACACCCGCGCCGATGAGGGTGCCGCGCAGGACGAGCTTGTACTCCGTCGTCCCCGCACCGAGCACGTGCGACGCGTACGCACCCGTGACGAGGAGGACGAGCGCCCAGCCGACGACGAGCGGCACCCCGACGGCACGCAGCAGGTTGTCGACGTCGCCGGTCTCCTGGAAGAACGGCAGGCGCATGCGGCCGAAAGCGGCACCGTAGGTGACGAGTGACATCACGAGGAGGTCGACCACGACCGCGGCGACGGTCGGCGCCACGTGGTTCCACCGCGCCGCGCGGGCGGCGACGGTGCTCGTGTGCTCCTCGTTGATGATCACGGGACCTCGCACAGCATGGGACGGTCGAGGCGCGCCCCTGCGGCGACCCCCTCGTGCCAGTATGCAGACCTGCACCGCGGCCCCGGGAGTGGTCCGGAGAACTCGGCCCTGATACCAACCGTTCGGCCGAGACCGGTCCGGACCCGTCCCGGGCCCTCAGGCGTCGCGCAGGAGGGAGTCGACCTCGTCCTGCAGCCGCGCCGCGAAGCCCGCCTCGCCGAACCTGGCGGCGTGCGCGCGCAGTGCGTCGGGGTCGAACGGGTGGGCCTCGACCTCGTCGAGCCCGGCCCGGACGAGGGCGGGGTCGGCGGCGTCCACGTGCAGCCCGGTGACCCCCTCGACGACCGTGTCGAGGTAGCCGCCGGCCCGCAGGGTCAGGCTCGGCCGCCCGAACACCGCCGCCTCCAGGGGCGAGAGGCCGTAGTCCTCGATGCTCGGCGCGACGAGGGTGCGGCTGTGCGCGTAGACCCACCGGACCTGCGGGTCGCTGAGCCCGGAGACGAGCCGCACGTTGTCCGGACGCGTCGCGAGGAGGGCGTCGCGCCCGGGGCCCGCGCCCACGACGACGAGCCGGTGGTCGGTACCGCGCACGGCCTCGACGACGACGTCGACGTTCTTGTACGGCAACAGGCGCGAGACGACGAGGTGGTAGCCGCCGTCGGCCCAGTCGGCGAGCTCGGGCACGGCCTCCCGCGGGGCCGCCGCGTCCATGCTGTGCGGCGCCGGCACGACGTCGGCGTCGAGGCCGTAGGTGTCCCGGATGCGCTCGCGGACGGCCCGGGAGATCGCGAGGTACCTCGTGGCGCCGTGGGCGGCCCGCTGGTCCCACCGGCGCAGGGCCGGTCGAAGGAGGAGGAGCGCGAGGCCGTGTGGTGACCGGTGGGCGGGACCGCCGAGGTAGGTCTCGGTCTGGTACAGCCAGCGGGCGGGCGAGTAGCAGTAGACGAGCGACCGCCCGCCGTGCCCGAACCCGTGGGCCCAGCCGCTCGAGGAGACGAGGACGACGTCGGCGTCGACACGCATGGCCGAGGCAGTGGGCGCGAGGAACGGCAGGGCGAGCCGGTGCCTGCGCCGCAGGGGTCCGATCCGGTTGAGCGGCGACGTCACGATGTCGTGGGCGGCGAACTCGGGGTAGGTGCCGTCCGGGTCGTACAGCGTCGTGTGGATCCGCGCCTCGGGGAACGCACGCGCCATCGCGAGGACGACGCGCTCGGCGCCACCGCGCTGGGTGAGGTAGTCGTGGGCGATGGCGAGGCGCGGCCGCCCCGTTCCCGTCACGCCCGACCGTCCTCGGCGTCGACCATCCGGGCGACGAGGCCGTCGAAGTCGACCGTCGGCGACCAGCCCAGGAGGGTGCGGGCCCGCGAGGCGTCCCCGACGAGCAGGCTCGGGTCGGCCGGGCGCAGGAAGGCCGGGTCGACCTCGACGAGCGGTTCCCAGTCCTCGATCCCGACGTGGCGGAAGGCCGCGCCGACGAAGTCGCGGACGGTGTGGGCCTCGCCCGTGGCGACGACGTAGTCGCCCGGCTCGTCGTGGCGCAGCGCCCGCACCATCGCGTCGACGTAGTCCGGGGCCCACCCCCAGTCGCGCCGGGCCTCGAGGTTGCCGAGCGCGAGTCGGTCGGCGGTGCCCGCGGCGATCGCCGCGACGGTGCTCGTGATCTTGCGCGTGACGAACGCAGGTGGGCGACGGGGCGACTCGTGGTTGTAGAGGATCACGCACGCCGTGAACAGCCCTCGGGACCGCTCGATCCCCGCGACGTGGTGGGCGAAGGCCTTGGCGGCGCCGTACGGCGACACGGGGCGGATGGCCGTGGACTCGTTCTGCGGTGTGGCAGAGGGCTCCCCGAAGATCTCGGCGCTGCTCGGCTGCAGGACGCGCACCTCGCGCCCGCGCCGCTCCTGGACGCGGCGGGCCGCGTCGAGCAGCACCTGGGCGGCCACACCGCTGACCCGTGTCGTCAGCAGCGGGTCGGCCCACGAGTGGGCGACCGAGCTGACCCCGCCGAGGTTGTACAGCTCGTCGGGCGACACCCGGTCGACGAGGGCGACGAGCTCGTCGGCCGGGGCGCCGAGGTCGAGCTCGTGGACGACCAGGCCGTCCGGCCGGGTTCCGCGGAGGTCCTCCCGACGCACCAGCCCGTGGACCTCGCACCCCTCGCCGAGGAGGCGCTCGACGAGGTAGCTGCCGTCCTGCCCCGTCGCGCCCGTGACGAGCGCGACGCTCATCTCGCGAGCCCGTCCCGCAGCCGGGCCACGTCGCTGTCGACCATCATCTCGACGAGCTCGCGGAAGCCGACCTTCGGCTCCCAGCCGAGCACCTCGCGGGCCTTGGACGCGTCGCCGACGAGGAGGTCGACCTCGGCCGGTCGCATGAAGCGCGGGTCCTGCTCGACGAGGCCGGACCAGTCGTCGATGCCGACGCGCGCGAAGGCGACGTCGAGCAGCTCGCGGATCGAGTGGGTCTCGCCCGTGGACAGGACGTAGTCGCCGCCCTCGGGCTGCTGGAGCATCCGCCACATCCCCTCGACGTAGTCGCCGGCGAACCCCCAGTCGCGCTGCGCGTCGAGGTTGCCCATCGTCAGCGACTCCTGGAGCCCGAGGGAGATCGCGGCGACCCCCATGGACACCTTGCGCGTGACGAACTCCGGTCCGCGACGGGGCGACTCGTGGTTGAACAGGATGCCGGAGGACGCGTGCATCCCGTAGGACTCGCGGTAGTTGATCGTCATGTAGTGGCCGTAGACCTTGGCCACGCCGTAGGGGGAGCGCGGCCACAGCAGCGTGGTCTCGCGCTGCGGCACCTCCTGGACCTTGCCGAACATCTCCGAGGACGACGCCTGGTAGAACCGGATGCGCCCCAGGTCGCGTCCCGAGTGCAGGCGCACGGCCTCGAGGGCGTTGAGGACGCCGTTGCCGGTGACCTCGGTCGTGACGCGCGCGTTCTCCCACGAGTACGCGACGAACGAGACGGCGCCGAGGTTGTAGACCTCGTCCGGGTCGGCAACCGCCATGGCGCGCAGCAGGCTGGAGAGGTCGGTGAGGTCGCCGTTGTGGAGGACGACGTCGGGCACCACCTGCTGGACCAGCTCGCGCTTCGGGTTGTTCTGGCCGCGGATGACGCCGTGGACCTCGTAGCCCTTCGCGAGCAGCAGCTCGGAGAGGTAGAGGCCGTCCTGGCCGGTGATGCCGGTGATCAGTGCGCGTGGCATGGAAGTGGTTCCGCCTCCGGTCGGCTGGGGTCGCGACGGTCACCCGTGGGTCGTCTGCCGAGCATCCTCGCAGACCTCGCGGCGTCGGCCCCGGTCATCGCGCGGCGCCGCCGGAGTGTCCTAGGCCTGCAGGGCGGCGAGGACGTCGGCCACCCGGGCCCGTGCCGCGCCGGGCGAGAAGTGCCGCTCCCACCGCACGCGCTGGGTGCGGGCGAGGGCGTCGAGGTCGTCGGCCGGTGCGGCCGCCCACCCGCCGACGGCCGCGGCGAGCGCCTCGACGTCACCGGCCGGGACCACCCACGGGTGCCCGCCACCGACGACCTCGGGCAGGGCCCCGGCGTCGCTGACGAGGCAGGGCACGCCGGCCGCCATCGCCTCCGCGGCGGCGAGACCGAACGACTCGGGCGCCACGGACGGGACGACGAGGCCGTCGACGTCGCGGAGGAGTGCGGCGGGCTCGACCCAGCCGACCCGCTCGACGCGGTCGCCGAGGGGGGCGAGCGCGTCGGCGACGGCCCGGGCGGCCGCGTCGTCGACGAAGCGCGGCCCGCCGGCGAGGACGAGCCGCACGTCGGCGTCGGACCCGGGCCGGGCGAGCGCGCGGGCGAGGACGACGAGCCCCTTGTCGACGGAGTGGCGCCCGAGGTACCCCAGGCGCCGCTGGCGGCCCGGGGTGCGACGGGCGAAGCCGGGGTCGGCGGTCCAGTTGGGCAGCACCCGCGCGGCGGGGACCCGCGCCGCCATCCAGTCGGACGGGACGAGGACGAGGGAGGAGCGGGCCCGGGCGGTGACGAGCGCGGCGCGCTGCGCGGAGCCGGTGGGCAGCTGGTGGAGGTGGACGACGCGGCGCGACCGGCCGGCCGTCGCCAGGGCCGGGACGAGACCGTGGCACCAGAGCACCTCGGGGCGCCCCGCGTGCCAGGCGCGCAGCTCGCCGGCGTAGCGCCGCCGGTCCGCGGCGAGGCGGTGGACGGGGTGGCCGTCGGCCTCGACGAGGTCGAGGACGCCGCCCGGTACGGAGGGCCCGACGACCTCGACGTGCACGCCGAGGTCCGCCAGGAGGCCGGCGGTGGCGCGGAGCATGACCTCGCCGCCGCCGACGTCACCGTTGTTCGCGGCGAGCACGACCGAGGTCACCCGCGCACCCCCAGGCCGTCGTAGACCTCGCCGATCGCGGTGCACATGTCGGCGCGGGTGGGCCAGCCGGCGGGCAGCGTGGGTCGCCGCGAGGGGTGCTCGCCCTGCTCGGCGACGAGGCGGGCGACCTCCGCGTGGTCGTCGTGGGCGACGAGGGCCGACGCGGGAAGGATCTCGGGGTTCCCGCCGACCGGCGTGGCGACCGCCCCCAACTGGTGGACGAGGGCGTCGAGGAGCGAGTAGGAGCAGTTCTCCCACACCGAGAGCTGCACGAGGACGTCGGCGCCGGCGAGGAGCGGGGCGGGGTCGACGTGACCGGCGAAGTCGGTGGCGTCGGCGATCCCGAGATCGTCGGCGAGGTCGCCCAGCGCGACGGCCTCCGGCCCCGTGCCGGCGACGGTGAGCCGGGCCTGCGGGTGGTCCGCCCGCAGCAGGGCGAAGGCGCGCAGCAGGTGGTCGATGCGCTTCTCCGGCGCCAGGCGGGCGATCGAGCAGACGTGCAGTCCCGGTGTGCGAGAGGGCCGTTCGGGAAGGCGGTCGACGCCGTTGCGGATGACGCGCACCGGCGTCGACGGCGACGGGTGCCACTTCGCCACCACCGTCCGGGCCGTCGCGTCGGCCACGGCGATGATGGCGTCGGCCCGCCTCAGGCGCACGGCGTGCGCGACCGCCTTCAGCCGCGCGCGCCCCCGGCTCCCGTGGTAGACGAGGTCGTCGTCGGCGATGCCGTGCTCCGTCGTCACGAGGGCGGTCGGCCGCCCGACGGTCGCGACGGCGCTGACGACGTCGGCCCAGGACAGGTGCGAGTGCGTCACGGCCGGGCGCAGCGTCCCGACGGCGTGCCGGACCGCGGCCACCGACTCGCGGACCCCGAACTCGGGTCCGACCGGGGCCGTGACGACGGCCGCACCGACCGACCGCAGCCGCTCGGCCAGCGGTCCCGGCGGGCAGAGCACGACGACCCGGTATCCCGGGACGCCGACGGAGGCGACGTCGACGACGTGCCGGCCCACGCCCGCCAGGGCCCCGACGGGGACGACCCACAGGGCGGTGGGAGGCAGGGGGAGGGAGGTCAGAACCACTCCTCGAGGCGCTCGAGGGCGACCCAGAACCCCTCGCCGTCGTTGACGTGGCCCTGCCAGATCTCCGGGATGAAGGACAGCCCCGGAGCGAGCCGGTCGAGCTGCTCGGCGAGCACCGGCCAGTCGATCTCGCCCTCGCCGACCTGGGGCCCCTCGCCGTCCACGCCCATCGCGTCGACGAGGTGGAGGTGGATGGTCAGCGGCGCGAGCAGCTCGACGGCCTCGGCGAACGAGCGGCCGAGGAAGTTCGTCGCGAGCTTGGTGTGCGAGGTGTCGAGGGTGAGAGGGACACCGGTCGCGAGCGAGAACTCCGCGGTGTCGACCGGGTCGAGGAAGAGGTTGTGGAAGTGCTGTCCGCCGATGAGCCACGGGTACGGCGGCAGCGTCTGCGCGGTGAGCCGGACCCCGCTGCGGTCGACCCGGTCGACGGCCGCCGCCACCCGCTCGTAGCGGCGCGGGCGCTCGGAGGGGTCGAGGTGCCGGTCGGAGGTGAACCCGCCCATCGTCGCGACGACGACGGGGTCGTCCTCCAGGGTGAACCAGCGGGTCAGCGAGCGGGTGACGTCGATGGTGCGCTGCAGCTCGTGGACCGAGCGCTCCCACACCTCGTCGTCGAGGGAGGCGAGGTCGACGATGAAGTCGCCGGCGAACAGGTCGGGCAGGTGGGTCGTGAAGGCCATGCCGAGGACGCCGTCGGCGTCGGTGCAGTGGGGCGGGAGCGTGGCGAACCACGGCTCGGGGTCGAGGTCGAGGTCCTTGTAGGAGAAGTGGAACTCGAGGAAGTCGGGCCGGGTGTCGGCGACGAGCCGCTGCCAGTCGTGGTAGCGCACCGGCACGCCCCAGGGCCGACGGAAGCGGTAGACGCGGGCCTTCGGCGCCGCGTCGACGAGGTCGGTGCGGAAGAAGAAGTCGCCCGCCGACAGGCCCCGGCTGGCGGTGCGGCCGACGAGCCGCTCGAGGTCGTTGGGCTGCAGCCCGCGCCCCGGGCTCTTGACCTCGACGGCGTCGCGGGAGATGACCTCGCCGGGGGCGATGTCGCGGGCTGCCACGAGGCTCTTGGCGAGGTTGACCCGGTTCATCATCTCGCCGGTGGAGACGACGCGGGGCTCGGCGCTGCCCAGGGACTCCTCGAGGTCGCGGATCCGGTCGACCATCGCGCGGAACTCGTCGGGGAGCAGCGAGACCTTGTGGTCGTTGCCCTCCATCGAGCGGTCGACGGTGAAGTGCTTCTCGATGATCGTGGCTCCGAGCGCGACGGCGGCGAGCGGGACGTGGTAGCCGCGCTCGTGGCCGGAGTACCCGACCGGGCAGTCGCCGAGCTCGGCGAGGCGGGTGAGGTAGCGCAGGTTGACGTCCTTGAAGGGGGCCGGGTACGTCGACTGCGCGTGCAGGAGCGCGTACGCGGTGCCGGTCGACCGGAGGACCTCGACGCTCTCGCGGATCTCGGTCTCCGTCGACATGCCCGTGGAGACGATGAGCGGCGTGCCGGACGCCCCGGCATGACGCAGCAGCGTGTGGTTCGTGAGGTCGGCCGACGCGATCTTCAGGGCGGGGACGCCGTGCTCGACGAGGACGTCGACGCTCGGGAGGTCCCACGGCGTGCAGAGGGCGTCGACACCGACCTCGCGCGCGTGCTCGAACACCTCGAGCAGCCGTGGCGCCGGGAGGTTGAACCGGGCGAGGAGGTCGAGGGTGTACTGCGGCCCGAGGTCCTCGCCGCCGCCCGCGGCGTCGCCCCGGTAGAGGGCGTCCATGTCGCGGAGCTGGAACTTCACGGCGTCGGCGCCGGCGGCCCTGGCGAGGTCGACGAGCTCCTTGGCCAGCTCGACCGACCCGTTGTGGTTGTTGCCGATCTCGGCGATGACGAAGGTGGCGTGGCCCGTCCCGACCTCGCGCCGTCCGACCCGGAAGGCGTCGTTGCGGTTGACGGCGACGGCCGCCAGCCGGCCCCGGTCGTCGACGAGGGGCACGTGGTCGACGGCCCCGGCGAAGAGCCGTCGGATCTCCGACGGCGCGGCCGCGAGCGGCGCCGACACGAAGTCGGTGTTCATCGCCTCGGCGCTCGGCCGCGAGAGGTCGACGTCGGGGCGCGCGGCGATCCAGCGGCGGACGTCGCCGTCGGTCAGGGACCCGAGGAGCAGCCCGTGCTCGCTGACGCAGAACACGATCCGCGCCCGGTTGGCGGTGATCTTCTCCAGTGCCGTGAGGACGGGGTCCTCGCCGTAGACGACGAAGGGCCGGATGGACCGCTCGATGATCATGTCGGCCTCCCGGCCGGGGCATCGGCGAGGAGGCGGCGGAGGATGGCGTCGGCGACGTCGAGGTCGTGCTCGGTGTCGATGTCGACCCCCTCGACCTCGTCCATGACGAACAGGCCGACCCTGCCGCCGATGCGGTTGTCGAGGTCGTCGTAGACCCACGGCCTCGTGACGTACAGCGACCCGGTCTCGCGGTAGCGCAGGTCCTCCGGGGCGAAGTCCTGCCGGCGCGGGCGGGCGGTGACGTCGTACGCCGCGCTGGGCTCGGTCCCGTCGGTCCACGTGAAGGGGCTCTGCGGGACGACACCGACGAGCGAGTCGACGCCCGTCGTCAGGAACTGCTCGAGCGCCCTCGTGAGCGAGCCGGGCAGGCGCACGGGCGAGGTCGCCTGGAGGAGGACGACCGCGTCCGGGTCGGGGCCCGACTCCCGGGCGACGGCGAGGGCGTGGCGGACGACCGGCTCGGTCGGCGTCTCGTCGAGCGCCAGCTCCGCGGGCCGGAGGACGGGGACGTCGGCGCCGTGGGCGAGGGCCACGGCGGCGATCTCGGCGTCCTCGGTGGACACGACGACGTCCATCGCGGGCTGCGCGGCGAGGGCCTGCTCGACGGTCCATGCGAGCAGCGGCTTGCCCGCGACCGGCCGCAGGTTCTTGCGGGGGACGCCCTTGGACCCGCCCCGCGCGGGGACGACGCACAGGATCCTCACGCCCTCATCATCCCCCGCACGACCCGCGCGACCTGCAGGCTCGGTTCACTTCCGGTCCGTTCGGGGGAGGGCGTCGGCGCCCCGCCCCAGGGGGCGAGCCGGTACCGCTCCCAGAACGCCTCGAGCCACGGCGGGGCGTCGGGGCAGTGGACCCACGCGGGTAGCCCCGCGGCGGCGGCCTCGAGCAGTCCGGTGGAGAAGACCCCGACGACCGGCGCCCCGAGCTCGCGCAGCAGGGTCGCGGACCGGTCGACGACGATCCCCTCGGTCTCCCAGCGCGCGTGGGTGGCCCGGGAGCGGCGGTCGGTCTCGGCGGGGTGCGGCCGGTACCGCGCGCCGTGGTCGCGGCAGAAGCCCTCCGCGGCGCGGGCGAGGACACCGGGAGGGAGCTCGACCCCGTGCAGCTGGCCGAGGAAGACGGGCGCGGCACCGGGGTCGACGGCTGCCGACGGTGGCGCCCCGGCGTCCCAGAGCAGCTGCGACCCCACGACGTGGGACGTCACGTCGGTGCGGCCCGAGCGCCAGAAGTCGGCGTCGGCGTCGCTCCACGCCAGGAGGGTCGTGCCCTCGGCGAGCGGCGGGGCATGGGGGGTCAGCAGCCCGTGCTGGACGCTGACGAACCGCTCGGGGGCCTCGACCGCGCCCCTCGCGAGGCGGCCGAGGCGGAGGTAGGGCCCCGTCGACAGGACCACGGCGCCCTCGCGCGCCAGGGTCGGCACGACCTCGTGGGCCAGCGAGCGCGACTCCTGCCACAGCCATGCCGGGAGCAGGTCGCGCACGGGGGAGGTCGAGACGACCACGACGTCGTCGAGGGGGAGGTGGAGCAGCGGGGCGAGGAGGGCGGCGGCCTGGGACGGCGTCCGGGCCTCGACGAGGACGAGGACGCGGCACCGCGGACCGCCCCGCGTCACGACCACCTCCCCGGCCCGGCCGTCGGGCCGGGCGATCTCGCGCAGGACGTCGAGGGTCCCCCTGACCCGGCGGGCCAGCGGCTGCTGGGCGCGCTGCCACCGGTGCCAGGCCTCGAGGTCGCGGGGGTGGGTCAGGCCGTCCACAGCGCCTCCAGGTCGCGGACCCGGTGGTCGGTCGTGTGCTCGGCGAGCGTGCGGCGGCGACCCGCCTCCCCGATGCGGCGCGCCCAGGCCCGGTCGCCGAGGGCGCGGGAGGCGAGCTCGGCGGCCTCGTCGACGGAGGCGAAGACGAGCACCTCCTCCTCCGGCTCGTACAGGGTCGCGACGTCGGGGCGGTCGACGAGCTGGAGGCCCCCCACGCCGGGGATCTCGAAGGTGCGCATCGTGAAGCCGTCCTGGTCGTGGTGGACGTTGAGGTTGGCCGCGGCACCGGCCATGAGGCCGTAGCCCTCGGCGCGGTCGACGTCGCGCGCAGCCGGCAGAGCGGGTCGTCGCACGTCCCAGGTGCGCAGCCGGTCGACGGGGTGGCGCGACCAGTCACGTCCCACGGCCCGCACCGGCAGCCCGCGGTCGTGGAGGGCGACGAGGAAGGCCTCGCGGTTGGGGTAGCGCGCCCCGACGAAGAGGACGTCGTCGGAGGGGCGCGTGCGCACGGGAACACCGGCGTCGAAGCCGTTGGCCACGTGGGTCGCCGGGAGCCCCCGTGCCACGAGGTCGGCGGTGTCGAGGGCCGAGTACGAGGTGAGGACGTCGACCGCGGCGAGGACGTCGGGGTCGAGCCGCATGCGGCGCAGCTCGTCGTAGAGCCACAGGTGGGTCAGGGCGCCGGCACGCCGGGCCTCCTCCCAGAAGGCGGCGTCGAGGACGTCGGCCTTGATGGCGAGGACGACGTCGGGCCGGGTGGCGCGCAACGCGTCCAGGGCGTCGGCGGTGCGGCGGCGCACGGCTCGGCGCTCCTCGCCGCGCAGTCCGACGAGGCGGGGCAGCTCGGTGCCGAGCTTGGTCCGCAGCCGGTCGACGGCCCCGTCGTGCGCGTCGTAGTGGTGGACGTCGACCCGGTGCCCGGCCCGGCGCAGGGCGTCGGCGACCGAGGTCGTGTAGCCGTGGAAGACGGGCCCGACGAGGAGGACGCGGCGCGGCGTCACCGCTCCCGCTCCCGGTCGGCCCCGCGCAGGAGGCCGAGCTCGTGGCGCGCCGTGCGCAGCGGGGCGACGTCGCGCCCGGCCAGCCGCCGTGCCCCGTTGGCGACGGCGTTGACCGCGGTCGCGGCGGCGAGCCCGGCGACGAGGCGGCGGCGCCCTCCCCAGACCTCGGCGTAGCGCAGCCGGGACCGCACGAGCCAGCGGCGGCGCAGCTCGGGGTCGGAGGAGCCGCCGCCGACGTGGGTGAGCGACACCGTCCCGGCGAACACCGCGGGGACGCCGAGGTCGCGCAGGCGGCGCTGGAGGTCGACCTCCTCGGCGTTCATGAAGTAGCCCTCGTCGAACCCGCCGGCCGCCCGGAACGCCTCGGTCGGCAGGAGCATCGCCGCCCCGACGACCCAGTCGACGGGGACCACGGCGCCGGGAACCGCCCGGGTGTCGTGCCCGACGGCCTCGTGGAGCACCCGGTGGTGGCGGAACCGCGCGAGCGGCGTCAGCCACTCGACCACCTGGTGCGACGCCGTGGGGAAGTGCCGCCCGCTCCACGACGGGGTGCCGTCGGCATCGAGGAGGAGGGGGCCCACGACGGCGGGGAGCCACGGCTCGGCCGCCGCGACGAGGTCGTCGACGAAGCCCTCCCCGACCGAGACGTCGCTGTTGAGGACGAGGAGCAGGTCGTGGCGGGCGCGCTCTACCCCGCTGTTGACCGCCGCCCCGAACCCCCCGTTGGCCGGCCGCCGGACGACCTCGACCCCCTCGGTCGGCGGGAAGGGGACGGGTGAGGCGTCGTCGACGACGACGACCTGGACCTCGAGCGCGGTCCGCTGACCGCGCAGCTGCTCGACCGCCGCGAGGGTCGGCTCCGCCGCGCCGTAGTGCGGCACCACGACGCTCAGCCCCCTCCGGGTGGTCATGGGCGTCATCCTCGCACCCGGCGGGGCGCGCCCGTGGACGCTCGGCGGGTGTCCCCGGAGCACCCCCCGGCGGGCCCGAACCCTTGTTAGCATCGCGAGGCGGCGACCGGCGACATCGGAGGACACGAGGTGCGAGGTGTGCCCCCGGGGCTCGGAGCCCTGTTCTCGCCGTCCACCCGGCGGCGGCTGGCGCTCGCCGCCGCGGGTTCGGTCGGGCTCTCCCTCCTCGACACCATCGGCGTCCTCGCCACCCTGCCCCTGTTCCAGGTCGTCGCGGGGGTCCCGGTCGACGAGGGCGCGCTGGGCACGGTCAGCCGGGTCACGGGGGTCACCGGCCAGCGGTCCCTCGTCCTCTTGGTGTGCGGCTTCGTCATCGCCGTCTTCGTCACGAAGTCGGTCCTGGCGTTCCTCTTCCGGCGCTGGCAGGTGCACTTCCTCGCCGACCAGCAGGCGGTGACGTCGGCGTCGGTCCTGCGCCGCTACCTGTCCGCCCCCTACGCGTTCCACCTCCGGCGCACGCCGGCCGAGCTGCTGCGGACCGTCAACGACGGCATCGCGATGACGTACACGGGCGTCGTCGCCGGCCTCCAGGTGCTCGTCGAGCTGTCGAACATCGTCTTCGTCATGGCGGCCCTCGTCGTCGTCGCCCCGTGGCCCGCGCTGTTCACCCTCGTCTACTTCGGCACCGCCGGGTACCTGCTCCAACGGCTGACCCGCCGGCGGCTCAGGGCCGCGGGCGCGCGCGTCATCGAGGCCGCCACGGACGCCTACCGCCTCGCCCTGCAGTCGCTCAACGCCGTCAAGGAGATCAGGCTGCGCGATGCCGCGGGCACCTTCTCGGACCGGTACCTCGACGCGCGCCGCCGCTCGGCGCACGCGGGGGCGGCCGGTGCGGTGTGGTCGGAGTTCCCCAAGTACTTCTTCGACGTCATCTTCGTCACCGGCGTCGGGCTCCTCGCCGCCGGGCTGTTCGCCACGGGTGGGGAGGACGCCCTCGTCACCCTCGGCCTCTTCGTCGCCGCCGGCAGCCGGCTGCTGCCCAGCCTCGTCCGCCTCCTCGGCTCGGTGGGCACGACCCGCGTCGCCGACCAGCCGATGCGCCTCGTCATCGACGAGCTGCGCGACCTCGAGGCCGCCGAGCGCGAGCTCGGGTCGCGGGCTCGCGCCGAGGGACCCGTCCCTGCCGGTGACCTGCGCGTCGAGGACCTCTGGTACCGGTACCCGGGCTCCGACGTCGACGTGCTGCGCGGGGTCGACCTCACCGTCCCCGTCGGCACCTCGCTGGCCGTCGTCGGCTCGAGCGGGGCCGGCAAGAGCACCTTCGTCGACCTCCTCCTCGGGCTGCACGAGCCGACGCGTGGCCGGATCACGGCCGGAGGGCGCGACGTCATGGACAACCTCGTCGGCTGGCAGTCCACGCTCGCGGTCGTGCCCCAGGACGTCTACCTCGCCGACGCCTCCCTCGCCGCCAACATCGCGTTCGGGGAGCGGCCGGAGGACGTCGACGACGCCCTCGTCCTCGAGTGCGTCCGGCGGGCCAACCTCGAGCACGTCGTCGCCGAGCTGCCCGAGGGCCTGCACAGCTGGGTGGGGGAGCGCGGCGTGCGGCTGTCCGGCGGGCAGCGCCAGCGCGTCGGCATCGCTCGCGCCCTCTACCGCCGCCCCCGCCTGCTCGTCCTCGACGAGGCCACCTCGGCCCTCGACAACAAGACCGAGCGCTCGGTGACCGAGACGATCGGGTCGCTCTCGGGCGACATCACCGTCGTCGTCGTGGCCCACCGGCTCTCCACGGTCCGCCACGCCGACCGGCTCGTCTACCTCGACGGCGGCGTCGTGCGCGCCCAGGGCTCCTTCGACGAGGTGCGGCGGCAGAACGCGGACTTCGCCGAGCTCGTCGCCCTCGCCGCCCTCGAGCCGGACGACGTCGAGGGCGCGCGCGACGCGGCGCCCTGACGGGGCGCCCCGGACCCGCCGCCGTCCGCCTGTGACGCGCGCGACGGCCGGTCGGCGGACGAACCGTCGGCGGCTCCCCATAACCTTCAGGGGTGGCTGACCAACCGATCGGGGTGTTCGACTCCGGCTACGGCGGGCTCACCGTGATGCGCGCGATCCTCGACCAGCTGCCGCACGAGTCGGTGGCCTACTTCGGTGACACCGCCCGCGCCCCCTACGGCCCACGGCCGATCGCGCAGACCCGCCAGTTCGCCATCGAGTGCCTCGACCGGCTCGTCGACCACGGGGTCAAGGTGCTCGTCATCGCGTGCAACACCGCGAGCGCGGCCGTCCTCCACGACGCCCGCGAGCGCTACGACGTCCCCGTCGTCGAGGTCATCCGCCCGGCCGTCCGGCGCGCCGCCGCGGCCACCCGCACCGGTCGGGTCGGCGTCATCTCCACCGTCGGCACCCACCAGTCGGGCGCCTACCTCGACGCCTTCGCGGCGGCGCCGCACCTCGACGTCACGAGCACCCCCTGCCCGCGGTTCGTCGAGTTCGTCGAGCGCGGGGTCACCGGGGGCCCCGAGCTCGTCGGCGTCGCCCACGAGTACCTCGACCCCCTGCGCGAGCACGGGGTCGACACCGTCGTCCTCGGCTGCACCCACTACCCGCTCCTCACGGCGGTGATCTCGTACGTCATGGGCGACGACGTCACCCTCGTCTCCTCCGCCGAGGAGACGGCCAAGGACGTCTACCGGGTGCTCGCGGACGCCGACGCGCTGCGGCCCGACGACCTGCCCGAGCCCGACCACGGCTTCACGACCACCGGCGACCCCGACGAGTTCCGGCGCCTGGCGTCGCGGTTCCTCGGGGTGGGCTCGCGCCTCGGGCCGGTGTTCACGGCGCCCGTGCCCGTCGCCGCGGTGGGGCCGGCATGAGGGTCACCGTCGTCGGGTGCTCCGGCTCGTTCTCCGGGCCCGAGTCGGCCTCGTCCTGCTACCTCGTGCAGGCCGACGCCGACGGGCGCACCTGGAACCTCCTCCTCGACCTCGGCAGCGGAGCCCTCGGTGCTCTGCAGCGCCACCTGGCGCCCGACACGCTCGACGCGGTCGTCCTCAGCCACCTGCACCCCGACCACTGCGTCGACCTGTGCGGACTCTACGTCGTGCGTCGCTACCGCCCCGAAGGCCCTCTGCCGCAACGCCTTCCGGTGCACGGGCCGGCCGGCACCGCCGAGCGCCTCTCGACGATGTACCACGGCCTCGAGCCCGGCGGGATGGAGAGCGAGTTCGCCTTCGCCGTCGTCAGAGACCGCGAAGCCTTCACGGTCGGCCCGTTCACCGTCACGCCGGTCGCCGTCAACCACCCGGTCGAGGCGTACGGCTACCGGGTCGAGGCCGACGGCGCCGTCCTCTCCTTCACCGGCGACACCGACGACTGCCCCGCCCTCGACCCGCTCCTCGCCGGCGCCGACCTCGCGCTCGTGGACGCCGCCTTCGTCGACGGGCGCGACCACGTCGAGGGGATCCACCTCTCCGGCTCGCGGGCGGGCGCCGCGGCCGCGCGAGCGGGGGGAGTGCGCCGGCTCGTCCTCACCCACCTGCCCGCGTGGAACGACCCCGAGGTGTGCCGGGAGCAGGCCGCCGCGGTGTGGCCGGGGGACGTCGAGCTGGCCCGGGCCGGCGCGACGTACGACCTGCCCGCGGCGCCTTCGTCACCCGGTGGTGACGACGCCACGGTGGGGGCCGGTGTCACCGTCGACCGGGCCGCCGGCCTGGCCCTGTGGGCCGCCTACCGCGCGGCGCACCCGCACCTCGCCCCGGAGGACGAGCCGGCGGTCGAGGCGTTCGGCGACTCGACCGCGCTCGCCGACGAGCTCATCGCCCTCGTCGTCGACGGACCCAAGCGGGCCACCGCCGGGCTCGTCGCCTCCTACGCCCACGACGGCGACCCCCTGCCGCGCGCCGGGTCGCACTGGGTCGCCTGCGACGGCTCCGGGCGCCCCCGGGCCGTCCTGCGCTCCACCGAGCTGCGGGTCGGGCCGCTCCACAGCGTCGACGAGCGGTTCGCCTGGGACGAGGGCGAGGACGACCGCACGCTCGCGTCGTGGCTCGACGGCCACCGCCGCTACTTCGCGCGCGAGTGCGAGCGCATCGGGGTGCCGTTCTCCGACGACCTGGAGGTCTGCTTCGAGCGGTTCCGGGTCGTGTGGCCGCCCGAGGTCGCGGACGACTGAGCGGTTCGGGCCAGGTCCCGCGGCGAGGACGGTGGCGGCGGCCGTCGCGCCCGTGGTTAGCCTTGGCCGCGTGACCGACTCCACCCGCCACGACGGCCGTACCCCCGACCAGCTCCGCGAGGTGCGCATCACGCGCAACTGGCTCGACCACGCCGAGGGCAGCGTCCTCGTCGAGTTCGGACGCACCCGCGTCCTGTGCGCCGCCTCCTTCACCGAGGGCGTGCCCCGCTGGCTGAAGGGGAAGGGCGCCGGCTGGGTCACCGCCGAGTACGAGATGCTCCCGCGCTCGACGAACACGCGCTCAGACCGCGAGTCGCGCCGCGGCAAGGTCGGTGGCCGCACCCACGAGATCAGCCGGCTCGTCGGTCGCAGCCTGCGCGCCGTCATCGACACGAAGGCGCTGGGCGAGAACACGATCGTCCTCGACTGCGACGTCCTCCAGGCGGACGGCGGAACCCGCACCGCGGCCATCACCGGGGCCTGGGTCGCGCTCGCCGACGCGATCGAGGACGCCCGCGCCCGCGGCCTCATCGCCGCCTCGGCCACCCCGCTCACCGGGTCGATCGCGGCCGTCAGCGTCGGGCTCGTCGACGGCCGCCCGGTCCTCGACCTCGACTACCCCGAGGACTCCACCGCGCAGACCGACATGAACGTCGTCATGACCGGCGACGGACGCTTCGTCGAGGTGCAGGGCACCGCCGAGGGCGAGCCGTTCGACCGCGACCTCCTCGGCGGCCTCCTCGACCTGGCCACGACCGGGTGCGCCGAGCTGACCCGCCTCCAGCAGGAGGCGCTCGCCGGTGCCCCGAGGGAGCGCACCCGATGACGCGTCGCCTCGTCCTCGCGACCCGCAACGAGCACAAGGTCCACGAGCTGCGCCAGATCCTCGCGGGGCTCGTCGACGAGCTCGGGCTCGAGGTCGTCGGCGCCGACGACGTGCCGGGTGCCCCGGACGTCCCCGAGACCGAGGTGACCTTCCTCGGCAACGCGCGGCTCAAGGCCGTCGCCCTCGCCGAGGCCACGGGCCTGCCGGCCGTCGCCGACGACTCGGGCCTGGCGGTCGAGGTGCTCGGCGGGTCGCCCGGCGTCTTCTCCGCGCGCTGGTCCGGCTCGGTCGCGGGGGAGGGCGCGGCGCGGGCCGACCGGGACCGCGCGAACCTCACCCTCCTCCTCGAGCAGGTCGGCGACGTGCCCGACGAGCACCGGGCCGCTGCCTTCGTGTGCGCCGCGGTCGTCGCGATGCCCGACGGCCGCGTCGAGGGGGTCGAGGGCCGGGTCGAGGGGTTCCTGGCCCGCGAGCCCCGCGGCACCAACGGCTTCGGCTACGACCCCGCCTTCGTGCCGACCGGCGACACGCGGACGCTCGCCGAGTACACGGACGAGGAGAAGAACGCGATCTCCCACCGCGGCAACGCCTTCCGCGCCCTCGAACCCGTGCTGCGGACCCTGCTGGGCTGACCGGCCGCCGGACCGCCTACGGCGCCAGGGGGTCGGCGGTGAGCAGCACGGGCCGGGCGTCCCTGCCGCGCACCGAGTAGTGCCAGTAGCCGGCGAGGCGGCCGACCGTGTCGACGAACCACCGGACCTCGCGGGTGCGCGCGGCCCTCGGGCGCACCATCCGCACGGGGAGCAGGGCCGCGCTGCGCACGACGTCGAGCACGCAGTACGACAGCGAGTAGGGCGCCGGGTCGAAGCGCGGGTGGCGCCGCACGATCGCCATCCGGGCCTTGGCGAGGAGGAACTCCTTGCGGACCGCCCGCAGCTTGTTGGTCACGGTGAAGGTCACGGCGGCGTCGTCGGCGTACACGAGCGGGTACCCGGCGAGCTGGGCGCGCCAGCAGAAGTCGACGTCCTCGAAGCCGTAGGGCGGCAGCGACTCGTCGAAGCCCCCGAGGTCGAAGAAGCAGTCGCGCGTGACGGCGAGGTTGCAGGTCGCGGCGAAGGGCAGGTAGGCGGTGCCGGTCAGCCCGCGCACGGTCACGCCGTCCCGGGGCCGGCCGTCCTCGCCGACCGCGTCCTTGCGGCCCCCGACGAGTCCCGGTCCGGTGACCGCGCGCTCGAGGGCAGCCACCCAGTCCGGGGCCACGACGTCGTCGGCGTCGCAGAAGGCGATGACCTCGCCACGCGAGGCGAGCACCCCCAGGTTGCGGGCGTAGGGGATGCCCGGACGGGCGCCGGCGTCGAGGACGACGGCAGCGGCGGGAGCGTGCAGCGGCCCCTGAGCCCACGCCCGCGCCAGGGTCGCCGTGCCGTCGCGAGAGCCGTTGTCGGCGACGACGACCTCGAACGACGGCGACCCCACCTGGGCGTCGAGCGCGGCCAGCTGGCGGCCGAGGTGGGCCTCGCCGTCCTTGACGACGACGACCACGGAGACCCGGGGGCGGGGGCGGTCCTCGGCACCCGGCTGGGAGTCCACGGGATTCCCCCTTCTCCGGTGCGGCCTGACCTGCGCGGCTATGCTAGGTGACCATCTAGCGGGTCCCGTGGCGAACGACGGATTCGACCCCGGCGGGAGGTCGACGGTGCAGCGGGTGCTCGACGAACAGCCCACCGCAGGCGCCACCCGGGCTCGGGCGGTCGCCGCGGGGCTCGGCCAGCTGCAGCTCCTCGTCGTCGTGCTCTCGGCGCTCCTCCCCCTCCGGCCGACCGTCAGCGGCATCCCCTTCAGCACGGTGGCCGCTGCGTTCCTCGTCCTCCTCGCGCTGTCCCGGCCACCGGTCGCTGCGGCCGTCCGGCCGCAGCTCCTCACCGGCGCCCTCGTCGCGGTGGTGCTCTGGCTCGTCGCGTCCTCGGCCGTCTTCTCGGGCCTCGAGGTGCGCCGCACCGGGAACCTGCTCATCCTCCTCGGCCTGGCCTGGGTGCTGGGACAGGGGCGCCTCCACGTCCCGTCGGTGGTCGCCGGGCTCACCCTCGGCCTCGGCGTCGGCATCGTCCACGCGGTCCTGACCCGCGACACGAGCGGCTACGAGGGCCGCATCACGGGCTACCTCGGCGACCCCAACGGTGCCGGGTTCGTCATCGTCACCATCGGGTGCGTGCTCCTCGCCGCCCGCAGCGAACGCGGGCAACGGCTCTGGCCGCTGTGGCTGGTGCTGTTCGGCACCGTCGTCCTCACCGTCTCGCGCACCAGCCTCTTCGCCCTCGCCGCGGCCACGGCGTGGGCGCTGCTGGCGCCTCGCCTGTCCCGCATCGCGACGCTCGTCGCGCTGGCGGTCGCGTGGCCGGTCTACCAGCTGCTCGTCGGCCTCGCGCGCGACGGCGGCTTCTTCGCCGAGCGCGCCGGCTCGGACCACCTGCGGCAGCGGCTCGCCCTCGTCGAGCAGATGATGGTGCGCGATGCCGGCTGGACCGGCATGGGGCTGGGGTCCGCGCACGCGGAGGTCGACGGGGCGCCCCTGTGGTTCCACAACAGCTACCGCGCCCTCCAGGTCGAGGGCGGCATCCCGGCGGCCGCGATCCTCCTCGTCGCACTCGCCGCCCTCGTCTGGGGGCTGCACCGGGTGCCGCGGGAGGCGCGCAACGGGTGGTACGAGGGGGCGATCCTCGCGGGGCTGGTCTGCTCGCTCAACATCGGGTTCTCCCTCACCAGCGTGAGCATGGCCGTGGCGATCGGGCTGTACGTCCACCACTGGCGCACGCACGTGCCGCCGCCGCCGGAGCCCGTCGGCGTCCACGACGCCCTCATCGCGGCGCACCGCGCCTCGGTCAGAGAGGGCACCTGACGCGGTAGCGCACGTCGCCGGCGAGGCGGCCGGCGGTCCAGGCGGCCGTGACGAGCCAGAAGCCCGTGCGCCCGGCCCGGGCGTCGCGGGGAAGGCTGCGCACGAGCCGCGCGTAGAAGCGGGCCTCGTCCCGCCACGGCGTGCGCGGGATCCCGTCGTCGCGGAACCGCCGGTACAGCTGGGCGTACGAGCGGCCGTACCAGAAGCGCTGGCGCATCGTGCCCCGCAGGGAGGGCCGCAGCCGATAGTGGATGACGGCGTCGGGGACGAACCCGATCGTCAGCCCCGCCTGCTGCACCCGCCACCCGAAGTCGACCTCCTCGTGGCCCCCCACGAACTCCGGGTCGAACTCGCCGACGACGTCGATGACGGTGCGCCGCAGGCCCAGGTTGCCCCCGTAGGCGTACGGCAGGAACCGCATGGTCGAGGGGAGGGAGTCCGCGGGCGGAGCGCCCGACCAGGACTGGACGACGGGCGGGTTGACCCGCGAGATGTCGAGGCGGCCGCAGACCACGTCGTCGCGGTCGAGAGCCTCCGCCATCGCGGCCACCCACCCCGGGTCGACGACGTCGTCGGCGTCGCAGATGAGGACCTTGCTCGCGGCGGCGTTCCGGATGCCGACGTTGCGGGCGTGCGAGACGCCGGGGCGCTGGGAGGAGTCGACGACCCGCAGGCGCAGCTCGTCGGCACGGGCGAGCGCGACGTCGACCGTGTCGTCGGTGCTGCCGTTGTCCGAGAGGACGACCTCGAAGTCCCGTGTCGTCTGCGCGGCGAGGGCGTCGAGCTGCTCGGGCAGCAGGTCGGCCCCGTTGCGCACGGGGATGACGACCGAGACCGACGGGGCGACACGCACGCGGGCATCGTAGGCGGACGCACCCGTGCTCGCGTGCGTGTCTACAGTGGGCGTCGCGCGCGAGTGGCGGAACTGGCAGACGCGCCAGATTTAGGTTCTGGTGCCCACGGGCGTGCGGGTTCGAGTCCCGCCTCGCGCACCCCCGTCCTGTGCGAGCATGACGCGGTGCCGCGTCCTCGTGTGCTGGTCATCGCCCCCTCGGCACCCCACGCCGCGATCCCGCACGCGGGCGGTGTCTACCTCCGGCTGCTCTGCGCCGAGCTGGAACGCCAGGGCCACCTGCGCGTCCTCGTCCCCGGCACGCGCACGAACCGGGAGGCGGCCCGGAAGCCGGGCGTGCCGGCCGGCCTGCTCCTCGTCGGGCTCGAGCCGGGCCGGGGACGCCTGCGCGGCGCCCTCAACCGCCTCGCCCTGAACGCCGACACCCTCCTGCGCACCGTCGACCCGGGCCTGCCCTACCTCCCGCTCGTCGTCGGCCTGCTGTCCTCGCCCGAGGCCCGCGAGGCCGTGCGGTCCGCCGACGTCATCGACCTGCAGTGGTCGGACTCCATCCGGCTCGTCCGCCTCCTCCGGCGGCTGAACCCGACGGCCCGGATCAGCGGCACCTTCCACGACGTCGTGTCGCAGGGGCTGTCCCGCCGCCCGGCGGCGACCCGCCGCGAACGACTCCTCCGCTCGGCCCGGGTGCGCTGGTCGCGCCGGTGTGAGGCGGCGATGGTGCGGGCCCTCGACGACGTCGTGGTGTTCAGCACCAAGGACGCCGCGCTGCTCGGGTACCCGCCGCACCGGGTCGTCCGCCCGCCGCTGGCGAGCGGCGAGGACGTGGCCCACACGCCGGGTCCGCCGGGCCGGGGCGTGGTCCTCCTCGTCTCCTGGCTCGCACGCCCGGAGAACGAGCGGGCCGCGACCTGGCTGCTCGAGCGGATCTGGCCGGGCGTGCGCGAACGCGTGCCGGACGCCACGCTCCGGCTCGTGGGTGCGCAGGCCGGGCCGGCCCTGCGGGCGCTCGTGGAGTCCACGCCGGGGGCGACCCTGGCCGGCTGGGTCGACGACCTCGACGCCGAGTACGCGGTCGCCACCGTCTGCGTCGTGCCGCTGCGCGAGGGGGCCGGCGTGAAGTTCAAGACGATCGAGGGGCTGCTCCACGGCGTGCCCGTCGTGACGACCTCGGTGGGGGCGGAGGGGGTCGAGGGCGAGGACCTGTTCGCCGCGGTCCGCGACGACGCCCCGGGCCTCGTCGACGCGGTGGTCTCGGTGCTCGCCGACCCCGCGGCGCACCAACCGGCCGCCGACCGCGCGCAGGAGTGGGCGCGCGCCACGTACGGCCGGGAGGCGTTCGTGCGGGCCGTCTCCACCGGGCTCCGGGTCGACGCTGCCCCGGACTGACCGACGGCCCGCCGCAGCGGGAAGGGTAGGTTGGCTCACGAGAGCGATGAGCAGGACGAAAGGAACGGGATGAGCGACCGACTCGCGCCCGGCGACACCGCCCCTGACTTCACCCTGACCGACGACACCGGCGCGCAGGTGTCGCTGCGCAACCTGCGTGGCACCAAGGTCATCGTGTACTTCTACCCCGCCGCGATGACGCCGGGCTGCACGACCCAGGCGTGCGACTTCAGCGACTCCCTCGAGTCCCTGAAGCGTGACGGCTACACCGTCCTCGGCGTCTCGCCCGACACCCCGGCCAAGCTGGCGCAGTTCCGCGAGCGCGACCACCTGAGCATCCCGCTCCTGTCGGACCCCGACAAGGCCGTCCTGACCGCGTGGGGTGCGTACGGCGAGAAGAAGCTCTACGGCAAGACGGTCGAGGGCGTCATCCGGAGCACGGTCGTCGTCGACGAGGACGGCACCGTGTCGCACGCCTTCTACAACGTCAAGGCCACGGGCCACGTCGCCAAGCTGCGACGCGACCTCGGGCTGGAGGGATGACGCGATGAGCAGCACCCGCCCCGCCATGCCCACGACGGTCACCGGTCTCGAGGCCGAGATCGCCGCCCGCCGCGAACGGCTCGGCCACACCATCGACGAGCTCGCGCACCGGGTGAGCCCGAAGACGATCCTGCACCGGCAGACCGAGGCGGCGAAGGCCCGGTTCGCCGACGTCGCGACGACCCCCGAGGGCGAGCTGCGCGTCGAGCGCCTCGCCGCGGCCGTCGCCGTCGTTGCCGTCGTCGGCGGGCTGTTCGTGTACCGCCGCCTGCGGCGCCACTGACGTGCCCGCCCGTCCCGACACCGGGAAGGGCCGCCTCCCGGTCCGGATGCTCCACGACCGCATCCTCGTCAGCCTCGAGGGCGAGGCCGGGGAGCGGCGCTCGGGTGGCGGCATCGTCATCCCGGCCACGGCCTCGGTCGGCCGGCGGCTGTCGTGGGGTGAGGTCGTCGCCACCGGCCCCAACGTCCGGCAGGTCGAGGTCGGGGACCGGGTGCTCTTCGACCCCGAGGAGCGGGCCGAGGTCGAGATCGGCGCGAAGGACTACCTCCTCCTGCGCGAGCGTGACCTCCACGCGGTCGCCGCGAGCCGGGTGCCCGAGGGCAGCACCGGCCTGTACCTGTAGGCGTCAGACCGCGGTCGGGTCGGACACCCGCCCGCGCCGGTAGCCGGCGTCGCCGGCGGCCTCGACGAGCAGCCCGACGAGGGCGCGCCCCGCCCGCGCGGGAAGGACCCCGGCGGCGCGGTCGGCCAGCGCGCCGGCCCGGCGCGACCCTCCCTCGGTGAGGACCGCGGCGACGAGCCGGACGGCCGCCTGCCACGGCGTCGTCGGCCGCGTCGGCTCCAGCCACCGCACCCCGTGCTTCGCGACGAACTGGCGACGGGCCGCACCGGAGAAGAAGGCCCGCTCCACCCGCGAGCGGGCCGTGACCGCGCTGAGCCGGTGCGTCGTCTCGAGCCGGGGCTCGAGGACGACGGGCACGCCGAGCAGGTGCAGCCGGTACCCCCAGTCGACGTCCTCCCACCCGTAGGCGCGGAAGGCCTCGTCGTAGGGGCCGACGCGTTCGGCCGTCTCCCGCGTCACCGACACGTTGCCGGCCCAGTAGCGCCACGTCGTGTCGGCGGCCGTGGCGTAGGCGGCGTCGCGGAACCGCTCGTCCGCCGTGCGGCCGTAGGCCCGCGCGTAGGGGGTGTCGGGGAACACGTTGCGGTACAGGCCGACCACGCCCACCACGCCGTCGCCGTGGGCGGCGACGTGCGCGCCGACGAAGGTCGCGCCGGGTTCGAGGTCGTCGTCGCAGCGGATGACGACTCGCCCCCGGGCGGCCGCGACGCCGGCGTTGAGCGCGGCGGACCGGCCACGGTTCTCCGGGAAGGTGATGACGCGCACGGGCACGGTGCTCGCCCGCGAGGCGACCGCTCCGGTGGTGTCGTCGACGTCGCCGTCGACGACCACGACGACCTCGAGGTCGTCGGTGTCCTGGGCCTCGAGGAGGCGCAGGAGGGTGAGGACCCGGTCGCGTCCGCCGCGGGTCGGCACGATGACCGTCGCGGCCGGCTCGGGGGTCGTCACGGCCTGCACGCTACCCGGGCCCGAGGCGCTCGGGAGGGAGGTCGGGAACGCCGAAGGGCCCCTCGTGAGGGGCCCTTCGGAGGTGGTGCGCCATCAGGGACTCGAACCCCGAACCCGCTGATTAAGAGTCAGCTGCTCTGCCAATTGAGCTAATGGCGCGCGGTGGAAAACGTTAGCAGCCACCCGCCGCGGGAGCGAAATCGGCTCAGGCGAAGGGGTCGTCGCGCCGGTCGCGGTGCGCCTCGACGCGCTCCCTGTCGGGCTCGGCGTCGTCGCCGGCGTCGGCCGCTCGCCCCTCGCGGAGGCGCCGCCGCGTGACGAGGGCGGCGAGGCCGGCGACGAGGACGACGCCGACCAGCCATGGCCACGGACCCGGCCCCCCGTCCTCGGCGGCGGGGACGTCGTCGGCGGTCGGGGTGGGTGCGGGCTCGGACACGGCGGCCGACGGGCTCGGGGACGGGCCGACGGGGGTCGTCGTCGTGAACGAGACCGTCCCCGAGATCGGGTGGCCGTCGGCGCTGACGACGCGGTACGTCACGGTGTACCGGCCGGCCGGGAGGGTGTCGCCCAGGGCCTGGGTGACCTCGCGCCCCTCGACCTTCGGAGCGGCGTCGACCGCGGCGCCGTCCGGTCCGTCGACGACGACCTCCACGAAGGTCGGGTCGACGTCCTCGGTGAACGTGAGGACGACCTCGTCGGCCGTGGCGACGGTGCTCCCGTCGGCGGGCGTCGAGCCGGTCAGCCGGGCGTGGGCCGGCAGGACCGACGGCGCCGCCGAGGCCGGGGCCGCGAACACCGGCGCGAGGCCCGCGAGCAGGGCGAGCAGGACGAGGGCGACGATGACGATGGCGGACGCACGACGGGAGAACACCTCGTCATCCTCGCAAACCGCCCCGACCCCACCGACACCGCGAGACGACGTTCCCCCAGTCGAGTGGCCACGACGCGCTGATGGAGCGGCGGTGGCATCAGCGCGTCGGGGCCACTCGACCGGACGCGGAAGGCCCCGGTCCGCATGACGCGGGCCCGGGGCCTTCTCGTGGGGTGAGTAACGGGACTTGAACCCGCGGCCCCCTGGACCACAACCAGGTGCTCTACCAGCTGAGCTATACCCACCACGGCGGGCGCGTCGTCATCGTCGATGATGCCGGTGCGCCCGCAGCGCGGACCATCGTACCCAATGCGCGGGGGTGCTCCGGACCGGGTCCGGGGGCGCGCGACGGGCGCTACCCTCCGGACCCATGACGGTGCGGGTCCTGGGTCTGTTCGACAACGGGGACGAGGGAGGCCGCGGGGGAGTGCGGGACGGCCCGCCGACGCGGTCGTTCGCCTACGGGGCCCAGCTCCTCGCGGGGGACGGTTTCGAGCTGCTGCGGGTCAACCCCGCGCGGAACGCCCTCCACCGCAAGGTCCGCGACGCCGTCGAGCACCGCTCCGGCCTGGCCGTCGACCGGACGGTCCGCTCGGCCCGCGCGGCCGCGCGGGCCGACGCGGTCCTCGCCTTCCTCGAGCGGGAGGGCACCCTCGCGTCGCGGCTGCGCGCCCGTGGCGTCTGGCCGATGCGGCACACCCCGCTCGTCGTCCTCTCCTGCTGGTGGGCCGAGGAGCTGCGCACCGGCGACGCCGCCGCCCGCGAGCGCATCCGGCGGCACGCGGCCGGCATCGACCGCCTTCTCGTCCTCAGCTCGAACCAGGTCGGGATCCTCGCCGAGCACGGGGTCGACCCCGACCGGGTCGTCCCCGTGCGGTTCTCCGTCGACGCCGACTGGTACGGCCCCGACCTGGCCGTGGAGCGCGACCGCGACGTCGTGGCCGTCGGCATCGACCGTGGGCGTGACTTCGACACCCTCGTCGAGGCGGCGCGGCGGCTGCCCGGTGCCCGGTTCGACGTCATCACCCAGCCGGGGCGCGTCGACCCCGCCACCGCCCCGGCCAACGTCCACCTCCACGGGCCGGTCGCACCGGAGGAGTACCGGCGCTGGCTGCGGTCGGCCCGGGTCGTGGCCGTCCCGACGCACGACCTCGCCTACCCGACCGGCCAGAGCGTGCTCCTCGAGGCGTCGGCCACGGGGGCCTGCGTCGCGGTGACGCGCACCGCCGCCATGGAGGACTACGTGCGGGACGGGGAGACCGCCGTCGGGCTGCCGCTCCACGACCCGGTCGGCACCGCCGAGGTCCTGGGGTCGCTCCTCGCCGATGACGAGCGCCGCCGGCGCGTGGGGCAGGCGGCCCGGGCGGCCGTCACCGGCTCGTTCGCCTACCCGGGCATGTGGGGCGAGGTGCGCGGCGTCATCCGCGGGCTCCTCTGACCGCCCCCCGCCCGGTGCGGCTCAGGCGGTCGGTCCGGCGACGACCCCGGTGCCGTGGTCGGTGACGTGGCGGGCCGCCAGGACGCGGGCCTCGTCGGTCGACGGGCCGGGCGAGGGGACGAAGACGGCCTCGCGGTAGTAGCGGAGCTCGGCGATGGACTCGCGGATGTCGGCGAGCGCCCGGTGGCCGCCGGACTTCACCGGTGCCGCGAAGTAGGCACGGGGGAACCAGCGGCGCGAGAGCTCCTTGATCGAGGAGACGTCGATGATCCGGTAGTGCAGGTGCGCCTCGAGCTCGGGCATGTCCCGGGCGAGGAAGGCCCGGTCGGTGGCGACGGTGTTGCCCCCGAGGGGGGCCTTGCGCGGCTCGGGGACGAACTCCTTGACGTAGTCGAGGACGAGCCGCTGCGCCTCGTCCAGCGTCGTGCCGCCCTCGAGCGCGTCGAGCAGCCCCGAGCCGGTGTGCATCTCGCGGACGAAGTCGCCCATCTGCGCGAGCGCGGCCTCCGGCGGCCGGATGACGACGTCGACCCCGTCGCCGAGGACGGTGAGCTCGTAGTCGGTGACGAGGGCCGCGACCTCGACGAGGGCGTCGTGCTCGAGGGACAGGCCGGTCATCTCGCAGTCGATCCACACGATGCGGTCGGAGGTGGCGCGGTCGGTCCCGGGGGTCGTCATGGGGGCCATGCTAGGGGCGCGGCGGGTGAGGCCCTCCGTCCGCGACCGGCCCTCCACTAGGGTCGACTCCCATGAGCGCGGACCTCGCGGCCCATCACGCCGGGCCCCCGGCCCCCACCGACCCGACCGCGCGGTCGGCCATCCGGCGCTGGGTCGTCACCGGCCTCGTGGTCCTCGGCTTCCTCCTGGCCGCCCTCGTCGTGGCCTCGTACTTCGGGGCGGCCTTCGGCGTGACGACCGCGCTCCTCGCCCTCGCCGTCGCCGTCATCCCGCTCGGCATCGTCATCCCGGCGTTCCTCTGGCTGGACCGCTTCGAGTCCGAGCCCAACCGGTACCTCGTCGGGGCCTTCCTGTGGGGCGCCCTCGTCGCGGCGGTCGTGGCCGCCGTGACGAACACGAGCGCCATCGCCGTGCTCGAGGCCTCCTCCGACCCCGACGCGGCCCTCGCGACGGCGGCGGTCGTCGTCGCCCCGGTCACCGAGGAGGCGATGAAGGGGCTGCTCGTCCTGCTGATCTGGTGGTTCCGGCGGCGCGAGTTCGACGGCATCACCGACGGCATGGTCTACGCCGGGATCACGGCGGCCGGGTTCGCGTTCACCGAGAACATCCAGTACCTCGCGGTCGCCTACACCGACGGCGGCAACGAGGCCCTCGGGGCGACGTTCGTGGCCCGCTGCCTGCTCTCGCCCTTCGCCCACCCGATGTTCACGATCCTCACCGGGGTCGGCATCGGGGTCGCCGCGACGAGCCGCTCGTGGCTGCCCCGGCTCGTGGCGCCGGTCGCCGGGTTCGTCCTCGCCGTGCTCGCGCACGCGCTGTGGAACCTCGCCGCGGTCACCGGTGGCCAGGGCCTCGTCGTCGTCTACCTCCTCGTCGAGGTACCGGTCTTCCTCGCGTTCGTCGTCTTCGTCGGCTGGGCCCGGCGCCACGAGGGGCACCTCATCGGTCAGCACCTGCGCCCGTACGCCGACGCCGGCTGGCTCTCGCCGGGGGAGGTGACGATGCTCGCCTCGATGACGCGCCGCCGCGAGGCCCGGCAGTGGGCGCGGGCCAACTCCGGCCGGGCCGGGCTCGCCTCGATGCGGGCCTTCCAGGACACCGCGAGCGAGCTCGCGCTGCTGCGCCGCCGGATGCACCACGCGGCCGCCGACGAGCACGCCGTGGAGACCGAGCGCGTGCTCCTGCGCGCCCTCACCGCGCGCCGGGCCGAGTTCGTCGGCCTCCCCGTCACCTGAGAGGCTGCCGGGGTCGCCTGACGACCCGACCGGAAGGACCACCGTGACCGACGCCCTCAGCCTGTCCCGGGCCATCGCCCCCGAGCTCGTCGAGCTGCGCCGGGCACTGCACCGGATCCCCGAGATCGGGCTGCGGCTGCCCGAGACCCAGGGCCTGGTGCTCGAGGCGCTCGACGGCATCGACCTCGAGGTGACCCTGGGGGAGTCGCTCGACTCCGTCGTCGCGGTGCTGCGGGGCCGGGCCCCCCACGAGGGCGAGCGCCCCGTCGTCCTCCTCCGCGGCGACATGGACGCGCTGCCGGTCACCGAGGAGGTCGACGTCGAGTACCGGTCCGAGCGCCCGGGGTCGATGCACGCGTGCGGGCACGACCTCCACGTCGCCGGGCTCGTGGGTGCCGCGCGCATCCTCGACAGCCTGCGCGAGGAGCTCGTCGGCGACGTCGTGCTCATGTTCCAGCCGGCCGAGGAGGGCCCGGGCGGGGCCGAGCCGATGATCCGCGAGGGCCTGCTGGAGGCCGCGGGTCGGCGCGTCGACGCGGCCTACGCCGTGCACGTGTACGCGGCGGACTTCCCGCGGGGCACCTGGTTCGGGCGGCCCGGGCCCCTCATGGCCGCCGCCGACGAGGTGCACGTCGTCGTGCGCGGTCTCGGCGGCCACGGGTCGGCGCCGGAGAAGACCCGCGACCCGGTGCCCGTGGCGTGCGAGATCGTCCTCGCGTTCCACACGGCCGTCACGCGGCAGTTCTCGGTGTGGGACCCGGTGGTGCTGACCGTCGGCAAGGTGGCCGCGGGGACGAAGGACAACATCATCCCGGACGACGCCCACGTCGAGGCGACCCTGCGGACCTTCTCGAAGGAGCACCGCGCCAGGGCCCACGAGGTCGTCACCCGGGTCGCGCGCGGCATCGCCGAGGCCCACGGCATGACCGCGGAGGTGACGATCGGCAACGGCTACCCGGTCACCGTCAACGACGAGGCCGAGTTCGAGTTCGCGCGCGGCACCGTCGTCGAGCTGTTCGGCGAGGACCGGTGGGCCGACATGCCCAACCCCGAGGCCGGCTCGGAGGACATGTCGTTCGTCCTCGACGAGGTGCCCGGCTGCTACCTCAACATCGGGGCGGCGGTCCACGACGACCTCTCCCTCGCCGAGGACAACCACTCGCCGCGGGCGGCCTTCGACGACGCGGTCGTCCCGGACGTCGCCGCCGCGCTCGCCGAGCTGGCCCTGCGCCGCTCGCGGCAGCTCGCGTCCGGTGGAGCGGGCTGAGCGGGCGGAGCGTGCCGGGCGGGCGGCGCACCTACACTGGCGGCGGCGTCCGCTGGCCGGGCGCCACGCCCCCGTAGCTCAGCCGGATAGAGCAAGAGCCTTCTAATCTCGAGGTCGCAGGTTCGAGTCCTGCCGGGGGCGCTGAGCGCCGCACCGCGCGGAGCGCCTGCGGCGGCTCCTGCGGGGGCGCGACCCGCGAGGTGCACCATCGCCGCCGTCCAGGAATCCTCTGTCGCGATAACCCTGCTGAGCGCAGGGTCTTGCCATCATGGTCCCAGGTGCCACCCGCGGCACCCCTGCGCCGTGGGTGGCACCCCTGCGTGCGGGACCGACGGCCCCAACCTGCGGTGGGCCGAGCCGTCAAGGACGACGTGGCGACCGGTAGTGGTGCACGAACGGGTCGACCTCCGAAGGGTGGGCGCCGAGGTACACGATGACCCGGCACCCGGGGTCGCCGACGGCGATGCGCTCCTCGAGGAGCACCGAGGCCCCGGTGTCGTTGTTCCTGGCGGCGATCCCGCCGAAGACGCTGGAGGTCATGCGGCACAGGGCCGGTGCCTTGCGGACGGCCTCGCCGAACGGACAGCGGGTGTTCTCCAGCACCACTCGCTCCGTGTTCGCCTCCACGACACTGAAACCTCCGTCGATGGCGTGCTTCAGCCGCACGAAGCACTGGCCGAGCTGAGCGGGCGACAGCCGGCCCACCACGGACTCCGCGAGTCGGAACTCCTCCTCCATCTGGCCGCCGACGTCACCGCCCACCTGGGCCACCGCGGCCTCGGCGGCATCGGGGCCGTGGTCCTCCTCCACGGCGCGGGACAGCTGCACCACCAGCGCCCGCAGGAACGACTCCTTGCCGAAACCGCCCTCCGGGCGCGCTTCGTCCAGGTCGGGGAGGGAGCTGGTGTGGTGCCGAGGAGGGTCCAGGCTCCGGGTGGGGGCGCGCCGGACCGGAAGGGAGATCGAGAGCACCATGCCGGCGTGGGCTCGGGCGGTCGCCGCGACGTCGGGTGAGAGCAGTCGGATGATCATCAGGCCCCGACCGGACTCCTCCTCAGCCGCGAGCTCGTCGTGGCCTCGCGGGAGGTCGCGTCCGCCTCCCGTCGTCGAGACGGCCATGCTGGGTCGAAGCAGCTCCGAGTCGAAGCCCGGACCGCAGTCGAGAACCTGGAGGACGGGGTGATCCCCGGTCCACGCAAGGGCCACCCACACGGGACCTCCGGTATGACGCATCGCGTTGCCGACCGCCTCGCTCACGATGAGCTCGGCATCCTCCACGTCGGCTCCACTCTGCGGCACGGCATGACGACGGAGGAACGCGCCCACCTCGTGGCGCAGCTCTCCCACGAGATCCGCGCGCTCGAGGTACCAGTCCATGCCCAAGTCCTACCTGCTCAGACCGCTCACCGGGGGGTTCGGTACCTCTGCGCTGGTCCTGACGCCGGCTCCGGCCGGATCCACGCACAGTCCCGGGACCGGCCCGGTACCTTCGGCGGGGACGACAGGAGGGCGAGGATGCGGATCGGGTTCCTCACGCCGTGGTCCCTCGACGACCCCGACTCCTGGTCCGGCATCCTCACGCCGATGGTCGCCGCGCTGCGCCGGGAGGCCGAGGTCGTCCACGTGCCCGTGCCCGACGTGCCGCACCACCTGCTCGACCGCGCCGCGACCCGGGCCCTCGGGGCGCTGCGACGCGGCTACCTGCCCGGCCACGGCCTCGCGACCAGCCGGGCCACGGGGCCGGCCGTGGCCGAGGCGGTGGCGGCCGCGCGGGTCGACGTCGTGCTGTCGGTGGCAGCGTCCTCGACCCTCGCCTTCGCCGACCTCGACGTCCCGGTCGTCGAGGTGAGCGATGCGACCTTCCGCCTCCTCGTCGGCTACTACCCGCTGTTCTCGAGCCTCTCCGCGCCCGCGCGCTGGCAGGGGGAGGCCCTCGGGCGCCGGACCGCCCGCCGTGCGGCGGGCTTCCTCCTCGCCTCCGACTGGGCGGCCGCCTCGCTCGTCGACGACTACGGCGTCGACCCGTCGCGGGTGCGGGTCTCGCCGTTCGGCCCGTCGGTGGTGGCCACGGAGCCCTCGCGCGGCCCGTGGCCGGGGGAGCCGCTGCGGGTCCTGTTCGTCGGCAGCGACTGGACGCGCAAGGGCGGCGACGTCGCCCTCGAGGTCGTCGCCCGGCTGCGGGACCGCGGCGTCCGGAACGTCCTCACCGTCGTGGGCGACGCGCCCGGGCTGCCCTCGGGTGTCCGGCGGGTCGGTCGGGTCCGGCGCTCACGGATGCGCGAGCTGTACGCCGCGCACGACGTCCTCCTCGAGCCCGCCCGTGCCAACGCCGGCGGCGTGACCCTCACCGACGCGACGGCGTCCGGGCTGCCGGTCGTCGCCGCGCGGACCGGTGGCGTGCCGAGCATCGTCGAGGACGGGGTGACCGGGTTCCTCGTCGACCCTGACGACCTCGTCGCGGGGTCGGTCGACGCGCTGGCCCGGCTCACGGACCACGAACGGTGGCGGACGATGGCGCGCGCGAGCCGCGACCGTGGGGCGACCGTGCTGTCGTGGGCCACGTGGGCCGGTGCCGCCCGCGAGCTGTGCGACGAGGTCCGCGTCAGCCGCTGAGGGGCACCCTCGCGAGGACCTCGTGGCGCGGACGGTGCCCGCGTTCCCGCGGCAGGTGCGACGCGATGACCGCGACGTCCTCCACCGTCCACGACGGCCCGCGATAGGTGTCGAGGAGGCGCACCCAGCGGGTGGCGTCGGTCGGCCGGCCGAACCGCCCGAGGGTGAGGTGCGGCCGGAACGGGCCACCGTCGGGGGCGGCCCCCACGACCGAGGCGGCCGAGCGGACCGCTCGGGCCAGTGGTGCCAGCGACTCGCCCCCACCGATCTCCGCGACGAGCACGCGCGCCGCCGCGACATCGGGGAAGCAGCCACCCCCGGTGAGCGACAACGACATCCGCTCGGTGCGTGCTGCCGCCGCGGCGGTTCCGTCGACCAGGGGCTCGACCGCGCGCTCGGGGACGTCGGGCAGGAACGCGAGGGTCACGTGCCACTGGTGCGACGCCGACCAGCGGGGTGCGCCCGCCGCGTCGCGGCGCACCTCGAGGAAGTCGTCGAGGTCCTCGACGACCCGGTCCGGGGGGAGGACCGCGACGAACATCCGCATGCCGTCATCATCGCGTGGGACCTCGCCGCGCCCCGGTCAATGGTGGGGACCACACCTCGTGGTCGTTACCCTTGACCCGTGACGGTGGTCGGAGACGTGGAGGGGCTGGTCTCCGCCGTCGAGACCCTCAGGGAGGCCGTCGACGGGGCCAGCCTCCCGCTCGACGTGCCGACACGGGCCCGCGCCGAGGCCTCGCGCCGGGCCCTGCTCCAGCAGCTCGACGACTACGTCCTCCCGCGGCTGCGCTCCCTCGACGCCCCGCTGCTCGCCGTGGTCGGCGGCTCCACGGGTGCCGGGAAGTCGACCCTCGTCAACTCCGTCGTCGGTGCGCGCGTGAGCCGTTCCGGTGTCCTGCGGCCCACGACGACCTCGCCCGTGCTCGTCCACCACCCCGACGACGCCGCGTGGTTCGAGGGGGCCCGGATCCTCCCCGACCTCGCCCGCGTCACCGGCGGGTCGGTCGACGATGAGCAGCCGGGCACGGTGGGCCTCGTCGAGTCGAGGTCGCTGCCCGCCGGGATGGCGCTGCTCGACGCGCCCGACATCGACTCCGTCGTCTCGGCCAACCGTGCCATCGCCACCCAGCTGCTCTCGGCGGCAGACCTCTGGCTGTTCGTCACCACCGCGGCCCGCTACGCCGATGCCGTCCCCTGGGACCTCCTCCGCACGGCCGCCGACCGGGGGACCGCGGTCGCCATCGTGCTCGACCGCATCCCGCCGGAGGCCGTCGACGAGATCCGTCCGCACCTCGCGTCCATGCTCCGCGAGCAGGGCCTGCCGACCGCACCGATCTTCACCATCCCCGAGACGACGCTCGATGACGACGGCCGGCTGCCCGAGCAGGCCGTCGACCGCCTCCGCTCGTGGCTCGAGGCGCTCGCCGGCGACGCGCGCGCCCGCTCCATCGTCGTCGGCCAGACCCTGCGGGGTGCGGTCGAGTCGCTGTCCGGGCGCACCGCCGAGCTCGTCGTCGCCAGCCGCGACCAGCAGGACGCCGCCGCCGCCCTGCGCCGCGCCACCGACGAGGCCTTCGCCGAGGCGCGCCGCCGGGTCGCCGACGGGATGACGGACGGCACCCTCCTGCGCGGTGAGGTCCTCGCGCGCTGGCAGGAGTTCGTCGGCACGGGCGAGTTCTTCCGCCAGGTCGAGTCGACGATCTCGCGGTGGCGCGACAAGGTGACGGCCGCCGTCAAGGGCGCCCCGCAGCCGTCGGGCTCCCTCGACGAGGCGCTGCACACCGGCGTCGCCGCGCTCCTGCTCTCCAACGCCGAGGCCGCGACCTCCGAGACGGTCCGCGCGTGGCGGCGCCTCGCGGGCGGGCCCGCCGTGCTGCGCGACCACCCGGCACTGACCAAGACCTCGGCCGACCTCGGCCCCGACGTCGAGCGGCTCGTGCGCGACTGGCAGGGCGACGTCCTCGAGCTCGTCCGGTCCGAGGGTGCGGGACGCCGCACCAACGCCCGGATCGCGGCCTACGGGGTCAACGCGATCGGCCTGTTCCTCATGCTCGTCGCGTTCGGCAGCACCGGCGGGCTCGTCGGCGCCGAGATCGGCATCGCCGGCGGCACCGCCCTGCTGGCGCAGCGCGTCCTCGAGGCGATCTTCGGCGACCAGGCCGTGCGCGACATGGCCGCCAAGGCACGCGCCCGCCTCCTCGAGCTCACCGACGAGCTCTACGACGCCGAGCGAGCGCGCTACGCCACGGCGCTCGCCGACAGCGTCGCCCCCGCCGACCAGGCCGTGCGCCTCTCGAGCGCCGCCGGCCGGGTCCGGGCGGTGGTGCGGTGAGCCCGCTCCGCATGGGCTCGGCCCGCGGTGCCGTCGTGTCGCCCGAGCAGCTCGCCGCTGCCGCCGACGCGCTCTCGGCGGCCGTCGACGCCGGGGGAGAGCAGCTGCCCGCGGACGAGCGCCACCGCGCCGGCACGGTCGTGGCAAAGGTCGGCGAACGCACCGCCCTCGTCGGCGGACACACCGTCGTCGCGCTCGCGGGCGCCACGGGCAGCGGCAAGTCCTCCCTCTTCAACGCGATCGTCGGCGATGCCGTCGCGACGGTCGGCGTCCGTCGGCCCACGACCTCGACCCCGACCGCGGCCGTGTGGGGGAGGGAGCCCGCCGGAGAGCTCCTCGACTGGCTGGGCGTCGGCAGGCGCCACCTCGTCCCCGCCTCCACGCACGCGGGTGGGGCCGACGGCGGGCAGGACGGCGCCGGGCCGGTGGGGACGCTCGACGGGCTCGTCCTGCTCGACCTCCCGGACTTCGACTCCCGCGAGGTCGCGCACCGCGAGGAGGCCGACCGCGTCCTCGAGCTCGTCGACCTCTTCGTCTGGGTCACCGACCCGCAGAAGTACGCCGACGCCCGCCTGCACGACGACCACGTGGCCGCGCTCGCCACCCACGAGGCCGTGACGATGGTGGTGCTCAACCAGGTCGACCGGCTCACCCCGCAGCAGGTCGAGCAGTGCCGCGCCGACCTCGTCCGGCTCATGGAGCGCGACGGCGTGCCGCGGGCCACCGTCCTCGCGACGTCGGTCGCCTCCGGCCAGGGGACCGACGAGCTGCGCCAGCGCCTCGCCAACGCGGTCGCTGCGCGCACCGCCACCCGCGCCCGCCTCGCCGGCGACGTCCGGATGGCGGCCAGGGCACTCGCCGACCACGTGGCGCCCTCCGAGCCCTCCGTCGACGCGACCGCGCGCACCGAGCTCCTCGAGGCACTGGCCCGCAGCGCCGGTGTCCCCACCGTCGTCGAGGCCGTGCGCCGCGACTACCGCAGGGAGGCCGTCGCCTCCACGGGATGGCCGTTCACCCGCTGGGTCCACCGGGTGCGGGCGCGGCCGCTGCGACGGCTGCGGCTCGACGGGCGCGACATCAGCGTCTCGGACGCCGACGTCCGCTCGGTGCTGGGCCGGTCCTCGCTGCCGCCGCCGTCGCCGGCCGCGCGTGCCGCCGTCGACCTCGCGACGCGCCGGCTCTCCGACCGCGCGGGCGCCGACCTCCCGACGCCGTGGGCCGAGGCGGTCGACCGGGCCGCGACCCCGCCCGGCGCCGGGCTCGGTGACGCCCTCGACCAGGCCGTCGTGGGCACCTCCCTCTTCGCCCGGTCCCCGGTGTGGTGGCGGGTCGTCGGGGCCCTGCAGCTCCTCCTCGCCGGGGCGGCCGTGGCCGGCCTGCTGTGGCTGGCCTTCTACGTCGTCATGGGGCTCCTCCAGCTCGACGTCGTCGTGGGCGAGCCGCCGACCTGGGGGGTGCTGCCGATCCCGGCCGTGCTGCTGCTCGGTGGCCTGCTCGGCGGGCTCCTCCTCGCCGTCGTCGCGCGGTGGCTCGCAGGCATCGGCGCACGCCGCCGCGGCGCCGTGATGGACCGGCGCCTGCGGGCCTCGATCGAGGGCGTCGCCCAGGAGCGCATCGTCCAGCCGGTCGAGCGGGTGCTCGGGCGGCACGCCGCCACGCGCGAGGCGCTGGCCCGCGCCGCCGCGGTCTGACCCTTCCGGGCCCGGGCCCTTCCGCTCCCTCCTCGCCCCTTCCGACCCCTCGGGGGGCCCGCGTCGTCCACAGGCCGGGCTCGCGAGGACGGTTCTCCACAGGTTCGGCCGGGCCGTTGCCGGGGTCCCGGTGCCCGGCAAGGCTGGCGTCGTGGCCCCGAGCGGCGGGGCCGAGGGAGGGACCGATGAACGAGACCTACGTGACGATCAGGGGGCGGCTCACCGCCGACCCCGTCGCCCGCACGACCCGGACGGGCGCCCCGATGACGACCTTCCGCCTCGCCACGTCGGCGCGGCGCCCGGTCGAGGGGCAGCCGGGGCAGTGGGCCGACACCGAGCCGAGCTTCTACGACGTCGCCTCCTACCGGGCGCTGGCCGGCAACCTCGCGGCCTCGCTGCGCAAGGGCCAGCCGGTCGTCGTCCACGGCAAGCAGCGCATCACGTCGTGGCAGCGCGAGGACGGCTCCACCGGGTGGAACGTCGAGGTCCAGGCCGACACCGTGGGCCACGACCTCTTCTTCGGCTCGGCGGCCTTCTCGCGGGTGTCCCTCGCACGCGACAGCCAGCCCGCCTACGTCGTCGAGGGCGACCAGCCACCGCCGCCGGAAGCCGGCGCCGAGGGGCAGCACGCCTCGGGCAGCCGCGAGGAGGAGGCGGCACCCGCCGCCTGAGGGGCCCGGGCGCCGCGGCGGCCCGTGGTGGCCGGAGGGCGCGGGAGGGCGGGCGTGACGCGATTCGGGGAGGAGGCCGTCCGGTCGATAACCTTGGGCCCATGCCCGAGTTCATCTACGTGATGTCGCGTGCCCGCAAGGCGCACGGCGACAAGGTCATCCTCGACGACGTCACCCTGTCGTTCCTGCCCGGCGCCAAGATCGGCGTCGTGGGCCCGAACGGCGCCGGCAAGTCGTCGGTGCTGAAGATCATGGCCGGGCTCGACCAGCCGTCCAACGGCGACGCGCGCCTCACGCCGGGCTACTCGGTGGGCATCCTCATGCAGGAGCCGGAGCTCAACGAGGAGAAGACCGTCCTCGGCAACGTCGAGGAGGGAGCGGGCGAGATCAAGGCCAAGGTCGACCGCTACAACGAGATCTCGGCCCTCATGGCCGACCCCGACGCCGACTTCGACGCGCTCATGGCCGAGATGGGCCAGCTCCAGGAGGCCATCGACGCCGCCGACGCGTGGGACCTCGACAGCCAGCTCGAGCAGGCGATGGACGCCCTGCGCTGCCCGCCGCCGGACGCCGACGTCACCGTCCTCTCCGGTGGTGAGCGCCGCCGCGTCGCGCTGTGCAAGCTGCTGCTGCAGAAGCCCGACCTCCTGCTGCTCGACGAGCCGACGAACCACCTCGACGCCGAGTCGGTCCTCTGGCTCGAGCAGCACCTCGCGGCCTACCCGGGCGCGGTCGTCGCGGTCACGCACGACCGGTACTTCATGGACAACGTCGCCCAGTGGATCCTCGAGCTCGACCGCGGCCGGGCCTACCCGTACGAGGGCAACTACTCGACCTACCTGGAGAAGAAGCAGGCCCGCCTCGCCATCCAGGGCAAGAAGGACGCCAAGCTGTCCAAGCGCCTCGCCGAGGAGCTGGAGTGGGTGCGCAGCAACGCGAAGGCGAAGCAGACCAAGTCCAAGGCGCGCCTCCAGCGCTACGAGGAGATGGCGGCCGAGGCCGAGCGCACCCGCAAGCTCGACTTCGAGGAGATCCAGATCCCGCCGGGCCCGCGCCTGGGCAGCAAGGTCATCGAGGTCAAGAACCTCCGCAAGGGCTTCGGCGACCGCATCCTCATCGAGGACCTGTCGTTCACGCTGCCGCGCAACGGGATCGTCGGCGTCATCGGCCCGAACGGTGTCGGCAAGACCACGCTGTTCAAGACGATCGTCGGGCTCGAGGAGCCCGACGCGGGCGTCGTCGACGTCGGCGACACGGTCAAGATCTCCTACGTCGACCAGAGCCGCGGCGGCCTCGACCCCAACCTCAACCTCTGGGAGACCGTGTCCGGCGGCCACGACTACATCAACGTCGGCCACGTCGAGATCCCCTCGCGCGCCTACGTCAGCCAGTTCGGGTTCAAGGGTCCGGACCAGCAGAAGAAGGCCGGCGTCCTCTCCGGCGGCGAGCGCAACCGCCTCAACCTCGCGCTCACCCTCAAGGAGGGCGGCAACCTGCTCCTCCTCGACGAGCCGACGAACGACCTCGACGTCGAGACCCTCGGGTCGCTCGAGAACGCGCTGCTCGACTTCCCGGGCTGCGCCGTCGTCATCAGCCACGACCGGTGGTTCCTCGACCGCGTCGCGACGCACATCCTCGCCTACGAGGGCGACGACGAGAACCCGGCGAAGTGGTACTGGTTCGAGGGCAACTTCGAGTCCTACGAGGCGAACAAGATCGAGCGCCTCGGCGAGGAGGCGGCGCGCCCCCACCGCGTCACCTACCGCAAGCTGACCCGCGACTGACGCCCGCCCGGGCGCAGCTAGGGTGATCGCCGTGCACCACGACACCGACGGACCCCGACCGCACGAGCTGTCCGTCGTCATCCCCGTCTACGGGGGTGAGCTGACCCTGCGCGACGTCGTCGAGGAGCTCGTCGCGAGCACCTCCGTCCGCACCTCCCCGGCGGGGCGCGCCTACCGCGTCACCGAGGTGGTGCTCGTCCACGACTGCGGTCCGGACGCCTCCGACGTCGTGATCCGTGAGCTCGCCGCCGAGCACGACTGGGTCCGTCCCGTCTGGCTGAGCCGCAACTTCGGGCAGCACGCGGCCACGCTCGCGGGCGTCGCCGCGTCCGGTGGGGAGTGGGTCGCGACGATGGACGAGGACGGCCAGCACGACCCCGAGCACCTCGGCAACCTGCTCGACTCCGCGATGGAGCACCAGGCCGACGTCGTCTACGCCCGCCCGACGAACGAGCCGCCGCACGGGTTCGTCCGCAACCTGGCGTCGCGGGGGGCGAAGTCGCTCGTGCAGCGGCTCGCCCGCGGTGCCGACGCCAACGCCTTCCACAGCTACCGCCTCCTCCTCGGCGAGGTCGCGCGCTCGGTCGCCGCCTACGCGGGCCCGGGCATCTACCTCGACGTGGCGATCTCGTGGGTCGCGCGCCGGGTCGCGACGAGCCCGGTGGAGATGCGCTCCGAGGGCGACCGGCCCTCCGGGTACGACCTGCGCCGCCTCGTCTCGCACTTCTGGCGGCTCGTCCTGTCCAGTGGCACCAAGCCGCTGCGCTGGGTCAGCGCCACCGGGGCCGCCGCCATCGTCCTGGCGCCGGTCATCGCCGTCGTGCTCCTCGTCGGCCGGTCGGCCCGGTGGTGGGAGGCTCCCGGCTGGACCTCGACGATGGTCCTGCTCATGGCCGCGACCGGGGCCATCCTCTTCGCGCTGGGCGTCATCGCCGAGTACGTCGGCATGGCCGTCAACATGGCGATGGGCAAGCCGCTCTACCTCCCGGTGGGCGACCCGCGCGAGGGCCCGCTGGGCCGGGACCGGGCGTGAGCGAGGCCGGCGACCGCCCCCTCACCTGGGTCGTCGGCGGCGGGGGGCTCGTCGGTCGGCACGTGGTCGCCGCCTGCCGGGCCGCCGGCCACGAGGTCCTGACGACCTCCGTCCCGTGGGCCGACGAGGGAGCGAGCACCGAGGTGCTCGTCGGTGAGGCCGAGGCGTTCGCCGTCCGGCGCGGCACCCGCCCGTGGTCGGTCGCCTGGTGTGCGGGCGCCGGCGTCGTCGCCACGCCCGAGGAGGCGCTGGCCGCCGAGGTCCGGGTGTTCCGGGCCTGGACGGGCGCCCTGGCACGGTCGGCCACCGCGGACGGCGACGGGGTCGTCTTCCTCGCCTCGTCGGCCGGGGGTCTCTACGCCGGGTCGAGCGCACCCCCGTTCGACGAGGCCACCGACCCGCGCCCGCTCGTGGCGTACGGCCGCGCGAAGCTCGAGATGGAGGACGCGGTCCGCGACCTCGTCGGGGGCACCGGGCTGCGCGGCGTCCTCGGCCGGCTCTCCAACGTCTACGGCCCCGGGCAGACGCTCGGCAAGCCGCAGGGCCTGCTCTCCCAGCTGTGCCTCGCCGACGCCACCGGCCGTCCGCTGCCGGTCTTCGTGTCGATGGACACGATCCGCGACTACCTCTACGCGCCCGACGCGGGACGGATGGTGCTGCGCTGCCTCGAGCTCGCGCGGCGGGAGCCCCCGGGATCGGTGGTGGCCAAGGTCCTCGCGTCGGCGGCCCCGGTCACCGTCGGCCACCTCGTCGCCGAGGCCCGACGCGTGTTCCACCGCCCGCTGCGGACGATCCCCGTCGGAGGACGCGGCGCCGGCCAGGTCCTCGACCTGCGGCTGCGCTCGCGCCACTGGCCGGAGGTCGACGCCCTGGCCGCCACCGCCCTCCCGGCCGGGCTCGCCGCGACCTCGGCCGACGTGCGGGCGAGGGTCGTCTCGGGCGGCCCGCTCGACGGCTGAACACCTTCGAGTCGTGTGCTGAGGTGGCCGCCCGGGCGGCCACTTCGGCACACGACTCCGGAGAGGGGCTCAGCCGGTGCGGGTCGCGGCGACGAAGACCGACGAGCCGAACGGCAGGTCGCCCCGCCGCAGGACGACGCGGTCGGCCCGGGAGATCGCGGTGAGCGCGGTGTTGAGCGGGCGCGGCAGGTGGGGCAGCTCGACGATGTCAGCCGCACTGCTGCGGCGGCGGGCCGCCACCCGGCGCGCGAGGCGCTCGGCGGCGAACATCGGGAACACCGACGCGAAGCCGTAGGTCGCCCGGTCGACCCGGAACCCGGCCCCCTCGACCGCGGCGACGGCCCGGCGGCGCGTGTAGCGCCGGTGGTGCCCGTTGGCGACGTCGAAGTCGGACCAGGCCCACTGGTACGCGGGAACCGACATGAGGAAGCGCCCGCCCGGCCGCAGCACGCGCCGCACCTCGGCGAGCGCGACGTCCTCCGGGTCGCAGTGCTCGATGACGTCGAACGCCGCGACGACGTCGAAGGACTCGTCGGCGAAGGGCAGCGCCAGGGCGGACCCGCAGATGCCGTCGGAGCCCAGGCCGCGGGGGTCGATGTCGAGGGAGGCGGTGCGCCCCACGGCGTCGCGCAGCCAGGCGGCGCTCGGGCCGTCGGCGCTGCCGAGGTCGAGGGCCGTGCCGGCGCCCTCGACGCGCTCGCGCAGGGCGACCTCGAGCAGGTCGGCGCGCGCCACGTACCACCAGTAGTCGGGGACTGCGATGGAGGCGGAGCCGCCGTGCCCCTCGGTCGTGGTCCGCTCCGTGCTCACGCCGGTCACCCTACCGAGCGGCCCGGCCGCGGGACGCATCGCCCACGGGTGCGGTGGGTGGCCCCGGCCGCCGTCTCCGCACTCACCGCGAGGGCGCGCGCACGAGGCGGACGGCGAGGTCGCCGTAGGTCTCCTCGATCGCGGCAGGTGTCCGGCGCACGCCGGGGGTGTACCAGCGGGCCACGTCGATCGCCATCGAGAGCAGGGCCAGCGAGGTGGCCGGGACGTCGGCGACCTCGAACTCGCCGGACGCCACGCCGTCGTGGAGCACCCCGGCGACGACCTGGTCGATCTCGCGGCGCAGGGTGAGCACCTCGTCGCGGTGCTCGGGGGAGAGGTGGCGGAACTCGAACTGCACGATCCGACCGAGCTCGTGGTGCTCGGCGTGCCAGCGGGAGAACCCGCCGACGATGTTGCGCAGCGCGTCGGTGGCGGTGGGTCCGGCCTCCCGGGCGGCGACGAGGAGGTCGCGGGCGCGGGCGTGGCCGCGCCGGCTCAGCTCGAAGAGGAGCACCTCCTTGGAGGCGAAGTGCACGTAGACCCCGGCGGGCGACAGGCCGGCACGCGAGGCGATGTCGCGGGTCGTCGTCGCGTGGAAGCCGCGCTCGGCGAAGGCGTCCGCGGCGGCGAGCATGATCCGCACGGCGGTGTCGGTGACGTCGCCGGTCCCCGGACCCCGACCGCCCTCGGGGGCGAGGGCGGCGAGGACGGCGGTCTCGCTCAGCGGTGTGGTGCTCGGCACGGTTGACAGCATGCCGCACCCCCGCGAGACTAAGCAAGCGCTTAGTCAACGTCCGCGCGCCGCACGACGAACGCCAGCAGACCGAGGAGACCCATGCCCCGCAACATCTACGCGTCCGAGCACGAGGACTTCCGCGCCTCCGTCCAGGAGTTCGTCGAGCGGACCCTCAAGCCCCGCGCCGAGCAGATGCTCGAGGTCAAGTCCATCGACCGCGACATCTGGAAGGAGGCCGGGAGCCAGGGGCTGTTCGGCCTCGACATCCCCGAGGAGTTCGGCGGCATGGGAGCCGACGACTACCGCTTCAACGCCGTCGCGGCCGAGGTGCTCAACGGCTTCAACGCCGCCGTCGGCTCGTGCTTCGGCATCCACTCCGACGTCTGCCCGCCCTACATCGTCGACCTCGGTACCCAGGAGCAGAAGGAGCGCTGGCTCCCGGCCATGGCCGCCGGCGAGAAGATCTGCGCCATCGCGATGACCGAGCCCGGCGGCGGCTCCGACCTCGCGGCCCTGAAGACCACGGCCGTCCGCGACGGCGACCACTGGGTCGTCAACGGCTCCAAGACCTTCATCACCAACGGCTACCAGGCCGACCTCGTCATCGTCGCGACCCGCACGGACCCGAGCAAGGGTGCCAAGGGCATCACCTTGTTCATGCTCGAGGACGGCATGGAGGGCTTCACCCGTGGTCGCAAGCTCGACAAGGTCGGTCAGGAGGAGTCCGACACCGCCGAGCTGTTCTTCAGCGACGTCCGGGTCCCCGACAGCAACCGGATCGGCGAGGAGGGCATGGGCTTCGTCGCGATGATGCAGCGCCTGCCCCAGGAGCGGGTCGGCGCCGCGTGCGCCAACGTCGCCCACGCCAAGCAGATCCTTGTGGAGACGATCGAGTACGCCAAGGAGCGCAAGGCGTTCGGGCAGGCGATCGGCTCGTTCCAGCACAACAAGTTCAAGCTCGCCGAGCTCGTCACGGCGATCGAGGTCGCCGAGGCCTTCGTCGACGACTGCATCGAGGCCCACGCCGAGGGCCGGCTCACCGCCGTCGACGCCGCGAAGGCCAAGTGGTGGAGCGCGCAGGTGCAGAACGACGTCCTCGACGAGTGCGTCCAGCTGCACGGCGGCTACGGCTTCATGAACGAGTACCGGGTCGCCCGCGCGTGGCGCGACGCCCGCGTCACGAAGATCTGGGCCGGCTCGAACGAGATCATGAAGGAGCTCATCGGCCGCGACCTCGGCCTCTGAGCGTCGGTCGGGGGACCGCCGACGTCAGTCGAGCGGGCCACCGGCGACGTAGATCACCTGGCCGGAGACGAACCCGGCCTCCTCGGACACGAGGAAGGCGATGGTCGCCGCGATGTCCTCGGGCTGCCCCACCCGTCCGACGGGGATCTGGGACGCCGTGTGCGACAGGAAGTCCTCGAAGGAGACCTTGAGGCGCTCGGCGGTGGCCCGCGTCATGTCGGTCTCGATGAAGCCGGGAGCGACGGCGTTCGCGGTGACGCCGAACTTCCCGAGCTCGATGGCGAGGGTCTTCGTGAAGCCTTGCAGGCCCGCCTTCGCGGCGGAGTAGTTGGCCTGCCCCCGGTTGCCCTGCGCCGACGACGACGAGAGGTTGACGACCCGCCCGTACCGCTCCTGGGTCATGAACGCCTGGCAGGCCTTCGTCATGAGGAAGGCGCCCTTGAGGTGGACGCCCATGACGGCGTCCCAGTCGTCCTCGGTCATCTTGAACAGCAGGTTGTCGCGGATGATCCCGGCGTTGTTGACGAGGACGACCGGCGCTCCGAGCTCGGCCGCCACGCGCGCGACCCCGGCCTCGACCTGCTCGGCGCTCGTCACGTCGACGCCGACCCCGAGCGCGCGTCCTCCGGCGCCGGTGATGCGGGAGGCGACCTCGGCGCAGGCGGCCTCGTCGAGGTCGAGGACCCCGACGGCGAACCCGTCGCGTGCGAGTCGCTCGGCCGTGGCCGCGCCGATCCCGCGGGCGGCTCCGGTGACGATGGCGACGCGCTGGCTGGTCATGCAGGCTCCTCGGACGGCGGGTGCGGCGCCGAACGCGGCGCCGGCGCGCTCCGACCCTAGCCCGACCCGTCCGTTGCCCGTCCGCTGCCCGTCCTTCGACGCCGCGTCACGACCCGTCGCCCGCGCCCGGTAGGTTGGCGCGGAACCATCGCCGCGGTCCCTTGACCGCTTTCCGGCAGCGCCGCCGGGTACAGCGGTGACCATGAACGGAGAAGACCCCGTGGAGATCTGGCCCGGAACCTCGTACCCCCTCGGCGCGACCTACGACGGCAGCGGCGTGAACTTCGCCCTGTTCAGCGAGGTGGCCGACCGGGTGGAGCTCTGCCTCGTCGACGACGACGGCGTCGAGACGCGCATCGACCTGCCCGAGGTCGACGGCTTCGTCTGGCACGCCTACCTGCCGGGCGTGCAGCCCGGGCAGCGGTACGGCTTCCGCGTGCACGGGCCCTACGCGCCCGAGCACGGCCACCGCTGCGACCCGAGCAAGCTGCTCCTCGACCCGTACGCCAAGGCGATCGAGGGTCAGGTGAGCAACGACCAGTCGCTGTTCTCCTACGACTTCAAGAACCCGAAGAAGCGCAACACGGACGACAGCCTGGGCAAGACGATGCTCAGCGTCGTCATCAACCCGTACTTCGACTGGGGCCACGACCGCCCGCCGCGGCACGAGTACCACGAGACGGTCATCTACGAGGCGCACGTCAAGGGCCTGACGATGACGCACCCGGAGGTCCCCGAGGAGATCCGCGGCACGTACGCGGCCATCGGCCACCCGGCGATCATCGAGCACCTGACGACCTTGGGCGTCACGGCGATCGAGCTGATGCCGGTGCATCAGTTCGTCCAGGACACCTCCCTGCAGGACAAGGGCCTGACGAACTACTGGGGCTACAACACCATCGGCTTCCTCGCCCCACACAACGGCTACGCGCGCGGCACGCGTGGTGAGCAGGTCACCGAGTTCAAGGCGATGGTCAAGGCGCTGCACGAGGCGAACATCGAGGTCATCCTCGACGTCGTCTACAACCACACGGCCGAGGGCAACGAGTTCGGGCCCACGCTGTGCTTCAAGGGCATCGACAACGCCGCGTACTACCGGCTCGTCGACGACGCCAAGGAGCACTACTACGACACGACGGGCACGGGGAACAGCCTGCTCATGCGGCACCCCCACGTCCTCCAGCTCATCATGGACTCGCTGCGCTACTGGGTCACCGAGATGCACGTCGACGGCTTCCGGTTCGACCTCGCGGCCACCCTGGCCCGCCAGTTCCACGAGGTCGACAAGCTCTCCGCCTTCTTCGACCTCATCCAGCAGGACCCCGTCATCAGCCAGGTCAAGCTCATCGCCGAGCCGTGGGACGTCGGCGACGGCGGCTACCAGGTCGGCAACTTCCCGCCCCTGTGGACGGAGTGGAACGGCAAGTACCGCGACACCGTCCGCGACTTCTGGCGGGGTGAGCCGCGCACCCTCGGCGAGTTCGCGTCGCGGATCACCGGCTCCAGCGACCTCTACGAGCACAGCGGCCGAAAGCCCATCGCGAGCATCAACTTCGTCACCGCGCACGACGGCTTCACGCTGCGCGACCTCGTCTCCTACAACGAGAAGCACAACGAGGCGAACGGCGAGGACGGCCGCGACGGCGAGAGCCACAACCGCTCGTGGAACTGCGGCGTCGAGGGGCCCACCGACGACCCCGAGGTCAACGAGCTGCGACTTCGCCAGCAGCGCAACTTCCTCACGACCCTCCTCCTCAGCCAGGGCGTGCCGATGATCGCGCACGGCGACGAGCTCGGCCGGACCCAGCAGGGCAACAACAACGTCTACTGCCAGGACAACGAGCTGTCGTGGGTCGACTGGGACCTCGACGACGACGCCCGCGAGCTCCTGGCCTTCACCGCCGCCGTGACCACCCTGCGTCACAACCACGCCGTGTTCCGGCGTCGCCGGTTCTTCGCGGGCAGCGCCGACCACGGCGGCCAGTCCGAGCTCGGTGACATCGTGTGGCTCCAGCCCTCGGGCGACGTCATGGGCGAGGACGCCTGGTCCGACGGCACCGCGCAGCAGGTCATGGTCTTCCTCAACGGCGACGCCATCCCGACGCCGGACTCCCGTGGGCGCCGCGTCGTCGACGACGACTTCCTCGTCCTGTTCAACGCCCACCACGAGGACGCCGTGTTCACCCTGCCCGCAGAGGAGTTCGGCGACCACTGGAGGGTCGAGATCGACACCGGCGCGACGGAGCCGATGGCCGACGACTGGCACCCCGCCGGGACCGAGCTCCCGGTCCGGGCTCGTTCCGTCGTCGTCCTGCGCGACCTGCGGGAGGCGCCGACCGTACCGGCGGGGGCCTCGACGACCGCCCGGGCGTGAGGATGGCGACCCCGCACCGGCCGGCGCCCGGCCGCCCCGTCCCGACCGCGACGTACCGGCTCCAGGTGCACGCCGGGTTCGGCTTCGACGCCGCCGCCGAGCGGGTGCCGTACCTCGCCGACCTCGGTGTGTCGCACCTGTACCTGTCGCCGGTCCTCCAGGCGGCGCCGGGCTCCGCCCACGGGTACGACGTCCTCGACCACACCCGGATCAGCGAGGAGGCCGGCGGGCAGGAGGCCTTCGACCGTCTCGTCGCGACCTGCCGCGAGCACGGGCTCGGGATCGTCGTCGACGTCGTCCCGAACCACATGACCGTCCCCGAGCCCGCGCACCTCAACGCCCCGTTCTGGTCGCTCCTGCGCGACGGGCGCCGCAGCCCGTACGCCGGGTGGTTCGACGTCGACTGGGTGGCCGAGGACGACCGCATCCTCATGCCGGTCCTCGGCGGCACCCTCGAGCAGGCCGTGGAGGGCGGCGAGCTCGTGCTGGCCACCGACGGCGGGCCCACCGGTGCCGACCACGTGCTCCGGTACTACGACCACGAGTTCCCGGTGGCCCCCGGCACCGAGGAGCTGCCGCTGGCCGAGCTCGTCGAGGCACAGGCCTACCGGCTGTCCAGCTGGCGCGAGGCCGGCGACGCGCTCAACTACCGGCGGTTCTTCGACGTCACCTCCCTCGTCGCGGTCCGCGTCGAGGACCCCGTCGTCTTCATGGCGACCCACGCCCTCCTCCTCGCCCTCCACGGGCACGGCGCGGTCGACGGCTTCCGCATCGACCACCCCGACGGGCTCGCCGACCCGGGGGGCTACCTCGAGCGGCTCGCCGACGCCACGGGTGACGCGTGGGTCGTCGCCGAGAAGATCCTCGAGGGCGAGGAGCGCCTCCCCGACACGTGGCGCTGCTCGGGGACCACGGGCTACGACGCGCTGCTGCGGGTCCAGCAGGTCCTGACGCCGACGGCCGGGCTGCCCGTGCTCGACGGGCTCTGGGCCGAGGTGGCGCCCGAGCGGGTGTCGCTGCCCGACGTGGTCCGTGACGCCAAGCGCCTCGTCGTCGACGACGTCCAGGCCGCCGAGGTCGACCGGCTCATGCGGCTCGTGCGGCGGGTCGTGCCCGATGGCGACGCCGCCGGGATGCGACGCGCGCTCGAGGCCGTGCTCGTCTCGATGGACCGCTACCGCGCCTACCTCGTCCCGGGCCGCGGCGTCGACCCCGAGCAGGCGGCGGTCGTCGAGGGAGCGGCCGAGCGGGCGCGCGGCCTCCTCGCCCCGAGCGACCACGAGGCCCTCGGGCTCGTCGTCGCGCTCGTCCTCGACCGCGACGTCCCCGGGGCGAACCCGGACGCCCGGGCCGTGGCCGACGAGTTCCGGGTGAGGTTCCAGCAGACCTGCGGGCCCGTCATGGCCAAGGGCATCGAGGACACCGCCTACTACCGGTGGTTCCGGCTCGCCGGCGCCAACGAGGTCGGCGGGCACCCCGACCACGCGTCCATCGACGCGGGCGAGTTCCACACGTGGTGCACCGAGCAGGTCGCGTCGTGGCCGACCTCGATGACGACGCTGACCACCCACGACACCAAGCGGTCCGAGGACGTCCGCGCGCGGCTCGTGTCGCTCGCCGAGGACGGCGAGGGCTGGGCGGCCTGGCTCGAGGCCGCGCGCAAGGTGGCCGCGCCCCACCGCCCGGAAGCGCTCGACGACCCCACCGAGTACCTCGTGTGGCAGACCCTCGTCGGCACCTGGCCCGTCACCGGTGCGCGCATCGAGGAGTACCTGCTCAAGGCGGTCCGCGAGGCGAAGGTGCACACGGCGTGGGTCGACGGCGACCCCGCCTACGAGGACGCCGTCGTCACCTATGCGCGGAACCTGTTGCACGACAGCGCGATCCAGAAGCACCTCGATGCCTGGATGGTGGCCCACGAGCCCTCGGTGCGCGCCACGGTGCTCGGGCAGAAGCTCGTGCAGCTGACGATGCCGGGGGTGCCCGACGTCTACCAGGGCTGCGAGCTCGTCGCCCTCTCGCTCGTCGACCCCGACAACCGGCGGCCCGTCGACTGGACCGACCGCGGCGAGCGGCTCGAGCGCGCCCTCGCCGACGAGCCCGCCTTCGACCTCGACGACGAGAAGCTGCGCGTCACGGCCCGCTCCCTCGCGGTGCGCCGCGACCACCGCGAGGCGTTCGTGGGGGAGTCGACCACGTACGCCGGGCTGGCGTCGTCCTCCGACCACGCCCTGGCGTTCGCCCGGGGCGACGCCGACGGCCCGCGAGCGGTGACCGTCGTGACCCGTGCCGCCGGCCTGCTCGCGGCGGCCGGTGGCTTCGGCGACGCATCGGTCGAGGTCCCCGCGGGTAGGTGGCGCGACGTGCTCTCCGACCGTGACGTCCACTCCGACGGGACCGTGGGTCTCGCCGGCCTCCTCGCCGACCGGCCCGTCGCCCTCCTCGTGGCGGTGACCGGGTGAGCCGCGCCATCGAGGTGTGGGCCCCCATCCCGCAGCACGTCGACATCGAGTGGTCCGTGGTCCCGGGAGACCGTCCCGCCGGGACAGGTTCGACCAATTGGGCGATCTTGTCCCACGGGGACGCTCCGCAGCGCGAGGCGATGACGGCGGTCGGTGGGGGCTGGTGGCGGTGGGAACCGCCTGCGGAGGTCGGTGACGCGACCCTCGACTACGCCTTCGTCCTCGACGGGGCCGAGCCGGCTCTGCCCGACCCCCGCAGTGCCCACCAGCCGCACGGCGTCCACGGCCCGAGCCGCACCTTCGACCCCGGCAGCTTCGCCTGGACCGACGACGGCTGGCGCGGGCCACGCGAGGGCGCCGGCGTCCTCGGCGGCGTCGTCTACGAGCTGCACGTCGGCACCTTCACCGAGGAGGGCACCCTCGACGCCGCGGTGACCCGCCTCGACCACCTCGTCGCGCTCGGCGTCGACGTCGTCGAGCTGATGCCGCTCGCGGCCTTCCCCGGCCGGTGGGGCTGGGGGTACGACGGCGTCGACCTCTACGCCGTCCACGACGGCTACGGGGGCCCGGAGGCGCTGCAGCGGTTCGTCGACGCCTGCCACGGGCGCGGCCTCGGGGTCGCCCTCGACGTCGTGCACAACCACCTCGGGGCGAGCGGCAACTACCTCAGCCGGTTCGGTCCGTACTTCACCGAGGGCCACCACACCCCCTGGGGTGCGGCGGTCAACCTCGACGACGACGGTGCCGAGCAGGTGCGCGCCTTCCTCGTCGACAGCGTCCTGCGGTGGTTCCGCGACTTCCACGTCGACGCCCTTCGCCTCGACGCCGTCCACGAGCTCAAGGACTCCTCGCCGCGCCACTACCTCGCCGAGCTGTCCGATGCCGTCGCCGCCCTCGCCGTCGAGCTGGGCCGCCCCCTCGACCTCGTCGCCGAGAGCGACCTCAACGACGTCGCGATGGTGACGCCCACCGCGGAGGGCGGGCGTGGGATGACGGCGCAGTGGGACGACGACGTGCACCACGCGCTCCACGTCGCGCTCACCGGCGAGCGACAGGGCTACTACGCCGACTTCGCCGGTGGGGAGGGCCGCGACGAGGTCGGTCCGCTCGCCGTCGTCGCGAAGGTCCTCACGCGGGGTTTCCTCCACGACGGCACCCACAGCAGCTTCCGGGCCCGGCCCTGGGGAGCCCCCGTCGACCGTGAGGCGCTCGACGCCCGCCGCCTCCTCGGGTACCTGCAGACCCACGACCAGGTGGGCAACCGCGCTGTGGGAGAGCGGATCTCGGCTACGGTCGGGCCTTCGCGACAGGCCGCCGGCGCCGCCCTCTACCTCCTCGCCCCCACGACGCCGATGATCTTCATGGGCGAGGAGTGGGCCGCCACGACACCGTGGCAGTTCTTCACGAGCTTCGAGGAGGACTGGCTGGCCGACGCGGTCCGCACCGGCCGGCGGGCCGAGTTCGGGTCGCACGGCTGGGCCGCCGACGAGGTGCCCGACCCCCAGGACCCGCAGACCCGGCACCGCTCGGTGCTGCGCTGGGAGGAGGTCGGCCGCGAACCGCACGCCCGTGTCCTGCGGTGGTACTCCGCCTGCACGGCCCTGCGCCGGGTGCTCCTCGGCGACGGGCCGACCCGCTTCGCGGAGGTCGACGTCCGCGCCGACGACACCGAGGGATGGGTCGTCCTCGAGCACCGCCCCCGGTCGGCCGCGGCCTACGCCGTCGTCGCGAACCTGGGCCGTGGGGTCCGCGAGGTACCCGTGGAGGGGGCTCGCGGCGTCGTCCTCGCGTGGGACCCCGACGCGACCTCCGTGGCGCCCGGCGGCGTCGTCCTCCCGCCCGACAGCGCTGCCGTCGTCGTCCTCGGCTGAGGGCGCCGGCCGGGCCCGGGAGCCGGGTCACGATCCGGCGACGACCCGGCCCCGGGCCGCCCCGCCCGCGCGGGCGCGCGGTTAGGGTGGCTCGGTCCGGTGGTCGAGCGGGGAGGGCGGGTGTCGTGAGGGCCCTGCTCCTGCATCGGGTCGGAGCACACCGCACCGCCCTCGTCGCCGTGGCGACCTCCGTGCTCACCTCGATGCTCGTCGTCGCGACGCTCCAGCTGCTCTCGGTCGGGATCTCCGACGCCGCCGTCCGCGCCGAGCTCGACGTGCCGGCGCGCGAGCGGGGGGCCGTCCTCACCGCCCTGCTCCGCCCGGGCGAGCTCGCCGACGCCGACCGGCGGGTCCGCGAGGCCGTCGACGACGGAGGGAGCGCCACCCTCACCCGCACGGCCACCGCGACCACGCGGGGCCTGCGCGGGGGCGCGGAGAACGACCGGGTCCTCCTCGCCGAGGTCGACCGGATCGGGGAGCGGGCCCGGCTGGTCTCGGGCGCGTGGCCGGCGGCGCCGGCCGCCGGCACCCGACCGGGCGGACAGCCCGTCGAGGCGGTCCTCCCGGAGCGGGCAGCGGCCGCCCTCGGGGTCTCGGCCGGTGACCGGCTCGCACTCACCGACCTCATCGACCGTGACACCGCGCCCCTCGAGGTCGCCGTCGTCGGGGTGTTCGTGCCGACCGGGGTCGAGGAGGGGCGCTGGGCCGACGAGCCGCTCGGGCTCCGCGGCGTGACGCGCACCGACTTCACGACCTACGGGCCGGTCGTCCTCGCCGAGGGCGCCTTCGACACCGCCCTCGTCGGCGCCTCCTCGGTCACCTGGCGCTGGACCCCCGACCTCGACGGGATGACGGGCGCGCGCCTCCCCGGGCTCCGGGAGCGGGTGGACGCCGTCATCGACCGGCTCGAGCGCGTCAGTGGAGCCGGGACGGTCGCGCCCGAGGGCGAGCAGCGACCGTTGCGCGACGGGCGTCTCACCTCGAGCCTGCCCGCCGTGCTGGACCGGGCGGAGGTGTCGGGCACCCGGGTCCGGTCGGCCCTCCTCGCGCCGACCGTCCTCCTCGTGGTCCTCGGCGCGTCGAGCCTCGTCGTGGCGGCCGCGCTCCTCGCGGCGCTGCGCGACCCCGAGACCCGGCTGCTGCGGACCCGCGGTGCCTCGACGGGCCGGCTCGCCGCCCTCTCCGCCGCCGACGCGGTCGCCGTCGTGGCCGTCGGCGCCGTGGGGTCGCTCCTCGGGGCACCGCTCCTCGCGCGGGCGGTGGCGCGTGGCGCCGGGCTCCCGCCCGACCGGCTCGGCGCCACCGGTGGCACCGCCGGGCTTCCGTGGCTCTCCGTCGCCCTCATGGCGGTCCTCGCGGGCACCGTCGTGGTGTCCACGACCCTGCGGGTCGGCCGGGCGCGCGGCGGGGCCCGTGGTGGCGCGGGCGGTGCGGCCCGCGTCCTGCGCGCCCTCGGCTCGTCGGGGCTGGACGTCGCCCTCGTCGGGCTCAGCGTCCTCGGCGTCGTCCAGCTGCGGCGCTACGACGGGTCGGCCGGTGCGGCCGCGGACCCGCTGACGGTCGCCGCTCCAGCGCTCGTCGTCGCGGGCTCGGCGGTCCTCTGCCTGCGCCTTCTCCCCGTCCTGTCCCGCCAGGTGGCCCGGGTGACGAGCACCCGCCCGGGGCTCGACGTCGCCTGGGGCGGCTGGCAGCTCTCCCGGCGCCTGGCCGCCCAGTCGGGCACCGTCCTGCTCGTCCTCCTCGCGGTGTCGATGGGGTCGCTCGCGCTCGCGCACTCGGCCACCGCCGAGCGCGCCGTCGAGGACCAGTCCGCCTTCGAGACCGGCGCGCCCGCCCGGGTCGTCACCGGTGCGGTCGGCGGGGCGCGCCTCGCCGAGGTCGCGGGCCGGCTCGGCGCGGCCGCCGGCGGGGCGGAGCGGGTGACCCCCGTCCTGCGCGAGTCCGTGGCCCTCGGACCCGTCACCGACGTCACGGTGCTCGCGCTCGACGCCGCGGTGGCCGGGCGCGTCGTCGACCCGCGCCCGGACACCCTCGACGGGCAGTCGTGGTCCTCGCTCACCGAGCGCCTCACGGCCGGGCGAGCGTCCCTCGACGCCCCCACCCTCCCCGACGACGCAACCTCGCTCACCCTGACGATGCGGCTCGACGCCCGGGCCGGCGCCGGCGCCCGGGCCGAGGCCACCGCCAACGCGGTGCTGCGCGACGGGACGGGCCTGCTCACCACCCTGCGGCTCGGGACCGTGCGCGCCGCGCCCGCCGACCTCACCGTCGACCTCCCGGCGCCGCGCGGCGGCCCCTGGCAGCTCGTCGGCGTGACCGGGACCGTCTCCAGCGGCATCGTCCTCGGCGGGGGGTCCCTGCCGCCCGTCGTGACGCCCACCGACCCGGGCACGGCCGCGTACGGTCTCGTCATCGACGAGGCGCTGACGACCGGGCCGGCCTCCGCGGCCGCCGGCACCCCGGTGCAGGGGCTCGAGCGCATCGCCGAGAGACCCTCCCCCGGAGGGTTGTCGAGTGCAGTCCTCGCACCGGCCATCGACGCCGTCCCCGCCCTGATGACGCGGGCCGCGGCCTCCGCGACGGAGACCTCCGTGGGCGGGCGGCTCGAGGTCCAGGTCGCCGGCAGGGCGGTACCCGTCGAGGTGGTCGCGATCGTCGAGGCGGTCCCCACCGCGGCCCAGCCCGACCGCGCCGTCGTCGTCGACCTCCCGACCCTGCTCCTCACCCCCGAGCCGCCGGTCGCCGACCGTCGGCTGTCGCCCCGCGTCGTCGAGCCGGGGGAGTGGTGGCTCGACCCGCACGGCACGGTCGACGCCGACGACCTGCGCGCCGACCTCCCCGCGGGGAGCACGGTGGCGCTGCGCTCGGAGGTCGTCGACGACCGGCTCGCCAACCCGGTCAACGCCGGGATGCGGGCGGGGATGACCCTCGTCACCGCCGCCGCCCTCGTCCTCGCGGCCGTCGGCTTCGCGGCGACGACCGCCGCGCTCGGGCGCGAGCGGCGCCGCGAGAACGCCGTCCTCCTCGCCCTGGGGATGCCGCCCGGCCGGATCCGCCGCACGCTCGAGGCCGAGCGGGTCGCCGTCGTCGCCCTCACGGTCGTCGTCGGCCTCGTGCTCGGGGTGCTCTCCTCGCTCGCCGTCGTCCCGGTCCTCGTCGGCGGCGACGGCCACCGGCAGGTGCCCGGGGTGCTCGTCTCCCTGCCGTGGCTGCCACTCGTGCTCTTCGCCGCCCTCGTCGCGGCCGTGCTCGCGGCCGTCGGCGTCCTCGTCCTGCGACGGGTGGGCAGCGACGTCGCGGCCGAGCTCCGGCGGGGTGGGTCGTGACCGGCCGCCACGCGTCCTCCCGGGTGCGGCGGGGCATCGGCCCCGGCTCCTCGGCAGGGCTGCGCGGGCTCACGCTCCTGCGCCACGGGTGGCCCAGTGGCCGGGCCACCGCACTGCTCCTCGCCGCCCTCTCGCTCGTCACCACGGTCTTCCTCGTCGCCCTGCCGCAGCTCGCCGCCGGCGCCCAGGACCGCGGCATCGCCGACGCGGTCACGTCCGCCCCGGCGAACGAGCGCGACCTCGGGCTACGGCTCACCCCGCGCGCGGTGAGCGGCTTCGCCGTCCCGGGCGAGTCGCGGGGGGAGGACGCCGAGCCGCCGTTCGCGGCGGTCGACACCGCGGTGCGCGCGGCGATGGACCCCCGGGTCGCCGACCTCGTGGGCGAGGCGAACGTCGCCGCGCAGACCGACCCGTTCGTCCTCGCCCGCGAGGACGGCAGCGGGCTCGACGTCTCCGTCGTCGAGGCCGTCGTGCGGGTCGACGACGTCGTGACGGACGGGGTGCGGTGGGTCTCGGGCAAGGCCCCGGCGGCCCCGACGACCCGGCGCACCCTCGCGACCACGACCGGACAGCGCCACACGGTCGACGTCGTGCCCGTCGCGCTCGCCGCCCGGACCGCGGAGGCCTGGGGTGTCGAGGTCGGCGACGTCCTCGACCTCACGCCGTCCGACGACGCGCTCCGCCGCGTCACGCCGACCGCCGTCGTCCTCTCCGGCACGTACGAGCCGCTCGATCCGGGCGACCCCGTTTGGACCGCCGAGCCGCGGATGCTGGGGATCGCCAAGATCGTGTTCGGCGACGGCGAGACCAAGGACCAGGCCGCCCTCGTCGCTCCCGTGGCGAGCTACGCCGCCCTCGCCGACGGGATCTGGCGGGTCCAGCGAGGGGAGGACGGTGCCGCGTCGCCCGCCCTCGACCACACGTGGCGGTACCGCCTCGACGCCGACCGGCTGGTTCGCACGGACGCCGCGCCGCTTCGGGCCCTCCTCGTCCGGCTCGCGACCGACCGGACACTCTGGGACGCCCTGCCCCAGGGGCCCGAGGTCCAGCAGCCACTCGCCGCGCCCGCTCGCCCGACGGTCGTGTCGGGCCTGGGCCGCCTCCTGGAGCGCTACGACCGCGACGTCGCCGTGACCGGTGTGCTCGTCTCGTTCGTCACCGGTGGCGTCACGGCGCTCGCCGTCCTCGTCCTCGGCCTCACCGCGCTCGTCGGCGCCGACCGCCGGGCCGCCGAGGTCGCGCTCCTGCGGGCCCGCGGGGCCTCGGCAGCCCTCGTCGTGACGCTCGTCGCGGCATGGACGGCCGCCCTGGGGGTGCCCGTGGCCACCCTGGCCGCCATGGCGACGGCCCTCGCGCTGCCCGGGCCCGTGCCGCGCCCGGCCCTCCTCGAGGTCGCCCTCGTCGCCCTCCTGCCGGGGCTCGCCGCCGTGGTCGTGACGTGGCGTCGGCTGCGGAGCCTCGAGGAGGTGCCCGACGACACGCGGGCCCTCGGTCGCGCTGCCCGGCGCGTCGTCCTCGAGCTCGTCCTCGTCGTCCTCGCGCTCAGCGCCGTCTCGACCGTGCGCAGCCGGGGGGAGGTCATCGCCGCCGGGCGCACCGACTGGTTCGCCACGGTGACCCCCGTCCTCGTCGCGCTCGTGGCCGCGGTGGTCGCGATCCGCGTCCTGCCGTGGCCCGTCGGCCTCCTCGCCCGGCTCGCCGCCCGGGGGCGCGGGCTCGTCGGGTACCTCGGGCTCACCCGCGCGGCCCGCACCGGGTCGTCGGCGGCCGTGCCGATCACGGCGCTCGTCGTCGGCACGACCCTCGTGACCCTCACCGCGACCCTGTCGGCCACGGTCGGCGCGCACCGCGACCTCGCGGCGTACCGGGCGGTCGGTGCCGACGCCCGGGTCGACGCCGAGCGCATCGACCCCGCCGACGTCGCCGGGCTCGCCGGCCGGGACGGGGTGACGGCGGCGCTGCCGGCCGCCCTCGAGCCGGCGGGCGCCGTCGTCGACGACCGTGAGTCGGCCCTCACCCTGCTCGCCGTCGACCCCGTCGCGTACGAGGAGGTGCTGCGCGGCACGCCCGCCGAGGTCGAGCTGCCCGCCCTGCCGACATCGGGCGGTCCCCTCCCCATCGTCCTCAGCGGCGGACCCGAGGCCGTGGAGCTCCGGCTCGTCGTGCGCGGCACGCCGCTGGAGGCGCGCCGGGTCGCCACGGTGCCGGGACTCGCCCGCTCGGTGTCCGGCCGCGAGGCAGTGGTCGCGCTCGTCCCCTACGACGCCCTCGTCGCCGCGCTGCCGACGACCCAGCCGAACACCGTCCTGCTCCGGGCTGACGCCGAGGCGCAGGCTGGGCTCGCCGCCACGGCGTCGCGCGACCGTCGCGAGCTCGGCGGGCTCGTCACCGCCGTGCAGACCGTCGACGGCCGGCGGGCGGCGGCGTCCGAGGGGGCGCTCGCCCGCTTCGTCGCCGCCTCCTACGCCGGCGGGACCGTGCTCGCCGCGGTCCTCACCCTCCTCGCGCTCCTGCTCCTCCTCGCGACGACCCGCCCGGCACGCACCCAGCTCGTCCTCCGGCTGCGGACCCTCGGCCTGCCCCACGGGGGCGAGCGACGCCTCGCGTGGACCGAGGTGATGCCGCTGCTCACGCTCGGCGTCCTCGCCGGGGTCGCGGCCGGCGTCGTGGCCCCCGTGGCCGTCGCCGCCGCCCTCGACCTCTCGCCCTTCACCGGCGCCGTCGCCCGCCTGCCCGTCGAGCCCCGGCCCGTCGCCGGGGCGCTCGCGGGGCTCGCCGTGCTCGTCCTCGGGGCGCTCGCGCTCCTGTCCGACGCCGTGTCCGCCCGGCACGGCGACCTCGCCCAGCACCTGCGCAGAGGAGACTCCGCATGACCACCACGACGTCGACCACCTCGGGGCGCCCCACCTCCGGCGCCACGGCGCCGCACATCCTGTGCGACAACCTCGTGCGCATCTTCTCCTCGGAGGGCGTCGAGGTCGTCGCCCTCCAGGGGCTCGACCTCACCGTCGACGAGGGCGAGCTCGTCGCCGTCGTCGGAGCCTCCGGGTCGGGGAAGTCGACCCTGCTCGCGATCCTCTCCGGCCTCGACACCCCGAGCGCGGGAGTCGTGCAGGTGGCCGGGCGCGACCTGCTCGCGATGTCGACCCGCGACCGGCTGCGCTACCGCCGGCACACGGTCGGCTTCCTCTACCAGCAGGCCGGCGCCAACCTCTTCCCCTACCTCAGCGCGCTCGAGAACGTCGAGGTGCCGATGTCGCTCGCGTCCCTCCCGCGCGGTGAGCGGGCGCGACGGGCCCGCGAGACGCTCGAGGTGCTGGGCGTCGCCGACTGCGCCGACCGGCGACCCGACCAGATGTCCGGCGGCCAGCAGCAGCGCGTCGCGCTCGGGGTCGCGCTGGCGAACCGGCCGGCGGTCCTCCTCGCGGACGAGCCGACCGGCGAGCTCGACAGCCGCAGCGGCGACGAGGTGTTCGCGGCGATGCGCGAGGCCAACACGACCTTCGGCACGACCGTCCTCGTCGTCACCCACGACCCCAAGGTCAGCGAGCACGTGGCCCGCACCGTCGGCATCCGTGACGGGCGGACGTCCTCGGAGGTGCGGCGGCGCACCGCGGTCGACGAGCACGGGAACGAGGGGCTCGTCGCCGAGGAGTTCGCCGTCCTCGACCGCGCCGGCCGCCTCCAGCTGCCCAAGGCGTTCACGGCGGCGCTCGACATGCGCGATCGCGTGCGCCTCGACCTCGAGACCGACCACATCGGCGTGTGGCCCTCCCGCCGCGACGAGGAGGACGCATGAGCACCCACCTCGAGGTCCACGACGTCCACCGGACCTTCCGCTCCGGCGCGGGGGAGGTGCACGCCCTCGGCGGGGTGTCGCTCACGGCGTCCCGCGGGGAGCTGCTCGCGGTGCGCGGGCGGTCCGGGTCGGGGAAGACGACGCTGCTCAACGTCATCGGCGGCCTCGACCGGCCCGACGCGGGGCGGGTCGTGCTCGACGGTGCCGACGTCACGGCGATGGACGACGCCGCACTGCTCGCGCTGCGCCGGGGATCGGTGTCGTACGTCTTCCAGTCCTTCGGCCTCGTCCCGATCCTCACCGCCCGGGAGAACGTCGGGGTCCCGCTGCGGCTCGCCTGCGTCGACGCCGACGAGCGCGAGGCCCGGGTCGCCGAGGCGCTCGAGCACGTCGGACTCAGCGGGCACGTCAACCAGCGGCCCGGCGAGCTGTCCGGTGGTCAGCAACAGCGCGTGGCGCTGGCCCGGGCGCTCGCCTCGCGGCCGACCCTGCTCCTCGCCGACGAGCCCACCGGACAGCTCGACTCCGAGACGGGCCGCGACATCATGACGCTCATCGCACGGCTCGCGAAGGAGGAGTCGATGACGACGGTCGTCTCGACCCACGACCCCGCGCTGCTGTCGATCGCCGACCGCGTCGTCGAGCTCGTGGACGGGCGCGTCGTCGAGCCGTCGCCGCTCTGACCGCCCCCGCCGCAGTCAGTCGCTGTCGGGGAGCCGGAGCATGCCCTCCTGGGCGACCGTCGCGACGAGGGTGCCGTCGCGGGTGAACATCCGGCCGATGCCGAGTCCGCGCCCGCCCTGGGCCGAGGGGGAGTGCTGCGCGTAGAGCACCCAGTCGTCGGCGCGGGCCGGACGGTGGAACCACATCGCGTGGTCCAGGCTCGCGGCCCGGAGCCCGCGGCTGGTCCAGGTGCGCCCGTGGCGGCGCAGGATGGACTCGAGGAGGCTGTAGTCGGAGGCGTAGGCGAGGACCGCCTCGTGGACGAGCGGGTCGTCGGGCAGCTCGCCGATGGCGCGCATCCACACCCGCTGGTCGGCCACCTGCTCGGTCGCCGGCGCGACGAAGAGGTTGCCCTCGACGTGGCGCTGGTCGATGGCCCGGTCCTCGGCCAGGTGGCGGGCGCCCGGGTGGTCGATGCCGCGGAAGACCTCGGCGAGGGAGGGCACGGAGGTCGGGTCGGGCGCGTCGGGCGCCGGGTCCTGGTGGTCGAGGCCGGAGTCGGGGACCTGGAACGAGCAGCTCATCGACAGGATCGGCTTGCCGTGCTGGATGGCGTGGACCCGCCGCGTCGAGAAGGACCGCCCGTCGCGCATCCGCTCGACGCTGAAGGTGATCGGCTGGGTGTCGTCGCCCGGACGCATGAAGTAGGCGTGGAGCGAGTGCAGCCGCCGGTTCTCGCCGCCCTCGGTCGCCCGGACCGTCCGACCTGACGCCATGACGCCCTGGGCGAGGACCTGGCCGCCGAACACCCGCCCGTGCGGCTGCTTCTGGCTCTGGCCGCGGAAGAGGGTGATGTCCTCGGCGAACGTCTCGGGGAGGCGCACGGGGTCCTCGCCGGCGAGGTCACCCGTCGTCGAGTGCGGCTGGATGCTCACCTGTGCCGAGCCGAGCTCCTCGAGGTCGAGCGTGGCGAGGAGGTCGAGGAGGGGCGCGGGCTGCTCGGTCGTCACGCGGCCACGATAGTCACGCGACGAGCGGGCGGTTCGGCCGCGTCGCGGCCCGGGCGGTCGAGCGGGTCCGGCGGGGCGCGGGCACGGGGGCGCGGCCGGAGCGCACGACGTCGACGGCTCGAGCGAGCCGCTCGGCGGCGGTCGTCATGGTCGCCGGGTCGAGGACGTACGGGAACCGCAGCCAGCGGTCGAGCCCGCCGGCGACGGAGAACCGGGGGCCGGCCGCGACGAGCAGTCCCTCGTCCTCCGCCGCGACGGCGACCGCCGTGGAGTCGACGCCCTCGGGCAGCTCGCACCACAGCGACAGCCCGCCGCGGGGGAGGCCGAAGCGCAGGTCGGGCACGAGCTCGCGAAGGGCGTCGGCGGTGGTGTCGCGCGAGGCGCGGAGGGCGTCGCGGCGCTCGGCGGTCAGGCCCGGGTTCTCCCGCATCAGCTCGAGGAGGACGAGCTGCTCGAGGACCGGGGCGCCGAGGTCGGTGGTGACCCTCGCGTCGACCAGCGCCGGGAGGACGCTGCGCGGGGCCCGGACCCAGCCGGTCCGCAGCCCGCCCCAGTGCGACTTCGACGAGCTGCCGACGCTGATCGCGCGCGGGTCGTGGGCGGCGAACGGGAGGGGGAGGGCGAGCTCCTCCTCGAGGCAGACCTCCGCGATCGTCTCGTCGACGACGGGGACGGTGCCGGCACGGCGCAGCGCCGAGGCGAGCGCAGCGCGGCCCTCGTCGCCGAGGAGGGCGCCCGTCGGGTTGTGGAAGTCGGGGATGAGCACGGCGGCCCGGGCCCCGGCGGACCGCACGGCGCGGGCGGCCTCGGGCACGTCCCAGCCGTCGGGGTCCATGGCGAGCGGGACGAGACGGGCACCCCCGGCGCGCAGCGCGTCGACGGTGTTCGGGTAGGTCGGGTTCTCGACGACGACTCGGTCGCCGCGCCCGACGAGCGCGCGCAGGACGATGCCGAGGCCGGCGACGGCGCCGCTCGTCACGAGGACCTCGTCCGGGTCGGTCGGGAGGCCGCGCGCGGTGTACCGGTCGGCGACCACCTCGCGCAGCTCGGGGACGCCGAGGGTGAGGTAGCCGGCGCCGCACAGGTACTCGGGCAGCCGCGCGACGGCGCGTTCGTAGGCCTCGACGACGCCCGCGGGGGCCCGGGTCGCCGCGCAGGTGAGGTCGATGACGCCGTCGGCCGGGTCGGCGGGGAACAGCGAGCCCGTCCCGCGACGGCGGCTCGCCGCAGGGAGCGTCGTGACCGAGCCGGAGCCGCGGCGGGAGGCGAGGTAGCCGCTCTCGCGCAGCACGGCGTAGGCCCGGGTGACCGTCGTGCGGCTGACGTCGAGGGCGCCGGTCAGCTCGCGCTCGCTCGGCAGCCGGGTGCCCACGGCGATCCGGCCGTCGGCGACGGCCAGGCGCAGGGCGTCGGCGAGGGCCCGGTAGGCGGGCCGGCCGGGCGCGAGGTCCCCGACGAGCCGAGCGGTCCGGGCGGCGGAGACGGTGGGAGTGGCCATGGTGGCCACTCTCGCAGGATTGGCCATCGAAGTGAAGGCCACTTCCACGGCACGATGGAGCCATGTCCCCGATCCAGGTGCTCCGCCGCGGTGTCTCCCGGCGCGTCGAGCTCGTGCCGATGAACCCGATCGAGCAGCTGCGCGCCGGGCGCCTGCCCCGGCGCCTCGCCCAGCTCCTCGTGGGGTTGGTCCTCTTCGGGGCGACGATGGCCCTGATGCTGCGCGCGGGCCTGGGGCTCGAGCCGTGGGGCGTCTTCACCTACGGGCTGATCCAGCACGTCCCGATGACGTACGGGCAGATGGTCGTGGCGTCCTCGTTCGTCATCCTCCTGCTGTGGATCCCGCTGCGGCAGTGGCCCGGTCTGGGGACCATCGCGAACGCGCTCGTCATCGGCGTGGCGACCGACCTCACGCTCGCGGTCGTCCCGGATGCCGAGGGGCTCGGGTGGCGGGTGGTCCTCATGCTGGTCGGCATCGTCGGCAACGGCGTCGCGGGCGCGATGTACATCGGCAGCCAGCTCGGCCCGGGACCGCGCGACGGGTTGATGACCGGGCTGCACCGCCGCACCGGTCGCTCGATCCGGCTGGTGCGGACCTCGATCGAGGTGACCGTCGTCGCCGTCGGCTGGCTGCTCGGCGGGATCGTCGGGGTGGGGACGGTGCTCTACGCCCTGCTCATCGGCCCGGTCGTCCAGCTCTTCCTGCCGATGCTCACGGTGCGCGTCGAGCGCCCGGTGCCGAGCGGCGACACCCCCGAGCCGTCGGTGGAGGCGGCACGGGACGGCGAGCCGGTCCACGGCGGCTGACCGGTCTGCCGCCTCAGCCGTCGACGGCGAGGGCGAGGGGGAGGACGCCCTCGGCGCCCGCGAGCCGCAGCGCCCGCCCCGCCACCGTGAGGGTCCAGCGCGAGGACACGAGGTCGTCGACGAGGAGCACCGGCCCCCCGGCGGAGGACGCGGCGGCCGCGAGCTCGGGCCCGACGACGAGCCGCTCCCAGACGCCCGCGAGGCGGAAGGCGCTGTTGCCCCCGGGCTCGCCCGTGGGGCCGCCGTGGTCGAGGCCGAGGGTGCCGAGGAACGGCAGGCGCCCGATCTCGGCGAGCCCGGCCGCGAGCGACCCGACGAGCTGCGGGTGGCTGCGCGACGGCACCGCCACGACCCCGGCGGGCCGCTGGGCCCAGCCCCACCCGGCGAGGACCGGCACGCACGCGCGGAGCAGCTCGGGGGAGGCCGGCGCGTCCTCCCGCAGCACCTCCCGCAGCCGCTGTCCCCACCCGAGGTCGGACAGGCGGGCCAGCGCTCGGCCGGGCAGCAGCGCCTCGTCCGAAGAGATCCTCCCCTTGACCGGCACGCCGAGCCGCTCCATGCCCGTGGGCCACTGGACCCGCGGCTCGAGGTCGACGCCGGCCCGGGACAGGCGCTCGCGGGCCGCTCCCAGGACCCGGTCGGGCACCTCCGTCGGGTACCACGGCCCGGCGCACCCGTCGCAGCGCCCGCACGGCACGGCGGACGGGTCGTCGAGGGTCTCCTGGAGGAACGCCATCCGGCACGCGTCGGTGCGCTCGTAGTCGACCATGAGCTGCTGCTCGGCCCGCCGCGCCTCGGCGACGCGCCCGTAGCGCTCGGCGTCGTACTCCCACGGCACCCCGGTGGCGACCCAGCCGCCGGAGACCCGCTGCACGGCGCCGTCGACGTCGAGGACCTTGAGGAGCAGCTCGAGCCGTGTGCGCCGCACGTCGACGGCCGTCTCGAGCGCGGCCGTCGACAGCGGCCGCCCGGCCTCGGCCAGCGCCCGGAGCACGGCGTCGGCCTGGTCCTCGCGCGGCATCGACACCGACGCGAAGTACTGCCAGATGTCGCGGTCCTCGGGGCCGGGCAGCAGCAGCACGTCGGCGCGCTCCGTGGCACGCCCGGCGCGCCCCACCTGCTGGTAGTACGCGACCGGTGAGCTCGGCGCCCCGAGGTGGACGACGAAGCCGAGGTCGGGCTTGTCGAACCCCATCCCCAGCGCCGACGTCGCGACGAGGGCCTTGACCTCGTTGGCGCGCAGCCGGGCCTCGAGCCGTTCCCGGTCGGCGGCGTCGGTGCGCCCGGTGTACGCGACGACCTCGTGGCCGGCCTCGGCGAGGGCCGCGGCGACGTCCTCGGCCGCCGCGACCGTGAGCGTGTAGACGATGCCGCTGCCCGGTAGGTCCGCCAGGTGCGCCACGAGCCAGCCGAGCCGCTGCTCCGGCGACATCGACCGCAGCACCCCGAGCCGCAGCGAGTCGCGGGCGAGCCCGCCGCGCACGGTCAGGACGCGGCGTCCGCCGACCTCGAGCTGCTCGACGACGTCGGTGACCACCCGGGCGTTGGCGGTCGCGGTGGTCGCCAGTACCGGTGTGTCGGAGGGCAGCCCGGCGAGGAGGTCGCGGATGCGCCGGTAGTCGGGGCGGAAGTCGTGCCCCCAGTCGCTGACGCAGTGCGCCTCGTCGACGACGAGCAGCCCGCAGCGCCGGGCGAGGTCGGGGAGCTGCTCGTCGCGGAAGCGGGGGTTGTTCAGCCGCTCCGGGCTGACGAGGAGCACGTCGACCGCGTCGTCGGCCAGGGCCGCCCGCACCTCGTCCCAGTCCTGCGCGTTGGCCGAGTTCATCGTCACGGCGCGGATGCCGGCCCGCGCCGCCGCGGCGACCTGGTCACGCATCAGTGCGAGGAGCGGGCTGATGATGACGGTGGGCCCGGCGCCCTCGGCCCGGCGCAGCGCCGTGGCGACGAAGTAGACCGCCGACTTGCCCCACCCCGTGCGCTGCACGACGAGGACGCGGCTGCGGTCGGCGACGAGGGCGCTGACCGCCTCGAGCTGCCCGTCGCGGAACTGCGCGTCGTCGTGCCCGACGAGCCGGCGCAGCATCGTGGTGGCCCGCTCGGCGAGCCCGGGGTCGACGGGGGACGGGGGCGGGGCGGTCGTGCGGGTCGGGTTCGTCATGGTGCGACCAACCTATGCCGAGCGCCCGACAGCCCACCCGGCCCCGTCCACAGGGACGCCGTGGTCGGACGTCACCGCACGTCGTCGAACCCGGCTGCCGCGACGACCCCCGCGATCGTCTCGTGGCCCACGCGGGTCGGGTGGATGCCGCCCAGGTGCGACGGTTGCGTGCCCTGCGGCCCGTTGACGGCCGGGAGCAGGTCGACGCACCGCACCCCGTGCGCCTCGGCCTGACCGCACAGCCCGGCGTCGAGACGGCGGATCGCCGTGTCGAACACCGCGGCCAGCTCCTCCTCGTTGGCAGCGGTGTCCTCGTAGCCCCACCCGTCCGCGGGGTGGTCCTCGGTGAGGGTGTTGGCGTACGTCACGAGCCGGACCCCCGCGGGCGAGCCGCGCAGGCCGACCACCTCCTCGAGGATCGACCCGACCCTCGCCACGACCTTCCGGCGCCCCTCCTCCAGGCACGGCGCCGCGTTGCCGAACACGCACGGCCCCTGCCAGTCGTTGTTGCCCACCTGGATGACGACGAGCGACGCCTTCGTCACGAGCTCGCGGACCCGCGGGTTGCCGCGGACGTCCGCGAGCAGGGACTCGCTCGTCACGTCGTCGTTTCGGGCGCGGTTGACGGCGGCGACGGGGTGGCCGAGGGCCTGCGTCGCGAGGTCGGCGAGCACGAGGACGTAGCTGCGGCAGCCCGGGTCCCTCTGGCAGGGCCCGCCGGCACCGGGCACCGAGTCGCCGAGCCCCAGCACGAACGGTCCGTCGGGCACACCGGTGGGGCTCGGGCTCACCGGGGCGGCGGCCGACGGCACCGGGGCGGCCGCGGTGGGCGAGGTCGGGTCCCGCGGCGCGGCGGCGCCGCCGACCGGGCTGCCGCACGCACCGCCGGCGGCGACCACGGTGGCGGCGGCGAGGGCACCGGCGAGGCGGCGGGCGGGGGTCCACATGGGCGCGATCGTCCTCCGACGGCCCACCCGGCGTCACTGGCCCGGTCGAGCCATCCGAGCGTGCTGCGGCACGGAGCGGTTCGAGGTGGAACCCGACCGTCTCCGGGTCGGAGTTGACCTCGAACGGCGGACGAGGCCCTCGCGCGGGTCAGCGCCAGCCGAGCTCGTCGACCCCGCCGGGCACGTCGGCCCCGGGGTCGTACGGGGTCCGCGTGAACCGGAACGTCGCGAGGTCGAGGTGCGACACGGTGCCGTCGGCCCGACGCACCACGCGCAGCGGCTCGCCCGCGTAGTAGCTGTCCAGGCCCTCCCAGAGGTCCGCCGACACGCGACGGAACCGCGAGCCCCGCCCCGAGCCGGGCTCCCCGAGGACCAGGTGGTCGCCGACCGCCCGCGCCACCTCGGTGGACGGCCCCCAGTGCCACGTGCCGACGAGCTCGAGCAGCGCGGGGTCACCCGAGGCGGACCACGGCGCCACGGCGGGCGGCTCGGACTCGGCGAGGTCGGAGAGGAGCTGCCCCGCGAGGTCACGCAGCGCCGGGCCGGCAGCCGTCGTGTTCGTGAGGAGGACGACGCCGTCACCACCGCCCGACTCCGTCGCCCCGAGACGGACCCGCAGGCTCGCGAGGAACCCCGGCATCGACCCGCCGTGTCCAGCGGACCGGACGCCGTCGACGTTCCAGACCTGCCAGCCGAGCCCGTGCGCGCCGGTCCACGGCCTGCCCGGCTCGTCGACGACGTGGTGCGGCTCGACCATCTCGGCGAGCGTGTCGGCGGACAGCAGGTCGGCGGTGTCGCCGCCGAGGAAGGTCGCCCACCGGGCGAGGTCCGCGACCGTCGTCCACAGCTGGCCCGCCGGCGCCATCGCCCCCGCGTCGTGCTCCGGCTCGGGCAGGAGGACGTCGGCGAACGGGTGCACCGCGAGCCCGGGGGCCGCGGACCCCGACGGACGGGTCGTCGTGCGCGTCATCCCCAGCGGGTCGAGCAGCTCGGACCGGACGACGTCGAACCACCCGGCGCCGTGGTGCACCTCGAGCAGCCGCCCGAGTGCGCCGTACCCGACGTTCGTGTAGTGGAACCGTCGGCCGGCGCGGAACCGCTGCGCCACACCGGAACCCGCGAGCTCGGCCCATCCGCCGCCGGGGGTCCGCTCCCACCAGGGGCCCGAGGTCTCGGCCTGCACCCCGGCCGCGTGGGTGAGGAGCTGCTCGACGGTCACCCCGTCGAGGGGCGACCCCGGCACGTGGACACCGAAGCGGTCGGTGAGGTCGAGGCGCCCGGCGTCGCGCAGCCGCAGGACGCACACGGCGACGAAGGTCTTGGTGATCGAGCCCATCCGGTACTGCGTGTCGGCGTCGGGGGCGCGGCCGCCCGAGCGCCCGTCGACCGTCCCCACCGCCCCCGACCAGGCGAGCGAGCCGCCGCGGACCACCCCGGCGACGACCGAGGGCAGGCGCGCGTCGCGCTGGGCCGTGGCGAGGCGGTGGTCGAGGCGGCGGGTGGTCGAGGGCTCGAGCGTCACCCGGCCACCCTAGGGCTCGCCCTCCGATGCGGTGCTGGGAGGATGGCGCCATGGCGACCGACTCCCAGCACTACACGGTCCAGGTGCCGCTGCGCTGGTCCGACATGGACGCGTACGGCCACGTCAACAACGTGCAGTTCCTGCGCCTGCTCGAGGACGCCCGCGTCGTCGGCATCCGCGAGTGGTTCGTCGGCCGTCCGTCGATGCTCGACGAGGGGATCGTCGTCTCGCGCCACGCCATCGAGTACCGCGCGCCGCTCACCTACCGGCCCGCCCCCGTCGAGGTGGAGATGTGGGTGACGCACGTCCACGGCGCCGGTTTCGACCTCGGCTACGTCGTCCGCGACCCGGCCGACGCCGGGGAGCAGGTGTACGCCGTGGCCGAGACCGGCCTCGTCTACTACGACTTCGCGTCCGCCCGCCCCCGCCGGCTCACGCCCGACGACCGCGCCGCCCTGGCGGCGCACACGGGCGACCCGGTGCGCTTCCGGTGGGCCGGTCGGTGACCGACGTCCTCCGCCTCACCGACGCCGCCGCGCTCGCCGACCTCGGCCGCTACGCGACGAGGGCGCGCGCCCTCGACGCCGACGGCGCGATCCGCCTCCAGGCCGCCGGCGACGTGCTCGCGGCGTGGGTCGGCGTGCTCCCGGGGTCCGGCATCCTCGCCGAGGGAACGGTCCTCGGCCTGCGGACCCTCGCGCTCGCCGAGCCCGTGGAGATCGACGTCGTGCTCCCGCTCGGGGCGGTCACCGACCGCACCGCCCGGGCGTCGGCGACCTCGGTCGAGCTGCCCGTCCCGCCGACGCGAGCCCTCGCACCCTGGGCGGCCGTGACCCCGCCGCGCGGTCCGTGGGAGCCGGCCGGTGACCTGCCCGGCGACCTCCTCGCCACCGTCGCGCGCGACGGTCTCGCCGAGGTGTCCGACGCCGTCCGTGAGCGCGGCGCCGCCGCCGGGTTCGTCCGCGACCGCGTGTGGGCCCGCGACGTGCGTGAGGCGGCCGGTCCCCATCCGGACCTCCTCGACGGCGAGGGCCTCGTGCCCGCCGACGTCACCGTCCGCGCCGGGGGCGCCTTCGCCGCGTACGCGCTCGGCTTCCTCGAGCCGGGGGCGACGGTGCGCGTGCTGCGCTCGAACCGCTGGGTGCGCCTCACCGCACCCGGCGGTCACGTGCTGATGCGCTGACCCGCCGGGACGGCCACGGCCGAGACCGCCGCGAGGCCGAGGAAGATGCAGCCGAAGAGCGCGTCGTCCTGCCCCGGGACGTGCCGCGCCGCGAACACGGCCGTCGCCGCGGCGATCCCGAGGACGCTGCCGAGGACGTCGGCGAGCTGGAGCGAGGATGACGCGGCACCGTGGTCCTCGAGCGGGCTCAGCTCGAGTGCGAGGACGGTCGTCGTCGTGACACCGAGCCCCATCGCGAGGCCCATGAGGACCAGCCCGAGCGGGGTGAGGACCCACGGCAGGTGCAGCACGGCGACCGCGCCGAGGACGCCGAGGCCGGCGGCGAGGAGCACGGCGCCGAGCTCGACGAGACGGAAGCGGGGCAGGTGCAGCGCGTCGTGGCCCTGGTACCAGGCCCCCGCGGCCCAGCCGATGGCCCCGACGGCGAGGGCGAGCCCCGCGGTCTGCAGGCTCGTGCCGCGCTGCCCGACGAGGAAGAGCGGCACGTAGCTGACCCCGGCGAAGAACGCGGCGGTGAACAGGGCGCGGGCGAGCATGACGCTGGGGAGGCCGCGCCGCATCACCCACGTCCCCGCCGGCACGAGCCGCGGCGCGACGAGGACGACCCCCACGAGCCCGAGCGCCGCGACCACCGTCTTCGGCGACCACTCCAGGCGCAGGTGGTGGGTGCCGTACTGGAGGGCGCCGGCCGCGAGCGCGATCCCGAGCCCGGCCCAGGCGGCCCTGACGTGGGCGCGGTGGTCGCGGCCGGACACGGCGGCGTCGAGGTCGGCGGTGTCGACGGTGCGGCGGGCGTGGGCGATCGCGAGCATCGCCAGCGCGACGGGCGGCACGACCACCCAGAACACCCACCGCCACGACAGGTGCGTCGTCAGCCACGCCGAGATCGGGGCCCCGAGCAGCGACGGGAGGACCCACGCGGCGGACACGAGGGTGAACAGCCGCGGCCGGACGTCCTCCGGGTACACCCGCCCCGCGATGACGTAGAGCATGACGACGAGGAGGCCGCCACCGAGCCCGGTGAGGGCCCGGCCGGCGAGGAACGTGGGGAAGTTCGTCGCGAACCCGCACAGGGCCGACCCGCCGCCCAGGAGTGCCTGGCCGACGACGGTGCCGACGAGCGGCCCGGACCGGTCGGACCACACCCCGGCGAGGACGATGCCGAGCAGCTGGGCGGTGAGCATGACCGAGAAGGCGAAGCCGTAGGAGCGGATGGCGTCGAGCTCGCGGGCGACGTCGGGCATCGCCGTCGACACGGCCATCGACTCGAACGCGACGATGGTGACGAGTGCGAGGGCCGCCAGGGTGACCTCGAGGTAGGTCCGGCTGAGCGGTCCGCCTCCGTGGGACTGGGTCTCGGCACGCATCTGCTCCACCCTAGACGGGGGCGCGTGGCGACGGGGCCCGGGGGAGCCACGACCGGCCGAACGGCCCATCCGCGGGCCCCCGACGTGCCGCGCCGTGCCGTCGGACCGCGCTCAGCGGGGCGTCAGGGGGTGGCCGCGCTCGGCGAGGACGTCGCGCAGGACGTCGATGTGGTCGGTGACGATCCCGTCGACCCCGAGGTCGAGCAGCCGGTGCATCTCGGGGGCGTCCTCCCGCGACCACGCGTGGAACCACACGTGGACGTGCTTGCCGAGGGCGTGCGCGCGGCGGACGAGCCCCGGCGTCACGAGCGTCACGGTGCGTCCGCGCACCCGGTGCAGGGCCGGGACCTGCAGGACGGGGGCCGGGGTGTGGAGCAGCCGGCTGAGGACGCCCGGGGTGAAACGGAGCAGCGCGGTGCCGACCTGCCCCGCGGCGGTGGCGACCCCCGGCCCCAGGGCGGCCCTCGCCGCGCGCAGGCGTCGCTCCGAGAAGGACCCGATGCACACCCGCTCGGTCGCACGGTGTCGCTGGATCTCGCGGATCGTCGGTCCGAGGGCTCCGTCGGCCTTGATGTCGATGTTGACGAAGGTGTCCGGAAACTCCTCGAAGAGCTCGGCGAGCAGCGGCACCGGCTCGGTGCCGCCGATCCGGGCCCCGCGCACGGCGTCGAGGGCGAGGCCGGCGACCTCGCCGGTGACGTCGGAGACGCGGTCGAGCACGCTGTCGTGGAAGGCGACGACGTGCCCGTCGCGCGTCGCGTGGACGTCGGTCTCCAGGTACCGGTACCCCATGTCGACGGCCCGGCGGAACGCCGCGAGCGTGTTCTCGAGCCCGACGTTCGGCCCGTACGCCGCGCCACCCCGGTGCGCGAGGGCGAGCGGGGTCGGCGTCGAGAGGTAGGCGAAGTCGGTGGCGCGCACGTCAGCCGGCCGCGACCCGGACCCACGCCGTCGTGTCGGTCGGAACCGCGCCGTCGGCCGTGAGGGGTCCGGACGCGACGACGACCTCGCCCTCGGGCAGCGCCACCGGGTCGGCGCCGGTGTTGGTGACGACGAGCAGGGCCGTGCCGTCGTCGCTGCCGGGGTTGCTCCGGAAGGCGACGACCGTGTCGGAGGCGAGGGCGTCCCACGCGAGGGCGGCACGCCCGAGGCCGAGGGCGCGCCGGGTCGCGAGCAGCGTGCGGTACAGCTCGAGGGTCGAACCCGCGACGCCCTCCTGCTGGTCGACGGCGAGGTCGGCGTACGCGTCCGGCTGGGGCAGCCAGGGGGAGTCGCCCGGGCCGAAGCCCTGGCTCGGCGCCCCCTTGACCCACGGCATCGGCACCCGGCAGCCGTCGCGCCCGGTGACCTTGCCGTGGGTGCGGTGGAACGTCGGGTCCTGCCGGAACTCGTGCGGCATCGTCGTGTGCTCGGGCAGCCCGAGCTCCTCGCCCTGGTACAGGTAGGCGCCACCGGGCAGCGCGAGCATGAGGGCCGTCGCGGCGCGGGCGCGGCGCAGGCCCACCTCGGCGTCGGGCTGCGGGTCGCCCTCGCGGATGCCGTTGGGCCGGGGGAGGCTCTGGTCCAGGCCGAGCCGGGAGGCGTGCCGCACGACGTCGTGGTTCGAGAGCACCCACGTCGTGGGCGCACCGACACCGTCGTTGGTCCGCAGCGACGTCTCGATGACGGCCCGGAGCGCGACGGCGTCCCAGGGCGTCTCGAGGAAGTCGAAGTTGAAGGCCTGGTGCATCTCGTCGGGGCGCACGTACCGGGCCAGCCGCTCCTCGGGCTTGACCCACGCCTCGGCGCACAGGATGCGGTCGGGGGCGCCGTACGCGTCGAGGACGGCGCGCCAGTCCCGGTAGACCTCGTGGACGCCGTCCTGGTCCCACATGGGGGCGCGACCGGTGCCGTGGTGGTCGAGGGGCAGGGCGTCCTCGTCCGGGTCGGGGTCGGACAGGCCGGGCTGCGCGACGGCGAGGTCCTCGAGGGCGTCCTCCCCGACCCGCTCGTCCTGCTCCTTCTCGGCGAACTCGTCGTAGAGGCCGACCGGGCCGGACCAGTCCGGCAGGCCGGCCGCCTTGACGAGGCCGTGGGCGACGTCGACCCGGAAGCCGTCGACCCCGCGGTCGCACCAGAAGCGCAGCACCGAGCGGAACTCCTCGCGGACCTCCGGGTGCTCCCAGTTCAGGTCCGGCTGGGTCGTGTCGAAGATGTGCAGGTACCAGGGACCGGGGGTCCCGTCGGCCTCGGTGACGCGCGTCCAGCCAACGCCGCCGAAGACCGACGGCCAGTTGTTCGGGGGCTGCGAGCCGTCGGGCCCGCGGCCCTCGCGGAAGATGTAGCGGTCGCGCTCGGGGCTGCCGGGGCCGGCGGCGAGGGCGGCCCGGAACCAGGCGTGCTCGCTGCTCGTGTGGTTGGGCACGAGGTCGACGAGCACCTTGATGCCGAGGTCGTGGGCGGTCGCGACGAGGGCGTCGGCGTCCTCGAGGGTGCCGAAGACCGGGTCGATGTCGCGGTAGTCCGCGACGTCGTACCCCGCGTCGTGCATCGGCGAGACGTAGAAGGGACTGATCCACAGGGCGTCGACGCCGAGGTCGCGCAGGTAGGGCAGGCGGCCGGTGATGCCGGGCAGGTCACCCACCCCGTCGCCGTCGGAGTCCGCCCACGAGCGCGGGTACACCTGGTAGATGACGGCGTCGCGCCACCAGGGGGCGTCGGGGCCCTCGGCGGGGTGGACGGTCACGCCCGGCTCGGTCACGGTCACGGTGGGGGCGTCGGTCGTGGTCTGGCTCACCCGCCCCATGCTTCCAAACGCGTGGCCGCCCGCGATACGGGGCCGTCCTGCGAGACGCGGCCCCTCCTCGACGCGGGGGTCAGCCGGTGAGGGAGGGGCCGGGGTGCGGGGGGTGGCCCTCGTCGGTGTTGACGAGCATGTGCGCCGCGCGCAGGAAGTAGTCGCGCATCAGCTCGGCGTGGGCCTCCGGCAGGTCCAGGGTGTCCAGCGCCGCGAGCATGTGCCGCATCCAGCGGTCGCGCATGTCGAGCGTCACCGGGTAGGGCGCGTGCCGCATCCGCAGCCGGGGGTGGCCGCGCTCCTGGCTGTAGGCCGTGGGCCCGCCGAAGTACTGCTCGAGGAACATCCGCAGCCGGCGCTCGGCCGGGGCGAGGTCCTCCTCGGGGTAGAGCGCCCGCAGCTCGGGATCGCCGGCGACCCCCTCGTAGAACGCGTGGACGAGCCGCTCGAACGTCGGCGCGCCGCCGACCTCCTCGTAGACGCTCACGGGTGGCTCCCCGCGCCGGGCCCGGTCACCGGGCCGCCGAACGGCCCGAGCGGCGGGGCCTTGACGCCCGCGGCGTCGAGGGCCCGCTTGATCCGCTCGCGCAGCTCGCGCTGCACGGCGAAGTTCTCGCCGGGGGCGCACTGCCCGATGGTGCGGATCGTCATCGTCGCCCCGGTGATCGTCTCGACGCCGAGCACCTTCGGGTCCTCGCTGAGGCGGTCCTCCCACTCCGGGTCCGCGCCCATGGCCACGGCGACCTCACGGATGATGGCCATGACGCGCTCGGCGTCCTCCGCGTACGACACGGGCATGTCGACGATCGCGGTCGAGAAGCCCTGCGACCGGTTGCCGATCCGGATGACCTCGCCGTTGCGGACGTACCAGGTGACCCCGTCGGCGTCGCGCAGCCGGGTGATCCGCAGGGTGACCTCCTCGACGGTGCCGATGGCCTCGCCGGTGTCGACGACGTCGCCGACGCCGTACTGGTCCTCGAGGATCATGAAGATCCCGGCGAGGAAGTCCTTGACGAGGCTCTGCGCACCGAACCCGAGGGCCACGCCGCCGACGCCGGCCGACGCGAGGAGCGGTCCGAGCGGGATGCCGACGAGCGCCATCACCGTGAGGACGGTGAGGGTCGCGACGACGAAGGTGACGATGCTGCGCAGCAGCCCACCCATCGTCTCGACCCGTTGGCGGTGCCGCTCGTGGGCGAGGCCGGTGGCCGACCCGAGGGCGCGGCCGACGCGGCCGCTCTCGGCGATGCGGCGGGCCGACTTCGACGTCATCGTCGCGACGACCCGGCCGATGAGGCGGTGCAGCACCCAGCGGGCGAGGACGGCGAGGACGATGACGAACAGGATCCGGACGCCGTCGCTGAGCGCCCAGGCCTGGGCGTCGTCGATGAACCCGGACAGGGCGTCGAGGCGCAGGTCGGCGGGCGAGAGGGCGGCGAGGGCCTTGACGAGCTCAGCCACGGGCATCTCGCTCCTGTGCCGCGAGGGCCCGGGCGACCGGGTCGCGGTTCTCGACGACGAGCCGCCGCAGCGCCGCCGGGGCGGTGCGGTGGGCGTCGAGCCACGCCTGGGTCGCGTCGTGGAGCTCGCGGTCGGCGAGGGGGCGCGGGTAGAAGACCTGGACGACGCTCTCGACGACCGCGTGCGACCCCTTGCGCTCGGGGAGCGCGTCGAGGACGGCGTGGTAGCGCTCGACGTAGGGGCGCAGGAGCTCGGCGGGGGTGCCCATCCGGGTGAAGCCGAGACCGGTCGCCTCGACGATCGCGTTCGGCAGGCCGTCGCCCTCGACCGCCGCGGCCCACGCCTGCGCCTTGGCCTCGGCGGTGGGGACGGCGGCGTGGGCCCGGGCCGCGCGCTCGCGTCCGGTGGCCGTGTCCTCACGGCGGCGCTCGGCCTCGACCTCCTCGGCGCCCGCCGCGCCCGAGGCGACGAGGGCGGTGAGGAGGGTCCAGCGCATCTCGAAGTCGACGGCGAGGCCCTCGAGGGTCTCGGTCCCGTCGAGGAGGGCGCGCAGCCGGCTCGTGTCGTCGCCGACGGTCGTGAACGCCGCGGCGGCGGAGACGAGCTGGAGCTGGGCGTCGCTGCCGGGCTCGGCCCCCGCGGCGACCTCCCAGAGGCGGTCCCGCGTCGCGGTGCGGGTGGCCTCGCGGTGCTCGGGTGCGGTGTAGAGGAAGACCGACACCTGCAGCTGGCCGACGAGCGTCTTCAGCAGCGTCGAGTCGGACTCGCCGGGGAGGGTCGCGAGGACGAGGTCGACGAAGGAGCGCGCACCCATCTCGGCGTCGCGCGTCATGTCCCACGCGGACGCGAGGACCAGCGAGCGCGGCAGCGACGAGGCGAACCCGCGCGGGTGCGCCAGGGCCGTCGCGAGCGAGCGCTCGTCGAGGCGGATCTTCGCGTAGGCGAGGTCGTCGTCGTTGACGAGCAGGAGGTCGGGCTGGTCGAGCCCGACGAGCGCCGGCACCTCGGTGTGCGGGCCGTCGACGTCGACCTCGAGACGCTGGACGCGGTGCAGGACACCGTCCTTCACGTCGTACAGCCCCAGGCCGAGCCGGTGGGGACGCAGCGTCTCGTACCCCGGGGCACCGGTCTGCTCGATGACGGCCGAGGCGATGCGGCCCCGGTCGTCGACCTCGAGGACGGGCCGCAGCGTGGCGACGCCGGCCGTCTCCAGCCAGAGCTTGGACCACGAGCGCAGGTCGCGTCCCGAGGTCGCCTCGAGCTCGGTGAGGAGGTCGTCGAGGGTCGTGTTGCCCCACGCGTGCTTGGCGAAGTAGGCGCGCAGGCCGTCGCGGAACGGCTCGCGCCCGACGTACGCGACGAGCTGCTTGAGCACCGAGGCGCCCTTGGCGTAGGTGATGCCGTCGAAGTTGACCTCGACGTCCTGCAGGTCGCGGATCGGGGCGACGATCGGGTGGGTCGAGCTCAGCTGGTCCTGGCGGTAGGCCCAGTCCTTCTCGTGGGTGCCGAAGGTCGTCCACGCGTCGGTCCACTCGGTGGCCTCGGCCTGGCAGGTCGTCGACGCCCACTCGGCGAAGGACTCGTTGAGCCAGAGGTCGTCCCACCAGCGCATCGTCACGAGGTTGCCGAACCACATGTGCGCGAGCTCGTGGAGGATGGTCAGCGCCCGCCGCTCGACGAGGGCCTCGGTGACCTTCGAGCGGAACACGTACATCTCGTTGATGGTGACGCAGCCCGCGTTCTCCATCGCGCCCATGTTGTACTCCGGCGCGAAGAGCTGGTCGTACTTCGCGAACGGGTACGCGCAGTCGAACTCCTCCTCGAAGAACGCGAAGCCCTTCTTCGTGAGGTCGAAGATGCGGTCTGCGTCGAGGTAGGGCGTGAGGCTGCGGCGGCAGAAGATGCCGAGGGGCACCTCGCCGGCGCGCGAGGTCGCGGTGTCGCGGACGACGTCGTAGGGGCCGGCGACGAGGGCGGTGATGTAGCTCGAGATCCGCGGGGTCCGGGCGAAGCGCCAGGTCGCGGTGCCCTCGGCGGCGTCCTGCGGCTGGGGGGTGGGGGAGTTCGAGACGACCTGCCAGTGGGCCGGCGCGGTGACCGTGAACCCGAACCCGGCCTTGAGGTCGGGCTGCTCGAAGACGGGGTACATCCGGCGGCTGTCCGGCACCTCGAACTGGCTGTAGAGGTAGACCTCGTCGTCGACCGGGTCGACGAAGCGGTGCAGGCCCTCGCCGGTGTTGGTGAACCTGCCCGTCGCGGCGACGACGACCTCGTTGTCGGCCGCGAGCCCGGTGAGGCGGACCCGGCTGTCGGCGTAGTGCTCCGCCGGGTCGAGGTCGACGCCGTTGACGGTGATCCGCTCGACCGAGGCGCCGACGAAGTCGAGGAAGGTCTCGGCACCGGGCTCGGCGCACGAGAAGCGGATCGTGCTCGTCGTTGCGAAGGTCTCCGGACCCCTGGTGACGTCGAGCTCGACGTCGTGGGTGTCGACGGTGACGAGGGCCGCGCGGGCTGCGGCCTCCTCACGGGTGAGGTTCGTGCCGGGCACGGGGTCTCCTTGCGGGGCGTGGGGGGTGGTCGTGCGCGGTCGCGCCCGCTCTCGGGCGGCGGCGTCGACCATCCTCTCAGACGGGGGACGTGGCGCCGGTCGTGTCCCCGTCGGATGGCAGGATGGCGCCATGAGCGAGCGACACTCCGCCGAGTTCTGGTTCGACCCCCTCTGCCCCTGGGCGTGGATGACCTCCCGCTGGATGGGTGAGGTCCAGCAGGTCCGCGACGTCGACGTCACGTGGTCGGTCATGAGCCTGTCCGTCCTCAACGAGGGCCGTGACGAGCTGCCGCAGAAGTACCGCGAGCTGATGGACGCCGGCTGGGGTCCGGTGCGCGTCGTCATCGCGGCCCGCGACAAGTTCGGCGACGAGGTCGTCAAGCCCCTCTACGACGCCCTCGGTGAGCGGATCCACCACCGCGGCGAGGACCACCCCACGGCGATCGCCGGCGCGCTCGCCGAGCTCGAGCTCCCCGCCGAGCTCGCCGAGGCCGCCGACTCCGAGGACCACGACGAGGAGCTGCGCCTGAGCCACCAGCGCGCCATCGACCTCGTCGGCGACGACGTCGGCACGCCGGTCATCGCCGTCGACGGCGTCGCCTTCTTCGGTCCCGTCGTCAGCCCCGCCCCCAAGGGCGAGGACGCCGGCAGGCTGTGGGACGGCTGCGTGCTCGTCGCCAACACCCCCGGCTTCTTCGAGCTCAAGCGCAGCCGCACCGTCGGCCCGATCTTCGACACGGGGGCCTGAGGGTGCGCGTGCACATCGGCGGCGACCACGCCGCCTGGGACCTCCTGAACGACCTCGTCGCCTTCCTCGAGGACGAGGGGCACGAGGTCACCAACCACGGCCCGCACGGCTACGACGCCGTCGACGACTACCCCGTCTTCGTCCTGCGCGCGGCGGAGGCCGTGGCCGCCGACCCGCAGTCCCTCGGGATCGTGCTCGGCGGCTCCGGCAACGGCGAGCAGATGGCCGCCAACAAGGTCGCCGGCATCCGCGCGGCCCTGGCGTACTCCGCCGAGCTGGCGACGCTGGCCCGCGAGCACAACGACGCCCGGGTCGTCTCGATCGGTGCGCGCTTCACCGCCGTCGGGGAGGCCCGCGAGATCGTGCGCACGTTCCTCGCGACGCCCTTCAGCGGCGACGAGCGCCACGCCCGGCGCATCGCGATGGTCACGGCCTACGAGGGTGCCGGCACCCTCCCCCCGCTGCCGGCCTGACCCGGACCGCACCCGGCTGACCTGCGGCATCGGCCACGGTCCACCGGGTGCTCCGAGCCGGTGGCGACGGTCGGCGCCGCGCACTAGGGTGGCGCTCGCCCTACCGATCCCAGGGGGTGTCAATGGCGGGCGCCGATCGCCTGGAGGTCAGCGAAGGGCCCGGGCCCCTCGCCCGTCGCCTGGCCTCCCTGCGCCGGCTGGCGGTCGAGTCCGAGCCGCTCCTCGAGGCCCTGCTGGCGCTCGTCGTCGTCCTCCTCGTCCTCGCGACGACGTACTGGCCCACCGACATCCCGATCTCGCTGCTCTTCCCGCTCGTCGTCGTCTCGGGACTCGTCCTCGGGCCGACGCGCCTCGTGCGGGTCTATGCGCTCGCCCTCGTCGGTGTGACCCTGTGGGTCCCCGGCGCTGGTCTCGAGCCGCTGCGCCTCGTCCTGTTCGTCTCCTCGATCCTCGTCGTCATGGTGATGATGACGCTCGCCGCCCAGTCGCGCGCGCGGGTCGGCACCCGGGGCTTCGGCGGCGACCGGATGTTCGCCGACCTGCGTGACCGCATCGCCTCCGTGGGGCGGATGCCCGACCTCCCCGAAGGGTGGCGCACCGACTCCTGCGTGCTGTCCGCGCACGGCGAGCGCTTCTCCGGGGACTTCGTCGTGGCCCACCTCAGCCCGTCCCAGCACCGCCTCGAGGTCGTCCTCGTCGACGTCAGCGGCAAGGGCACGCGGGCCGGCACCCGCTCCCTCCTCCTGTCGGGCGCCCTGGGCGCGCTGCTCGGCGCGGTCCCGTCGGCCGACTTCCTCCGCGCGGCCAACGACTACCTCGTCCGGCAGGAGTGGGAGGAGGGGTTCGCCACCGCCGTGCACCTCGACCTCGACCTGCGCACCGGCGAGTACTCGGTCGCCAACGCAGGCCACCCTGCGCCGGCCCGCTACACGGGCGGTCGCGCCCGGTGGTCGCTGCTCGAGGGGTCGCGTGGACCGCTGCTCGGGGTCGTCGCCAACGTCGCCTTCCCCCGGCAGAGCGGGCGGCTCGAGCGGGGCGACGCGCTCCTGTTCTACTCCGACGGCGTCATCGAGTCCCGTGGCCGCGACCTCGACGACGGCATCGACCGCATGCTCGGCGTCGCCTCGATGGCCGTCCTCGGCGCCGGTGATGTCGCCCGCGAGGTGTGCGAGGCGTCGCGTTCGGGAGAGGATGACGACCGGGCGGCCCTCGCCGTCCGCCGTCTCTGACCCCTTCGAGAGGACGCTCCACCGTGGGTTCCGACCCGCTCCTCGACCACGCACCCCGCGAGGGCGTGCGCACCTTCACCCCCCGCTGGCGCAACAGCCCCCTCACCGACGAACGGATGGCGACGCTGCTCCCGTCGCGCTCGCTGCCCGACGGCCCGCTCGTGCCGCAGGAGGCGTTCGGGCGCGTCGGGCCGGTCGTGCTCGAGATCGGCTCGGGCCACGGCGCGGCCGCCATCGCGTTCTGCAGGGCGCACCCGGAGGCCGACCTCGTCACCGTCGAGGTCCACGTGCCCGGGGTGGCGAGGATGCTCGCGGCCGCCGAGTCCGCCGGCGTGCGCAACCTCTGGGTCCATCCCGGGGACGCGATGCCGTTCGTCACCGACCGGGTGGCGGAGGGGTCGCTCGCCGCCGTGCACCTCTTCTTCCCCGACCCCTGGCCGAAGAAGAAGCACGCCAAGCGGCGGTTCGTGCAGCAGCACACCCTCTCGCTGCTCGCGTCGCGGCTGGTCCCCGGCGGCGTGCTGCGGTTCGCCACGGACCACGCCGTCCACGCCGAGCACGTCCGCGACCAGCTGGCCCACCACGGCCGCTGGGACGTCGTCGAGGGGGAGCGCCCGCCGTGGCGCCCCGACGACGGGTTCGAGGCCAAGGGCGTGCGGGCCGGTCGCGCGGTCACCGAGCTCACCGCCACCCTCCGCTCCTGACCCGCCGACCCCGCTGGCTCGAGGTGAAGGACGACCCGCTGACGGTCGGATCCCACCGCGAACGGCTCGACCTCCGTGGAGGGCCTCCGGAAGGTCAGAGGTCGGTCGGCGTAGCCGGACGCCGCCGGAGGGGCCTCCGCTCCTTCGTCGCGGTGCCCCCTCCGGCTCCCTGCATCCGGCGTACCCCGGCGTCGGCGCAGTGCGCTTCGCGCACTGGCCGATCGTCGGGGTAGCCGGATTTGAACCGGCGGCCTTCCGCTCCCAAAGCGGACGCGCTACCAACCTGCGCCATACCCCGATGACGCGCACCGGACCGGTCGACGAGGTGTCGGATTTCGGATCCCGCGAGCGCGCGCCCTAGGCTATCGCTGCCCTCGCGGTGCACGCCGACGAGGTGCGCGGGTGTAGCTCAATGGTAGAGCCCCAGTCTTCCAAACTGGCTACGCGGGTTCGATTCCCGTCACCCGCTCCACCGACCCCGGTGGGGTCGCCCCCGGGAGGGCGCCTCACTCCGGGGGCCGGCCCACCACGGGCCGGCGGCGCAGCATCGTGACCCGGCGCGCCGGCACCCTCGACCACACGGCCCGTTGCAGCGCGAGCGTCGCCCAGCCCGCGACCGCCATCCCGGTGAGGTTGAGACCGAGCTGCGCCAGGCTCCCCGTCACCTCGTGCCACGCCGCGAAGGCCGCCCCCAGCGAGACGTTCGCCGCGGCAGGGACCGTCGTCACGGAGATGAACACCCCGGACAGCCCGCCCGTGCGCGCCGACGTCACCGACAGCACGCCGGCCGCGGCCGCGATGACCGCGACGATGAAGCTCCACCGGTCGGGGGTGTAGATGAACGCCGTGTTGGGCCGTTCGCCGACGATGTCCTCGTACGTGACCCAGCCGAAGACCCGGCCGGCGACGCCCGCGACGAAGGTGGCCGCCATCCCGGCGAGGAAGCCGAGGACGAGCGTCCGGGCGGCGATGGCGAACAGCTGCCCCTTGCGGCGGACCAGGGCGACCCCGAGGGCGGCGATCGGCCCGAACTCGGGGCCGAGGACCATGGCGCCGATGACGAGGATCGGGGAGTCGAGGACGATCGCGATCCCGGCGATGAGCGTGGCGAGGACCATGAAGGTCGTGTACGTCCAGTTGAGCTCGGAGTCGGCGTAGGCGCGGTTCCCGACCTCGGTCCAGACCACCGCGTCGGCACTGGCCCCGGGTGCCTCGGCCTCGGCGTCGAAGGCGGGGCGCGAGAGCCAGGTCTCGACCGGCTCCACCCGGATCGCCCCCTCCCGGTGGACGCCGAGCCCGCGCAGCGCCTCGATGACGGGGTTGGCACCCTCGCGCGCGACGTCGGCCGTCACGACGTCGCCGGGCGGGATGACCGAGGCGCCGCGCATGACGGCCAGCCCGGTGACCTGGTCGGCGCCCTCGAGCACGGCGAGGACGTCGTCGGTCAGGTCGGCGGGGACCGAGATGCGCAGCGACAGCACGGCCCCAGTCTGCCCCCAGCAGGGTCGGGGCGGCCGCGACGCGCGAAGGGCCCCGGACGGCGAGGTCCGGGGCCCGTCGCGGCGTCAGCGGCCGGAGGGGGCGGTCAGCGCTTCGCGCCGGTCCCGCTCGCGCGGAAGGCGACCCACGCGTCGCTCATCCGCTCGGCCTGCCCGTTCGTGAACAGGTCCATGCAGGAGTCCTGCGTGTAGTCCATGAAGTTGCGGATCGGGTCCAGGCCCTCGGCGGGGCAGGTGTCCGCGCCCTCGGGGCAGTTGAACTGCGGCTGCGCCTCCTTGGGGGTGTCGGCGACGTAGTCGCCCGCGGCCGAGCAGCCGTGGGCGAAGGTGTGCTCGAGCATGAGCCAGTGGCCGACCTCGTGGGTCAGGGTGTCGCCGAGGCCGTACTTCCACGGCTTCGTGGGGTCGTCGGGGTTGACCCCGCCGGGCATCGACTCGTCGAGGAGGACGACGCCGTCGATGAAGCCACGGCCGTTGTTGTAGCCCTTCGGGAAGTACGCCCACCCGAGGAGCCCGCCGCCGATGTTCGCGGCGTAGACGTTGAGGGTGCGCGAGTCGCCCTCGTGGAGCTCGGCCTTCATGTCGCGCTCGGTCTTGCCGGGGGTCACGGTGTACCACGTGGGGTTGACGGTCCACGTCGTCTTCGCGAGCTCGAAGCGGAACGGGGTGTCGGCGGCCTCGCCGGGCGCGGTGGCACCGGAGAAGGAGTTGTTGAGCACCGTCATCTGGTCGGCGATGAGCCGGTTCCACCGGGCCTTCTCGGCGTCGGTGAACTCGTCCTCGCCGATCATGTGGAACACGGTCTCCACGGTCACCGCGCCGTCGCCGAGGTAGGGCGCGTCGGGGAGCACCCCGTAGGCGTTGGCCTCGTTGTCGGGGTAGAGCTTCGGCTCCTTGGCGCCCTTGACGTCGTCGCGGACCTTGGCCGACGTCGACCCGGTGGGCACCTGGCCCGGCGGGCAGTCGACTGCCGAGGTCGTCGTGGCGGGTGCCTCGACCGAGGCGGCGGCGGGGGAGGCGACGCCGGCCGTGCTGAGCGCGAGCGCCGCCGCGGCGGCGACGGCGGCACCCACACCGACCTGGCGTGGGGTGGTGAGCGGGGAAGTCATCGTGGAGGTCCCTCCTGACGGGCGCCCCGGTCCGGGGCACACTGCGGCGGGACGCTACCGGCGCCTGCGACGCGGTGGGGGCTCCGGAGCGCACGGACACGGATTGGGAGGGCTCCGCGCCGCCCGCTAGCATGGGTCCTTGGTGCCGATCCGGAACCGCCCCTCGCGTGCGGCCCGGTCGCGACGCCGGTCCCCAGGGCCGGCCCGCCGGCGCCGGACAGCCGTCCCCGAACCCCCATGGTGTGGAGTGCCCGAAGTGAAGAGTGCCGTCGAGACCATCAGCCCGACCCGGGTCAAGCTCACCGTCGAGGTCCCGTTCGACGAGCTGAAGCCCATGCTCGACGAGGCCTACCGCACGATCGGCTCGCAGGTGCAGGTCCCCGGCTTCCGCAAGGGCAAGGTCCCGAACCGGATCATCGACCAGCGCGTCGGCCGTGGCGCCGTCATCCAGGAGGCCGTCAACGAGGCCCTCCCGAAGTTCTTCGCCGAGGCCGCGGAGGCCGAGAACGTCCGCGCCATCGGCCAGCCCGAGGTCGACGTCACCGCCGTCCCGATCGAGGACGGCCAGGACCTCGAGTTCACCGTCGAGACCGACGTCCGGCCCGAGGTCGAGCTCCCCGAGCTCGAGGGCATCGCCGTCGAGGTCGAGCCGGCCCAGGCGTCCGAGGAGGACGTCGAGGAGCGCCTCACCACGCTGCGCGAGCGCTTCGGCACCCTCGTCGGTGTCGAGCGCGCCGTCGAGGACGGCGACTTCGTCTCCATCGACCTGCGCGCCGAGATCGACGGCGAGGAGATCGACTCCGTCTCCGGCGTCTCCTACGAGGTCGGCACCAAGAACATGCTCGAGGGCATGGACGAGGCGCTGCTCGGGATGACCGCGGGCGAGACCAGGACCTTCACCGCCCCGCTCGCCGGTGGCGACCGGGAGGGCCAGGACGCCGAGTGCACCGTCACCGTACAGTCGGTCAAGGTCCGCGAGCTCCCCGAGCTCGACGACGAGTTCGCCCAGCTGGCCTCGGAGTTCGACACCCTCGACGAGCTGCGCGCCGACGTCACCCGGCAGGCCGACCAGGCCAAGAAGTACGAGCAGGGCATCGCCGCGCGCGACAAGCTCCTCGAGCACCTCCTCGACACCGTCGAGATCCCCGTCCCCGACGGCATCGTCGAGGCCGAGGTCCACAGCCACCTCGAGGGCGAGAACCGCCTCGAGGACGACGAGCACCGCGCCGAGGTCCAGGAGAGCACGCGCAAGGCGCTCAAGGCCCAGTTCCTCCTCGACGCCATCGCCGAGAAGCTCGAGGTCCGCGTCGAGCAGCCCGAGCTCATCGAGTACCTCGTGATGTCGGCGCAGCAGTACGGCATGGACCCCAACCAGTTCGCGCAGGCGGTCGACCAGCAGGGCCAGATCCCCTCGATGGTCCAGGAGGTCGCCCGCCGCAAGGCGCTCGCCGCCGTCCTCGACCGCGCGAAGGTCACGGACACCGACGGCACCGCCATCGACCTCGACGAGCTCGTGCCGCAGGCCGGGTCGGTCGAGGCGGTCGAGCCGGCCGAGGACGCCACCGACGCTGCCGACGAGGCCGAGGAGACCGCGAAGGCCTGAGCCCTCCCGCACGGTTCGAGACCCCGCCCGCGCCCCGGCGCGAGCGGGGTCTCGTCGTGTCAGGCCGGGGGAGGGGCGCTCGTCGTCCCGACGCGCAGCGAGACGGGGAAGGGCTCGTCGCCGACCGGCAGGCCGTCGAGGGCGCGGCGCACCAGGGCCCCGAGCGCCCGGCCCTTGTCGGTGCCCGGCTGGAGGACGGTCGTCAGCGTGTGGTCGAGCCACGGCAGGTCGACCCCGTCGAACCCGGTGACGGTGACGTCCTCCGGCACGCGCAGCCCGAGCGACTCCGCGGCCCGCACCGCCCCGGCCGCGAGGAGGTCGGCCTGGGCCACGATCGCCGTCGGGCGCTCGTGGACGGGCACGTCGAGCAGGAGGAGAGCGGCCTCGCGGCCGGCCTCGACGGTGAGGTCGCGCGCCTGGACGACCGGGGCGTCCGGTCCCGCGACCGCACGGAACCCGCGCACGCGCCCGGCGGCGTCCGGGTAGTGGGCGGCCGTGACGTCCTCCTCGGTCACCGACCGGGTCTCGGCGCCGGGGGAGAGGTGCATCGACAGGTGCGCCACGCGACGGTGGCCGAGGTCGAGGACGTGGCGCGTCGTCAGCCCGATCGCCGCCTCCTCGTCGGTGAGGACGTGCGCCACCTCGGCCCGCTGCGGGGCACCGCTGCCGACGAGGGGGACGCCGCGGGCGACGAGCGGGTCGACGAGGGGGTTCTCGGCCGCGCCGCAGAGGGGGAAGACCACGGCGTCGACGGCGATGGTGGCCAGCTGGGCGACGGCGCGGTCGGGGTCGTCGACCGGCTGGGCGACGAGGAGCATCGAGCGCCCGGCGGCGTCGAGCTCCTGCGCCAGGCCGTCGAGCACCCCCAGGGCGAAGGGGTCGTGGAAGGCGCTGCCGAGGCGGCCCTCGACGACGACGGCCACCGTTCCGACCCGGCCCTGGCGCAGGGAGCTGGCGAGCGGGTCGGGACCGGTCCAGCCGAGGTCGGCCGCGGCCTCCCGCACGCGCTCGGCCGTCGCCACGGCGACGGGGCCCTTGCCGCTGAAGACGAGCGACGCCGTCGAGGTCGACACGCCGGCGCGCCCGGCGACGTCGCGCAGGGTGGGGCGTCGGTCGGGGCGCGGTTGACGGGGGGCGGCCACGGGTGACACCATAGTCGAATCGATTCGATCGAATCGATTCGACGGTAGTCTCGACCGTCGCCCCGGCCGCAGCGGGAACGTCGACCGGGCCCGTCGAGCCCACCGGACCGCATCGAACCGCCGACCCGAGGACGAGCGCCGTGGCCCCGACCGTGCCCGACCCGCCCTCCGCGCGCCCCGCGCCACCACGACACCCCGAAGGACAGCCACCGGTGACCGCCGCCCCGACCACGACCTCGCCCCCCGCCCTCCCGCGCGCCACCGTGACGGGAGCGCGCACCGCCGTCTTCGTCGTCTTCGCGCTGGCGGGCCTCGTCTTCGCCTCGTGGGCGTCGCGCATCGCGGACACCAAGTCCCTCCTCGGCCTGACCCTCGGCGAGCTCGGGCTCGTCCTCCTGGCGATGAGTGCCGGGTCGGTGAGCGGCCTGCCGCTCGCCGGCCGGGTCAGCGAGCGGATCGGGGCGGCCCGCACGGTGCTCGTCGGCGGCGGCGTGTCGCTGACGGGGCTCCTGCTCGTCGCGGTCGTCGTCGACACCACCGGGCCCCGGCCGCTGCTCGCCGCGGGGCTGTACCTCCTCGGCTTCGGCGTCGGTCTCTGGGACGTCGCGATGAACCTCGAGGGCGCGGCGGTCGAGCACGCGCTCGGCACGTCGGTCATGCCCCACTTCCACGCCGCGTTCAGTGGCGGCACCGTCCTCTCCGCGCTCATCGGGGCGGGGATGTCCAAGGCCGAGGTGCCGCTGCTCGCGCACTTCGCCGCGGCCGCCGCGATCACCGCGGGCCTGGGCCTGTGGGCCCTGCGCTCCTTCCTCCCGCGCGCGGTGGAGGAGGCCGAGCACGCCGACGCCGCCCCCGGGCCCGTGGAGCGGGGCCGGTCGGCCTGGCTCGAGCCGCGCACCCTCCTCATCGGCGTCGTCGTCTTCGCCGCCGCGGCGACGGAGGGGACGGCGAACGACTGGCTCTCGGTCGCGTTCGTCGACGGCCACGAGCTCGAGGAGTGGCAGGGCGTCCTCGGGTTCGCGACCTTCCTCACCTTCATGACGGTCGGGCGCCTGCTCGGGACCCGCCTGCTCGACACCCACGGCCGCGTCCCGGTCCTGCGGGTCAGCTTCGCCCTGGCCGTCGCGGGTGCGGCGCTCGTCATCTTCGGCTCGGACTGGATGGCGTTCGTCGGCGCCGCCGTGTGGGGCGTCGGTGCGGCCCTCGGCTTCCCGGTCGGGATGAGCGCCTCCGCCGACGACCCGCAGCGGGCTGCGGCCCGGATGTCGGTCGTCGCGACGATCGGGTACGTCGCCTTCATCGCCGGCCCGCCCCTGCTCGGCTTCCTCGGCGACCGCGTGGGCGTGCTGCACTCCCTCCTCGTCGTCGGCGCCCTCGCCATCCTCGCCCTGAGCGTCGTCCCCTCGGTCCGCGAGCCCGACGCGCGGCCGCGCACCGCCGCGTCCGCCTGACCACGCCGAGGCTCTCCCTCCGCCCACGGCCGGACCTACCGCCTGGTCAGTGTCGCGATCGCGACACTGACCAGGCGGTAGGTCGCGGCAGGCTCCCGTGACGGGGTGCGGAGCCGGGGGGCGGCGGGGGCAGGAGGCGCGGTTCCGGGGTGTTGTGCTCACGGCGAACACGGCGCCGACCGGGGAGTGGGGTGCCGGAACCGGGCGTTAGGGTCACTGACAAGAAGCACCCGATTCGAGCGAGGAGCGTCTCCAGCGTGACCAGCACCGAGATCGTCGCCGCCGGCCCGGGCCCCCAGGCCGGTCTGGACGACCACATCTACAACCGACTCCTCAAGGAGCGGATCATCTTCCTCGGCTCCGACGTCCGCGACGACAACGCGAACGCGATCTGCGCCCAGATGCTGCTCCTCGCCGCGGAGGACCCCGAGAAGGACATCTGGCTCTACATCAACAGCCCCGGTGGCTCGGTCACCGCGGGCATGGCGATCTTCGACGTCATGCAGTGGATCCCCAACGACGTCGCCACCGTCGCCATGGGCATGGCCGCGTCGATGGGGCAGTTCCTCCTGTCGGCGGGCGAGCCCGGCAAGCGCTACGCCACCCCGCACGCCCGGGTGATGATGCACCAGCCCTCGGGCGGTATCGGCGGCACGGCGTCCGACATCAAGATCCAGGCCGAGCAGCTGCTCCACATCAAGAAGCAGATGGCCGAGCTCATCGCGCAGCACACGGGTCAGACCGTCGAGCAGATCGAGGCCGACTCCGACCGCGACCGGTGGTTCACCGCCGAGGAGGCCAAGGAGTACGGCTTCGTCGACCAGGTCATCACCAAGGCGACGATGGCCGGCGCCGGGGTCGACAACCCGGTGACCTCCTGACCACGGCCGAGACGACGCGAGAGAGAGACATGAACGCAGACCTGACCGGCCGCCTCCACGTGCCCGGCCCCAGCAGCCGCTACATCCTGCCGCAGTTCGAGGAGCGCACCTCCTACGGGATGAAGCGCCTCGACCCCTACACGAAGCTGTTCGAGGACCGCATCATCTTCCTCGGCGTGCAGGTCGACGACGCGTCCGCCGACGACGTCATCGCCCAGCTCATCGTGCTGGAGTCCCAGGACCCCGACCGCGACATCCTCATGTACATCAACAGCCCCGGTGGCTCGTTCACGGCGATGACCGCGATCTACGACACGATGCAGTACATCCGCCCCGACGTGCAGACCTTCGTCATCGGGCAGGCGGCCTCCGCGGCGGCCGTGCTCCTCGGCGCGGGCGCCAAGGGCAAGCGCTTCGCCCTGCCGAACAGCCGGGTCCTCATCCACCAGCCGGCGATCGAGGGCACGGGGGGCATGGCGTCCGACCTCGAGATCCACGCCAACGAGATCATCCGCATGCGCGAGTGGCTGGAGGAGACCATCGCCAAGCACTCCGGCCGCGAGGTCGACCTCGTCCGCAAGGACATCGAGCGCGACAAGATCCTCTCGGCCGAGGCCGCCAAGGAGTACGGGCTCATCGACGAGGTGCTCGGCTCGCGCAAGGCCTCCAGCTGACGCCGGGCCGTCCTGTCCGCACGACGCCGACGCCGCCCGCGCCCACCGAGGTGCGGGCGGCGTCGTCGCGCCACGGTCCGAGTGGCGTCGGTCGTCACCGGGTGACCGGCACGCGGGTCGCGCGACACCGCTGCGGGCCCCGGTGGAACCGATGGGGCGCGCGTCCCGTCGCAGCGGCATGCCCCGCCTGCTGACCCGTGGTGCCGTCGTCGCCGCCCTGACGCTCGTGGGACTCGCCACCGCCTCCGCCACCTCGTGCAGCGCCTGTTCGTGTGCCGCACCCCTCACGCCGGTCGAGGCCGCCGCGGCCGCCGACGCGGTCTTCGTCGGCACCTTCACCGGAACCCGGGGAGCGCGGTCCCGGGCGGGGTGTTCTCGAGCAGCGACCTCGTCGCGAAGCGCTTCGAGGTGAGCGAGGTCCGCAAGGGCGAGGCCTCCGCGGTCACCGAGGTCCTCACCGCCGCGTCGGGCGCCTCCTGCGGGCTCGAGGTCGTGGAGGGGAGGACGTACGTGGTCGTGGCGCGCGCCTCGGCCCAGGGTCTGCGCGCCGACCTGTGCGGCGGAACCCGCGAGCACGTCGTGGCCAGTGGGGAGCTCGACCTGGTCGGGCCAGCCCGCGAGCCGTCCGGCGGTGAGCGGGTGGCGGAGGTGCCGCTCGTGGGCGCGGGCGCCCGGGACGTCCTCGGCTCCCCGCTCCTCTGGGGCCCGGTCGCCGCGGCGTCCGCGCTGGTCACCCTCGGTCTCCTCGCCCTCCGGCGACGCCGCCTCGCCCGCTGAGAGCCCTCACGCGCCCCGTTGCGCTGACAGCGGACAAGCGCGACTCGCCCGCCCGCTCGGGGATTCAATGGGGACAGCCGGGCACCTCGACAGGTAGCGTCGGCCACGTCCGTCCGAGGCGAGGAGAGGTGCATCCGTGGCACGCGTGGGTGAGACCAGCGACCTGCTGAAGTGCTCCTTCTGCGGCAAATCGCAGAAGCAGGTCAAGAAGCTCATCGCCGGCCCCGGCGTCTACATCTGCGACGAGTGCATCGACCTGTGCAACGAGATCATCGAGGAGGAGCTCGCCGAGTCCTCCGAGCTGGGCCTGGACGAGCTGCCCAAGCCGCGCGAGATCTTCGACTTCCTCGAGCAGTACGTCATCGGTCAGGACGTCGCGAAGAAGGCCCTCGCCGTCGCGGTCTACAACCACTACAAGCGCATCCAGGCGGGTGAGTCGGCCCTCGGCAAGAAGGACCCCGACCACGTCGACATCGCCAAGTCGAACATCCTCCTCATCGGACCCACGGGCTGCGGCAAGACCTACCTCGCCCAGACCCTCGCGAAGATGCTCAACGTCCCGTTCGCCATCGCCGACGCGACAGCGCTCACCGAGGCCGGCTACGTCGGCGAGGACGTCGAGAACATCCTCCTCAAGCTGATCCAGGCCGCCGACTACGACGTCAAGAAGGCCGAGACGGGGATCATCTACATCGACGAGGTCGACAAGATCGCCCGCAAGTCGGAGAACCCGTCGATCACCAGGGACGTCTCCGGTGAGGGCGTGCAGCAGGCGCTGCTGAAGATCCTCGAGGGCACCACGGCGTCGGTGCCGCCTCAGGGCGGGCGCAAGCACCCCCACCAGGAGTTCATCCAGATCGACACGACGAACGTGCTGTTCATCGTCGGTGGGGCCTTCGCCGGGCTCGAGAAGCTCATCGAGTCGCGCAACGGCAAGAAGGGGCTCGGCTTCGGCTCCGAGCTGCACACGCCCAAGGACCTCGCCGAGAGCATCCACGAGGTCATGCCCGAGGACCTCATGAAGTTCGGGCTCATCCCCGAGTTCATCGGCCGCCTCCCCGTCATCACGACCGTCGCGCCCCTCGACAACGCCTCGCTCGTGCGCATCCTCACCGAGCCGCGCAACGCCCTCGTCAAGCAGTACCAGAAGATGTTCGACATCGACGGCGTGGCCCTCGAGTTCACCGACGACGCCGTCGAGGCCGTCGCCGACCAGGCCCTCGCCCGGGGCACGGGCGCCCGCGGCCTGCGCGCCATCATGGAGGAGGTCCTCCTCCCCGTGATGTTCGACGTCCCCTCCGACGACGAGATCGCCAAGGTCGTCGTGAGCCGCGAGGTCGTCCTCGAGAACGTCAACCCGACGATCGTCCGTCACGACGACGAGACGGGCCGCAAGCGCGCCCCGCGCAAGCGCTCCGCCTGACCTTCGAGCGCGCCGGGCGCCACCACCGGCGCCGTCAACCGCGGCGCGTCGCCTCCCGCACGGTCCACGCCATCGCCGCGACGAGGGCGAGGGCGCCCGCCGCCACCCACGGACCCCATGCCGACGGCGTCAGCGACAGCGCCGCACCGGCACCGGCCGCGGCCACCCCGAGCAGCGTTAGCGCCGCGCCCTGGGCGAGCCAGCGCCGCAGCGTCTCGCGGGGCAGGGCCGCCCGGACGGGCCACGCCGCGAGGAGCGCGAGGGCCAGGTGCGTCGCGAGGACGGCCGTCCCCACGGCCGCGGCGAGCGCCCACCCGCGCAGGTCGCCGGGCGCGCCGGACGGCACCGTCGCCGCCAGGACCTGCACGAGGAGCAGCCCGAGCGCGGCGTGCCCGCCCGGGCGGCGCAGCGCGAGCAGGGTGAACAGCGCCAGGGCGCCGGCCGCGAAGGGGACGAAGCCGGCGATCGCCGCGCCGCCCGCGAGCAGGACGACGACGTCGGCCACGACGACGGTGGCGACCGCGGTGCGCCGCCACGTGCGGCTCTCGACCGCCGCGGCGCTCATCGGGCCCCCACCCGGGGGGCGCGCGCCCGGCGGCCCACGCCGCGCAGGACGACGTCGAGGGACCCGGGGCCCCGCCACGCGATGACGGGCACGCCGGCCGTCGCACACCGGCGGGCCTCCCGCTCGCGTTCCAGCAGCCGCAGGCGCCAGACGAGACGGGCCGTTCGGGCGTCATCGAGGCCCGTCATGGACCGCAGGACCGCGGCGGGTGCCTCGCCGCCGGAGAGCGCGGGCGGCAGGGTGTCGACGACGATGACGTCGTGCCCGCTGCGGGAGAGCCGCACCGCGTGCGCGAGGGGTTCGGGCGACACGAGCGCCGACAGCAGGACCACGAGGGCGCCCGGGGGCACGGGGCGGGCGAGCTGTGCGCGCATGGCGCGCTCCTCGCCGACGGTCCCGCGGCTGGGCTCGGCCCGTCCGAGGCCGAGGAGGACGCGGGCCAGCTGGTGGTGGCCACCGACGGCGGGCACCTCGACGTGGCCGGCACCACCGAGGACGGACAGGCCGACCCGGTCGCCCGTGGAGAGGTAGTGGGCGGCCAGCGCCCCCGCGGCCTCGACCGCGACGTCGAGGCTCGTGCGGTGCCCGGCCTCGCGGTCCCGGTCGCCGAGGTCGCGGACGGCGTCGACGACGAGGCGGACCTCGGCGTCCTGGTCGGCGTGGGTCGTCGTGACGTGGAGGTGGCCGGTGCGCAGCGACACCGGCCAGTGGATGCGCCGGAGCCGGTCGCCGGTCCGGAAGGCACGGATGTCGGCGAGCTCGGTGCCGCTGCCGGGCTGCCGTGAGCGGTGCTGCCCGACGAGGCCGACCGGGTGCGGCAGGCCCGCCCGTGAGGTGAAGGTGCCCGGCGTCGGCACGGTGGCGACGGCCTCGACGCGCTGCTCGGGCCACTGCCACACGAAGGAGGCGAAGTCGCCGAGGGCGCCGACCTGGGCCGGACCCAGCCGGCGCGAGCCCCACCGGTCGCTCCGGGCGACGACCGCGAGCGCAGCCGTCGCGGCCCCGGTCGCGGCGCCGGCGACGTGGCCGTGGGCCGGCCGGGTCGTCGTCCAGAGGTCGCCGGGCAGGTGTCCGACCACGTCGCGCAGCCCGGGGACCGCCTCGACGTCGACCCGCCACGCCGACTCCTCACCCTCGGTGACGAGCCGGCGGTCGACCCGGCTCCACGTCCGGGGGTCGCTGCTCGGACGGGTGACGAGCGACCACACGACGAGCCCGACGAGCGGCACGACCGCCACGACGACGTCGGCCCGACCGAGGGTGGCGCCCGCGACGAGGAGGACGAGGCCGACGACGGCCGCCCGGCCGAGCGCCCGGGTCGGGCGCCAGCGCGAGGTCACGACGCGCGCACCTGCGTCCGGGGCGTCGGCACGGTGCGGAGCAGGTCGGCGACGATGCTCGCCGAGGACACCTCGCTCATCCACAGCTCGGGTCGGACGACGACGCGGTGCTCGAGGACGGAGGGTGCGACGGCCTTGACGTCGTCGGGGGTGAGGTAGTCGCGTCCCCGGATGACGGCGTACGCCCGGCCGACGAGGAGGAGGGCGAGGGAGCCACGCGGGGAGGCTCCCATGAGGGCGTGCTCGTGCTCGCGGCTGGCCCGGGCCAGCGCCACGCAGTACCGGCCGACCTCGGGCGCCACCGTGACGTCCTCCATCGTCGCCTGGAGCTCGAGCAGCTCGGCGGCGTCGACGACCTGGCGTGCCGTGGCCTCCTCGCGTCGCCGCTCCATCCGCCGGCCGAGGACCTCCCACTCGTCCTCGGCGCCCGGGTAGCCGAACGCCACGCGGACGAGGAAGCGGTCGAGCTGGGCCTCGGGCAGGGGGTAGGTCCCCTCGTACTCGACGGGGTTGGCCGTGGCGAGGACGTGGAAGGGCCGGGGGAGGGCGAAGGTCTGGCCCTCGACCGTCACCTGGTGCTCCTGCATCGCCTCGAGGAGGGCGGCCTGGGTCTTCGGGGGCGTCCGGTTGATCTCGTCGGCGAGGAGCAGCCCGGTGAACACCGGTCCGCGCCGGAACTCGAAGCGGGCCTGCCCCTGGTCGTAGACGAAGGAGCCGGTGAGGTCCGAGGGGAGCAGGTCCGGGGTGAACTGGGCCCGCGTGAAGTCCAGGCCCAGGGCTGCCGCGAAGGTGCGGGCCGCCAGGGTCTTGCCGAGTCCGGGGAAGTCCTCCATGAGGACGTGCCCGCCGGCGAGGATGCCGGCGAGGACGACCTCGGTGGCGGCGCGCTTGCCGACGACGACGGTGTCGACCTCGTCGAGGATCGCGGTGACCCGCCGGTGGGCGGTGGGGATGTCGGTCACGGGGACTCCTTCGGGGAGAGGGCTTCGAGCTCGGTCACGAGGGCGTCGACCTCGTCGGTCGAGAGGGATCGGGGAGGCCCGGCGAGGTACGCCGCGAGCCGGCTGTCCTCCGGGAGGCCGCGCGGGGCCCGGTCGGCGGCGACGGCGCCGAGCACCTCGTGGAGGCGCGCCACGGCCTCGTCATCGCCCTTCGCGGGGGCCAGGAGGCGCCGGATGGCCGCGATCCCCGGCTCCGGCACGACCTCGTCGGCCCGGCCCGGACGCCAGTCCCAGTCGATGCCGTCGGGGCGGAGCAGCGGCGGCAGCCCGATGACGAACGCGGCGATGAGGGCGACGGACGCGGCGGCGAGCAGCGCCACGGGGCCGCGGGCCAGGACGAGGACGACGACGAGCACGAGCAGCGCACCGGTGAGCAGCCAGGAGCGGCGGCCGCCCGAGGCCGGGCGTCGGGGGTCAGCCACGGGCCCCGGCTCCCGGCACCGTCGCCGTGGCGAGCCGGACGGCCGCCTCGAGGTCGCGGTAGGCGGCGGCGGCCCGTGCCCGGTCGGCCTCGGTGAGCTCGTGGCGTGACCAGCGGGCCTCGCGGTAGAGCGCCGCGAGCCCGCGGACCGTCGCGTCGTCGACGTCGAACCGCCGCAGCACGTCGAGGGTCACCTCGGTCGACGTGCGGGAGGACGCCAGCGGCACCTTCGCCGTGTGGAGGGCCGCCTCGAGGTGGGCCCAGGCCGCGATGACGCCCTCCGCCGGAGTGCCCGCGGACAGCGCCGCGAGCCGGTCGTCGGAGCCGCGGGCCACGGCGACCGCGAGCGCCTCGAGGTCGAGGTCTGGGGCCTCGTCGGCCGGTGGGGCCGGGCGGTCGCGGGTCGCGACGAACGCCTTGACGACGAGCACGAGGCACACGAGGAGGATCGCGGCGAGCATCGCGACGACGGCGTACCCGAGGATCCCCTCGAGGACCGAGGCCCCCTCGCGAGGACCCCGGTACGCGTTGCCGAGCATCTCGCTGACGGTCGGGTTCTCGGTGTCGTCGTAGCCCTGCTGGTCCGACGGTCCGCCGAACACGGCGCCGGACACGGTGCCGGGCGGTCGGGGGACGGCGGAGGCCCACAGCGCGACGAGCACCGCCAGCGCGCCGACGAGCAGGACCCCCCGGGGCCGGCGGAGCCGGAGCAGCAGGGCACGGACGTCGAGCACGGGACACACCCAACCACATGCAGTGCTGGCCCTGACGCCGTGGAGCGGTGACGATGGGGTCGTGGTCATGGCCTACCGACTCCGCGCCGGCGACACCGGACCCGTCCAGCAGTCGCCCGTGACGTGCGGCTCGGCCTGCCTCACCGTCGCCCGGATGCTCGTCGACCCGCTCTTCGCCTCGTGGGTCCGCACGGGCCTGCCCCGCCTGCCCGGGTCACCGTCCGGGAGCACCGAGGCCGAGCGGTTCGCGGCCTACGAGCGGGTCGTCATGCGCCGCACCAACGCCCTGTACACGCCGGGGCAGCCGCTCAACGTGCCGTGGCCGCGCGGCCTCGGGACCCCGCCGTGGGGGGCGCGGCGCGAGCTCGAGCTGGGAGCCGCCCGGCGGGGCACCACGTACACCGTCGACGTCATGCGCTCCGGCGGCGAGGACGCGCTCGTCGCGGCCTTCGACCTCCTCGTCGACGTCGTCGGCGACGGCGAGCCGGCCCTGCTCTACGTCGGCAACCGGCTGCTCCCGCGGCACGTCGTCCTCGTCCTCCCCGGCGACGGCGACCGGATGCTCGACGTCTACGACCCCGGCAGCGGCCGGGTCGACCACCTGCGCCGCGACACGATGGTCCAGCGCAGGCTGCGGCTCAGCGGGTGGGACGTCCCGTGGATCGCGGTGCGCCCGGTCGGGCTGCGGCCGGTGCGTGTCGGCGCGTACGCCACGGAGCTCGGCCCGGCCCCGGCGTAGGGCCCGCCCGACCCCGCACGCGCGGACGGGGGTGGGCGTGGGCGGCGGCCTCGGGATCAGGCGGTGGGCTTGGCGACCGGGACCAGCTCGATGTCGCGGGCGGCGACCTCCTCGCCCGCGGCGAGGTCGAGGCTGCCGGTCAGCTTGCCCGCGGCCCGCAGGTCGCCCTCCGCCGCACGCAGGTGCGCGAGCGCGGCCTCGGGGCCGACGAGGGTGAGCCGGGGGACCTCGGCGCGCATGCCGACCTTGGCCTCGGACTTCGCCTTGCGGACCGCGGCGAGGGCGGCCCCGACCGAGGCGAGAAGGGCGGCGTCACCGCCGGCAGGCAGCTCGTCGACGGTCGGCCAGCTCGCCCGGTGCACCGAGTCGCCGGGCTCGTGGGTCCACGACCAGACCTCCTCGGTGACGTAGGGGAGGACCGGTGCGAGGAGCCGGAGGACGACGTCGAGGGCGATCCGCAGCGTGGCCCGCGCGCTGGCGGCGGCCTCCTCGCCGTGCCCGCCGTAGGCGCGGTCCTTGACGAGCTCGAGGTAGTCGTCGCAGAACGACCAGAACCACTGCTCGGTGACCTCGAGGGCGCGCGTGAAGTCCCAGGCCTCGAACCCGGCCGTGGCGCGGGCGACGACGTCGCGCAGCCCGGCGAGGAGGGCGAGGTCGATCGGCTCGGTGACCTGCGACGCGAGGTCGCCCCGCACGTCGCCGAAGGACAGCGCGAACTTGCTCGCGTTGAGGACCTTGATGGCGAGGCGCCGGCCGACCTTGATCTGACCGGTGTCGTAGGCGGCGTCGGTGCCGAGGCGCCCGCTGGCGGCCCAGTAGCGGACGGCGTCGGCGGAGTGCTCCTTGAGCAGGTCCTCCGGGGTGACGACGTTGCCGCGCGACTTGCTCATCTTCTTGCGGTCGGGGTCCAGGATCCAGCCGCTGATGGCGGCGTCGGTCCACGGGACCGAGCCGTGCTCGAAGTGGGCGCGCACCACGGTGGAGAACAGCCAGGTGCGGATGATGTCGTGCCCCTGGGGGCGCACGTCAAAGGGAAAGACCTTCTCCCACAGCGGTTCCGAACCCTCGGCGCCATCGAACCGTCGCCATCCGCCCGCGATCTGGGGGGACAGCGACGACGTGGCCCACGTGTCGAAGATGTCGGGGTCGCCGACGAAGCCGCCGGGGACACCGCGCTGGTCCTCGGTGTACCCGGCCGGGGGGTTGGCCGCGGGGTCGACGGGCAGCGACGCCTCGTCGGGGACGATCGGGGTGTCGTACACCGGCTCCCCGTCGGCGTCGACCGGGTACCAGACCGGGATCGGCACGCCGAAGAACCGCTGGCGCGACACGAGCCAGTCGCCGTTGAGGCCGCTGACCCAGTTGGCGTAGCGCGAGCGCATGAACGCCGGGTGGAAGTCGATCTCCTCGCCACGGGCGACGAGCGCCGCGTTGAGGTCGGCGTCGCGGCCCCCGTTGCGGATGTACCACTGGCGGGAGGTGACGATCTCGAGGGGCTTCTCGCCACGCTCGTAGAAGTTCGCCATCCGCTTGGTGGGGGTCGGCTCGCCCTCGAGGTCGCCGGACTCGCGCAGCGCCGCGACGACCGCCTCGCGGGCGCCGAACGCGGTCTTCCCGGCCAGGCCTTCGGTCCACAGCGCCTCGCCGGCGGTGCCGACGAGCCACTCGGGGACCTCGGTCTGCAGGCGGCCGCTGCGCGTGATGACCGACCGGGTCGGCAGGCGCAGCTCACGCCACCACAGCACGTCGGTGAGGTCGCCGAAGGTGCAGCACATCGCGATGCCGGCGCCCTTGTCCATCTCGGCGGCCGGGTGGGCCAGCACCGGCACCTCCACCCCGAACAGGGGCGTCGTGACGGTGCTGCCGAACAGTGGCTGGTAGCGCTCGTCGTCGGGGTGGGCGATGAGGGCGACGCAGCTGGGGATGAGCTCGGGGCGCGTGGTCTCGATGTGGACGGGGCCGCCGCCGTCGGTGCGGTGGAACGCGACGCGGTGGTAGTGGCCCGGGTAGTCGCGGGCCTCGAGCTCGGCCTGGGCGACCGCGGTCTGGAAGGTGACGTCCCACAGTCCCGGCGCCTCGGCCTGGTAGGCCTCGCCGCGGGCGAGGTTGCGCAGGAACGCCTGCTGCGCGGTGGCGCGCGAGTGGTCGTCGATGGTGCGGTAGGTGATCGTCCAGTCGTAGCTGTGGCCGATGCGGCGGAACAGCGACTCGAACGCCTCCTCGTCCTTGACCGTCAGCTCGTCGCACAGCTCGATGAAGTTCTGCCGCGAGATCGGGAGCTCGTCGGCGGCCTTGGTGCTACGGGCGTCCCCGCGGAACGGCGGCTCGAAGCCGGGGTCGTGGTGGAGCGAGGCGTCGCCGCGGACGCCGTAGTAGTTCTGCACCCGCTTCTCGGTGGGCAGCCCGTTGTCGTCCCAGCCGATCGGGTAGAAGACGT
>NZ_JBKOFW010000009.1:0-111936 GCF_046764005.1 Oryzobacter faecalis | reverse complement strand
GCGAGCTGGTCGACCGCGGCCCAGGCGGCGGCACTGGTCGCGGCGGGCAGCAGCGCCCACCACGACGTGAGCCCGTCGTCGCCGGGGCGGACCTCCACCGTCCGTCCCCGCCGGGCCCGCCGCGCCTGCGCGGTGACCTGGGCGGCGGCGACCCGCTGGGCCACCTGCCGCACCGCCGAGGTCACCCGGGCCGGGTCGCACGCGCCCAGCCGGGGCGCGACCTGCGCGTCGACCCGCGCGCACGCGTCGACATCGAGCCCGGCGCACGCGTCGAGGACCTTGTGCGCCGTCGGCGCCGCGACGTCCCCGGCCAGGACGAGGTCACGCACCAGCGGGAACCGCTCACCCAGCCCCGCCCCGAGAGCGACCTTGCGCCCGGCGACCCCATCGGTGACACCGGCCGCCAGCGCCAGCTCGGTGGCCGCCATCGCGTCGACGAAACCGACCGGGTGCACCCGCTGCACCGGCCCGTGCGAGGTCAGGGCCGTCTCGACCCGCGCACCCCACGCCGCCAGCACCCCGACCAGACCGTCGGCGCTGTTCGCCAGCCCCTGCGCGGCACCGGCGAGCTCGAACGCCTCATCCGCACCGAGCCCGCGACCGGAGGCCGCGACCTCGCGCGCGAGCGCCGCGCACTCCCGGCGCAGGGCCGCGACCCGGCTCTCGATGCTCCCCCGATCCATACCCCATGATATCGAACTCACGTTCGACCGACAAGCCCACCAGCATCGTGTTCGCCTGCAGCAGAACGGATTCGGGATCACCAGTGTCGCGGTCGCACGACGAGCACCCCGGCCCCTCCTCGAGCGGGCCCGGAGCCGGCCCGTGGTCGCACCCCCGTCCGGTGACCTACGGTGGCATCGACCGAGGCCGGGCGTCCGCGGAGGTGGGTCGAGTGCGTGGTGGCGAGTCATCGCCGTGCAGAGGTCGTTCGGGATGACGACGACCGGCTCGGTCCTCGTGACCGGCGCCTCGCGCGGCATCGGCGCGGCGACCGTGACCGCGCTCGTCCAGCGCGGGTTCCACGTGTGGGCGACGGTGCGCTCAGACGCCGACGCGCAGCGAGTGGCCTCGGCCCACGGACCCGCGGTCACGGTGCGGCGGTGTGACGTCACGGTTGCCGCGGAGGTCGAGGCCCTCGGCGCCGAGGTCGTGTCCCAGGGGCGGCTCGTCGGGCTCGTCGACAATGCCGGCACGGCGGTCCCGGCACCCCTGGAGCACCTCCCCCTCGACCAGCTGCGTCACCAGCTCGAGGTGAACCTCGTCGGTCAGCTGGCCGTCATCCAGGCTGCCCTTCCGGCGCTGCGCACGACGCGGGGGCGCATCATCGTCGTCGGGTCGATCGCCGACCGCCTCGCCCTGCCGATGCTCGGGGCCTACCACGCCTCCAAGTTCGGCCTCCTCGGGCTGAGCGACACCCTGCGCGCCGAGCTCGCCCCGTCCGGCGTGCGCGTCGTGCTGGTCGAGCCCGGAGCGGTCGCCACCTCCATCTGGGAGACCGGCCGACTGCTGGGCGAGGAGCTGCTCGCGGAGGCGCCGCCGGAGGCGTCCCGCCGCTACGGCGCTCAGATCGCCCGCATCCGCGCCGATGCCGAGCGCTCGGCGGCACGGGGGCTGCCGCCCTCCGCCGTGGCCGCCGTCATCGCGCGGGCGCTGACGGCCCGGAACCCGCGGCCGCGGTACCTCGTCGGGCGTGACGCCAAGGTCGCCGCAGTCGTCGCGAAGCTCCCGTTCCGGTTGAGGTACCGGGTCACCGCCGCGCGCTCCTGACGTCAGCGGGCAGGCGCCAGGAGCTCGATGGCGCACGGGGGCCGGTCAGGACGCGAGGTCGGCCGGCTCCACGGGCGCGGGGAACGCCCGTACGGTCGCCGGGGTGGCGAGGAAGGCCCCGAGGAGGGGCACCCCACCCTCCCGGCAGGCGTCGAGGGCGACCTGGTGCCAGCGGCGGTCGACGTCGGTCAGCAGCACCGAGCCCGGGCGGCCGCGCACGAAGAGCACTCCTCCCCCACCGTCGGCGACCATGTCGGCGAGCTGCCCGAGGAACGGGGCGAACTCGGCCGGGTCGCAGTCGTCGGTGACGTCGTTGACCACGCACGGCTGGCCCATCGTGCGGCCGGGACCGGTGAGGACGAGGCCGACGCACCCGCCCATCCGGTCGGCGTGACCGACGACGAGGTCGGCGACGTCGGCAGCGAGGCCGGGGGTGTCGAGGGGGAGGCTGGCCCAGTTCTCGGGCAGGTGCTCGAAGCTCATGCCGGCAGCCTGCCCGGATCGGGCGACCCCGCCGCAGGCTTTTCCACAGGCCCTGGGCGACCGCGACGTATCAGGGACGCGCGAGCAGGCTCCTCCCGGTCATGCACATGATCACGCCGGGCGTCGCCGCCGCCCTGACCCCGCGGGAGCACCGCCGCCGCGTCGAGCGGTCGGGCGACCAGCCCCGCACCTCGCGCGTCCGGTTGTTGCGCCTGATGCTGCCCGGGCTCCAGCACCGCGCCGCGCGCCACACGCCGCGCCACGCCTGACCACCGTCGTGGCCGCGGAGGGGCGGCTGCGACGTGTCAGGCGGGCGGGACCGGGCGCCGACGTCAGCTGAAGACGACGGTGCGGTCGCCGTTGGGGAGCACCCGGGACTCGCAGTGCCACCGCACCGCGCGCGCCAGCACCCGCGACTCGACCTCCTCACCCGCCCGCACGAGGTCCTCGGCCGTCATCCGGTGGTCGACCCGCACGACGTCCTGCTCGATGATCGGCCCCTCGTCGAGGTCGGCCGTCACGTAGTGCGCCGTCGCGCCGACGAGCTTGACCCCGCGCGCGAACGCCTGGTGGTACGGCTTGGCGCCCTTGAACGAGGGCAGGAACGAGTGGTGGATGTTGATGACGCGTCCCGACAGCTCGCGGGTGAGGTCGTCGGAGAGCACCTGCATGTAGCGCGCCAGCACGACGAGCTCGATGTCGTGCTGCTCCACGAGCTCACGCAGCACGGCCTCGGCCTGCGGCTTCGTCCCGGCCGTGATGGGGACGTGCACGAACGGCACACCGTAGGACGCCGCGAGCGGCTCGAGGTCCCGGTGGTTCGAGACGACCGCCGGGACCTCCATCGCCAGCTGGCCGCTGCGCCACCGGAAGAGCAGGTCGTTGAGGCAGTGCCCGAAGCGGCTGACCATGAGCAGGGTCCGCAGCGGGGTCGCCGCCCCGCGCATCGTCCACTCCATCCCGTACGACCCGGCCACCGGCGCGAAGAGCGCCCGCCAGTCCTCGAGGGACGGTCCCCCGATCTCGACGGAGAAGCGGATCCGCATGAAGAAGTGGTCGGTGCGGACGTCGTCGAACTGCTGGGACTCCTCGATGTTCGCGCCGTGCTCGAAGAGCAGGGCCGAGACGGCCGCGACGATGCCCCGGCGGTCGGGGCAGGAGAGGACGAGGACGACCTCGGTGGGAGCGGTGGTGCCGGACATGCCGACCACGCTAGACGGATGCCGGGGCCGACCCGATACCGTTCCGCCATGCGCACCACCAGTCGGGACGCGTCGGGCACCGTGCAGTCCGTGGACCGCGCGGTGACGATCCTCGAGCTCCTCGCGGTGCACGGGGCCGCCGGGGTCACCCAGCTGGCCCGCGAGCTCGGCGTCCACAAGTCCACCGCGAGCCGGCTCGTCGCGGCCCTCGAGCGGCGCCGGCTCGTCGAGCAGGTCGAGGAGCGGGGCCGGTACCGGCTGGGGGTCGGCATCCTCAAGCTCGCCGGCGCCACGAGCGCCCGGCTCGACCTCGTCCAGGAGGCGCGGCCGGTGTGCCGCCGCCTCGCGTCGGAGACGGGCGAGACCGTGAACCTCGCGGTCCTGTCCGGTGGGGCGGCCCTCTACGTCGACCAGGTGTCGGGGGCGTCGAGCCTGTCGTCCTACAACTGGGTCGGGCAGCACATCCCGATCCACGCCACGAGCAACGGCAAGGTGCTCGTCAGCGAGCTCGTCGAGCCCGAGCTCGGCCGCGTGCTCGGCGAGCTCGTCCCCTACACCCCGCAGACCATCACCGACCGGACGATCCTCGACGCCCAGCTCGCCGAGGTCCGCACGCACGGCGTCGCCCTCGCGGCCGACGAGCTCGACGTCGGTCTGACGGCCGTCGCCGCACCGGTGCGCGACGCCCACGGCGACGTCGTCGCGTCGGTCAGCGTCTCGGGCCCCTCGTTCCGCTTCGGCGAGGCCCGCATCGAGGAGATCACCCCCCTCCTGCGGGCCGCGACGGCGGAGATCAGCGGGCGCCTCGCGCACCGACCGGCCGACCGCTGAGAATCGGCTCACGACCGCTGGGTCACGGTTTGGCGCAGGTGCTTGACCCCTGATCCGGTGGGCGCGATGCTGTTGCGCAGTACACAAGGCGTTGCACATCGTGCAACACGTCGGAGGTGGTCCGTGACGGAGCTCTTCCTCGGCGGTCAGTGGGTCGCCGCGGCCGCGGGTGGCACGCGATCCATCACGTGCCCGGCCGACGGCTCCCCTGTGGGCACGGTGGCCGAGGCCACCGACACCGACACGCTCGCCGCGATCGCCGCGGCCCGCCGAGCGTTCGACGAGGGCCCGTGGCCCACGACCCCGGTCCGCGAACGCGCCGCCCTCCTCGACCGGGTCGCCGACCTCCTCGAGCGCGACACCGCGGACATCGCCCGCTGGGAGTCGCTCGACACCGGGAAGCGCCTCGTCGAGAGCGAGTACGACGTCGCCGACGTCGTCAGCGTGTTCCGCCACTACGCGACGGTGGGCGCCGAGGCCGACGACCTCGGTGACCGCACGGTCGACCTCGGCCGTGCGGACGTCGTCAGCCGGGTCGTCCGTGAACCCGTCGGCGTCTGCGCCCTCATCACGCCGTGGAACTACCCGCTCCTGCAGGCCAGCTGGAAGGTCGCGCCCTGCCTCCTCGCGGGCAACACCTTCGTCCTCAAGCCCAGCGAGATCACGCCGCACTCGACGATCGCCCTCGTCCGGGCCCTCGAGGAGGCAGGCCTCCCGGCAGGAGTGGCGAACCTCGTCCTCGGCACCGGACCCGGTTGCGGCGCACCGCTGTCCGCCGACCCGCGTGTCGACCTCGTGTCGTTCACCGGCAGCCTCGCCGTCGGCAAGCACCTCATGGCCGCCGGCGCCGGAACCGTGAAGAAGGTCGCCCTCGAGCTCGGGGGCAAGAACCCCAACATCGTCTTCGCCGACGCCGACCGCGAGGCCGCCCTCGACAACGCGCTCACGGCCGTCTTCCTCCACTCCGGCCAGGTCTGCTCCGCCGGCGCGCGGCTCGTCGTCGAGGCCGGCATCGCCGAGTCCTTCGTCGACGACCTCGTCGAGCGGGCCCGGCTGATCCGCCCCGGGCTCCCCTTCGACGAGAAGGCCCAGACGGGGTCCCTCACGAGCGCCGCCCACCTCGCCAAGGTCGAAGCCTACGTCGCGCGCGGCCTCGAGGAGGGCGCCCGGCTCCGGTGCGGCGGACGGCGACCCGACGACCCCGCCCTCGCGGACGGCTTCTACTACCTGCCCACCGTGTTCGACCGCTGCACCACCGAGATGAGCGTCGTCCAGGACGAGTCCTTCGGCCCCGTCCTCACCGTCGAGACGTTCACGACCGAGGACGAGGCCGTCGCCATCGCCAACGACTCGATCTACGGGCTCGCCGGCGCCGTCTGGACCGGCGACGACGCGAAGGCCGACCGGGTCGCGGCACGGCTGCGCATGGGCACCGTGTGGATCAACGACTTCCACCCCTACGTCGCCCAGGCCGAGTGGGGCGGCTACAAGCAGTCCGGGACCGGCCGCGAGCTCGGTCGGGTCGGCCTCGAGGAGTACCAGGAGACCAAGCACGTGTGGCGGAACACCGCCCCGGCCCCCTCGGGGTGGTGGGAGTGAAGAAGCCGACCCTCGGGCCCACCCCAGACCGCGTCGACGTCGTCGTCGTCGGAGGGGGCAGCGCCGGCTGCGTCATCGCCAACCGGCTGTCCGCCGACCCCGGCACGAGCGTCCTCGTCCTCGAGGCCGGTCGCAGCGACCTCAAGCTCGACCCCTTCATCCACATGCCCGCGGCGCTGCCGTTCCCCATCGGGAGCCGGTTCTACGACTGGAAGTACGAGTCCGAGCCAGAGCCGCACATGAACGGGCGGCGGATCTACCACGCGCGCGGCAAGGTCCTCGGCGGGTCGAGCTCGATCAACGGGATGATCTTCCAGCGCGGCAACCCCATGGACTACGAGCGCTGGGCCGCCGACCCCGGCATGGAGACGTGGGACTACGCCCACTGCCTGCCCTACTTCAAGCGGATGGAGACCTGCCTCGCCGGGGCCGACACCTGGCGCGGCGGCGACGGGCCCCTCGTCCTCGAGCGGGGCCCCGCCACCAACCCCCTCTTCGGTGCCTTCTTCGACGCCACCGTCGAGGCCGGCTACCCCCGCACCCCGGACGTCAACGGCTACCGGCAGGAGGGCTTCGCGAAGTTCGACCGCAACGTCCACCGCGGGCGGCGCCTGTCGGCCGCGCGGGCCTACCTGCACCCGGTCATGGACCGCCCGAACCTCACCGTGCGCACCCTGGCGTACACGACGAGGGTGCTCTTCGAGGGCACCCGGGCCGTCGGGGTCGAGTACACGACCGCCGGCCGCCGGCACACGGTGCGCGCGAACGAGGTCGTCCTCTGCGGCGGCGCGATCAACACCCCGCAGCTGCTCCAGCTGAGCGGCGTCGGCGACCCCGACCTGCTCCGCCCCCTCGGCATCGACGTGGTGGCGGGCGTCAGGGGCGTCGGCGAGCACCTCCAGGACCACCTCGAGGTCTACATCCAGTACGCCAGCAGGCTGCCCGTCTCCATCGCCCCCGGGCTGAGGTGGCGCAACCGCCCCAAGCTCGCCGCCGACTGGCTGTTCTTCCGCAAGGGTCTGGGCGCCACGAACCACTTCGAGGGCGGCGGGTTCGTCCGCAGCAACGACGACGTCGACTACCCCAACCTCATGTTCCACTTCCTGCCGATCGCCATCCGCTACGACGGCACCAGCCCGGTCGAGGGCCACGGCTACCAGGTGCACATCGGCCCGATGTACTCCGACGCCCGCGGCCACGTCCGCATCAGGAGCAGCGACCCCCGGATGAAGCCCGCGCTGCTGTTCAACTACCTGTCAACCGAGCAGGACCAGCGCGAGTGGGTCGAGGCCGTCCGTGTCGCCCGGCACATCCTGGGCCAGCCGGCCATGGCCCCGTACAACGCCGGCGAGATCAGCCCCGGACCCAAGGTCGAGACCGACGAGGAGATCCTCGACTGGGTCCGCGAGGACGCCGAGACCGCGCTCCACCCCAGCTGCACCGCGCGGATGGGCGTCGACGACCTCTCCGTCCTCGACCCCATGACGATGGGCGTCCACGGCACGCAGGGCCTGCGGGTCGTCGACGCGAGCGCGATGCCCTACGTGACGAACGGCAACATCTACGCCCCCGTCGTCATGCTCGCCGAGAAGGCGGCCGACCTCATCGCCGGCGCCACCCCGCTCCCTCCCTCCGACGCGCCCTGGTACAGCCACCGCGCCGGCTCACCGCTCGACCCCCCGACCCCAGCGGTCACGAGCACGGACTGACGAAGAAGGGCCCGCCATGACCTCGACCGACACCACCGTCAGCACCCCCAGCGCGCCGGCACCGGTCGCCGGCACGGGCACGCCCGCCCTCTCGGTCCGCGGCCTGTGGAAGGTCTTCGGGCCCGGGGCCGAGAAGCTCGTCGGCACGCCCGACCTCCGGCTCTCCCGCAAGGAGCTGCAGGCCAAGAGCGGCCACGTCATCGGGGTCCGCGACGTCTCGTTCGACGTCGCCCCCGGGGAGGTGTTCGTCGTCATGGGCCTGTCGGGGTCGGGCAAGTCCACCCTCGTGCGCCTCCTCACCCGGCTCATCGAGCCCACGGCCGGCACGGTCCTCCTCGACGGCACCGACCTGACCGCGATGAACGAGGAGGCGCTGCGCGACATCCGGCGCCGGCGGATCTCCATGGTTTTCCAGCACTTCGGCCTGCTCCCCCACCGCAAGGTCATCGACAACATCGCCTTCGGCCTCGAGATCCGCGGCGAGGACAAGGCCGGCCGCCGGGCACGGGCGCAGGAGATGGTCGACCTCGTCGGGCTGTCCGGGTACGAGCAGAACTTCCCCGACCAGCTCTCCGGTGGCATGCAGCAGCGCGTCGGCCTCGCCCGGGCGCTGGCCAACGACCCGAGCGTGCTGATGTTCGACGAGCCGTTCAGCGCCCTCGACCCGCTGATCCGCCGCGACATGCAGAAGGAGGTCATCCGGCTGCACCACGAGGTCGGCAAGACGATGGTCTTCATCACCCACGACCTCGACGAGGCCCTCAAGCTCGGCGACCGGATCCTCATCATGCGCGACGGCGAGATCGTGCAGATCGGGGCGCCCGACGAGATCATCGGCGCCCCGGCCGACGACTACGTGCGCGACTTCGTCGCCGAGGTGCCCAAGTCGCACGTCCTCACCCTCAAGTGGGTCATGCGCGAGCCCGCGTCGCCCGAGGAGGGCGTGGGCGCACCGACGCTGCGCGACACGACGATCGTCCGGGAGGCCGCCCGGGCGGTCCTCGCCCACCAGGGCCCGGTGCGCGTCGTCGACGAGAACGGCACCTTCATCGGCGTCGTCGACGACGAGGACATCCTGCGCGTCGTCGTCGTCGAGGAGCAGTGATGACGACCGCCGCGCCGGAACGACCGCGGACCTCGGCCGCCCGCGAGGAGCAGCCACCGCCCGTCATCGAGGAGCCCACGCCCCGCTGGCAGCCGGTCGCGGCCGTGCTGGTGCTCTGGTTCCTCGTCTGGCTCGCGACGAAGGGCACCAGCACCCTCGAGCTCGGCGGCCGGGACAAGACGCCGGTGATGAACTCGCTCACCGCGTTCCGCGACACGATGCTCGCCGGGCGCGACTCCAACCCGGTGATGCAGCTGACCGGCGCGATCGCCGACCTGTTCCGCTCCTTCGTGGGGTGGCTCCAGCGACTGGTGTCGGTCCCCGCCGAGCCGCGGCCCGTCCCGCACGTCGGGTGGCTCGGCGTCACGGCCGTGGCCACCTGGGTGGGGTACGCCGTCGCGAACTGGCGGATCGCCCTGCTCGTCCTCGGGACGTTCCTCTCCTACGGCGTCCTCGGCTTCTGGACCGACTCGATGGACCTGCTCATCATCGTCGGCATCTCCGTCGCCATCAGCCTCCTCATCGGCCTCCCCCTCGGCATCCTCGCGGGCACCAAGAAGCGCGCCAACCAGGTCATCGAGCCGGTGCTCGACCTGCTCCAGACGATGCCGACCTTCGTCTACCTGCTCCCGATCGTGCTGTTCTTCGGCATCGGCGCCTCGTCCGCCGTCGTGTGCACCGTCCTGTACGCCGCGCCCCCGCTCATCCGGATCAGCGCCCACGGCATCCGCGCGGTCGACCCGGCGATGATCGAGGTGACGAACTCCCTCGGCCAGACGAGGTGGCAGCGGCTGCTGCGCGTCCAGCTCCCGCTCGCCAAGCGGACGATCATCGTCGGCCTCAACCAGACGACGATGGCCGCGCTGTCGATGGCGACGATCGCCTCCTTCGTCGACGGCCCCGGGCTGGGCCAGCCGGTCCTCGCCGGGCTGCGGATCAACGACGTCGGCACCGCCCTCATCCCCGGCCTGCTCATCGTCGCGACGGCGATCATGCTCGACCGGATGACGACCGCCGCCAGCGAGCGGGGCGACGCCGTGGCCCGCGGCGAGGGCCTGGCCCCGCGGACCCACCGGATCGTCCTCGGGGCCGGCGGTCTCGTCGCCCTCGTCGCCGTCTACCTCTCGCGCGAGCAGTTCTGGGCGGCGGAGTGGGCCGACCTCGGGCTGGGGCGGAGGATCGCCGAGGCCACCGACGGCGCGGTCGACTCGTTCACGACGGCGATCTCCCCCGCGACGAGCGCCCTCAAGGACGGCATCACCTACGGCCTGCTCAACCCGCTGCAGTCCTTCCTCGCCGAGTCCCCGTGGTGGCTGGCCTTCGCCGGGATCGCGCTCATCGCCCTCGTCATCGGGGGGTACCGGGCGCTGCTCGTCACGGTTCCCTGCCTCGTCGGCATCTGGTACTTCGGCCTGTGGCACAACGCGATGATCACCCTCGCGATGACCCTCGTCGCGACGGCGCTGTGCATGGTGCTCGCCGTCGTCGTGGGTGTCGCGATGGCGCGGCGCCGGTCGGTCGACCTCGCCGTCCGGCCGATCCTCGACGCCGGGCAGACCATCCCTGCGTTCGTCTACCTCGTGCCGGTGCTCGTCCTCTTCGGGCCCTCGCGCTTCACCGGCATCGTCGCCGCCCTCGCCTACGCGGCCCCGGTGGCGATCAAGCTCGTCGCCGACGGCGTCAAGGGCGTGTCGCCGACGACGATGGAGGCCGTGCGCTCGACCGGCGCGACGACCATGCAGCAGATCCGCCAGGTGCAGCTGCCGATGGCCAAGCCCTCGCTCGTGCTCGCCGCCAACCAGGGCCTGCTCTTCGTCCTCGCCATGGCCGTCATCGCCGGGATGGTCGGCGCCGGCGCCCTCGGCTACGACGTCGTCATCGGCTTCTCCCGCAGCGAGGAGTGGGGCAAGGGGGCCGCCGCCGGCATCACGATCGTCCTGCTCGGCATCATGCTCGACCGCATCGCCCGCCGCGCCGCGTCACCCGCCCCCAAGGAGATGCAGTGGCTGCGGTTCCCCAAGCCCTTCTGACCCCCACCGACCCTGTCAGCACCATCCACCGAAAATCCGCGTGAGGAGCGCACATGCAGAGGATCACATTGAGGACGATGACGTCCGCCGCCGCGGTCGCCGCCGTCGCGCTCGCCACGGCGGCGTGCGGCAGCGGCGACATCGACGCCCAGACCGAGTCGAACAAGGCCCAGGCCAGCTCGGCCGCGAGCAAGAACTGCGGCACGATCAACATGGCCGTCAACCCCTGGGTCAGCTACGAGGCGAGCGCCTACGTCGTCGGTGAGGTCGCCAAGAGCCGGCTCGGCTGCACGGTGACCTACAAGGACCTCAAGGAGGACGTCTCCTGGCAGGGCTTCGGCACCGGCGAGGTCGACGTCGTCATCGAGGACTGGGGCCACCCCGACCTCGAGAAGAAGTTCTTCGCCGACAAGGGCGGCGACGGGTCCGCGATCGACGGCGGCCCCAACGGCAACAAGGGGATCATCCACTGGTACGTCCCGCCGTGGCTGGCCAAGGAGAACCCCGACGTCCTGGACTACAAGAACCTCAACAAGTACGCCGACAAGTTCAAGACGTCGGAGTCCGGCGGCAAGGGCCAGTTCCTCGGGTCCGACCCGTCGTACGTCCAGTTCGACGAGGCGATCATCAAGAACCTCGGCCTGAACTTCAAGGTCGTCTTCTCCGGCGGCGAGGCCGCCTCGCTCGAGGCGTTCAAGAAGGCCGAGGCGAACAAGGAGTGGCTCATCGGCTACTTCTGGGAGCCCCAGTACCTCTTCGCCGACGTGCCGCTGCAGGCCGTCAAGCTGCCGCCGTACACCGAGGGCTGTCAGGACGACCCGGCCAAGGTGGCCTGCGACTACCCCGACACCGTGCTGAAGAAGATCCTCAGCACGAAGTGGGCCGCCCAGACCGACGACGACGGGGTGGCGTTCGTCAAGAAGTTCCAGTGGTCCAACGAGGACCAGAACACGGTGGCGAAGTACATCGCGGTCGACAAGATGTCGCCCGAGGACGCCGCCAAGAAGTGGATCGAGGAGAACAAGGACAAGGTCGACGCCTGGCTGACCTGACCCCCTCCCCGGCACGACGCGCGCCGCCCGGGTCCGCCTGTCGGGACCCGGGCAGCGCGCCCGTGCGAGGTGTTGGCACCACCCGGCGCTTCTGCCAGACTGGACCTCGCGTTGCACATGAAGCATCGCGTTGCGCTATACGCACCACTGGAAGGACCCACGATGGCCGCTCTCCCCGCCTCCGCCCGCTGCGTCGTCATCGGGGCCGGCATCGTCGGGAACGGGCTCGCGTACCACCTCGCCGAGCTCGGCTGGACCGACATCGTCCAGCTCGACAAGGGCCCCCTGCCGAACCCCGGCGGCTCCACCGGCCACGCGAGCAACTTCATCTTCCCCGTCGACCACTCGCGCGAGTTCGCCGACATCACCCTCGACTCGATGCGCCAGTACAAGGAGCTCGGCGTCTTCACCGAGTCCGGTGGGTTCGAGGTGGCACGCACCGAGGAGCGGATGGAGGAGCTGCGGCGCCGGATGAGCAGCGCCAAGGCGTGGGGCATCCCCGCCGAGCTCGTCACCCCCGAGCAGGTCGCCGAGAAGGTGCCCTTCCTCGACAAGGACGTCATCGTCGGCGCGGCGTGGTTCCCCACGGTCGGCGTCGTCGACAGCCTGCGCGCGGGGACGATCATGCGCGACCGCGCCATCGACAAGGGTGCGCTGACCACCGTCCCGAACGTCGAGGTCACCGGCATGGAGGTGGTCGACGGCCGGATCCGCGCGGTGGAGACGAACCAGGGGCGCATCGAGGCCGAGACGGTCGTCATCTGCTGCGGCGTGTGGAGCCCGAAGATCGCGCGCATGGCGGGGGCCCACATCCCGCTCACCCCGGCCGTGCACCAGATGATCTCGGTCGGCCCCTGCGAGGTGCTCGCCGAGAAGCCCGGCGAGATCAGCTTCCCGATCGTGCGCGACATGGACACCTTCTGCTACGAGCGCCAGCACGGCTCGGACATGGAGGTCGGCTCCTACGCCCACCGCGCGATCCTCTGGGACCCCGAGGACATCCCCTCGATCGAGCAGAGCAAGCTCTCGCCCACCGAGCTGCCCTTCACCGAGGACGACTTCGACCCCCAGCTCGAGCAGGCCCTCGAGCTGATGCCCGAGCTCCTCGGCGACGAGCGCGCCGAGATCCGCTACGCCATCAACGGGCTGCTGTCACTGACCCCGGACGGCTTCCCGATCCTCGGGGAGACCCCCGAGGTCAAGGGCCTCTGGTCGGCCGCCGCCGTGTGGATCAAGGAGGGCCCGGGCACTGCACGCGCCGTCGCCGAGTGGATGACGCACGGCAACCCCGAGATCGACCTCGGCCACTCCGACATCGCCCGGTTCCACCCCCACCAGCGGACCCGCGCGCACGTCAAGGCGCGCACGGGCGAGTCGTTCCAGAAGACCTACGGGATCGTCCACCCCTCCGAGCAGTACGAGAGCGACCGGGGCGTGCGGCTCGCCCCGATGCACGCCTCCCAGAAGGAGCTCGGCGCGGTCTTCTACGAGACCGCCGGCTGGGAGCGCCCGCACTGGTACGCCTCGAACGCCGCGCTGGTCGACACGTTCGGCCCCGAGGCGACGATGCCGCGCGAGCACGAGTGGGACGCGCGCTGGTGGAGCCCGATCATCAACGCCGAGCACCTCCAGATGCGCGAGACCGCCGGCCTCGTCGACCTGTCCGCGTTCGCGATCTTCGACGTCATCGGTCCCCGGGCGCTCGAGGCCGTGCAGCGGATCATCGTCGCGCAGGCCGACGTGCGGATCGGCCGCGTCGTCTACACCCCGGTCCTCGACGAGACGGGCGGCTTCCGATCCGACCTCACCGTCATGCGCCTGGCGCACGACCGCTTCCGGGTCGTCACCGGCGGCGCGCACGGCATGGCCGACAAGAAGTGGTTCTCCGACCGCATGCCCGAGGACGGTGGCGCGGTCGTCGTCGACCTCACCTCCGCGTGGACGACCATCGGCCTCTGGGGCCCGAAGGCGCGCGAGATCCTGTCCGCCGTCACCGACGCCGACGTCTCGCACCAGGGCTTCCCGTTCGGCACCTGCCGCGAGATCGAGGTCGGCTCCCTCCACGTCCTCGCGTCGCGCATCTCGTACGTCGGCGAGTACGGCTGGGAGCTCTACACCCCGATGGAGTCCGGTGCGGCCCTGTGGGACCGCCTCCTCGAGGTCGGGACCCCCCTCGGGATGGTGCCCGTCGGCATCGGCGTCTACGGCACGACCGGCCGCATCGAGAAGGGCTACCGCGCCTACGGGTACGAGCTCGACACCGAGCGCACCCTCATGGAGACCGGCATGTCCCGGGCCAGGTGGAAGGAGCAGGACTTCATCGGCAAGGAGGCCGTCGTCGCCCAGGCCGCCGAGGCGCCCCGGGCCGTCCTCTGCTCGCTCACCGTCGACGACCACACCTCCGCGAGCGGCGTGAAGCGCTACATGCTCGGCGGTGAGCCGATCCTCACCCGCGACGGCGGCACCCTCACCGACGGCCACGGCCGCCACCCGTACGTCACGACCGCCGGGTCGGCCCCGAGCCTGGGCAAGCACGTCCTCATGGCGTTCCTGCCACCGTCGGAGGCCACGGTGGGCAACCAGCTCGCCGTGTCGTACATGGAGGAGCTCTACCCGGTCACGGTCGCCGCGGTCGACGCGACGCCACTCTTCGACCCGGAGAACGCTCGCATCCGGGGGCTCGCGTGACCAACGTCCTCGTCTGCGTCAAGCGGGTCCCCGACCCCACCGGCGAGGTCGTCCTCACCGCCGACGGGATGCGCGTCGACGGACGGTACGCCGGCTACACGACGAGCGCCCACGAGGAGGCCGCGGTCGCCCTCGCCGTGTCCCTCACCGAGGGCACCGACGGCGTCGTCACCGTGCTGTCGGTGGGCTCCGAGGACAGCCTGGAGCAGGTGCGGGCCGGCATCGCGGTCGGCGCCACCGACGGGATCCTCGTCGAGGCCGACGCCGACCTGCTGGGCCCGGCCGACGTGGCGTCCGCCATCGCCGCGGCCGTGGCGTCCCGTGCGGAGGCGGGAACGACGTACGACCTCGTCCTCCTCGGCAACGACGCCGCCGACACCGGCGACTTCCAGGTCGGGGTCCGGCTCGCGTACCTGCTCGACCGCCCCGTGGTGGCCGGCATCCAGACGGTCGAGGTCTCCTCCGGCCGGGCCACCCTGCGCGGTGAGGGACCCGACGGCACCGAGGTGTTCGACGTCGAGCTGCCCGCGGTCGTCACCGTCATGGAGGGCGGCGTGGCGCCGCGCTACCCGAGTGTCATGGGCCGGATGCGCGCGAAGAAGGCGCCCGTCGAGACCATCGCGTGGACCGGGAGCCCCGTCGGGTCGGGGCGCGAGGCGCTCACGGTGCCCGAGGCGCCGCCGAGCCAGGTGACCGTCCTCGGGGAGGGTGCCGCCGCGGCGCCCGCCCTCGTCGGGGTCCTGCGTGAGCTGGGGGTGGTGTCGCGATGAGCGTCCTCGTGCTCGTCGAGGTCGAGGAGGGGCGCGCGTCGCTCGTCTCCCGCGAGGCCCTGACCTTCGCCCGCGGGCTCGGCGCGGGCGACCTCCACGCCGTCGTCGTGGGTCCCGCCCCCGACCCCCTCGTCGCCGACTGCGCCGAGTCCGGCGTGGCCGTCGTCCACACCGCCGACGACCCCGCGTTGTCCCGGTACGCCGCGGCCGCCTGGGCTGCGGTCGTCGAGGCCGCCGGGCGGGCCGCCCGGGCCGACCTCGTCGTCGCGCCCGGCACGGGCCGGGGCAACGAGGTGCTCGCGCACGTCGCGGCCCGGCGCAACCTGCGGATGGCCGCCAACGTCGTCTCGGTCGAGTCGCTGACGCCGCTCGTGGTGCAGCGACAGGTCGTCGGCGGCGCCGCGCTCGAGCGCGCCACGGTCGACTCGCGCGTGCGCCTGATGTCGATGGCCGGGCACGCGGTCGAGCCCTCGGCCGCGGCCTCGCCCGGTGCGGCGACCGTCTCCCCGCTCACGGTGACCGTCGGCCCCAAGGACCTGCGCGCCCAGGTCGTGCGCACCGAGAACCGCGAGTCCGGCGACGCCTCCGGGCTGACGTCCGCGCGGGTCGTCGTCGGCGGCGGCCGCGGCGCCGGCGGGCCCGACGGGTTCGGTGACGTCGAGAGGCTCGCGGCGCGCCTCGGCGGCGCGGTGGGCGTCTCGCGCGTCGTCACCTCGCTCGGCTGGCGGCCCCACCACGAGCAGGTCGGCCAGACCGGCTCGCGGATCGCGCCCGACCTGTACATCGCCTGCGGCATCTCCGGCGCCATCCAGCACTGGGCCGGCTGCGCGTCGAGCAAGACGATCATCGCCGTCAACACCGACCCCGACGCCCCGATGGTCACCAAGGCCGACTACGCGGTCATCGGCGACATGCACGAGGTGCTGCCGGCCGTCCTCGACGAGCTCGGCTAGCCCTCGCCGGCGGCGAAGGCACGCACCGCGTCGGCGACCATCTGCACGGCGATCGCCGACAGCAGCAGGCCGGCGATCCGGCTCAGCAGGACGATGCCGCTGTCCTTGAGGACCCGGGCGAGCGGGCTCGCGAACCGGAACGTCAGGAAGACGACGAGCAGCGCCGCGACGAGGGCCGTGCCGACGGCGACCACTCCCCCGGCGTCCTCCGCGCCCTGCACCGCGAGCATCGTCGCGACGATGGCGCCCGGGCCCGCCAGCAGCGGGGTGCCGAGCGGCACGAGCGCGACGTTGACCCCGGCATCCGCGTGCTGCTCGGACTCGGCCCCGGTCAGCAGCTGGAGCGCGACGATGAGGAGCAGCAGGCCACCGCTCGCCTGCAGGGCCGGCAGCGAGATGTGCAGGTAGTCCAGGATCCGCTGCCCGAAGACCGCGAACGAGGCGATGACGCCGAGCGCGACGAGCGAGGCCCGCCGCGCGGCCGCGGCCTTCTGCGCCGGCGGGAGCGGTCCGGTCAGCGCGAGGAAGATCGGGATGGCGCCCGGCGGGTCGAGGATGACGATGAGCGTCACGAAGGTCGAGGTGAACAGCGCGACGTCGAACCAGCTCACGGCCGGACCACCTCGGTCCCGCTCGCGAGGTCCTCGATGGCGGCGAGCACGTCGGGGTCGGTCGTGTGCTCGCCGAGCCGGTTGAGCTTGCCCTCGCCGTGGTAGTCGCTGCTGCCCGTCGCCAGGAGCCGGAGGCGGCGGGCGAGCGCGCCCAGATGGGCGACGGCGTCCTCGTCGTGGTCGCGGTGGTGCACCTCGATGCCGGCCATCCCCGCGTCCGCCATCTCGCGGATGACGCGGTCGGACACGACCCGCCCCCGCGTGCCGGACCAGGCGTGCGCGATGACGGGCACACCGCCGGCGGCCCGCACGATCTCGACGGCACGCACGGGGTCGGGGGCGTAGTGGGGCACGTAGTAGGGGCTGTCGTTGCCGAGCCACCGGGCGAACGCCTCGTCGCGGTGGCCGACGACACCGGAGGTCACGAGGGCGTCCGCGATGTGCGGGCGCCCGACCGTCGCACCGTCCTCGACCTCCGCGCGCACGGCCTCGACCGTGACCGGGATGCCGTCGCGCGCCATCTTCTCGACCATGCGGTCCAGGCGGTGGTCCCGGCTGTCGCGGGCGCGCTCGAGCTCGGCGACGAGGTCGGGGTGCCGGTCGTCGGGGAGGTAGGCGAGCAGGTGGATGCTCTGCCAGCCACGGGTGCAGCTGACCTCGATGCCGCGCACCAGGGTGACCCCCAACCGGCGCGCGGTTGCGGCCGCCTCGTCCCACCCCATCGTCGTGTCGTGGTCGGTGAGGGCGATGGTGTCGATGCCGGCCTCCGCGGCCCGCTCGACGACGAGGGCCGGGGCCTCGGTCCCGTCGCTCGCGCTGGAGTGCGTGTGGAGGTCGATCGGCACCTCGCCAGCGTAGTGGGCCCCGTCCGCGTCCCCCCGGCGCGGCGGGACCTCAGGAGGCGGGGTCCGTGGCGGCGGCCGGGCCGGGCCAGCTGCGGTCGGGCACCGGCGTCGGGCGCCCGGGCTGCTCGCCCCCGCGGGCCGCGAGGTGGCTCTCCTTCGGGACCATGACCTTGCGGCGGAAGATGCACACGACCGTGCCGTCCTGGTTGTAGCCGATCGTCTCGACGTGGACCACACCCCGGTCGTCCTTGCTCGTGCTCTCCCACTTGTCCAGGACGGTCGTCTCGCCGTAGAGGGTGTCGCCGTGGAAGGTGGGCGCGACGTGGCGCAGGCTCTCGATCTCCAGGTTCGCGATGGCTTTGCCGCTGACGTCCGGGACCGACATCCCGAGCAGGATCGAGTAGACGTAGTTGCCGACGACGACGTTCCTGCCGAACTGCGTGGACTCCTGCGCGTAGTGGCTGTCGAGGTGCAGGGGGTGGTGGTTCATCGTCAGGAGGCAGAACAGGTGGTCGTCGTACTCGGTGACCGTCTTGCCGGGCCAGTGCTTGTAGGTCGCCCCGACCTCGAACTCCTCGTAGCTCCGCCCGAACTGCACGTCATGTCTCCTTCGATCGGCGTGGTCCGGCCATCCTCCCGTGCCCGGCCACCGATGAGCAGCCCGCCACGGCGTGCCCTTCCCCACACCGGATCTGCGCCATGACGGCGCCGACCTCCCCCGTCCGCCACCGAACCTCCGTTCGGACGCCCGATATCGGGTGGCACGACGGAGGTTCGGTGGCAGACGGGGTCCCGGGACGGTCTGCTCACGAGGAGTGCCGCAGGAGCACCCGGGCCCGGGCTGCGCGGATCCGCCGCAGGACCTCGGTCGGGTCGTCGAGGTCGGCCCAGGTCAGGCGGACGACCTCGAACCCGAGCTCGACCAGTCGCGACTCGCGACGCTTCTCGGCGACCAGTGCCTCCCGCCCGTCCGCGCCCGCGTACTTGACGGCTCCGTCGAACTCGACCACCACCCACTCGCCGACGACGAAGTCGGCCCGACCGACGAGGACGCCCAGGGCATCACGGATCTCGACCTGGGACCTGGGCGCGAGGCCGAGGTCGCCGAGCAGGAGCCTGGTCAGGGTCTCGCCCACCGACTCGCTCGACGGGTCGACGCGCGCCACGGCGCGCAAGGCTGCTCCGGCCCCACGCAGGGGCAACGACGCCGCCGCCGCCGCCAGCTCCGACCGTGAGCAGACCCCGCGGTGCAGCGCTGCGTCCATCGCGACCACGCCGGATGCCAGGCCGCTCGCGGCTGCGACCTGCACCAGCGCGCTGCTGGCGCAGACGGCGCGCCATCCGTCCACGGTCTCGACCCTGACCTCGCGGTCCGGATGCGTCGTGACGCCCGCCTTGGTGCGGCACCGCGGCACGTCGGCGACGAGGTCGATTCGAGCGAGGTCGACACGATGCAACGGCAGTCGGTGGAGGGCCAGTGCCGACTGGTGGCTCGCCGCGACGTTCTCGCCGCGCGCCCTGAGGACGGCCCGCACCCTCAGGGAGAAAGCCACCTCGGGGCTCGCCCGGCGCAGCGCCTCGGCGACGACGAAGGTGCCCCGCCGCACCCGGACGACCTCACCGCGACCGACGAGGCGGTCGACCTCCTGGTCGTCGAGCCCCACGCGGTGCGCATCACCCGAACAGAAGACACCGCCGAGCGATCGCGCGGTGCGAAGCAGCCGGTCATCCATCCTGCGAGGCTGGCCGGGTGACCCGTGGGTGGCGAGAGGCGCGTGCGATCTGTGGACGGGGTCCCTGACCACCTCGCCCTGTGGATGACGAGGCGGACGGGCCGCCGATGTCACCGAACCTCCGGTCGGGCGCCCGATATCGGGGGTCCGACCGGAGGTTCGGTGACGGCGCTGTCCGCACATCACGGCCTGAGACGACCGTCCCGAGCGGGCACGACCGTCGTGGGTCGGACGAATACGCTGCGGGCATGGGTGACTTCATCGGCGCGGTCGACCAGGGCACGACGAGCACGCGGTTCATCGTGTTCGACCACGACGGGGCTCCCGTGGCGAGCCACCAGCTCGAGCACGAGCAGGTCCTCCCCCGCGCCGGGTGGGTCGAGCACAACCCGCTGGAGATCTGGGACCGGACCCAGACCGTCATCGGCAGCGCCCTCACGAGGGCGGGCCTCACCGGTGCCGACCTGCACGCCATCGGCATCACCAACCAGCGCGAGACGGCCATCGTCTGGGACCGGCGCACCGGACGCCCGCTCCACAACGCCATCGTCTGGCAGGACACCCGCACCGACTCGATCGCCAAGGCCCTCGACGCCGACGGCCGCGGCGACGTCATCCGCCACAAGGCCGGCCTGCCGCCGGCGACGTACTTCAGCGCCGGCAAGGTGCAGTGGGTCCTCGAGAACGTCGAGGGGGCCCGCGAGGCCGCCGAGCGCGGCGACGCCCTCTTCGGCACCCCCGACACCTGGGTCGTCTGGAACCTCACCGGCGGCCCCGACGGCGGCCTCCACGTCACCGACGTCACGAACGCCAGCCGCACGATGCTCATGGACCTCACGACGCTCGACTGGGACGACGAGCTGCTCGGCTTCTTCGGCATCCCGCGCGAGATGCTGCCCACGATCCACCCGAGCAGCCACCCCGAGGCCTTCGGCACGACGACCGGAGGGCGCGGGCGCACCCCGGTGCCCATCGCCGGGGTCCTCGGCGACCAGCAGGCCGCGACCGTCGGCCAGGTGTGCTTCGCCAAGGGCGAGGCGAAGAACACCTACGGCACCGGCAACTTCCTCCTGCTCAACACCGGCGAGGAGCTCGTCCGCAGCGAGAACGGCCTGCTCACCACCGTCGCCTACCAGCTCGGCGACGCGAAGCCGGTCTACGCGCTGGAGGGCTCGATCGCCGTGACGGGCAGCGCGGTCCAGTGGCTGCGCGACCAGCTCGGCATCATCAGCGGGGCGTCGGAGGTCGAGACGCTCGCCGCCCAGGTCGAGGACACCGGCGGGGTCTACTTCGTCCCGGCGTTCAGCGGGCTCTTCGCGCCGTACTGGCGCAGCGACGCGCGCGGCGCCATCGTCGGGCTCTCCCGGTTCAACACCAACGCCCACCTCGCCCGCGCCACCCTCGAGGCGATCTGCTACCAGAGCAAGGACGTCGTCGACGCGATGGCCGCCGACTCCGGTGTCGAGCTGACGACGCTCAAGGTCGACGGCGGCATCACGGCGAACCGGCTGTGCATGCAGCTGCAGGCCGACATCCTCGGCGTCCCCGTGTCCAAGCCGACCGTCCCGGAGACCACCGCCCTCGGCGCGGCCTACGCCGCCGGCCTCGCGACCGGCTTCTGGCAGGACACCGACGAGCTGCGCGCCAAGTGGTCGGAGGACGAGCGCTGGGAGCCGCGCTGGACCGACGAGCAGCGCCGCGACGGCTACGCGGGGTGGCGCAAGGCGGTCGAACGCACCCTCGACTGGGTGGACGTCGAGTAGCCGCCCCCGGCCGGGCGACCTCAGTTCAGCGGGTACGCGAGCTCGTCGAACACGATGCGGGACAACCGGTTCACGGTCGTCTGCCCGTACGAGTAGCCGCCCTTGGTCGTCGACAGGAACGACATCTGGTAGCTGCGGCCGCGGCCGTTGACGTGGCCGAGCCCGTTGAGCCGGTAGCCGTCGGTGCGCGGGCCCCACCCGTTCTTCAGCTCGACGTGGACGTCGGACGGCAGCCCGTCACCGAGCCCCCACGTCTGGGTCGAGGTCACCGACGCCATGAGCCCGCGCGCGTAGGCCCGCCGCGAGTGCGTCAGGTAGCTCGTGCGCAGCAGCGAGTCCTCGAGGACGAGGAGGTCGCGGGTCGTCGAGGTCGAGTGTCCCCACCACGTGGCCGAGCGGAAACCGGTGCCGCCCAACACCGTCGTGCTCGTCATCCCGAGGGCGTTCGCGACGCGCTGGCAGTACGGGGCGCCGACGGCCACCATCAGCGCGTCGGTGGCGTCGTTGTCGGAGTAGCGGATCATCCGGGAGCACTGCGCCTTCTGTGTGGCCGTCAGCTCGCGCCCGCGGTCCTGGGCGACCTTGAGCGTGGCCACGAGGATCAGCACCTTGATGGCGCTGTGCGTCTGGGCGGTCCGGGGGCGCCAGGCGTAGGACCGCCCGTTGCGGTTGTCGCGCACCGACAGCCCGGCGACCCCGACGCGGGTGGCCATGTACCGGTCGAGGGCGGCGGTCAGCTCGGCCCGGGTGTCGTGGGCCCGGACGAGGACGCCGCGCGGGCCGGCCGACGACACGGGGTCACCGCGGTCGAGGGACGGCGACCAGATGCGGCGGGCTCCGGGGTCGACGAGGGCGGACGCCGGCGCCGCGGACCACAGGCCCAGCGCTCCGAGGCCGAGGCCCACCGTCCCCCCGAGGACCAGTGCGCGCCGTCCGGCCGTCGCGGACGCCTCACCCGCGCGGGCTTCCTCCCTCATGCCAGCTCCTCCCCGAGCGCGTCGTGGCACAGACGCGCGACCGACGAGATCGTCTCACGGCCGTACCGGAACCCGCGCGGGCTCGTCGAGAGCACGCCGAGGACGTACTCGCGCCCCTCCCCCACGACCCAGCCCGTCGTGTTGAGGTGGTACCCGTCGGGCATCGGGCCCCAGCCGTTCTTGCCGGCGACGTACACGTCGTCGCCCTCGGGCGCGAAGACGCCCCACCGCTGCTCGTCGACGACGTCGGCCATCATGAACCGGGCCGTCGCGCGGCGAGCGCCGTCGAGGACGGCGTCGCTGGACAGCACGGCCGACACCATGGTGTCGAGGTCGCCCGGCACGGTGCGCCAGTGCCCCCACCAGCCGGTGTCGATCTCGGTCTCCTTCATCCCGACCAGGCCGGCGACGCGCTCGACCTCCGGGCGGCCGACCTGGGCGAGGAGGGTCTCGGTGGCCGCGTTGTCGCTGCGCGTGATCATCCGCTCGGCGAGCCCGCGCTGGCGCTCGCTGAGCTGCTTGCCGTCCTCCTGGCCCAGCCGCAGCACCGTCGTGAGGATGAGGACCTTGATCGTGCTGTAGCACAGCCCGGGCTCGGCCCGGAAGCGGAAGACCTGGTTGCGGTCGAGGTCCACGAGCTGGAGCCCGAGGGTCCCGCGCCGCTCGTCGAGGTAGTCCTCGAGGCGGGCGGTGAGCCGGGGCGCCTCCACGACGGCCGCGGCGGTGGGCGTCGACGGCGACGGGGACGGCGACGCCGCCGGCGAGGCAGTGGGCGTCGCGGAACCGGTGGCCGAGGACCCTGTCGCCCTGGGCGACGGCGCCGCCGACGTCGCGGCATCCCCGCCCACGAGCTCCGAGACGCCGTAGCCGAGGGCGCCGAGGCCGAGGACGGCGCCACCGCCGACGACGAGGCGGCGGCGGGCGATGACGGCCGGCGAGGGCCGCTGGACCAGCCGGGCCTCGGCGCGGCTGCGCGGCGGGCGTGGGGGTCGCGGTGGGCGGGCGGGCTCGGTCATCGGGGCCAGCGTAGGGGCGGGCCGTGGTGGTCGCCCTCCGCGACCACGCGGCCGTCCACCTCGACGAGCGGCATCCCGACCGGAGCGCCGGACCCCTCGGGGAGCGGGTGCTCGTACGCGACGTGCGCGAGCGGCATCCGGCTCCGGGCCGCGTCGATCGCCGCCTCCGTCGCGGCCGTCTCCTCCGCGGGCCAGTAGAGGCGGGTCACCGAGTGCCAGACCACCGTCAGGACGTCGTCGGCCGTCGGTGCCGCGAGCTGCTCGGACACCCAGGACGCGGCCCCGGCGGCGTCGACGGCCGGGCGGAGCCGGCCGGCGACGTCCAGCGCGGCCGCCAGCCTGCGGTGCCGGTCGAGGTGCCACGGCCACACGAAGGAGGTGAGGTACGCGGCGCCCTCGGCGGTCGTGGCGTCGACGGGGGCGAGGTCGCAGCCGCGCCGCCCCACGACCTCGAACCGCTCGGGACGGAAGCCCGGGAGGCCGCAGCCCTCGACGACGAACGGGCTGTCCTGCGGGCCTGCGGCCCAGTCGTCGCCGACGAAGCGGTACCCGTCGACGAGGAGGCCGAGCCCGGCCGACGCCCCCGGCTCGAGGAGCCGGACCCGCCGCAGCCCGCTCGATCGAACCGCCTCGGCGAGGCCGACGAGCAGCCCCGCGGTCCGTGCCGGCTCGTTGGTCTGGGGCGCCTCGGAGAGCGCCTCGTGCAGCTCGACCACGTGGGCGGCGAGGACGGGGCGCACCGCCGCCCAGGCGTCCTCGGCGTCCAGGTCGCCGCCCAGGCAGGGGTAGTAGCCCTCGAGGTGGGGGGCGTCGCCGCGCAGCACGATGCGGAACAGCCCGGCGAGGAGTCGGAGCTGGGGGAACTGGCGGGCCGGGGCGTCCTCCCACCCCTCGAAGAGCTCGCGAGCGAGGCCGCCGGCGTCCCAGTCGTCGGCCAGCTCCGCGAGGAGGACGCCGTAGAGGTGGTCGCGGTGGCCGAAGTGGGCACGCAGGCGATCGGCCAGCGTCCCCTCGTCGGTCACGGCAGGATCGGGAGGGAGCCGATCGTCCCGGCGAGCAGGCCCGGGTCCTCGGTCGTCTCGTCCGTGGAGGTGGTCGCCGACGCGGTGCTCGAGTCGGCACCACCGCCGCCGTTGCCCGGCTTCTTCGTCGAGTTGGGGTTCGGGGAGTTCTTCGCCGTCTCGGTGGGGGTCGGCGTGGGCTCCGCCTCGGTCGTCGGCGCGCTCGTGCGCGTCGAGCTCCGCGAGGCCGTGCCGTCCGTGGACCGCGCCCGGGTTGTCGCCGTCTCCTCCGGGGAGGGGGTCGTCGACGGCGTGGAGCTGGGGGTGGAGGTCGGCGTGGTCGACGTCAGGTCGATCGGCTCGGCCGCCCGTGCGGTCGGAGGACGGTCCAGCCCGTGGGTGCCCAGCTCGGGGGAGAAGCCCACGACGAGACCGGTCGCGGTCAGGAGTCCTGCGGCCGTCCCGGTGACCATGATCGGTCCCCGACGACGCGGTGCACTGTGCCTGCCCATCCGTCCAGTCTGACCAGATCGGCGACGCGATCGCAAACCGAGCGGGTCAGGGCGTGGTCGGTCTCACACCCCTCCCGTGGCAGCATGGCGGGGTGAGTGAAGAGCAGAAGCAGGCCGACAACCGCGCCCGGGCGACCACCGACGAGTTCCGCGCGTTCGTGCGCGAGGACTGGGCCCCGCGACGCCCGACCGCCACCGAGCAGGCCCCTTCCGCTCCCTGGGCGGCTGCCCGCCGGGAGGTCCTGAGCGCCGCCTACCCCAGGCAGCGCCTCGTCATCCCGGCCGGTGGGCTCAAGGTCCGCAGCAACGACACCGACTACGTCTTCCGCCCGCACACGGCGTTCGCGTGGCTCACCGGCCTCGGCGCCGACCGCGAGCCCGACGCCGTGCTCGTCCTCGAGCCGATCGTGGGCGACGACGGCGAGGACACCGGCCACGAGGCCGTCCTGTACTTCCGCCCCCTCGCCGACCGCGACACCGACGAGTTCTTCGCCGACGCCCGCTACGGCGAGTTCTGGGTGGGCGCGCGCCCCACCATCGAGGACCTCGAGGTCGAGCTGGGGATCACCGGGCGGCACATCGACGAGCTCGACGCCGCCGTCGCCAAGGACGCCGGCGAGGTCACCGTGCGCGTCGTCCGCGACGCCGACAAGGAGCTCACGGCCCGCCTCGACACCACCCGGGTCGAGAACGGCGCCGCCGAGGAGACACTCGTCGAGTCCGACGACGCCCTCGCCCACACCATCTCCCACCTGCGGATGGTCAAGGACGCGTACGAGGTCGAGCAGCTGCGGGCCGCCGTCGACGCGACCGAGGTCGGCTTCGAGGCGATGGTCGCCGCGCTGCCCGAGGCCGTGGCCAGGGGCCGCGGGGAGCGGTGGCTCGAGGGGACGTTCGGCCTGTACGCCCGGCACGGCGGCAACGGGGTCGGCTACGACTCGATCTGCGCCGCCGGCGACCACGCCAACACCCTGCACTGGGTCCGGAACACCGGCGAGGTCCGCGAGGGAGAGCTCGTCCTCATCGACGCCGGGGTCGAGGTCGACAGCCTGTACACCGCCGACATCACGCGCACCCTGCCCGTCGACGGCACCTTCACCGACGCCCAGCGCGAGGTCTACGAGGCCGTGTACGCCGCGCAGGAGGCCGGCATCGCCGCGGTGAAGCCCGGGAACAGGTTCTCCGACGTGCACGCCGCCGCCATCCGCGTCATCGCCGAGCACCTGCACGGGTGGGGCCTGCTGCCCGAGGGCATCGACGTCGAGGCCACGCTCGACAAGGAGCACGGCCAGTACCACCGCCGCTGGATGGTCCACGGCACCTCCCACCACCTCGGCCTCGACGTCCACGACTGCTCCCTCGCCACCCGCGAGGAGTACATGGACGCCGAGCTGGCACCGGGCATGGTCCTCACCGTCGAGCCCGGGCTCTACTTCAAGGCCGACGACCTCAAGGCGCCCGAGCGGTTCCGCGGCATCGGCATCCGCATCGAGGACGACGTCGTCGTCACCGAGGACGGGTGCGAGAACCTCTCGGCCTCGATGCCGCGCAGCGCCGACGACGTCGAGGCGTGGGTGGCCCGGCTGCAGGGTCGCTGACCTGCGCGAACGCCTGAGGAGCGTCAGCCGCGGCGGATGACGTCGAAGAGGGCGGCGTGCTCGACCCCGACCCGCTCCCCGCCTCCCCCGAGGATCATCTGGAGCAGCGCGCGAGGCTTCGGGAAGTCCTCCGGCAGCACCGAGTTGTACGCCTCGTGCGCCTCGAGCGAGTGCACGGCGGCCTCGAAGTGCTCACCCGACACGTCGACGAAGTGCGTCGGCGTCGGTGACCCGGCGACGGCGACCGCCGTGACGCCACCCCACGGCTGGAGCCCCTCGGCGTCGAGGTCGCGGTGCAGCCAGCGGTTGCCCGCGTCGGCGACGGCGTCGAGGGTGGCCAGGCCGACGGCCCGGTGGTCGGCCTGGTTGACCATCCCGCCGGCGAACCGCAGGTCCCACGTCTGCGCGACGACGAGGTCGGGGCGGGTCCGGCGGATCGCGCGGGTGATGTCGCGGCGCAGCGCCACCCCGTACTCGATCGCCCCGTCCGGGTGGTCCCCGAACGCGACGTCCTCCACCCCCACGCGCCGGGCGCTCTCCCGCTCCTCGGCCTCGCGCGCCGGCCCGGCCCCCGCGGGGTCCATCGTGTCGATGCCGGCCTCACCACGGGTGAGGAGGAAGTAGCGCACCGTGGCGCCCTCGCCGACCCAGCGGTGCACGGCGGCGGCCGTCCCGTACTCGATGTCGTCGGGGTGCGCCACGACGCACAGGACGGAGGAGAAGGTCGTCTCGAGCGGCTCGAGGGCCGCGGCCGTGGCCGAGGGGCTGTCCATCCGCCGACGATAGCGCCGCGCCGGTCCGACGGGTCGGGAGCACGGGTGCCACCCGTCGGCGTGCGGGCGCCTGCGGTCAGGAGGCCGCGCGGCGCACCAGGCCCGCCGGGTCGAGGAGCGTGACCGCACCCCGGCCGAGCCGGACCAGACCATCCTCCTCGAGCCGGCGCAGGACCTGGTTCGTCACCGGCCGCGACGACCCCGCGAGCTCGCCGATCTCGCTCTGCGTCAGGCGGACGACCACCTCCCCCGACGAGCCAGCCCCGTACGTCGCGCCGAGCTCGGCGAGGCGCCGCACGACACGTTGTCCGGCCGGGACGTGGAGGGCGTCGAGCAGGTGGTCGGACAGGCGGCGCACCCGGTGGGCGAGGAGGTCGAGGAGCAGCCGGTCGAGGTCGGGGTGCCGGCGGCGCAGGCGGTCGACGTCGCCGAACCCGACCGCCATCGTCACGGCCGGCTCGAGGGCGACGACCGCCGTCGTGCGCCGGGCGCGCGGCGAGAGCAGCGCCATCTCCCCCACGAGCTCGCCGGGGCCGACGACGGCCAGGATCACCGTGTCCCCGGAGGGCGTGGTGCGGCGCGAGGCGACGCGGCCCTCGACGACCCAGTGCACGGTGTCGGCGAGGTCTCCCTCGTGGAAGACCACCTCACCGCGCTCGAACCGGCGCCGCACGGCGGCCGCGAGCAGGGCACGCCGGGCCGGGTCCGGGACCCCGCCGAGCAGGTCGATCTCCACCTCGACAGTGGAGCACCCGGAGCGGCGCCGTGTCATCCCCGAGACACTCGCAGCGTCCGCGCGGGCACAGACCCGGGCGCGTGCCGGCGGCACCGTGGCAGGGACCCGACGACCCGAGGAGCCCACGATGCGGACCCGCCACCCCCACGACACCGCCCACCACCACCCGTCGGTCCGGCGCCAGCACGGGCGCTGGGTCTGGGAGTGCCGCTGCGGCGGCGCGTCCTGCCGCACGGCCCGGACCGCCCGCTCGTGGCGCGAGGTCGTCATCGAGGCCCTGCTGCACGCGGGGTCGATGGCCCCGTGAGGCGCGAGGCGGCGTTCAGGAGGGGAGCGTCGCGTCGCGCAGGGCGGCCTCGGAGCTCTCGAGGAGGACCCTCTCGGCCTCCTCGTAGAGCTCCTGGGCCGCCTCCGGGGTGGCGGCGATCGCCGTCATCCCGACCCGGCCGTGGGTGGTCAGGGCAGTCATCATGTGGAAGACGACGCCCGTCTGGCGGGAGGGGTCGAAGTGCAGGCCCGACCGCGCGACCAGGTCGAAGAGGTCGAGCAGCCGCAGTCCCTTGAGCCTGGGGTCCTCGAGGTGGTCGGTCGCGACGAGGTGCCGCTCGTCGCCGGACGGGGTGACGAAGGCCGCGGACGCGGGGTCGTACCGACCGTCGGTGAGGAACTGCAGGGTGAGGAAGGGATGGGTCGTGCCGCCCCTGCGGACGTTGACCTCGATGGCGTGCGCCTCCCACTCCTCGCCGCGGCGGACGGTGACGAAGTCGACCGCGAAGCGCCCCAGCACCCCCTCGGCGGCCAGCACCGCGGCGATCCGCTCCGCGTCGGCCGTGATGAGGGCGGCGTACGCCGGGTCGGCCGGGAACCGGCAGCCGAGGTAGGACTGGCCGCTGGGTCCGCCGAGCAGCTGGTCGTGGGTCGAGAGGACCTCGACCTCCCCGAGCGGCGTGACCCGCAGCTGCACGCTCGGGCTGCGGAGCTCGTCCCCGGTGACCCGCTCCTCGACGATCCCCGCCTTCTGGGCGAGCTTGGCGAGGAAGGTGTCGACGTCGATCCGCTCGTCCTCGAGCGCCATGACCGCCACCCGTGCGGCGACCGCCTCGGCGATCCCCGGGGACCCGGGGGCCGGCAGCCCCTCGAGGTCGACGACGGCGTTGCCGCGCCCGGAGACCCCCTCGTTGAGCTTGACCATCGCGGCGCGCGCGCCACCGGCGTGGAGCGCGACGAGCGCGTCGACGACCTCCTCACGGCTGCGCAGGTCCTCACGGCCGGAGGGATGGCGCACGCCCGCCCGCCCGAAGACGCGGCGGCAGCCCGTCTTCGTGCCGAGCTCGAACAGCCGGGGGTCGGCGCCGTACATCGGGATGCCCAGGACGATGGCGAGGTCCCGCTCGGCGGCCGTCGTGGTGTACGGGATCAGGTGCGAGAGAGCCGGATCCGGCACCAGGGCGCGGATCTCCTCGAGGACGCGGGGCCGGGCGAGGAGCTTGTGCGTCAGCGAGTCCGGGCCGTCGTCACCGACCGACACGAGGTGCAGCCGGGCCCTCGCGTGGCTCGGGATGACGCCGGGCAGGAGGGAGAGGTAGTACTCGACGACCATGGGGTCGATCGGCTGCGAGGTCACGTAGACCATCCGCAGGCGCGGCTGGCGCAGCAGCAGGAGGAGGAACAGGAAGCGCTCCTCGAGCGCCTGGCTCATCGTGCCGCCCGTGCCCTCGACGACGCGGTCGACCGTCATCGAGGGGACGACGACCACCGACTCGCGGGGGTCGTCGCGCCGCATCCCGCGCCAGACCTCCGGCATGAGGACCTGGAGGCGGTCGAACTCGGCGTTGCGGGCGTCCTCGTCGAGGTCGCCGAGCCGTCGCGGGGCTGTCGTGGGTCCGGTCATCCTGCGGCCTCCGGTCGGACGAGGTCGACGTCGAGGACCTCGTGGACCTCGACGCGGCGGCTGATGCCCTTGAGGTCGACGGCCCCGAGGGAGCGGGTGAGCGCCGGCCCCGTGACGCCGTCGAGCACCCGCTGCGTGACGAGCACCTGGCCCGGGGCCGCGACCGCGCACAGCCGCGCGGCGACGTTGGTGACGGTGCCGATCGCGGCGTAGTCGTAGCGCCCGGGGAAGCCGACCCGGCCCAGGGTCGCGTAGCCCTGGGCGATGCCCACCCCGAACCCGAGGTCGTGCCCGTGGCGCCGCCACCCCTCGGCGAGCGCCTCGACCGCGGTGCGCATCTCCACGGCCATCCGCACGGCGCGGTCGGGCGCGTCGTCGCACGGCACCGGGTCGTTGAAGAAGACGAGCATGCCGTCGCCGGCGAAGTGCTCGAGCGTGCCCTCGTACCGGAACACGAGCTCGCCGAGCGCCGCGTGGTAGGCCCCGAGGACGTCCATGATCTCCTCGGGCTCGGCCCGCTCGGCGAACGAGGTGAAGCCCCGCAGGTCCGTGAACACCGAGGTGATCTCGCGCCGGTGGCTGCGCAGGAAGGAGTCGTCGCCGCCGTCGACGACGACCTGCGCGACCTGCGGCGAGAGGAAGCGGCGCAGGCGGCCCAGCCGCTCGAGCTCGGCCACCTGCTCGCCCACCCGGGCCTCGAGCCGCTCGTTCCACTCGGCGAGGTCGCGCGCCTGCGCCTCGACCGTGTCGTGGTAGCGCTTGAGCCGCACGAGGGAGCGCACCCGCGCGAGGAGCTCGGGGTGGTCGACGGGCTTGGTCAGGAAGTCGTCGGCCCCGGCCTCGAGGGCCCGCACCTTCTCGGCCGCCCCGCTCGCGGTCACCATGACGACCGGCACGAAGCGCGTGCGCTCGTCCTCGCGGATCCGCCGGCAGGTCTCGAACCCGTCGAGGCCCGGCATCATGACGTCGAGGAGGACGACGTCGGGCAGGGGCTCGCGCGCGAGGGCCTCCAGCGCCGCCTCACCGGAGGCCACGCAGCGCACGTCGTAGCCGCGCGGCGACAGCATCGCGTCGAGGAGCCGCTGGTTCTGGGCCAGGTCGTCGACGACGAGGACGAGGCCCGCGTCCTGCGCGGTCACGGGTCGGCCTGTCCGCGCACGTGCGACCGGACCTGTCCGGGGAAGGCCCGCACGTCGATCGGCTTCTCGATGTAGCCGTCGAAGCCGGCCGCGAGGGCCCGCTCGCGGTCCGCCACCATCGCCAGGGCGCTCACGGCGACGACGGGGACGCCCGCGGTCCGCGGGTCGCTCCGCAGGCGCGCGAGGGCGGTGTGCCCGTCGATCCCGGGGAGCTGGAGGTCCATGAGGACGACGTCGGGGCTGGCGTCGTGCACGACGTCGAGGGCGTCCTCCGCCGTGGTGACGGCGACGACGAGGAACCCCGCGTACTCGAGGACGTCCCGCGCCAGCTTGAGGTTGCGCGCGTTGTCCTCGACGAGCAGCACCCTGCCCTCGCTCATCCCGAGCCCCCCGCCCCGCGGCGGCCCGCCACCGCCACCTGCGCGAGCCGACCCGCCAGCCAGTCGAGCTCGAGCTGCCCCTTCGAGGCGACGAACTCGATCCGCCCCTGCAACCGCTCGCGGTCCCGCGCCGTGAGGGCCTTCGAGGTGAGGACGACCACCGGCGTCGCGGCATGCTCCGGGTCGGCCCGCAGCATGTCGACGACGGTGAACCCGTCGACCCCGGGCATGAGGAGGTCGACGAGGACGACGGACGGCACGGCCTCGCGGACCACCTCGAGCGCCTCGGCCCCGGACTGCGTGGTCGTGACCGTCCAGCCGTGCGGTTCGAGGGTCGCGCGGATCAGCTCGAGCGCGGCGGGATCGTCGTCGACGACGACGATGCTGCGGTGGTCGTCCCGGTGGTCCGGACCGTCCGACACCGCGCGCCACACGGCACCCAGCAGCTCCTCCCGGCGCACCGGCTTGACGAGGTAGTCGGCCGCGCCGAGGGCGAACCCGCGTCCGCGCTCGGGCAGGACGGAGACGACGACGACCGGGGTGGCCGCGAGGGCGGGGTCAGCCTTGATCTCGGCGAGCACGTCCCAGCCGTCCATCCCCGGCAGGTGGATGTCGAGGACGACCGCGGTGGGTCGCAGGGCCCGCACGGCCTCCAGGCCCTCCTCGCCGCTGGGGACGGCGACCGGTCGCAGCCCCGCGGCGCCCAGGTGCAGCTGGACGAGCTCGGACGAGCTCGGGTCGTCCTCGATCACGACGACCGTCGGGCGCGGGTCGTCGAGGACCTCCTCGAGCCGCGTCGGCAGCGGCTCGTCGTCCTCCGGCTGGTCCGGGAAGACGACCTCGAACGTGCTGCCCACGCCCACCTCGCTGCGCAGCCGCACCTCGCCGCCGTGCAGCTCGACGATCCTGCGCGTCAGCGTCAGGCCCAGCCCGGTGCCCTCGACCTGCGACGTCGAGCGCGACCCCTGCTGGAAGGAGTCGAAGATCCGCTCGCGGTCGTCCTCGGCGACCCCGACACCGGTGTCCGTGACACCGATGACGACGGCGGTGCCGTCCCGTCGCACGGTCACCGTGACCGAGCCCCCCGCCGGGGTGAACTTCACGGCGTTGCCGACGAGGTTGAGGAGCACCTGCTTCAGCCGCAGCTCGTCGGCGCGCATGACACGCGGTGCGGCGGAGAGGTCCCCGACCAGACGGATCCCCTCGCGCTCGGCCCGCTCGCGCAGGAGGGCGAGGACGCCGTGGACGGCGTCCGCCGGGGCGAAGGTGCGCACCTCCAGCTCCATGCGCCCGGCCTCGACCTTCGACAGGTCGAGCACGTCGTTGAGCAGGTCGAGGAGGTGCTTGCCGGCGTCACGGATGTCGTGGACGTACTCGGCCTGCTTGTCGTTGAGCTCGCCGAACATCTGCTCCAGCAGCACCTCGGAGAACCCGATGACGGCGTTGAGCGGGGTCCGCAGCTCGTGCGACATGCTCGCCAGGAACTCCGACTTGTGCCGGCTCGACTCCTCGAGCTCACGCCGCTGCTGGTCGAGCTGCTGGTAGAGGCGCAGGTTGGTCAGGGCCACGGCCGACTGCGACGCGAAGGCGAGGAGCATCGAGCAGGTCTCGTCGGAGAACGTCCCGGTCGTGAGCCGCCGCACGACGAGGATGCCCACGATCCGGTCGGACCGGGCGAGCGGGATCGCGACGAGCGAGCGCCACCCCGCCGCGTGGAGGATCTCCAGGTGCGGGTCCCGCCCGACCTCGGTGAGGTCGGGGAGCTGGAGGGGTGTACCGGCGAGGGCAGCGCGTCCCACGAACGTCTCGTCGACGTGGATCCTCACCTGCTGGAGCCGCTCGAGCACGGCCGGCTGGGTCCCCCACGCGGCCCGGACGCGGAACAGCCGGGTCTCCTCGTCGTAGTCCATGAGCGAGCCGCCGTCCGCTCCCGCGAGGGAGACCGCGTTCTCGACGATGGTCGTCAGCACCTCGTCGTGGTCGAGGTTGATCTCGCTGATGGCGTCGCCGATCTCGGCGAGCGCCTGCATCTCCTCGACCTTGCGCGCCAGCCCGGCCCGCTGGACCTCGAGGGCGGAGAAGAGCTGCACGGTGCGGACGGCGAGAGCGGCCTGGGCAGCGAAGGTGGTCAGGAGGGCCGCCACGTCGTCGTCGAAGGGCCGGACCTCCGTGCGCCACACGGACAGCACGCCGACGACCTCGTCGTCGACGACCATGGGCGCGCCGATGATCGAGCGGTATCGACCGATCCTCTGGAACTCCGGGAGGTGATAGTCCGGGTCGGCGAGGACGTCCGCGATCTGCTGCGTCCGGCGGTCCAGGCCCACCCGCCCGATGAGTGTCGCGCGGTTCCCCGGCACCGGATGGTCACGGGCGAACGCCACGAACTCGGGGTGGTGCCCGGTGTGGCTGACGAGGCGATAGGAACCACCTTCGGCGAGGTTGATCTGGGCGACGTCGGCGTCGCAGAGCCGGCGCGCGTTGTCGACGACCGCCTGGAAGACCTGCTCCTCCGACGACGACGCCCGCGCGAGCACGGACAGGACCTCGTTCGAGGCCGCGAGCTGCTCCTGCGCCTCCGACAGGCGCGCGGCGAGCCACTCCGGGTCGTCGGAGGTGGCGGCCCGGCCAGGAGGATCGGCAGCTGAGGACACGGCAACTCCCCTCTGGGCCGGCGCCCCGTGGGGGCCACCCAGAAGTCTGCCGCGACCCGTCGTGGCCTGTCACTGGCCCGGAAGGACCACCTCGGTGGCCCGGACCGCCGCCCGCAGGGTCCCGCCCAGCGGGCTACGGCTGCTGTGGCGGGGTGACGGTCCCGGAGTCGGTGCCGCGGGTGCGCTCGGCCTCCTGGGCCCGGCGGACCTGCTCCTGGGCGGCTCGCATGGGGTCCATCTGGGTGAGCAGCTCGCGGCCGCGCTGGACGTGCTTGTGCTCGACGAGCACCTCGTACTTGTTCGCGACGACGTGGCTCACCGAGGTGAAGTCACGCTGGCCGCGCGCGAGCGCGTACCCGACCCACGCCCACACCATCCCGAAGACGGCGCCGAAGGCGACGGTCCCGACGATGCTGAGGACGTTGAAGCCGCTGGGGTCGAAGAGGGCGAAGATCGTCCCGATGAACAGGCCGAGCCACATGCCCGACAGCGCGCCGGCGCCGAGGACCCGACCGCGCGTGAGCCGGCCGGTGACCCGCTCGAGCTGCTTCAGGTCGGTCCCGACGATGAGGACGTCCTGGACCGGGAACTCGTGGTCGGAGAGGTAGTCGACGGCCTTCTGGGCGTCCTCGTAGCTGTCGTAGACGGAGAGGGACATCGGGTACTCGAGCGACAGGGCCGCGCGAAGGCCCGGGCGCATCGGCTGGTTGCTCATGGGGCCATTGTCGCAGGCGGGACCGGACGCCGGCCGGGTGGCTGCCGACCGCCCTCCGGGCCGTGGGGTGCGTCCGCCCGGCCGATCGGGGATGCTGGCTCGATGCCTCGCGCCGCCGTCCTCGTCGCCGCCGGTGTCGCGGCCGCGGCGCTGGCCGGCGGCGGGGTCGCGCTCGTCGCGGGGAGCGAGGAGGACGAGCGCCGGGCGGCGCCGCGGACGACCTCGCCCACCGCCGTTCCGACGTCCCCGAGCCCGTCGCCCACCCCCAGCCCGACGCCCACGACGGCGCCGGGGCCCCGGGCAGGAGACACGCCGACCGTGCGCCGCGTCCGGGCCGGCGACCGCTTCGCCCTCTCGGCGACGGCCGCGCGGACGGCCGTCCCGAGGCAGGGCACCGCGACGGTCGTGTACCTCGTGGCCGACGACGAGCTCGCGCTCGGCTGGGCCGCCGTCCCCGGGGCGGCAGCACGCGGCGGGGCCGTCCTCCTCACCCCCGGAGACCGCCTCCCGTCCGGCACGGCGAAGGAGCTCGCGCGCCTCGGGCCCGACGAGGTGGTCGTCGTCGGCGACGAGGATGCCGTGTCCTCCCGCGTCGAGGACGCCGCCCGGCGCGTCGCCCCCGTCACCCGGGTCGACGAGGACGACCCGGTCGTCGCGGCGCGCGCCGTGACGCGGGCGGCGTTCACCACGTCGGCGGCCGCCTGGGTCGTCTCGGCGGAGCGCACGACCGACCTCGCGGCCGCGGCGGCGACGGCAGCCGCCCGGCGGGCGCCGCTCGTCGTCGTCGGCGAGGGCGCCCGCAGCCTGCCCGCGGCCGACGCCGACCTGCTCCGCGCGCTCGGGGTCGCGCAGGCCACGGTCGTCGGGGGCACCGGAACGGTCGCGGAGGGGGTCGCGACCGGCCTCACCGCGGCCCTCGGCGCCGGTGGGGTCCGCCGGGTGGAGGGCGCCGACCGCTTCGTCCTGGCGGCGCGGGTGCACGAGCGCGCGTGGGACGGGGCGACCGCAGCGGCGGCCGTCGTCGTCAACCCCGCGCGGTCCACCGACGCCTTCACGGGATCGGTCCTCGCCGGCCACGCGGCGGCCCCGCTCTACTGGTCGTTCCCCCACTGCCTCCCCGGGGCGAGCCGCGACGGCGTCCTCGCACCGACCGTCGCCGACGTCACCGTCGTCGGCGGCGAACGATCGGTGCGCAGCCTCGTGGACGGCCTCGTCCCCTGCCGCAGCACCGAGGACCCGACGAGCGCGTGGGTGCTCGTCAACAAGCGGAACGGTCTGTCCCCCAAGGGTTTCGTGCCCGACGACCTCGAGGTCGTGCCGATGGACCACAACGGCGGCCACCGGTTGGCGGAGGACGCCGCCGAAGCCCTCGCCGCGATGGCCGCGGGCTCGCGCGTGGCCGGGGCCGGGACCCTCGGCATCGACACGGCCTTCCGCTCCCGAGAGACCCAGGACGCGCTCTACGACAAGTACCTCGCACGCAGGGGACGGACGTGGACCGACCGGTGGTACCTGCGGCCGGGGTACAGCGAGCACCAGACCGGGCTCGCCGTCGACCTGCTGCCCATCGGCCGCTCGAACTGCACGATCAACGACTGCATCGACGAGACCCCGCAGGGCGTCTGGCTCGCGAGGAACTCGTGGCGCTACGGCTTCATCCTGCGCTACGAGCGCGGGTACACCGGGACGACCGGGGTCGGGTTCGAGCCGTGGCACTTCCGCTACGTCGGCAAGGAGCTCGCCCGGGCCTACCACGACGGCGGCTGGCACACCCTCGAGGACTTCCTCGGCCGCCCCGCCGCCCCGACCTACTGACGACCCACCGCCGGGCGACCGAGGGCCGGGACACGCCGCGCTCGCCGGGCGGCCCTGCCGCGAAGTGCCTACGATGCCGGGGCATGAGCCCCCGCCGGCACGCACCCCTGACCGCCACCGCCGTCCTCACGGCGGCTGCCGCGGTGGCCGCCCTCGCGGCAGCCCCCGCGCCCGCGGCCACCACGGCCGGGGTCCCCACGGTCGCGGCCCCCGCGATCTCGCGGCTGGCCGGCGCCGACCGGTACGCCACCTCGGTCGCGGCGTCCAAGGCCGCCTTCCCCACGGGCTCCACCGCCCCCGTCGTCCACCTCGTGAGCGGCACCTCGATGGTCGACGGCTACTCGTCGATCCCGGGCGCCACCGCCCGCGGCGGGGCCATGCTCCTCACCCGGCCCGACGGCATCCCGTCGGTCGTCGCCGCCGAGCTCGACCGGCTCAACCCGTCGCGGATCATCGTCGTGGGCAACACCTCGACCCTCTCACCGGCCGTGGCGAGCGCTGCGGCCCGCTACGCCCCCACGGTGACGCGGGTCAGCGGGGACAGCCGCATGTCGACCTCGCGCGCGGTCAACCGCACCGCGTTCACCTCGGCGTCCCGGGCGTGGGTCGTCACCGGCACCAGCCACTCCGACGCCGTCGCCGGGGCGATCGCCGCTGCCGGCCACCGGGCCCCGCTGCTCGTCGTCCAGGGCACCAAGGCAGACCTCGACCCCGCCGACGCCACCTTGCTGCGCGACCTCGGGGTCGGCTCGGTGACGATCGTCGGCGGCACCGGGGCGGTCTCGGCCGGGATCGGCGCCGACCTCGCCGCCCTCCTCGGGTCGGGCAACGTGACGCGCGCGTCCGGTTCCGACCGCTACGACACCTCGGCCAAGGTCAACGCCCTCGCCTGGCCGTCGATGACGGCCGGCACGGCCTACCTCGCCGACGGCTACGGCCTCGTCGACGCGTTCGCCGGCGCCCCGCTCGCCGGCCACCAGCGGCGGCCGCTGTACTACACGGTCCCCTACTGCGTCCCGGCGGCCGTGCGCCCCGCGCTCACCGGCCCCGCGGTCACCCGCGTCACGCTCCTCGGCGGCGAGGCCGTCGTCCGGGTGCTCGCCGGGCGGCTCGAGGCGTGCCGCAGCATCGACAGCGCGTCGAGCCTGTGGGTCCTCGTCAACAAGCGCAACGCCATCTCCCCGAGGACGTACGCGCCGAGCGGCCTCGTCGTCCCGTCGATGCCCTACGCCAACGGCCACAGGCTGCGCAGCGACGCCGCGGCGGCCCTGTCCCGGATGGCCGCGGCGTCGAACTCCGAGGGCGCGGGCCGGTTCGGCATCGACACCGCCTACCGCTCGTACGAGACCCAGAAGGCGCTCTACGACAAGTACCTCGCCCTCAAGGGGCGCACCTGGACCGACACCTGGTACATGCGCCCGGGCTACAGCGAGCACCAGACCGGGCTCGCCGTCGACCTGCTGCCCATCGGCCGCTCGAACTGCACGATCAACGACTGCATCGACGAGACCCCGCAGGGCGTCTGGCTCGCGAGGAACTCGTGGCGGTTCGGCTACCTCCTGCGCTACGAGAAGGGCCGGACGTCGGTCACCGGGATGGGGTTCGAGCCGTGGCACTTCCGGTACGTCGGGCTCCCGCTCGCGAAGGCGTACCGCGACGCGGGGTGGCACACCTACGAGCAGTTCCTCGGTGAGCCGCCCGCCCCGACCTACTGACGGGCCTTGTAGTCCTCGAGGAGGCGACGGCCGATGATCATCTTCTGGATCTCGGCCGTCCCCTCGCCGATGAGGAGCATCGGCGCCTCGCGGTAGAGCCGCTCGATCTCGTACTCCTTGGAGTACCCGTAGCCGCCGTGGATGCGGAAGCTCTGCTCGACGACGTCGGCGCAGTTCTCGGCAGCGAGGTACTTCGCCATCCCGGCCTCGAGGTCGTTTCGGGCGCCGGCGTCCTTGAGCCGGGCCGCCTTGACCATCATCTGGTGGCTCGCCTCGAGCTTGGTCGCCATGTCGGCGAGGCGGAACAGGATGCCCTGGTGCTCGGCGATCTTCTTGCCGAAGGTCTCGCGCTGCTGGGCGTACGCGATGCCGAGCTCGAACGCCCGCCGCGACAGGCCGCACGCGCGGGCCGCCACGTTGACGCGGCCCACCTCGACCCCGTCCATCATCTGGTAGAAGCCCTTGCCGGGGACCCCGCCGAGGACCTGCGCCTCCGGCGCGCGGTGCCCCTCGAGGAGGAGCTCGGTCGTGTCAACGCCCTTGTAGCCCATCTTCTCGATCTTGCCCGGGACGGTGATGCCCTGCGCCGTCTCGCCGAAGCCGGGCTCCTTGTCGACGAGGAAGGTCGTCATGTTCCTGTACGGGCTGTCGCTCTCGCCGAGGTCGGTGCGCACGAGGACGGCGACGAGGTTGGCCGAGCCGCCGTTCGTCAGCCACATCTTCTGGCCGGTGATGACCCACTCCTCGCCCTCCCTGACCGCCTTGGTGCGGATGGCGGCGACGTCCGACCCCAGGCCCGGCTCGGACATCGAGAACGCACCGCGCACCTCGCCGGTCGCCATCCGGGGCAGGTAGCGCTGCTTCTGCTCGTCGGTGCCGTGCTGGAGGATCATGTAGGCGACGATGAAGTGGGTGTTGATGATGCCGCTCACCGACATCCACCCTCGGGCGATCTCCTCCACGACGAGCGCATAGGTGAGCAGTGACTCGCCGAGGCCGCCGTACTCCTCGGGGATCATCAGCCCGAAGATCCCCATCTCCTTCATGCCCTCGACGATGTCGGTCGGGTACTCGTCGCGGTGCTCGAGCTCGGTGGCCACCGGGAGGATCTGCTCGTCGACGAACTCGCGGACGAGCTTGACGAGCTCGACCTGCTCCTCGGTGAGGCCGTCCGTGGTCTGGAGTCGGGACACGCGCGATCGCCGCCTTCGGTGGGGTGCTTGGCTCGTCGCAGTATGCCGCCGGCCCGCGACGCGCAGAACGGGGCGGCGATGTGAGTCCCCACACCCCTCGACAGCGTCCGCTGCCTGCACCGATCATGGCCGGGTGACCTCCGTCACCCGCGGCCCACGACCCGCCGCCGGCACCCTCCCGCCGGTCGTCGGCGGACGGCTGCGCCCCGTCCTCGAGATGCGCCGCAACATGGTCGGCTACGCCGAGGGCATGTGGCGCGCCCACGGCGACGTCGTCCGCACCGTCCTCGGGCCGCCGCGGCTGGACCGGGAGATCTGGATGCTCCACCACCCGGAGGCGGCCGCCCGGGTGCTGTCCGGGAGCTCGTTCCAGGCCTTCGCCAAGCAGGACCCCGTCTACGAGGAGGTCGGCCGCTGGCTCGGCCACGGACTGCTCACGGCCGAGGGGGACGACTGGACGCGGCAGAAGCGCTTCGTCCAGCCGGTCTTCACGAAGGTCGCCGTCGACGGCTACGGGGCCCTCATGGTCGACGAGATCGAGCGGGTCGTCGCGGACCGGGGGGACGTGGGGGGCGTCGTCGACCTCGGCCGCTGGATGCAGGAGCTGGCGTTGCGCGTCGTCGTGCGCGCGCTGTTCGGGGAGTCGGCCGACACGGTGATCCCGCACGTCCGGTCCTCGTTCCCCGTCGTGTCCGACACCGTCGTCCGGCGCGGCGTCGGCGTGGTCCGGCTGCCGACGTCGGTGCCCACGCCCCGGGTGCGCCGCGGCCGCGCGGCGCAGGCCGACCTGTTCGGCGTCTGCGACGCGATGGTCGCGGCGCGCCGCAGGACTGCGACCCACGGAGCCGGCGACGGCACCGACCTCCTGAGCCGCCTCCTCGCGGCCCGCGACGGCGACGAGCACCTCTCCGACACGGAGGTGCGCGACCAGGTGCTCGTCTTCCTCCTCGCCGGCCACGAGACGACGTCCACGGCCCTGACCTTCGCGCTGCACCTGCTCGGGCGGCACCCCGCCGTCCAGGACGCCGTGCGCGCCGAGATCCGCGACGTCATCGGGCACGACCGGCCCACGGCGTCCGCCACCGCGTCGCTGCCCCTCACGACCGCGGTGCTGCGGGAGACGATGCGCCTCTACCCGTCGGCGCCTTTCGTCAGCCGGCTGGTCGTGCGCGACGACGAGGTCCTCGGCCACCCGGTGCGCGCGGGGACGACCGTCGTCCTCGTCCCGTGGACCATCCACCGGCACCCGGACTTCTGGGACGACCCGCTGACCTTCGACCCGGGGCGCTTCTCGCCCGAGGCCGAGGCGGCCGCCCACCGCCACCGGTACGCGTGGATGCCGTTCGGCGGCGGACCGCGCGCCTGCATCGGCCAGCACTTCTCGATGGTCGAGGCGCTCCTCGCGCTGGCGCTGCTGCTGCGCGACCACCGGGTCACCGCCGTGGCCGGCACCGACCACCTCCCGGTCGACGCGCTCATCACGCTGTTCCCGACCGAGCCGGTCCTCGCCCGGGTCGAGCGCCTGACCGGCTAAATCCGGTGGCGCGCCCGCCCGCCCGTGGGCGACGCTGTCCCGAGCCGCACCGGCACCCGCCGCTGCCACCACCTGACCGGACCGATGAAGGAGGGCCGTGATGTCGACGACCGTCCCGGGCTGCCCGCAGCCCCCCACCCCCTTCACCGACCTGGAGCACACCCGTGGCACACCAGCCCTTCCACCTGCCGCAGAAGCAGACCCTCTTCTCCGTCGACACCTCCCCTGACGCCCCACCCGAGGGGGACCGCTGGTCCTCCTGGGACGGGGCGACCCACGGACCGAGGCCCCGGCCCGACTGGGTCATCACCGACCTCGGGGCCGTCGAGTCCGACCTCGGCGTGCTCAAGACCGGCAAGGAGGCCGACGTCCACGTCGTCCGACGCTGGGTCCCGGGCACCGATCGGATGACGGTCATGGCCGCCAAGCGCTACCGCAGCGGCGACCACCGCCTCTTCCACCGCGATGCCGGCTACCTCGAGGGACGCCGGGTCCGCAAGAGCCGCGAGATGCGGGCGATGACGCGGCGCACCGACTTCGGCAAGCTCGTCATCGCCGGCCAGTGGGCGTCCGCGGAGTTCGACGCCCTCGGTCGCCTCCACGAGCTCGGGCTGCCCGTCCCCTACCCGGTGCAGCTCGACGCGAGCGAGATGCTCATGGAGTTCGTCGGGACCACGGACGGCCCGACCCCCGTCGCGGCACCGCGGCTCGTGTCGACCCGGCCCGAGCCGGAGCTGCTCGCCGAGCTGTTCGAGCAGCTGCGGTCGGCGATGCTCACCCTCGCCCACCACGGGTGGACCCACGGTGACCTGTCGCCCTACAACGTGCTCGTCCACGAGGAGCGGCTCGTGCTCATCGACTGGCCGCAGGTCGTCGACGTCATCGGCAACCCGCAGGGGTTCGACTTCCTGGAGCGCGACGCGACGACGATGGTCACCTGGTTCAACCGCAGGGGCCTCGACGTCGACGCCGGCGAGCTGGTCGGTGACCTCGTCGCCGAGGCGACGACCCGGTTCTGAGCCGGCGGCGCAGGACCCGGACACGCCGCGGGGCGGGAGCGCCATCGGCACTCCCGCCCCGGACCGTCCGCCGGCCGACCTCAGTCGAGGTCGTGCGGCTCGTGGTCGTGGTCGTGGTCGGGCGAGAGCCCGCCACCACCGGGGTTGTTGACCGTCTTCTGCGGACCGGCGGGCGCGGGCAGCACCCAGCCGCCGGGCACCGGCTCGCCGACGACACCGTTGACCGACTCCGTGGAGTAGGCGTAGGTGAGGACGGCCGCGGCGATGACGTCGGAGTTGACCTCGAGGGCCTCGTTGCTGTTGTTGGCGTACGTGTCGCAGGCGAGGTGGTAGCACGGGTCGTACTGCTGACCCGCGGTGCCGCCCCAGATCGAGGCCTGCTGGGCCGTCTTGACGACCTCGGCCCCGGTGAACAGGCCGCCGGACGGGATGTCGTCGAGGATGAAGGCCTGGTAGTCGCTGCGACCGCTGAACTGGGCGTCGTCGTACGGCTGGCCCATCTTCGTGTAGAGGCTCTCGAAGAGCGACTCGATCTGCGTCGACCCGGCGGGGATCGGGATACCGGCGGGTGCCGGCCAGCTCGACTGGTTGCCGTCGTAGACCATGAAGACGTAGTTCGGCGAGCCGACCATGTCGAAGTTCAGGTAGAGCGCGATGCGCTCCTTCTCGGCGTCCGACAGCTCCGTGACGTACTCGCGCGACCCGATGAGGCCGCTCTCCTCGGCACCCCACCAGGCGAGGCGGATGGTGTTGACCGGCTCGAGCTTCTTGATCTGCTGGGCGATCTCGAGCAGCGCCGCCGAGCCGCTGCCGTTGTCGTTGATGCCGGGGCCGGCAGGGACGGAGTCGAGGTGGGCTCCGGCCATGACGACGTTGTCGTCGTTCTCGCCCGGCAGCTCGGCGAGGACGTTCTTCTGCGGCCGCGACTCCGGCTGCGGCACCTTGACGTACGCGGTCGAGCCGGGCTGGGACAGGGCGACGCCGTTCGCGAAGCTGCCACCGACCACGGGGATGTCGACGATGTCGTTGCCACCGAGGGTGCCGATGATGAGGCCCTCACGGTCGGGCGAGTTGCCCTGGTTGAAGATGACGACCGCGGAGGCGCCGGCGGCCTCGGCGTTGATCGCCTTGTCGGCGAACGGGCACGTGCCGCGCTGGATGAGCGCGATGTTGCCGGCGGGGAACCCGGCGAAGTCGGCCGCCTCGCAGCCGCTCGTGCTCGCCCGGGGCGGCACGAGGTTGATGTCGACCGCGGTCACCCCGGCCGTCACCTCGCCGTACCCGGTGCCGGTGAAGGGCCCCGTCGGGTAGTCACCGGTCACGGGCGAGAGCTGCCGGAGGGTGGACGGCCCGACGTAGGTGTAGGGGAACTCGTCGATGGAGACGTCCCAGCCGGCGGCCTCGAGGGTCTGGACGACGTACTCGACACTGGCCTCGTAGCCGGCGGTGCCCGCGGCGCGGTTGCCACCGTTCGCGTCGGCGATCGCCTGGAGGGCCTGCTGGTGCTCGCGCACGCCCGCGAGGGTCACGCAGTCGAGCAGGTTCTGGTAGGTGACGTTGGCGCGGGTGTCGCACACCTTGGCGCTGGGGGGCTTCGCCGCCGCGGGCGCCGCCATGGCGGCGCCGACGGACAGGGCGGACAGGGCGAGTCCGGCGACCGCGGTCAGCGCCGTCGCCCTCCCTCGCGGTGACTGTGCTGAGCGGTCCATCGAGTGTCCCTTCTGACGAGCCGGAGATCCTCCGGGCTGCCGGGGAGCCTAGGGGCTCGCTGTGCAGTCCACCAGACCCCGACGTGGCCATTTTCCGGTGAGCCGCGACCCACGCGGCCCCGGCCGCATCGGTCCTAGGCTCGACCCATGGCCCCCACCCTCAGCGCGCCCCAGGTCCCGGACCCGATGCAGGCTCCGCCCGTGCGGTGGGGCGTCCTCGGCCCCGGCGGCATCGCCTCGACCTTCGCCGGCGCCGTCCGGGCCGGGACCCGCTCGATGGTCGTCGCCGTCGGCTCGCGCTCGGCCGAGCGCGCCGCGGCCTTCGCCGGGCGCCACGGCGTCGAGCGGTCGTACGGGTCGTACGAGGACCTCGTCGCCGACGAGGGGGTCGAGGCGGTCTACGTCGCGAGCCCGCACAGCGAGCACCACGCCCACGCCCTCCTCGCCCTCGCGGCCGGCAAGCCGGTGCTCGTCGAGAAGGCGTTCACGCGCAACCTCGCCGAGGCCGAGGAGGTGCTGGCGGCGGCCGACGCCGAAGGGCTGCTCGCCGCCGAGGCGATGTGGAGCCGTTACCTCCCCTCCTACGACGTCGTCCGCCGCACGGTCGAGGACGGCACGCTCGGCGACGTCCTCCTCGTCGAGGCCGAGCACGCCCAGCTGCTCTGGCCCGACGGCCCCGAGCGGCTCTCCTCCCCCGACCTCGCCGGCGGCGCCCTCCTCGACCTCGGCGTCTACCCCGTGGCCTTCGCGGACCACGTGCTCGGGGGCCTGGACGCCGTGCGCGCCTCCGGGACGCTCAGCGACCTCGGGGTCGACGTCACGACGACCGTGACCGCCCGCGGACCCCGTGGCGGCATCGCCCACCTCTGGTGCTCGATGGGCGCGGCCACCGCGTGCCCGGCGACGGTCGTCGGCACGCGGGCGCGGCTCGAGCTGTCCGGCGGCGGCAGCTTCTACGGGTCCGGGGCGTCGGTGCACCTCGTGGCCCCGGACGGCACCGTCCTCGACGAGTGGGTGCCGACGGTCACGGAGCACGGGTTCCGCCACCAGGTGGCCGAGGTCGCTCGTGCCCTCGCGGAGGGTCGGCAGGAGACGTGGTCCGTGCCGTGGGACGCCACGCGGCGGGTCATGGCGACCATGGACGAGGTCCGCCGCCAGCTCGGGGTCACCTACCCCGGGGAGTGAGCCCGCTCAGCCGGTGAGGGCGGCCAGGAACACCGACTCGAGGTCCTCCGGCTGGTCGGCGGTGTACGCCGCGCCCTTCGTCGTCGTCGCGATGTTGCGCAGGGCACGTGCGTCGGCCGAGGAGCCGAGGGCGATCGTCACGACCTCGACCGGACGGCTCGGGTCGGCGTCGTCGACGAGCCGCTTGAGGGTGGTCGGCAGGTCCGGGCTGCCGGGGTCCTCGTTCTTGCCGTCGCTGATGAGGACGACCGTGTTGGGTCCGGGCTGCCACCCCGCGCGGACGGCGGCGACCGCGGCGAGGGTCGTGTCGTGGAGGGCGGTGTCCCCGGCGGCCGCGATGCGCGGGACGGCCGTCGCGATGCCGTCACGGGCCGTTCCGGCGCCGACCTTGCGGTCGAGGCGGCCGAGCGGCACGACCTCGACCCAGTCGCGCCCGCGGTCGGCGCGCGAGAAGGTCCACAGGCCCACCGACGCCTCGTCGGCGAAGAACGGCAGCGAGGACAGCACCGCCGACTTCGCGACGTCGAGGCGGCTCTGCCCGGTCGTGCCGACCTCCTCCTTCATCGACCCGGACGTGTCGAGGACGACGAGGACCGACCCGCGCCGGTCCAGGGCGGTCCAGTTCTGCAGCGTGCGGGCGATGACGTCCTGGCTCGGCTGGGCCGGGGTGTACCGCGGCTCGGTCGCGACGACGCCGGCCGCGGCGGTGGCGACCGCGCCGAGGCGCGCGGCACGCCAGCCGGCCTGCTGGAGGGCCCTCTGGGCCGTCCCGCGCACGACGTAGTCGGCGAAGGCCTCGGAGGCCGCGCGCTGCTCGTCGGAGACCCAGTCGCCGCGCAGCCCGAGGACCGGAACCTCGCTGACGACCCAGCCCTCGGGTGGGTAGATGGCGGCCACCTCGACGGCGGGCTTCGCGGCGTTGAACCGGACGACCTCCTGCTCGGTCGCGGGGACGAGCGGCAGGTCCTTGAGGGCCGCGGCGTCGGTGGCGGAGACGTCGCGAAGCCTCCCGAGGGCCACGGACAGGTCTCCGGTGGAGCCACCGACCGCGTTGTGCGCGGTGACGAGGCGCCGGCGCAGGTCGTCGGTGGCGTCGACCCCGGTCGCGAGGTCACGGTAGACGGCGACCGTCGAGCCGAGCCCGGCGGTCGAGGTGAGGGCGTTGGGCCACTCGAGGCGGAGGCGCCCCCACTCGGGGTGCCCTGCGGCGGCCCAGCCCCGGGGGTCGTTGGCGAGGACGCTGAGCCGCTCCCAGCTCGGCTGCTCGTCGGGCCAGCCGAGCGCCTCGGCCATCGGCCGCGGCGCCGCGAAGACCACCGGGCTCGCGGCGACGACCGGGTAGGTGCGCGGCAGGGCCCTGGCGAGGCGCGGGTCGCGGGCGAGCACGGTGGCCCAGAGCGAGGAGTCGGGCACCCACGTCGTCGGGGCGTCCTCGGTGTCGCCGTCGAGGGCCCGGCCGAGCGCGGTCGAGAACTCCTGCGGCGACGCCGAGGTGATCTCGGTCGACGTGCACGGGATGCCCTCGACGTCCTCGGCCCAGGCGTCGAAGTCGTCGGCGAGGTCACCGAGCACGGCCGCGACCGGACCGGACGCGCTGATCCGCAGCGAGGCGTCGCCCGAGCAGCCGGTGGCGATGATCCCCGACGCGTCACCGCGGGTGAGGAGGAGGGCGACGAGGATGCCCACGAGCACGACGACGAGCGCGGGCAGGATGACGAGGGCCCTCGCACGCCGCCGGCCCGCCTGCCGGTGACGTCCTGCAGACCCCCGGGTCGCCCTGCTCGCGGGCCCGGTGGCTCCAGCGGTCACGGGCCGAGTCTGGCCGACGACGGCCGCCCAGGACCAGCAGTTGCCCGGAACGGCGCTCCTCGGCCGTGGTCAGGTCGGGCCATCGGCCGGCCGCGCAGACCCCTCGATCAGGCCATTGTCGTCCGCCGCCACCCCGGGAAGAGTTGACGGGTCCCCGTGTCGAGCCCGCTGGTCGGGCAGGGAGGGCCCGCCATGCGCACCGCATCCCGAAGGTTCGTCGGCACCGCAGCCCTGGTCCTCGTGGCCGCGAGCGCCGTCGTCGCTGCTCCGGCGGAGGCCGGCAAGCGGACGGTGACGACGACGGTCTACGACTCGTTCGGCTCCGCCTCCGAGTACTCCGCGCGCTGGGTCAACTCCTTCGGCCCCGGAGAGATGGCCGTCGAGGACACCCGGGTGCACGACGGCTCGACGTTCTCGGTGTCGGCGCTGCCGTTCCGCACCGGCGCCGACTTCAGCGTCTTCGACCACATCAAGTACCTCGCGGTGAGCACCCAGCAGTTCCCCGTGCCCGAGAAGGGGTCGGTGACCTTCTCCGTGACCATCGACGCTCGCACGGTCGGCACCGAGCCGGGCGGCCGCGTCATCCACGGGGTCTACGGACCGCCCGGCTGCGCCGACGACCCGGACTGTGCCGCGACGTCCGAACCGTGGCAGGGGCTCGCGCTGGAGGGCCAGCAGGCCGGGGCGACCCTGCACATGATCGACTTCCGGACCGGCCAGCTCTTCGACTGGTTCGTCTCCGGCAGCACGGCCTTCGCGCTCATCGAGCGGCTCCCGGCCACCGTCACCGGCTCCCCGGACGGTGGGACGCGCGACACGATGTACACGCAGATCGTCAAGGAGGTGCCGATCACGCCCGGGCCGCACCGGGTGTCGATGACCTTCTTCCGGGACGCCGGATCCTCCTACGTCGACTACGTCCTCGACGGCCGGCGGGTCGCTCGAGTCGGGAAGGTCGGGGTCCCGCTCGACGTCCAGCGGGTCGCCTACACCGGGATCTACCCGTCCATCGGGCCCGGCGAGGCGCTCGGCGACCAGGTGGACTCCCTCGCGATCGGGCACGGCCTGTTCAGCCTGCTCGACGCGTTCCCCTTCCAGCACCCCGACGCCCCGGAGCTGAGTGTCTCGGTACCGATGTCGGAGCGGCTGTTCGGCCAGGGCGCCGCGGCGCGGTTCGACGACATGGTGGTGACGGTCGACGACAGGGGCTGAGTCCGCTCTCCGGGGGCTCTCAGTGGACGAGGACGCGGCTGCCGATCGGCATGAGGTCCTTGGCCCAGATCATGTTGATCGCGGCGTTGCTCAGGCGCGCGCAGCCGTGCGAGGCCGGGTACGGCGGGATGTTCGGTGACCCGTGGACCGCGATCCCCCGGTTGAAGAAGCGGGGTCGCCACAGCTCGCCGAGGGAGTTGGTCAGTGGGCCGTCGACGGCCCGGTAGACGGTGTAGTCGCCCTTCGGCGTCGTGGCGAGGGCGCGGGTGCCCCGCGTCGTCGTGTACTCCTCGCCGTTGCCCGTCGAGGTGTTGAGGATGGTGCGCACCCGCCCGTCGCGGACGACGAGGAGGAGCTGGCGGTCGAGGTCGATCTCGACCCCGTTCGCGATCCGCGCCCTCGGCCGCACCCCGGCGTCGAGGGCCTTCTTGGTGCGCGGTCCGACGACGCCGTCGCGCGAGAGACCGGCGGCCTTCTGGAGGGCGAAGACCGCCTGCTGGGTCAGCGACCCGAAGGAGCCGTCGGGCGTGCCGAGCCAGTAGCCGAGCGCGGAGAGTCGCTTCTGGAGCGCGAGGACCTTCTCGCCCTTGTCGCCGTAGCGCAGCGAGGTGCGGGGCTTCGGGGTGGCGGTTGGGGACGGTGTGGGCTTCGCGGTCGCGGTCGCGCTGGGCGTCGGGGTCGCGCTGGGCGTGGGGATCGGGCTCGTGGTCGGGTCGGCGACGACCGGCGGCTCCCACGTGGGGTCGCCCGCGGCGGCGGGCGGGGTCGTCGCGGCGGTGTCGCCGGCGCCCGCGGGGCTCCACTCCGGCGCGTACCCGCACCCCGCCAGGAGCGCGGCAGCGGCGAGCGTGGCCACGCCCGTCGCCGCGCGACGCCGTGTCGCCGTCCGCCCCATGTCCGCTCCTGCCGTCCGCACAGCCCGCCCGAGAGCACGGGCCGGATCCATGAGACGACACGACGCCCCGGGTCACAACCCGACGCGCTCGTCGTGACCGAATCGTTGGTCGTCCGCCCCCTCAGCCGTGGGCGCGGACCGCCTCGTCGAGCGCGAGCACCTTGCGCGCCGACTCGACGTGGAGCAGCTCGACCATCCGTCCCTCGTGGACGACGACGCCCGCGCCGTCGGCGTCCTCCCAGGCCTCGAGGACGCCGCGCGCCTGCGCGACCTCCTCCACGGAGGGGGCGAAGGCGGCGTTGCAGGGCTCGACCTGTCCGGGGTGCACGAGGGTCTTGCCGTCGAAGCCGAGGTCGCGGCCCTGGCGGCACTCGGCCTCGAACCCGTCGAGGTCGCGGACGTCGTTCCAGACGCCGTCGAGGACGGCAACCCCGGCGGCCCGGGCCGCGAGGACGACGAGCGAGAGCGAGGTGAGGAGCGGCTGACGTCCCGGGACGCTGCGGACGCCGAGCTCCTTGACGAGGTCGTTGGTGCCGAGGACGAGCACGGCGAGGCGGTCGGAGGCCGCGGCGATCTCCGCGGCGTCGAGGACCGCTCGCGGGGTCTCGACCATCGCCCAGAGGCGGGTTCGGTCCGGGGCCCCGGACCGCTCCATCGCGGCGACGAGGTCGCGGACCTCGTCCGCCGAGCCGACCTTCGGGACGACGACCGCGTCCGGCCCGGCGGCGCAGGCGTCCGCGAGGTCGTCGTCGTGCCACCGCGTTCCGGCGCCGTTGACGCGGATCGTCAGCTCGCGGTGCCCGTACTCCCCGGACCGGACTGCCGCACAGGCGTTCTCGCGCGCCACCTCCTTGTGGTCGGGGCCCACCGCGTCCTCGAGGTCGAGGATGAGGGCGTCGACCGGCAGGGCCTTCGCCTTCTCGAGGGCGCGCTCGTTGCTCGCCGGCATGTAGAGGACCGAGCGGCGCGGCCTCAGGACGTCGCTCACGCCCGCTCCTCCCCCGCGCCCGCGTAGAGCTCGGCGAGCTCGGGATCGTTGGCCGACAGGCGTTCGGCGAGCTCGAGGACGACGAGGCACTGCTTGAGGCTCGCGTCGTCCTCCATCTTCCCGTCGAGCATCACGGCGCCGGTGCCGTCGCCCATGGCGTCCTTGACCCGACGGGCGTGCGCGACGTCCTCGGCGCTCGGGCTGAAGACCTTCTTGGCGATGGCGATCTGCGCCGGGTGCAGCGACCACGCGCCGACGCACCCGAGGAGGAAGGCGTTGCGGAACTGGTCCTCGCAGGCGACCGTGTCGGCGATGTCCCCGAACGGCCCGTAGTACGGGAAGATCCCGTGCATCGCGCAGGCGTCGACCATCCGGGCGATCGTGTAGTGCCAGAGGTCCTGCTGGTACACGGTGCGGTCGCCCGCGACGTCGCCGCCCACGGGGTCCTGGCGGACGAGGTAGCCCGGGTGCCCGCCCCCGACGCGCGTCGTCTTCATCCGCCGGTCGGCGGCGAGGTCGGCGGGGCCGAGGCTGATGCCCTGCATCCGCGGGCTGGCCCCCGCGACCTGCTCGACGTTCGCGACGCCGCGGGCGGTCTCGAGGATGGCGTGGACGAGGATCGGCCGCGTCAGACCCGCCCTGGCCTCGAGCTGCGCGAGGAGGCGGTCCACGTAGTGGATGTCCTCGGGCCCCTGGACCTTCGGCACCATGACGACGTCGAGCTTCTCCCCCACCTCGGAGACGAGCGTCGTCAGGTCGTCGAGCGCCCACGGGCTGTCGAGGGCGTTGACGCGGGTCCAGAGCTGGGTGTGCTCACCGAGGTCGGTGGCCCGGGCGATCTCGACGAGGCCGGCGCGGGCGGCCTCCTTGTTCTCGGCCCTGACGGCGTCCTCGAGGTTGCCGAGGAGGACGTCGACGGTGCCGACGAGCTGCGGGACCTTCGCCGCCATCTTCGGGTTGCTCGGGTCGAAGAAGTGGATCATCCGGCTCGGTCTCGCCGGGACCTCGCGGAGCGGCGTCGGGGCCCCCACCGCGAGCGGGGCGAAGAAGTCCTTGGCGCTGCGCATGCCGCGGACGCTAGCAGCGGCGCGAGGGCCGGTCGCATGAGCCACGTCACGGTGTGACCGACGCCGCGCGCACCCCGACCTGCTGCTCGCCGCGTGTGGGAGAGTCGGGCCATGACCGAGGAGGCGCCCACCGAGCCCGCCACGGAGCCGACGACCGTGATGGCGCGGCCGGTCGACGTCACGCGGCTCGTCCACGAGGCGGCGAGCAAGTCGGGGGTGCTGTGGGTGCGCGTCCCCGACGGCGGCACGCACCCCGTGTGGTTCGTCTGGCACGACGACGGCGACGAGCGGGGCACCGGCCCGGCCGCGTACGTCGTGTCGGGGCCCGGTGAGCAGTCCCTGCCGTGGCTGCCCGACGAGGTCGAGGTCCTCTTCCGCAGCAAGGACTCCGGAGGTCGCCTGCTCGCCGTCCACGCGTCGGCGCGCGAGCTGACGCCGGAGCACGAGGGCTGGGACGACGCCGTCGAGGTGCTGCGCCCCGAGCGGCTCAACGCCACGGGCGACGTCGCCCGGCGCTGGGCCGCGTCGTGCACGATCCACGTCATCACCCCCCACGGCCGCCTCGTCGAGGGGCCCGGCGCGTACACCGACGCCTCGGGCGCCGCGCCCGTCCACCCGGCGGGTTCGACGACGGCGACCTGGCGGCCGTGGCACTGGCACGGGAGGTCCCGGGCGCGGCGCTCCCGCCCCGATAGCCTGTCGGGGTGAGCACGCCGACCCGCGCCTTCGTCGGCCGACTGACCGAGCTCAACGTCTTCGACCCGCTCGGTGACCAGGTCGGTCGCGTCCGCGACGTCGTCGTCACCTTCAACGTCGCGCGGAGCCGCCCCCGCGTCATCGGCCTCGTCGTCGAGGTCGCCGGCCGGCGCCGCGTCTTCGTGCCGATGACGCGGGTCACCTCGGTCGAGGGCGGCCAGGTCATCACGACCGGCCTGGTCAACATGCGCCGCTTCGAGCAGCGCGGCAACGAGACCCTCGTCGTCGCCGAGCTCTTCGAGCGGCCCGTCCGGGTCCGCACCGAGGAGGGCGTGGTCGTCGACGCCACGGTCGAGGACATCGGCATCGAGCAGAGCGGGTCACGCGGCTGGAGCGTCGCCCGCGCCTACGTGCGCACCGGCTACGGCCGCCCCCGCAGCGGCCTCCCCCGCCTCGGCCGGCGCCGCGGTGAGACCCTCCTCGTCGCCATCGAGGACGTCACGGGGCTGCGCGACACCTCCGGGGGCCAGAGCGCGGCCCGCCTCCTCGAGGCGTACGAGGACCTCAAGCCCGCCGACCTCGCCGAGGTCATCCACGACCTCACGCCCCAGCGCCGGGCGGAGGTCGCCGCCGCGCTCGACGACGACCGCCTGGCCGACGTCATCGAGGAGCTGCCCGAGGACGACCAGGTCGAGATCATCGCCGGCCTGGAGGTCGGTCGCGCGGCGGACGTCCTCGAGGCGATGGAGCCCGACGACGCCGCCGACCTCCTCGCCGAGCTGCCCAAGGACCGGCAGGAGGAGCTGCTCCAGAAGATGGACGCCGACGAGGCGGCCGACCTGCGCCGCCTTCTCACCTACGACGAGAACACCGCCGGTGGCCTCATGACGACCGAGCCGGTCATCCTCGGCCCCGAGGCCTCCATCGCCGAGGCCCTCGCCGTCGTCCGGCGCCAGGAGCTCTCGACCGCCCTCGCCTGCACCGTCTTCGTCTGCCGCTCCCCGCTCGAGACGCCCACCGGCAAGTACCTCGGGATGGTCCACATCCAGCGGCTGCTCCGCGAGCCGCCGCACAACCCGATCGGCGGCATCCTCGACAAGGACGTCGACCCGCTGCCCCCGGACGCCACCCTCGGCCAGGTCACCCGGATGCTCGCGACCTACGACCTCGTGGGGCTGCCCGTCGTCGACGACGAGGGCCACCTGCTCGGCGCGGTCACCGTCGACGACGTCCTCGACCACATCCTGCCCGACGACTGGCGCGAGGAGCGCCACGACGTCGTGGCACCGCAGGGGGTGGCCGGCGGTGGCTGAGCGCGAGCGCCGGGCCCGCATCGACCAGCCCCGCGAGGGAGGTCGACGCTGGAGCATGCCGAGCGTCCTCACCGAGGAGACCTTCGGGGTCGTCTCGGAGAAGTTCGCGCGCTTCATGGGCACGCCGTACTTCCTCATCGCGATGACGGTGTTCGTCGTCGTCTGGGTCGTCTGGAACACCACCGCGCCGGCCGGCTTCCGCTTCGACCCCTACGCCTTCATCTTCCTCACCCTGATGCTCAGCCTGCAGGCCTCGTACGCGGCGCCGCTCATCCTCCTCGCGCAGAACCGGCAGGCCGACCGCGACCGCGTCTCGCTCGAGCAGGACCGCGCCCGCGACGAGCGCAACCTCGCCGACACCGAGTTCCTCACCCGCGAGGTCGCCGCGCTCCGCATCGCGATGCGCGACACCGCGACGCGCGACTTCGTGCGCTCCGAGCTGCGTGACCTGCTCGACGAGCTCGAGCAGCGGGGCCTGGTCCTCGTGCGCAAGGAGGACCTCGAGGGCACCGACGTCGTGTCCGTCACGGCCGCGGACGGGAGCACCGACCGCGCGACCTAGACTGGGGCCATGCCCCAGGTTGGTCCCGACGCCCTCCACGCTGCCCTCGAGACGGTCATCGACCCCGAGATCCGCAAGCCCGTCACCGAGCTCGGCATGGTCGAGTCGGTCGTGTGCGACGACGACGGCCACGTCACGGTGACGATCTTGCTCACGGTGGCCGCCTGCCCGCTCAAGGACAAGCTGACGGGCGACACGACCGCAGCGCTGTCGAAGGTCGAGGGCGTCACCGGCGTCACCGTGACCCTCGGGGTCATGTCCGACGACCAGCGCGCCGAGCTGAAGACGAAGCTGCGCGGCGGGGTCGCCGAGCGCGAGGTGCCGTTCGCGCGGGCCGGGTCGCTGACCCGCGTGTACGCCGTCGCGTCGGGCAAGGGCGGCGTGGGCAAGAGCTCGGTCACCGCCAACCTCGCCGCGGCCCTCGCCCAGCAGGGCCTCTCGGTGGGTGTCGTCGACGCCGACATCTACGGCTTCTCGATCCCGCGGATGCTCGGTGTCGAGGGCCGGCCCACGCAGGTCGACGACATGATCCTGCCCCCGGTCAGCCACGACGTGAAGGTCATCTCGATCGGCATGTTCGTCCCCGGGAACCAGCCGGTCGTGTGGCGCGGGCCGATGCTGCACCGCGCCCTCCAGCAGTTCCTCGCCGACGTCTTCTGGGGCGACCTCGACGTCCTCCTCCTCGACCTCCCGCCCGGCACCGGCGACATCGCCATCTCGGTGGCGCAGCTCATCCCGGGCGCCGAGATCCTCGTCGTCACCACCCCGCAGCAGGCCGCCGCCGAGGTCGCCGAGCGCGCCGGGTCGATCGCGCTGCAGACCCACCAGCGCCTGGCGGGCGTCATCGAGAACATGAGCTGGCTCGAGCTGCCGGACGGGACGCGCCAGGAGATCTTCGGCTCCGGCGGAGGTCGTGAGGTCGCCGAGTCGCTGACCCGCTCGATCGGCGCCGAGGTGCCGCTGCTCGGCCAGATCCCCCTCGACACGAGCCTGCGCATCGGGGCCGACCAGGGGATGCCGGTCGTCCTCGGCGAGCCCGACACCCCGTCGGCCGTCGCGCTGCGCGGCATCGCCAAGGGGCTCGCGTCGCGCGCCCGCGGCCTCGCCGGTCGCTCGCTCGGCCTGACCCCCGCCGGCCGGTAGTCCCTAGGTGGCGTCGACGTCGTAGGGCGTGGGGCGGCTGGGGTCCCAGTCGCGCGCCGAGGGCGTCGGCGACAGGTGTGGCGTCGCGGGGTCGCCGTGGTCCTCCGCGCCGGTGTCGGTTCCGGTGCCGTCACCCCCGCCTTCGCGGCCCTTGAGGCGCGCGGCGTCGCGGACCCCGCCGATCTCGTCCCGCACCGGTGAGAAGGCGTCGTCGAGCGGCTCGACGAGGGCCTCGCGCACGATCCGCCGCGGGTCGTACTGCCGCGGGTCGTACTGGCGCCAGTTGATGTCCTCGTACTCCGGTCCCAGCTGGTCACGCAGCTGTCCCTTGGCCCCCTCGGCCATGACGCGCAGCTTGCGGATGCCGCGGGCCAGCTTGGCGGCGTACTCCGGCAGCCGCTCGGGACCGAGGACGAAGACCGCGATGAGCGCGAGGAGCACGATCTCCCAGCCGTTGACGCCGAACACCGCGTCGACACCGTCCTTCCGTGGCCCCGACGTCGCCGGGAGGTGCGGGTGGGGTCAGTCCTGCGACCCTTGGAGGACCATCGTGACATCCCGCTCGTCCCCGCCGCGACGGATGGTCAGCGTCACCTCGTCGCCGACCGCCCGGGAGCGGATGGCGACGATGAACTCGCCCTGGTCGGTCACCGGCTTGCCCTCGAACTTCACGACGACGTCGCCGGGGCGCAGCCCGGCCTTCTCCGCCGGGCCGCCCGGGGTGAGGGCCGGCTGCCCGTTGGGCCCCTCGTCGGCGATCCGCACACCCTCGCCCTCGTGCTCGGAGTCGAGGAAGACCCCGATGACCGGGTGGACCGACTTGCCCGTCGTGATGAGCTGGTCGACGGTCGTCTTCACCTGGGCGCTCGGGATGGCGAAGCCGACCCCGATGTTGCCGCTCTGGCCGCTGACCGAGGAGCCGGGGGCTCGGGCGATGGCGCTGTTGACGCCGATGACGCGTCCCTGCATGTCGAGGAGCGGCCCGCCCGAGTTGCCCGGGTTGATCGCGGCGTCGGTCTGGATGGCGTTGATGAACGACTGGTCGTCGGCCTCGCCGGGGGTCACCGGCCGGTTGAGGGCGCTGACGATGCCGCTCGTCACGGTGGAGTCCAGGCCGAGGGGCGCGCCGACGGCGATGACCTCGTCACCGACGACGACGTCGTCGGAGGAGCCGAGGGTGAGCGGGGCGAGGTCGGTGCGCTCGACCTTGACGACGGCGAGGTCGTAGGACCGGTCCCGACCGACGATCGTCCCCGGCAGCTCGGTGCCGTTGGCGAGGACGACGGTGATCTTCCCGCCCTCCGCAGCCGACGCCACGACGTGGTTGTTCGTCACGAGGTGGCCCCGGTCGTCGTAGACCCAGCCCGACCCGGTGCCCTGGCCCTCGGCGCCCTCGACCTTGAGGGTGACCACGCTCGGCGTCACGGTGGCGGCGATGTTGGCGATCGACCCGCGAGGCCGCTCGGTCGCCCCGGCACCGGGGCTCGGGAGGGCCGCGGCCGGGGTGCGCTCGTCCCGGCGGTCGGCGAGCAGGGCCCCACCGATGCCGCCGAACAGCCCGGCGACGAGGGCCACCGCCACGGAGACGCCGAGGAGGGCGCCCCAGCCGGGACCGCGGCGCGCGGGACGCTCCGGGGGCGTGCTGACCGGCCAGCCCTGCGGCGACTGCTGGTAGGGGGCGTACGCCGGACCCGGGGCCGGGGCGGCCGTGTGGGGCACCGGCTGGGTCGGCACGGCGCCGCGGTCGGCGCCCGCCTCCTCGCGCTGCTGCTCACCGCCGCCGAGCCGGGCCCAGAGCGGCTCCTCGCGCGTGGGGACCTCCTGGGTCGGCTCGTCGCCGCGCCCGCCCCACGGGCGCCACTCGTCGCGTCCGTGCTGGTCGTCGCTCGTCATGGCGCCGATTGTGCCCGCTGGGTCGCGACCGTGGCGGTGGCGGGTCGGGCCGGACCGCCGCGGACCTCGAGGCCCGCGGTGACGAAGGCCGTCGTGGGCGCTGCGGGCTGGACGGCGGGGGTCGACGTCGTCGTGAGGCCCGGGCGCACCGGGGCGGGCGTGCCGAGGACCGTGAGGCTCCAGGCAGCGGCCGCCGACACCCCCGCCGCTGCCGCGGCGACGACGGTCGCGCGCAGCGGGCTGCGGTGGCATGGCGGGGCGCTGGGCGCCAGGAGGGCGAGCGGCCGCGGAGCGGCGGCGGCCGGGCGGGTCGGGGTGTCCGCCGCGAGCGAGCTGCCGAGCGCGAGGAGGGTGACCCGCAGGTCACCGGGCATCGTCGGTCCGTCGGCGAACGCCGCGCGGATGCGGCGCTCGGACTCGACGGCGTGTGCGCAGACCCGGCACGCGACGAGGTGCCGGTCCCACTCCCACTGGCGCTCCGCGGGGAGGCGGCCGGCGACGTACTCGCTCAGCTCACCTCCCAGGCAGCGGACCCGTGGCGTGAGGCTCATACCGTTCCTGCGGCGGGGCGGCGCACGATCCGGCCGCGCGGGGCGCGCGCCGGCGTCGTCGCGGGCTGGGGCGCCCGGTGGGCGAGGGCCTCGCGCAGCTGCGCGCGGCCGCGGTGGATGCGGGAGCGCACGGTCCCCAGCTTGATGCCGAGGGTCGCCGCGACCTCCTCGTAGGACAGGCCCTCGATGTCGCAGAGGACGACGGCCGCGCGGAAGTCGGGTGAGAGGGCGTCGAGGGCGCGCTGGACGTCGTCGTCGAAGTGGCCGTCGTGGTAGGCCTGCTCGGGGCTCGGGCCACGCCCGGGCAGCCGGGCCGCGGACTCGTCGGAGAGCGCGTCGAAGCGGATCCGCTGCTTTCGGCGCATCTTGTCGAGGAAGACGTTCGTCGTGATGCGGTGCAGCCAGCCCTCGAAGGTGCCGGGCTGGTAGGTGTGCAACGAGCGGAAGACCCGGACGAAGACGTCCTGGGTGAGGTCCTCTGCATCGTGGACGTTGCCGGTGAGGCGGTAGGCGAGCCGGAAGACCCGTGCGGAGTGCTGTTCGACGACCTCCTCCCACGTGGGCGGCACCCAGCCGGTGGCGTCGCCGCGCACCGCGGCGTCCGTCGTCGTCATCGGTTCGTCCCTCACCAGGCTGCTCATGTCACCCATCGATACGCGTCGTGCCCGTGAATTGTTCCCGGTTTCCCTGAACGTCGGCTGGGAGCGGTGTGGGACGCCGACCCCGGCGCCCGGGCGTCCTAGGGTGTGGGGCATGAGCACCCTCAAGCCGGCCAGCTGGTCCTACGCCGAGGAGTTCGTGCCCGAGCCCGAGGTCGTGGAGGCCGCGCGCCGCCGCGGGCTCGAGACCGGTGCGGCGTCCCCCGTCGGCACCGGGGCCGGAGCCGTGCTGCGCCTCCTCGCGGCCGCCGTCCAGGCCCGGCACGTCGTCGAGGTGGGCACCGGGGCCGGCACGTCGGGGCTCTGGCTGCTGTCCGGGATGCCCGAGGACGGCGTGCTCACGACCATCGACGTCTCCGCCGAGCACCAGCGGCTGGCGAAGCAGGCGTACGCCGAGGCGGGCCACGCGCCGCAGCGCACCCGCGTCATCACCGGCCGGGCGAGCGAGGTCCTGCCCCGGATGACGGACGGCGCGTACGACCTCGTCCTCGTCGACGCCGACAAGGAGGCCTACCCCGAGTACGTCGAGCACGGGGTCCGGCTGCTGCGTCCCGGAGGGGTGCTCGTCCTCGACAACATGCTCTGGCAGGACCAGGTCGCCGACCCCGCCGCGCGCGATGCGACGACGACGACCCTGCGCGACCTCGGCAAGGCCCTGCGCGACCACGACGGCCTCGTGCCGGCGCTGCTGCCCGTCAGCGACGGCCTCCTGGCGGCCGTGAAGCGCTGACCCCTAGCTGACCGACGGGCCCGCGCCCCGGCGGAAGCCGGCCGGGCCCTCGGCGATCGCGACGACCTCCCACTCCTCGATGTCGGTGGGCGCCGACCCGATGATGGCGCTCCCCGGCGCCTGCGCCGCGCCCTGCTCGAACCCGTCACGGAAGACCTGGCGCTCCTGCTCGCTGTCGAAGACGTAGGTGCCCTCGAACCACTCGCCCTCGCGCATCCGCCACACCTTGAAGGCGAGGCCGTCGAGGAACATGAAGCGCGCGATCGAGGTCCCGACGACGTACTCGCGCAGCTGGTCCGGGGCGTCGTCCGGGGCGTCCTCCAGGGACCACCGCACCGTCAGTCCGTAACCCGCGTTCATCAGCGCATCTCCTCCAGCCACCGCAGCAACAGTCTCGTCCCGAACCCGGTCGCCCCCTTGGCGTCGGTGCCCGCGTCGACGTCCGAGCGGCCCGTTCCCGCGATGTCGAGGTGCGCCCAGCGGCGTGCCCCGACGAACTCGCGGAGGAAGAGGGCCGCCGTCACCGCTCCGCCCCCCACACCGGGAGCGATGTGGGTGAGGTCGGCGACGTCGGAGTCGAGAGCTCGACGGTAGGTGTCGGACAACGGCATCGGCCACAGCGTCTCACCAGTCGAGGTGCCGGCGTCCACGAGCGCGTCACGCAGGGCGTCGTCGTTCGCGAAGACCGGCGCGGCGACGCGGCCGAGCGCGATGCGGGCGGCGCCGGTGAGGGTGGCGACATCGACGAGCCAGGTCGGGTCGAGCTCGGCGTCGGCGTAGGCGAGGGCGTCGGCCAGCACGATGCGGCCCTCGGCGTCGGTGTTGCCGATCTCCACCGTGGTCCCGCCGTAGTGGGTCACGACGTCGCCGGGACGGTAGGACGCACCGTCGACGGCGTTCTCGGCGAGGGCGAGCAGCCCGGTGACCCGGACCCGGACGTCGAGGGCGCGGCAGGCCGCGAGGACCGCGAGGACGACCGCTGACCCGGACATGTCGGTCTTCATGCCGAGCATGCCGTCGGCCGGCTTGACCTGCAGGCCACCGGTGTCGAACGTGATGCCCTTGCCGACGAGGACGACGCGCGGGGTCGTGGCCGTCGCGCCGACGGGCTCGTGGTCGAGCCGGACGAGCCGCGGCGGGGTGGCCGAGCCGCCGCCGACGGCCAGGAGGCCGCCGAACCCGTCGCGCCGCAGGGACCGCTCGTCCCACACGGTGACGTCGAGCCCGGCGCCGCGGGCCACGACGCGGGCCTGGCGCGCCATCCAGGCGGGGTTCTTCGTGTTGGAGGGGGTGTGTGCCAGGCCGCGCGCGACGAGCTGGGCCCGGGCGCGGACGACGGCGTGCTCGACCGCTGCCGACGCGTCGGTGCCGGTGACGACGACCTCCCGGGCCGGCACGGCACCGGCCTGCGCGCCGTCGCTGCGCCAGCGGGGTGTCGTCCACGAGGCGAGGACGACGGACTCGACCCACGCGGGGAGCCCGTCGGAGCCGGCGACGTCGCCGACGGCGTGGACGACACGGCCGCGCCCGCGCGTTGCCCGGCCGACCGCGGCCCCGGCGGTCCGCCACGCGCGGGGCGACCCGTCACCGGAGCCCACGAGGACGATGCGGCGCACCGGGTGCGCGCCCGGCGCGAGCGGCACGGTGGTGACGGCACCGGCGGTGGAGGACGGCTCGTGGGTGGCGACGACGAGGTCGGCGTCGAGCCCGAGCGCGGTGAGGGGCGCGAGGGTGGCGGCCGCGTCCTCCCCCACCGGGACGACGAGCACGGCGTCCTCGGCGGACCGGGGCGGGATCGCCGCGAGGGCGTCCTCGAGACCGGTCGTCACCGACCAGGCGGAGGTACGGGGGTCGAGGATGGCGTCGTCGCGGGGCACCCGGCGACCCTAGCCCGTGACGCGACGAGGCCCCCACCGGCATCGGCGGGGGCCTCGGGCAGTCAGGGCGGAGAGGTCAGTTCAGGCCCTCGCAGTTGTCGATGGCCTCGCCGAGCGCGCGCACCTCGTCCGGGGTCATCTCGACGACGAGCCGGCCGCCGCCCTCGAGGGGCATGCGCAGCACGATGCCGCGACCTTCCTTGGTGACCTCGAGCGGGCCGTCGCCCGTCCTCGGCTTCATTGCCGCCATGGCTGAAATCCTTCCCTCGTCGCGGTCACTCCCGAGGTGCGCCGCGTTCGCGACCGGCGCCGTACCGCCGGTTCAGGCGTCCATTATCCCGTAGCCGTGCGACAGGACGAAATCTGGGCCGGTCAGGGCGGGAAGGACCCCCACGGGGTGTAGACGAGCAGCGCGCAGGTCCACCACACGAGCCCGCCGAGGAGGACGAGGAGGACGACGCCGACCCGTCGCCGCCAGTGCGGCACCACCGACTGCCCGTTCGCCGTGCGCATCGCGACCGACGCGAGGAGCGCCGCGAGCGGCACGTCGAGGAGGAGGAAGCGCCACATGCTCGTGATGGGTCGGACCACCGCGAAGAGGTAGAGCGGGTACGCGAGCGCCCACGCGCGGGCCTCGATGGAGATCCAGCGGCCGTGCCGGCCGAGGACGAGCGCGATGTAGGTGCCGACGAGGGCGAGGAGCACGAGGACCCCGAACAGCCCCTTGCCGTCCCACGCCCACTCCAGCCACAGGACGAACGGGCCCTTGTCGGGTCGCTGGCCCCAGGCCGCCTGGACGTCGAAGAACGCCGTCGGCACCCCCGTGGCGAGGCCGGCCACGACCGGCCAGGCGATGCCGCTGAGGCCGAGCATCCCGAGCATGACGACGGCGCTGGCCCGCTGGCCCTCGAGCGGGCGCACCCCGGCCGCGCGGTCCTCGCGCCAGCGGACGACCAGGTGGATGAGGGCGGCGGCGCCGAGGGCCGGCGCGACGCCGCGGGTGAACCCCAGGGGGACGGAGACCACGGCGACCCACAGGTAGCTGCGCCGGACGAGGAGGAGGAGGGCGAGCGCGACGAGGAGGACGGCGAGCGCCTCGGTGTACGGCTTGAGCATCACCGCGGTCGTCGGGTAGAAGCACCACAGGCAGGCGGCGACGAGGGCAAGGCGCTCGCGCTGGGGCTGCCGGTCGGCGTGGACGCCGCTGCGCAGCAGGGCCCAGATGAGGACCGCCGCGCCCCCGCCGAGCACGACGTTGAGGACGCCGCCCGCGAGGGTGAACCCCATCCCCGTGACGAGCATGAGGCCCTTCACGAGGTAGGGGTAGAGCGGGTAGAACGCCCACGCGCTGTAGGTGATCCGACCGTTGTCGGCGTCGACGGGCAGGGGCACGGGGTAGCCGTCGCGGACGATGCGCTCGTACCAGACCCCGTCCCAGAGGCCGAACATGTCGCCGATGTTCGGGTCGGCGTGGCCGACGCCGGCGGGGTTCTGGAACCACTGCGCGGCGGCCCACACGGCGGCCAGCGAGACGACCCGCGAGACCGCGTACACGGCGAGCACGGTGAGCACCGGGTGGCGGAGGGCGCGCGCGCCGATGGCGTGCCGCCCCGCCGACGTCAGCGGGTTCAGCCGCACCGTCTCCGCGTGCTCGACCTCAGCCAGCGCCATCGGTCACCGTCCTCACGTCCCAGAGGTACACCCCTCCGGTGTGCACCGTGGGCTCACCGAGCACGTCGGTGAGGGAGCGGAGGAGGGCCGCGGCCTCGGGGCGGGCCTCGGGGAGGACGACGGCGTCGACGCGGCCGGCACGCAGGTGCTCCTCGAAGGTCTCGACCTCGCCGTCGGAGGCCCGCCGCGCGACGTTGGACGTCGTGATCTCGCCGAGCCACTGGGTGAAGGCGGTGGGTGTCGCGCCGTACTGGCCCGTGCGCTCGGGAGAGGGGTCGGGGCCGACGAAGTAGCCGGCGACGACGGGGAACCCCCACCGCGCCTCGGCCTGCCACTCCAGGGCCCGCGTGTCGGCGACCCAGGGCGGCGGCGCCGCGAGGACCGAGCCGCCCTCGTCGACCCACTCCCGCCACGACCCGTCGCGGAAGAACTGGGGCATCGGGGCGCGCGGCTCGACGACGAGGGGCGTCGGGACGACGGGCAGCAGGACGAGCGCGGCGGCCGCCCCGGCGACGGCGAGGCCGGCACCGCGCCCTCCCCCGGCCCGCGCGACCCGGCGGCGGACCTGCTCGGTCCCGAGCGCCAGGAGGGCGCCGAGGGCCGGCACGGCGATGAGCGTCAGGCGGGTGGGCAGGACGTTCTCGACGACGGGGAGACGCTCGAGCAGCGCCCACGGCCCGGGGACGCCGGTCGGCTCACCGGCGACCGTGACCTCCTCGCCGAGGGAGAGCCAGCACGCGACGACGACGACGACGGCGAGGGCCCGGACCTCCACGCGGCGCCAGAGGACGACGCTGACGAGCAGCGCGGCGACGAGCAGCGGGATCCCGAAGAAGGAGTTCTCCTCGGTGCGGTTCATCGACACCGCGGCCGAGGCCCACGGGTCGGCGCCCAGGCTGCGGGTGGCCCTCCCCCACAGCTGGGTGAGGTCGTTTCCGGCCGGTGGGTGCCAGATCGAGCCGTAGCTGCGCGGGCCGGCGAACTGCCACCACAGGGGGAACGCGACGAGGACGCCGGCCAGCGCTGCGCCGAGCCCGACGCCGGGGAGGAAGCGCCGCCACTCGACACGTCCGTGGGCGAGGAGGACCAGGCCGCCGACGAGGACCCCGAGCGCGGTGAGGAGGAGCACCTCCTCACCGATGAACACCTGCCAGACGACGAGGAGGCCGAGCACGACGCCGTCGCGCAGGGTCCGCCCTCCGGGGCCGGCGAGGCGTAGCAGGCGGTCGAGGATGAGGGGGACGAGGAACTGGGCGACGAAGTTGGGGTGGCCGTTCGCGTGGCTCACGAGGCCGGGGGCGAAGCCGGCGAACCCGGCGCCGAGGGCCGCGGCCAGCGGGTGCACGGCGAGGTGGCGACGGAACAGCCAGAACCAGGCGGTCGCGGTGAGGGCGAGGCCGAGCAGCTCGACGAGGATGAAGGTCCACTGCGGCCCGGCCAGCAGGGTGACCGGCGCCAGCGGGACCCCGAGGCCGAGGACCGAGGCGTTCGCCATGAGGTTGACGCCCTCGGGGTAGTTCTGCAGGTCGCTGAAGAGCGGGTTCGAGAACGTCACGAGGTTGTGCGCGGTGGCGCCGAAGTACCACTCGAACGCCTGCTGGTCCTGCACGCCCTGCGAGAGGTGGCCGGTGCGCGGCGCGGCGAGGAGCCCGGACATCACCCACACCGCGGTCAGCAGGTAGGCGAGCGGGGCGAGGAGGTCGGATCGGCGCAGGGGCAGCGGCCGGGCGGCGTCACGCGCGGGGCGTCCGGCAGCCGAGGTGTGGCGGGCGGCTGCCGGACCGCCTTCAGGGGGCGGCTCCTCGGCCGCCACCCGGGTCCCCTCGGCCGGGGGCGGCACCTCTCCGCGCAGGGCGGCGATGGCGCGGTCGTGCTGGGCGACGCGCGCCTCGAGGCGGTCGACGACCGCGTCGACCTGCTCCATCCGGTAGCCGCGCAGCTGCGGACGGAAGGTGTCCGGGTCCGGCGGGGGCGCGTCCGCGGCGGCAGGCCGTGGCCGGCCGAGGGCCCAGGCGACCGTCGCGACGACGGCGACGCCGAGGAGGGCGAGGAGGACGGCCCAGGTCACGACGCCCCCTCCGGTCCCGCGGGTCGCACGGCCTCGGCCTCGGCCCGCCGGAGCAGCCCGTCGACGAGACGCCCGAACAGGACGGCCCCCAGCCGGTCACCGAGCGGACGGGTCAGGGTGCGCAGACCGGGCAGCCAGAGCTCCTCGCGCCAGGACACGGTGGTGGCGCCCGGTGCCGACGGGTCGGCGACGACCTCGATGTCGGCCCAGCCCCGCAGCCAGCGCCCGGTCTTGACGACGCGGACCCGGCGCCCGGGGTCGAGGGCGGTGACGAGCATCCGGTCGGCGGCCCGGAGCGGGCCGAGGCGGGTCCACGCGACGACCTCGGCGCCGAGGGCGAGCCCGCGCTCGGGGACGGCGACGTCGGTGAACGGGACGTGCCGGGTGTGCTCGGCGAGGTCGGACACGGCGGCGAAGGCCCGGTCCGGCGCGAGCGGGGTCTGACGGGTCACGGTGAACGCCACGGGTCAGCCCTCGCGACGGCGGAGGTCGGCGAGGGTCTGCTCCCGCTCGCGCAGGTCGTCGCGCAGGGCGACGAGGCGGCGGTCGACGTCCTCCATCCGGTACCCGCGCAGCGCGGTGTCGAAGCGCACCGCGTCGATGTCGGCGGCGCTCGGGTCCTCGGGCAGGCCGTGGTCGGGGGTCGAGCGGACCGGCTCGGCGAGCGGGTCGGCCGGCACCCGCCCGCTCGCGACGCCGAGCACCGTCAGGACGAGGGCGACGGCGACGAGCGCGAGGAGGACGAGCGGGACCACGGGCCGATCCTACGAGCCGGGCCGGGGTGGGCTCCTCGCCCACCCCGGCCCGGTTCGGCCCGGCCGGCGGTCAGCCGCCGGTGTACTGCAGGAGGTAGAGCCCGCTGTCGCGGTCGGAGGCGAGGACGTACTTCTGGCCGTTGGGGTGCTGGTGCACCTCGACGCCCCAGAAGTTGTTGCCGCCCTCGTCGATGAAGGCGCCGACCTCCTGGAGGGTGCCGCCGGCGTAGCTGACCACGCGGAAGCCCGCTGCGTAGTAGGAGATGTACGCGAGGTCGGCGTCGGGGTCGGTCGCGACCTCGTGGACCGACAGGTCACCGAAGCCGCTCGCGTACGCCGGGTCCTGGCTCTCGGGGACCCAGTACTCGTCGAGCGCCTGCATCGTGTCGGTGTCGTACAGGTGGACGTAGCCCCAGCCGTCGAACACCGCCTTGATGTCGACGTCCTGGCCGGCCGCCCCGACCGCGGTCGGGATCGCGGTGCCCGCGCCGCTGGCGTCGCAGGTGTAGCCCGCCGGGACGCCCCCGGTGAGGATGCGGAAGCCGTCGGTCCGCGAGACGAAGACCGCCGGGATACCGGCCTCGACGAGCATCGAGACGAGGGTGTCGCAGCCGTCGACGCCGGTCCTGTTGAAGACGACGGCCCCTGCGTATCCCTTGCCCTCCACGTTCTGCACCTTCGTCGTGAAGTCGCAGACCCCGCGCTCGATGACGGCGATGCTCGTGGTGGAGGGAGCCGCCGGGACGGCGGCGGGGTCGCAGGCCAGGCCGACGAAGGTCGTCGGACCCGAGAGGCTGGTGTCCGGGTCGATGGCCGGGACGTCGGAGCCCTGGATGGCCGTGAACTCGGTGCCGTCCTCCATCGTCGCGGTCACCCGGTAGGGGTCGAAGTCCTCGTCGGTGGCGATGAAGTGCTCCCGGTCGCGCGTGAACTCGGCCTGGTGGGCGTTGCCCTCGGGGGAGATCGTCTGACCGGCGACCTCGAGCCGCACGGGGTCGGCCGCGGCGAAGTCGGTGTCGTCGAGGAAGACCGGAGCCGCGGGGTTGCTCACGTCGAGCTTGGCGTAGCCGCCGTCCCAGTAGGAGACGAGCATCGTCGGCACTCCGTCGACCGTCTCGACGACCATGTCGTGGAGGAAGACCGCGTCACCGTGGACCGCGCCCGGCGGCTGGGCCGTCTGGGTGTCGAGCGAGGTCTCCGAGATCAGGCGGGGCTTGGACGGGTTGGTGATGTCGAGGATGTCGACGTCGGTGTCCTCGAGGTCGTCGACGAGGACGGCGTAGGCCTTGGACCCCTGCGTCCACATCCGCACCGAGTGGGTCTCGTTCGCCTTGGTCTGCGCCTTGCCGTTGACCGAGAAGTCGCCGGCTCCCTCGACGAGCTTCTTGGGCTTCGTCGGGTCCGTGACGTCGACGAGGGTGATGCCGCCGACGCCCTTGGTCTCGCCGGGGCAGATCTCGTTCTGGTAGGCGAGGACCTCGCCGCTGAAGAACGGGGTCTCGAGGTGGATCACCTGCGAACCCTCACCGCTGAACGTGCCGCGGTGGCTCGGGATGAGCGAGACCTTCTTGGGGGCCGCGGGGTCCGAGATGTCCACGACGTAGACCCCGCCGCGGTCGCACTCGGGCTCCCAGAACGCCGTGAGGTACGCGTAGTTCCCGTAGGCCGAGACGTCGGCGACGCGTCCGGGCTCCTCGGCCCCCGCGAAGAGGTCGAGGTTGCCGATGACGTCGACGTTGGTGCTCACGGGGGGCAGGTGGCCCTCGTCGCCCCCGTGCTGGGCATGGTGCCCGTGGGTCTCCTTGCCGGAGTCGAGGACCCCGTCGTCGACGTACACGACGTCGTCGTGCGCGGCTGCGGAACCCATGGGGATCGCCAGGGCCATCGCTGCCAGGAGGATCGTGCCGGATCGTCGTGCCCTCATCTGCCTGCTCCTCGATCTGTCATCACCCGATCGGCGGATTCAAACACCGAGGTCATGGCCCTGAACAGGCCCAGCCGAGCGCTCGGCGGCACCCTTCCCTCAGCAAACCCTCAGGGAAGCGGGTCCTCGGGGCGCGGGACCCCGCGCAGCCCCCCGCGGGCCGACCCGTCGGCGGCCACGATGGCGGCCACGGCCTCCTCGACGTCGTCGGTGAGGGTGAGCAGGGCGAGGTCGGCCTCGTTGACCGTCCCTACGGTGCGAGCCGTGGCCCTGAGCCAGTCGAGGAGCCCACCCCAGTAGCCGGTACCGAGCAGGACGATGGGGAAGCTCGTCACCTTCTGGGTCTGGACGAGGGTGACGGCCTCGAACAGCTCGTCGAGCGTGCCGAACCCGCCGGGCAGGACGATGAACCCGGAGGCGTACTTGACGAACATCGTCTTGCGGGCGAAGAAGTAGCGGAAGTTGACCCCGAGGTCGACGTACTCGTTGAGGCCGGCCTCGAAGGGCAGCTCGATGCCCAGGCCGACGCTCGTGCCGCCGGCGTCGAGGGCGCCGCGGTTGGCGGCCTCCATCGCCCCGGGCCCTCCCCCGGTGATGACGGCGTACCCCGCCGCGACGAGGGCCGCGCCCAGCCGGGTGCCGAGCTCGTACGTGGGGTCGTCGGGCCGCGTGCGCGCGGAGCCGAAGACGCTGACCGCCGGGCCGAGCTCGGCGAGGGCGCCGAACCCCGTGACGAACTCGGACTGGATCCGCATGACCCGCCACGGGTCGGTGTGCACCCAGTCCGCCGAGCCGCGGCTGTCGAGCAGCCGCTGGTCGGTCGTCGAGCCGGGCACCTTCTTGCCCCGCATGACGACCGGTCCCTGGTGGTACTCGCGCTCCGCCGGAGGGGTGCTGAGGTCTGGGGTCTCGTCCACGGCGCCACGCTATCCCGCGGGCCCGTTGCCCCCGCCGTTCAGGAGAGCCAGCGGGTCAGCGCGTCCTCGCAGAGGCCGTACTGCGCGACGGGGCACTGCTCGTCGTCCATGTGCGCGAGGTTGGGGTCGCCGGGGCCGAAGTTCACGGCCGGCACGCCCATCGCGCTGAAGCGGGCGACGTCGGTCCAGCCCTGCTTGGCCTCGACGGGCAGCCCGAGCGCCTCGACGAAGGCCTGCGCGGCCGGCAGGTGCAGCCCGGGCCTGGCGCCGGCGGCGTTGTCGACGACGTCGACGTCGAACCCGGTGAAGACCTGGCGCACGTGGGCCTCGGCATCCTCCGCGGAGAGGTCCGGCGCGTACCGGTAGTTGACCGTGACGGTGCACCGGTCGGGGATGACGTTGCCGGCGATCCCGCCGCTGACGAGGACGGCGTTGAGCGCCTCGCGGAACTCGAGGCCGTCGACCTCACGGGTCTGCGGCTCGTACGCGGTGAGGCGGGCCAGGACCTCGGCGGCCTCGTGGATGGCGTTGTGCCCCTTCCACGGCCGGGCACTGTGGCTGGCGATGCCCTTCGTCGTGACCTCGGCGCGCAGGGTTCCCTTGCACCCGCCCTCGACCCGGCCGTCGGTGGGCTCGAGGAGGACGGCGAAGTCGGCGTCGTCGATGAGGTCGCGCCGCTGCTGCTCGACGTGGAGCAGGCCGTTGTACTGAGAGTCGATCTCCTCGCCCTCGTAGAAGACGAAGGTGATGTCGCGGCTCGGCTCGCGGACCTCCTGGGCGACGCGGAGCATGACGGCGACGCCGCCCTTCATGTCGACGGTGCCGCGACCCCAGAGCACCTCGCCGTCGCCGCCCGTGACCCGCTTCGTCGGCAGGTTCGGGGGGTCGACGGTGAGAGGGACGGTGTCGATGTGGCCGGCGAGGACGACCCGTTCCGCCCGCCCGAGGTCGGTGCGCGCGACGACGGTGTTGCCGACCCGGGTCAGGGTCAGGTGGGGCAGCGCCGCGAGGGTCGACTCGATGGCGTCCGCGAGGGCCTCCTCCCCCAGGCTCACCGACTCGATGTCGCAGATCGCCGCGGTCAGCGTCGTCGCGTCGACGGTGAGGTCGAGCGTGGCCCCGGGCGAGGGTGTGGCGGAGGCAGCGGAGGACATGCACGCCACCCTAGTTGCGCCCGGCCGCACGCTCCGCCGCGGCCTCCGCCGCGTGCTCCGGGGTCCCGCGGCCCCCGTAGGCTGACCGCCATGACGCGCACCGCCTGGGGTCACGGCCTCCTCTCGACGACCGACGACGGCACCGTCCTCGACGCCTGGTACCCCGCCCCGGCCCTCGGGGCACGCGACGGCAGCAGCGTGCCGGCCGAGCTCGACGCCCTCGTCGGCACCGACGAGGCCCGCCGCGTCACGAGGACGACCGCCACCGTCGAGGTCGACCTCGACGCCGCCCCGGCGAGCACCGAGGACGCCTACCTGCGCCTCCACCTGCTCAGCCACCGGCTCACCCCGCCGAACAGCATCAACCTCGACGGCATCTTCGGCGTGCTGCCCAACGTCGTGTGGACCACCGAGGGCCCGTGCGCCGTCGAGGGCTTCGAGCTGACCCGCGCCCGGCTCCGTGCGCGCGGCGCGGTGCAGGTGCTCGGCGTCGACAAGTTCCCCCGGATGGTCGACTACGTCGTGCCGAGCGGGGTCCGCATCGCCGACGCCGACCGGGTGCGGCTCGGCGCCCACCTCGCCAGCGGCACCACGGTGATGCACGAGGGCTTCGTCAACTACAACGCCGGGACGCTGGGCTCGAGCATGGTCGAGGGACGCATCAGTCAGGGCGTCGTCGTCGGCGACGGGTCCGACATCGGGGGCGGCGCGAGCACCATGGGCACGCTGAGCGGCGGCGGCACGGAACGCGTCAGCATCGGCGAGCGTTGCCTGCTCGGAGCCGAGTCCGGGCTCGGGATCGCCCTCGGTGACGACTGCGTCGTCGAGGCCGGCCTCTACCTCACCGCCGGCACCAAGGTCACCCTCCCCGACGGGACGGTCGCCAAGGCCCGCGAGCTGTCCGGGCAGGGCAACCTGCTCTTCCTGCGCAACTCGGTGACCGGCACGGTCGAGGCACGCCCCCGCGACGGCCACGGCATCGTCCTCAACTCCGCGCTCCACGCCAACGACTGAACGGATCCCGACCCCTGATGCCCCGCACCGCCCGTGGCGCCCTGACGCTCGCCGAGACGGCGCCCCGCTCGCGCCGCCAACGCCGCATCGGCGGCCTCCTCACGGTGGTCCTCGTCGGCGTCGTCGGGACGGCCGGCTACGTCGGCATCCGCCACCTCACCCGGCTCGTGTCCGGGGAGTCGTGCCGGGTCACGGCGGCGGACCAGACGTTCGAGTGGGCTCCCGACCAGGCGAGCAACGCCGCGGCCATCACGGCGATCGCGGTCAAGCGGGGCCTGCCACCGCGGGCGGCGACGATCGCCATCGCGACGGCGATGCAGGAGTCGAAGGTCCGCAACGTCCGCTTCGGCGACCGCGACTCCCTCGGCCTGTTCCAGCAGCGGCCCAGCCAGGGGTGGGGCTCGGCCGAGCAGATCCTCGACCCCGAGTACTCGACGAACAAGTTCTACGACGCGCTGGTCAAGGTCGAGGGGTACACCGACATGGACATCGCCGAGGCGGCGCAGGAGGTCCAGCGCTCCGCCGCCGGCGAGGCGTACGCCCAGCACGAGGCCCAGGCCCGGGTGACCGCCTCGGTCCTCAGCGGCCAGACCCCGGGCGGCATCGGCTGCGCCCTGGGGGACCCCGAGGGGCCCGGTGACGCCGACGAGCTCCTCGCCCTCGTCGAGAAGGACTTCGGCCTCACCGGCGTGGTGACGGGCGAACGGCAGGTCCTCGTGAGCACCGACTCCGACGACGCGGCCTGGGCCGTCGCCTCGTGGGCCGTGGCCCGCGCCGTCGACACCGGCGCCGTCGAGGTGCGGACCGACCTGTCCCGGTGGGAGCGCTCGATGGACGAGGCCTCCCTCGGCTGGCAGTCCGTCGGGACCGGCTCGTCCGCGGGCGAGCCCGACGCGCGCAGCGTCCTCATCCGGCTCGCCTGACGAGCCGGCCGTCAGCGCTCGTCGATGGCGAGGTAGTCGCGCTCGCCGTGGCCGGTGTACACCTGTCGGGGGCGGCCGATCTTCGTCGTGGGGTCCTCGATCATCTCCCGCCACTGGGCGATCCAGCCGGGGAGGCGGCCGAGGGCGAACAGCACGGTGAACATCCGCGTCGGGAAGCCCATCGACTTGTAGATGATGCCCGTGTAGAAGTCGACGTTGGGGTAGAGCCTGCGCTCGACGAAGTAGTCGTCGGCCAGGGCGATCTCCTCCAGGCGCATCGCGATCTCGAGCAGCTGGTCACCGCCGGACGTCTTCGCGAGGATGTCGTGGGCCGTGTCCTTGATGATGGCCGCGCGCGGGTCGTAGTTCTTGTAGACCCGGTGCCCGAAGCCCATGAGCCGGACGCCGTCCTCCTTGTTCTTGACCTTCGTCATGAACTCGTCGGTGGAGTACTCGGCGTTCTGGATCCGCTCGAGCATCTCGAGGACGGCCTGGTTCGCCCCGCCGTGCAGCGGGCCGAAGAGGGCGTTGATGCCGGCCGAGACCGAGGCGAACAGGTTCGCCTGCGAGGAGCCGACGAGCCGCACCGTGGAGGTCGAGCAGTTCTGCTCGTGGTCGGCGTGCAGGATGAGCAGGAGGTCGACGGCGCGCACGAGGTCGGGGTCGATCTCGTAGTCGGTGGCCGGGACGCCGAAGGTCATCCGCAGGAAGTTCTCGATGAGGCTGAGGTTGTTGTCCGGGTAGAGGAACGGCTGCCCGATCGACTTCTTGTACGCGTAGGCCGCGATGGTCGGCAGCTTCGCCAGGAGGCGGATCGTGGAGATCTCGACCTGCTGCTTGTCGAACGGGTCGAGGCTGTCCTGGTAGAAGGTCGACAGCGCCGAGACCGCCGAGGAGAGCACCGGCATCGGGTGCGCGTCACGGGGGAAGCCCTGGAAGAACCCCTTGAGGTCCTCGTGGAGCATCGTGTGCTGGCGGACCTTGTCCTCGAAGGCCGCGAGCTCGTCGGCGGAGGGGAGCTCGCCGTAGATGAGCAGGTACGAGGTCTCGAGGAAGGTCGAGCTCTGGGCCAGCTGCTCGATCGGGTACCCGCGGTAGCGCAGGATGCCCTGGTCGCCGTCGATGTAGGTGATGGCGCTCGTGCAGCTGGCGGTGTTCGTGAAGCCACCGTCGAGGGTGACGTTGCCGGTCTCCTTCAGCAGCTTGGAGATGTCGTAGCCGCTGTTGCCCTCGGTCGCCCGGACGAGCTTGAGGTCGAGCTGCTTGCCCTCCGCGGAGAGGGTGGCACCGTCGGTCATGTCGTTGATCCTTCGCGTCGGGCACAAGTTCCTGTCGACCCTACCCCTGAGGATTCCGCGGCGAGAAACCGCGGTGGGGGTGCGCCCTACCGCCCCGCGGCCCGTTCCAGCCGGGTCGCGGCCGCGGCGATGCGCTCGTCCGGGGCGGTCAGCGCGATCCGCACGTGGCGGCGGCCCGCGGCGCCGTAGAAGTCGCCCGGCGCCGCGAGGACGCCGACCTCGGCCAGCCGGGCGAGGGTCTCCCGGCCGTCCTCACCCGCCGTGGCCCACAGGTACAGGCCGGCCTCGGAGTCGTCGACGCGCAGCCCGAACGCCTCGACCGCCGGGAGGAGGACGGCGCGCCGGGCGGCGTACCGGGCCTTCTGCTCCTCGACGTGGGCGACGTCGCCGAGCGCCGCGAGCAGCGCCCGCTGGACGGGCCACGGCACGATCATCCCGGCGTGCTTGCGGACCTCGAGGACGCGGCCGACGACCGCCGGGTCGCCGACGACGAAGGCCGCGCGGTACCCGGCGAGGTTGGACTGCTTCGACAGCGAGTACACGCACAGCAGCCCCTCGTGCGAGCCGCCGGTGACCCGGGGGTCCAGGATCGACGGCGTGGTCGGCGGCTCGGTCGAGCCCGCCTCGCGCGGACGCCAGTCGAGCTCGGCGTAGCACTCGTCGGACGCGACGACGACCCCGTGCTCCCGCGCCCAGACCACCACCTTCGCGAGGTGCTCGACCCCGAGGACCTTGCCCGTGGGGTTGCCGGGGGTGTTGAGCCACAACAGCTTCGGCGTCGTCGCGGCAGTGGGCGGACCCAGCGAGGTCAGCGAGTCGACGGGCAGCGGTGTCGCGCCGGCGAGCCGGGCGCCGACGTCGTAGGTGGGGTACGCGACGCGGGGGAACCCCACGACGTCGCCCGGGCCGAGGCCGAGGAGCACCGGGAGCCAGGCCACGAGCTCCTTGGACCCGATGGTCGGCAGCACCCCTGAGGGGTCGACGTCGGGGACGCCCCGGCGGGCGGCGAACCAGGCGGCGACCGCCTCGCGCAGGTCGGCCGTTCCGTACGTCAGGGGGTAGCCGGGGGCGTCGGAGGCCGAGGCGAGGGCGTCGCGGACGACCTGGGGCGTGGCGTCGACGGGCGTGCCCACGGAGAGGTCGACGATGCCGCGCCCGGACGCGCCGGGCAGGTCCGCGTCGGCAAAGGCACTCGCCCGCTCCTTGAGGGGAGCGAGCGAGTCCCAGGGGAAGTCGGGGAGCCGGAGCACCGCCGTCACCGGGTCCTTACTCGTCGTGCTCCTGCGGGGGCAGGTCGGCGATGATCGGGTGGTCCTTGGCGATGACGCCGAGCTTCGCGGCCCCGCCCGGGCTGCCGAGGTCGTCGAAGAACTCGACGTTGGCCTTGTAGTACTCGGCCCACTGCTCGGGGACGTCGTCCTCGTAGTAGATCGCCTCGACCGGGCACACCGGCTCGCACGCACCGCAGTCGACGCACTCGTCGGGGTGGATGTAGAGACTGCGCTCGCCCTCGTAGATGCAGTCGACGGGGCACTCCTCGATGCAGGCCTTGTCCTTGAGGTCCACACAGGGCTGCGCGATCACGTACGTCATGTCGCCCATACTATGCGGGCCATGGACGCGCGGGAGGGCGGGCCGGATCGTGACCCGCCGGTCGGGTCGCGGGTCGTCGTGCGCCACCGGCTCCCCTCTCCCGACCCCGTCTCCGGGGCCTCGCTCACCGACGTCGTGGGCGACCTCGTGGGCGCAGACACCACCGGCCTGACCGTCGCGACGCGGCGGGGCGAGGTCCGGGTCGCACGCGCCGACGTCACCGTGCTCAAGGTCGTCCCACCCCGCCCGTCGCGCCGCGGGGCCCCGCACCGCGCCCTGTCGGTCGAGGACCTCCAGCGCGTCATGGTCGGGGCGTGGCCGGCGATGGAGACCGCGCGCCTCGGCGGCTGGCTGCTGCGAGCGTCGCGCGGGTTCACCCAGCGCGCCAACTCGGTCGTGACGACGGGCGACCCCGGCCTCCCGCTGCCCGACGCCCTCGCGGCGGTGGAGCGCTGGTACGCCGAGCGGGGACTCCCGGCGAACCTCACGGTCGCGTCCCTGTGGGGGTCGGACCCCGCCGCCGACCCCGTCACGGTCGAGGCCCTGGCCCGCGGGTACCACCTCCGCCGGCCCACGCTGACGCTCACGGCCGCCACCGTCACTGTCGCGGATCTCGCTGTCCCGCAGCCAGATCCGAACCACCACCCCCCGGAGGTCGCGCTCGCTGACGGGCTCGACGACGCCTGGCTTGATGCCTACCGCTCGTACCGCGAGGTCGACGAGGAGGCTGCGCGCGCCATCCTCACCGGGTCACCCGCGCAGGTCTTCGCGACGGCGCGGGACGAGGACCACACGGTCGTCGGCGTGGGGCGCCTCGGCATCAGCGACGCCTGGGGTGGGATCGCCGCGATGTGGGTCGCGCCTGCGGCCCGGCGCCGCGGCACCGCGTCCCTCGTCCTGCGGGCCCTGGCGCGCGAGGCGGCCGCGCGCGGCCTGCGGTCGCTCCACCTGCAGACCGACGAGGTCAACGCCCCCGCCCTCGCGCTGTACGAGCGCCACGGCTTCGAGCGGCACCACGTGTACGTCAACGTCGCCCGGAGCCCGGGCTGAGCCTCACTTGGCGTCGGGGTGGGTGCAGGTGACGTCGTCCTCGGGGCGGTACGTCGTCGTGTAGGTCTCGCGCTTGACGACCGAGCCGCCCTGCCTGAAGATCCGTCCCACGTCGACGGTGAAGCCGACCACCGGCTTCTGGGTGATGCACTCGGGGTCGTCGTCGCTGTACTTCTTCGGCTGGACGATGTTGCGCCGCGGGCTCTTCGTCGCCTCGATGTCCCACTTCTTCGTGCCCCAGAAGGTCACGGTGATCGAAGTGTCCGTCGTCGAGACCTGCATGTGCACGCCGCCGTCCGTGACGTTCGTGAAGATGTTGTGCAGGTCCGGCCACGAGATCGTCGCCTCGCGACCCTCGGGGTAGCGCGAGATGTAGTAGTAGTGCGGCGTCCACGCGTCGAGCTTCATGCCGGAGAAGAACGCGGCGTTGAAGATCGTCGTCGAGACCTGGCTGATGCCGCCGCCGTAGTTCTCGGCGGCCCGCCCGCCCCGGATGATCCCGGCCTTGACGTAGCCCTTCTCCGGGGTCCGCTGGCCGAGGATCGCGTTCATGCTGAACTTCTGGCCCGGCGGGATGTACGTGCCGTTGATGATGCGCGAGGCCAGCTTGATGTTGTGGACGCGTGCCTGGCCGGCCTGGAAGTAGGTCGTGAACGAGGAGATCCGCTCCTTGGGGAGAGTCTTCTTCGCGATGTCGGTCGTGAAGGCCGGCTGGGTGACCGTGGTCCTGACCTCCGCGGCCTTCTGGGTCCCGCCGATGGCCTTCCACACCTCGGCGGTCAGTGACGCGTCGTCGAGCGCGAGCCCGGTGACGTGGGGCTTGACCGACGGGGTGCGGCCGGAGAACGTCACGACGGCGTCCTTCGCCTCGACCTCGACCTCGGCCTTCTTCGCCGCGGCGTGGACGACCTTGGCGAGCTCCTTCGGGTCCGGGCGCGGCGTGATCGCCCCGGAGGCGTCGGGCGTGAGGACGACCGCGGACGCGAACTCCTTCGGCGTCAGCGGGAACGACTTCCCGCCGGCCGACACCGTGACGGGCCCGGAGACCGCGATGTCGGCGAACTCGGTTCGCACGCGGGCGAGCTCGTCGACCGAGACCTTCGTGGGGAGGGTCTCGGCAGCCACGGCGACGGTCGTCGCGCCGGGCCAGCGCGCCCGGACCTCCTCGAGGGTCCCCGCCGTGTCGGTGCGGGTCCCCGCGACGGGCTCCTTGACGGCGACGGCGCCCCCGGCGATGGAGATCGAGCCCTCGGCGGGCTCGGCGTCGAGCTCGCCGCGGGCGCCCTCGACCGCCGCCGAGAGCTTGGCCTCGTCGACGCGCACGACCGCCGGCTCGACGCCGCCACCCGCGACGTGGCGCCAGACGTCCGTGGGCACGAGCGAGAAGCCGACGAGCTCGTCGACCGTCGCGTCGACGTCGACGGAGAGGCCGACGTCCGTCGGGGCCACCTCGACCTTCCCGGCACTGGAGGTCAGCACGAGCGGCGTGCCCGTGGCGGTGGCGACCTCGGCGGCGAGGGTGTCGCGAGCCGCGTCGGCGCCCTGGCCCCCGAGCGCGACGCCGGCGACGGTCGTCCCCCGCGGCACGCGGTCACCGAGCAGGGCGGCGGCGGCGACGTAGACGACGGCGAGGAGCAGGAGGGCGAGGCCGGCGAAGAGCGGCCAGCGGGGGCGCGTCGGCGCCTCGGGCTCCTCCCACTCGAGGTCGTCGCGCAGGCTGTCGAGGGTCATGCGATGCTCCCGTAGCGTCCTCGGAAGTGGACCAGGCCTGGCCCCACGGTGTCGGGCAGGTCGATGGCGAGGACCTCTGCGACGACGATCGCATGGTCCCCGGCCGGGTGCACGTCGGTCGTGCGGCACTCGAGGTGCATGAGCGCGCCGTCGAGGAGCGCGTTGCCGGTGGCCTCGCCGCGCCGGTGGGGCGCGCGGTCCAGCTGGCCGTGGAGGGGGCGGCCCCGGGTGGCGAACCACTCCGAGAGCGGGCGCTGGTCGGCGGCGAGCACGCTGACCCCGAAGGTCCCGGCCTCGAGCACGGCCCCGTACCAGCGGGCCTCGGTCTCGGCGCAGACGAGGACGAGGAGGGGGTCGAGCGACACCGAGGTCAGGGTGTCGGCGGTCATCGCGTGGTCGTGCCCCCCGGCGACCGTGGTGAGGACGCTGACGCCGCTGACGAGACGGCCCATCGCCTGCCGGAACACGGCCGGGTCGAGGGGTTCGGGAGACTGCTCGGCGGTCACGGTGTCCCCTCGCTGACGGGTCGGCCGGTCGACGGGTCGAGCCGGGCGTAGCCCTCGCGGCCGGCGAGCCGCGACACGACGTGGTTGGACAAGGCGTACCACCCCTCCCCCACGACGACCTGCGTCCCGTGGTGGCGCAGCGCCTCGGCCTGGGTGGCGACGACGACCGGGTCGACGACGCGGTGCGTCACGGCGTCGTCGGGGACGACGGAGGTGGCCACGGGGTCGTCGGGGCCGGGGACGACGAGGTCGCCGGCGGGGGCGTTCGCGGCGAGCCAGGCGCGGTCCTCGGCGACCCAGGACCGCGGGGTCAGCGTGCCGTAGAGCACGGGCGGCGCGGCCGCGGTGGCGACCGCGTGGCAGGTGGCCTCGTGGGTGCGGACGTGGTCGGGGTGGCCGTACCCGCCGGTGGCGTCGTACGTGACGACGACGTCGGGGGCGACCTCGTCGATGACGCCGCGCACCGCGGCCGCGGCGTCGGCGAGGTCGGCACGGGTCCACGCGCGCGGGTGGCGCGACGCGGGCGAGCCGGCCATGCCCGAGTCCCGCCAGCGGGTGGGCGACCCGTCGGGGCCCGGGCCGAGCAGGTGCGAGGTGGCGCCGAGGACGGCCAGCGCCCCGCGCAGCTCCTCGAGACGGTGCCCCGCGAGGGGGTCACCCTCGGCGCCCTCGAGGTGCGCCAGCGCGGCAGGGATGACCTCGCCCTCCTCACCGAGCGTGCACGTGAGGACGTGGACGTCGTCGCCGCGGGCGACGTGGTGGGCGATGGCGACGCCGGTGGCGAGGGTCTCGTCGTCGGGGTGGGCGTGGACGAAGAGCAGGCGGGCTGCCCTCCCCTCGACCTCGACGCCGTCGAGGAGGCCCGTCACGGGGCCACCGCGATGTCGGCGAACTCGACGACACCGCCGTTGACCGCGTTGGCCGACAGGTTGCGGACGTCGGAGCCGGAGACGTAGAGCGCCCGCCGCTCCGCGAGCCCGATGTAGGCCCCGCGCTGGAGGAGGGACGCGTCGAGCTCCGCCCACGCCGCCTCGCGCTCGGCACGGTCGGCGATGGCCTGGATCTCCGCCATCCGGGCGTTGACCTTGGGGTCGGCCCAGTAGCCGTAGTCGCGGCCCGGCCCGGTCTTGGTGATGTTGATCGAGCTGTCGAACAGCGGCGGCAGGACGGTCGAGGCCGAGGCCCAGGCCGGGGCCCAGTTCGACCAGAAGACGTCGATCTCGGTGGCGGCCTTCGGGTCGCTGATCTGCGAGAAGTAGTCGTCGGTGATCGGCTTCGCGGTCGGCTCGAAGCCGGCGAGGCGCCAGCCCGCCACGAGGGCCGCCATCGCCTTGTCGCTCGTGGGGTTCGAGCGGTAGGCGACGGTGAACGGCACCGGGCCGGTCTTCTTCGCCTCGAGGAGGAGGGCCTTGGCGCGCTCGGCGTCACCCTTCGTGCCGGTGCCGATCGGGTCGGCCTCGTGCGCGGCCGGGAGGGACGCGGGGATGAGCGAACGGGTCGGCTGCGCGGCCGTCGCCCCGCCGATGGCGGTGACGTAGGCGTCGCGGTTGGTCGCCGCGGCGAGGGCCTGGCGGACCAGCTCGCTCTTGAACACCTCGCTGCGGGTGTTGGGGACGAGGTAGTCGACGACACCGGTCAGCGGGTTGACCGAGCGCTCCTGCAGGCTCTGCACCGCGGTGATGTGCTGCTGGATGGCGGGCGGCGCGGACCCCAGCGCCACGGCGTAGCGGCCGGTGTCCCCGTCGGCCATGACCTGCTGGGCCACCGCCTGGGTGTCCAGGCCCTCCTGGAAGCGGATGACGTCCGGGTGCGCGCGGCGCACGGGGTCGCTCGCCCGGCTCCAGTGCGGGTTGCGGACGAAGGTGCCGCCCTCGCCGGCGGACCAGGTGCCCTCGAGCGTGTACGGGCCGGCGGAGAAGACGTCGTAGCCGCCGGCCTCGCGGCGGTCCTCGGACTTCTTCACCGGGCCGAAGGCGGGCTGGCTGACGAGCTCGTTGAAGTCGCTGAGCGGCGAGCTGAGCGTGAAGGTGATCGTCTGCCCCTTGCAGGTGACCGCCTTGTCGAAGATCGCCTGGGCCTTGACCGCGGCCTCGCCGGTGCCGTAGGGCCCGGGGTAGGTGCTCGTGCCGTCCATCTGGCGCGGGATGGCGAGGACGGCGAGGGCGTCGGTGGGGCCGCCGGCGATGACGTCGGTGGCGAAGGTCCGCGAGATGCCGTACGCGACGTCGGCGCAGGTCAGCGGGCTGCCGTCCTGCCACTTCAGCCCGTCGCGGAGGGTGAACGACCAGGTGCGCAGGTCCTTGCCCGGGGTGCCGGTGTCGGTGGCGAGGTCACCGACGAGGCGGGACTGCCGGCTCGGGTCGGTGCTCGGGGCGTACGCGGTGAGGGTGCGGGCGAAGACGCGGCCCGCGAAGGCCATGTCGTCGCGCGAGGCGATCCGCTGCGGGTCCCACGTCGCGACGGGGCCGAGGGTCAGCGCGTGCAGGGTGCCGCCGTCGGTGTCGACGCGGTCGCCGACGGCCGAGGTCGCCGCGGCGGTCTCGGGCGCCTGGCCGGACCCGCTGCCGAGGAACCGGGTCCCGAGGAGCGCACCGAGGGTCAGCACGAGCACTCCCACGACCGCCAGCGCGACCGTGAGCGCCCGCGGACGGCGACGACGCGCCGCCCGGCGGCCGGCGCGGGTCGTGCCCTCGGCGGCCGGTCGACGTGCACCGCCCGGCGCGGCTCCCGCCGCGGGGCGGGCGCCGCGGGTCCCGGCGGGGCGGGTCCCGGCGGCGCGGGTCCCGGCGGCGCGCTTCTCACCGCCGTGGCGGCTCGCGCGCGTGGCGGCCCCGGGCGGCGCAGGGGTGGCCTCGGGGGCGGGGTCCGGGGTGGACCGGGGCGTGGACTTCCTCAGGCGCACGTCAGCGTTCAGCTCCTCCGGGCCCGCGCGGCGGTGCGGGCGCGCAGGGTCTGGTCGAGCTCGACCTTGCGGATGCGGACGGCCTCGGGCGTGACCTCGACGCACTCGTCCTCACGGCAGAACTCGAGCGACTGCTCGAGGGAGAGCGCCCGCGGCGGGGCGAGCCGCTCGAGGACGTCGGCACCGGCGGAGCGGACGTTGGTCAGCTTCTTCTCCTTGGTGATGTTGACGTCCATGTCGTCGACGCGGGAGTTCTCGCCCACGATCATCCCCTCGTAGACCTCGGTCGTCGGGGGGATGAACAAGGTGCCGCGCTCCTGCAGGTTCATCATCGCGTAGGCGGTGGCCGCGCCGGCGCGGTCGGCGACGAGCGATCCGCTGATCCGCGTGGAGATCTCGCCGACCCACGGCTCGTAGCCCTCGAAGACGTGGTGGGCGATGCCGGTGCCGCGGGTGTCGGTGAGGAACTGGGTGCGGAAGCCGATGAGCCCGCGCGAGGGGACGAGGTACTCCATCCGGACCCAGCCGGTGCCGTGGTTCGTCATCTGCTCCATGCGGCCCTTGCGGGCGGCGAGCAGCTGGGTGATGGCGCCGAGGTACTCCTCGGGGGTGTCGATGGTGAGGCGCTCGACCGGCTCGTGGACCTTGCCGTCGACCTCGCGGGTCACGACGACGGGCTTGCCGACGGTCAGCTCGTAGCCCTCGCGGCGCATCTGCTCGACGAGGATCGCGAGCGCGAGCTCGCCGCGGCCCTGGACCTCCCAGGCGTCGGGACGCTCGGTGGGCAGCACGCGCATCGACACGTTGCCGACGAGCTCGCGGTCGAGGCGGTCCTTGACGAGCCGAGCGGTGACCTTGGCGCCCTTGACCCGGCCGGCCATCGGCGAGGTGTTGATGCCGATCGTCATCGAGATCGCCGGCTCGTCGACCGTGATGAGCGGCAGCGGGCGCGGGTCGTCGGGGTCGGCGAGGGTCTCGCCGATGGTGATGTCGGGGATACCGGCCACGGCGATGATGTCGCCCGGCCCGGCGGAGTCGGCGGGGCGGCGCTCGAGCGCCTCGGTCATGAGCAGCTCGGTGATCTTCACCCGCTCGACCGAGCCGTCCTTGCGGCACCACGCGACCTGCTGGCCCTTGCGGATCGTCCCGTTGTGGACGCGGAGCAGGGCGAGGCGGCCGAGGAAGTTCGAGGCGTCGAGGTTGGTCACGTGGGCCTGGAGCGGCGCGTCCGCGTCGAAGGAGGGCGCCGGGATCGTCTCGATGATCGTGCGGAACAGCGGCTCGAGGTCGGTGCCGTCGGGCAGGGCACCGTCGGCCGGGCGGGTCAGCGAGGCGATGCCCGCCTTGGCCGACGCGTAGACGATCGGGAACTCGAGCTGGTCCTGGTGGTGCTCGGCGTCGACGAGGAGGTCCATGAACAGCTCGTAGACCTCGTCGACGACCTCGCTGATGCGGGCGTCGGGGCGGTCGACCTTGTTGATGCAGAGCACGACGGGCATCTGGGCGGCGAGCGCCTTGCGGAGCACGAACCGGGTCTGCGGGAGCGGCCCCTCGCTCGCGTCGACGAGGAGCACGACGCCGTCGACCATCGACAGGCCGCGCTCGACCTCGCCGCCGAAGTCGGCGTGACCGGGGGTGTCGATGATGTTGATCGTCATGCCGTCGGCGAGCCCGGCGTCGGTCGCGGCCTTGCCGGCGTACCGGACGGCGGTGTTCTTCGCGAGGATGGTGATGCCCTTCTCGCGCTCGAGGTCGCCGCTGTCCATGGCCCGCTCGTCGACGTGCTGGTGCTCACCGAACGCCCCCGACTGCCACAGCATCTTGTCGACGAGGGTGGTCTTTCCGTGGTCGACGTGGGCGACGATGGCGACGTTGCGGAGGTCGTCGCGGCGGGAGGCAGACATGCCCACCAGTCTCTCAGGTCTTGCGCCCACGACCGAATCCGGTGTAACGGGTGCCGGCCGCCGGGCGTTCGGCGACGGCGGGTCTCAACTGCATAACCATGCTGTTCGGAGCGGCAACCGGCGCAGTTTTGCCGTTATGGTCCCGCCTTGTCGGTGGATGGTGCGGCTCGCCCGCGCCGACTCGGCACCAGTCCTCGGGCGTCCGACCCGGTCGTCTCGAGCGTTCGCACACCCAAGCGAGGTTTATCGATGAAGCTCCAGCGGAAGGTGCCGGTCGCCCTCATGGCGGCCGCCGCCCTCACCGTGACGGCCTGCGCGCAGTCCGATCGCGACTCCGGCAGCGGCGCGTCCGGCTCGGCCGGCACGACCAAGGACACGTTCACCTTCGGCGCCGCAGGCGCCCCCAAGCTGTTCGACCCCTTCTACGCCACGGACGGTGAGACCTTCCGCGTCACGCGGCAGATCCACCAGGGCCTGCTCGGCGTCAAGCCCGGCACCGCCGACGTGCAGCCGGAGCTCGCCGAGAGCTGGACCCCGTCCGAGGACGGCCTCACGTGGGACTTCAAGCTCCGCCAGGGCGTGAAGTTCTCCGACGGCGAGCCGTTCAACGCCGAGGCCGTCTGCTACAACATGACGCGCATGTTCGAGCAGAAGGGCGCCGGCCAGACGGCCGCCGAGTACTGGGGCTACTTCTTCGGCAGCTTCAGCGACAAGCCGGCGGACTCGCTCTACAAGAGCTGCCAGGCCAAGGACGAGTCGACCGCGACGATCACGATCACGCGCGCGACCTCGAGCTTCCCGACGATCCTCTCGCTCGACTCCTTCTCGATGCAGTCCCCCAAGGCGCTCGAGGCCGGGGACGCCAACAACGTCCAGGCCGCCGGCGAGGGCTTCACCTACCCGGCGTACTCGACCGCCCCGGTCGGCATCGGCCCGTACAAGCTCGACAAGTACGACGAGGCCAACAAGACGGTCACGCTCGTCGCGAACGACCAGTACTACGGCGAGAAGCCGAAGACGGCCAAGCTCGTCTTCAAGATCATCCCCGACGAGTCGACCCGTCGCCAGGAGCTCCAGGCGGGCTCCATCGACGGCTACGACCTGCCGAACCCGGTCGACTGGAAGGGCCTCGAGGACGCCGGCAACAAGGTCGAGATCCGGCCCGCCTTCAACATCCTCTACCTGGGCCTGAACGCGTCGAAGAACGACAAGCTCAAGGACCTCCGGGTCCGCCAGGCGATCGCCCACGCGACCAACCGCGAGCAGATGGTCAAGACCCAGCTGCCCGAGGGCGCCAAGGTGGCCTCGCAGTTCATGCCCGAGGCCGTCGCCGGCTACAACACCTCGCTCCAGCCGTACCCGTACGACGTGGAGAAGGCCAAGTCGCTCCTCAAGGAGGCCGGCGCCGAGGGGATGACCCTGCAGTTCGCGTTCCCGACCGAGGTGTCGCGTCCGTACATGCCGGACCCCCAGAAGATCCACGAGGCCTTCAAGAAGGACCTCGAGGCCGCCGGCATCAAGGTCGAGGTCGTCAGCAAGCCGTGGAACGGTGGCTACCTCGACGACGCCAGCGCCGGCAAGTTCGACGCGTGGCTGCTCGGCTGGACCGGTGACTACAACGCTGCCGACAACTTCCTCGGCACGTTCTTCAGCAACCTCGAGGCCAACGACTTCGGCACCAAGCTCTACCCGTGGGGCAAGACCCTCTCGGAGGAGCTGAAGAAGGCCGACGCGATCGTCGACGAGGGCGAGCGTGAGGCCGCGTACCAGAAGATCAACCAGCAGATCGCCGAGGAGTACCTGCCGGGCATCCCGGTCAGCCACTCCCCGCCGGCGCTCGTCACCAGCGGTGGCGTGCAGGGCCTCGTGGCCAGCCCGCTGACCGCCGAGATGTTCGACCAGGTGACGGTCAGCGGCAAGTGACCACCTGAGGCTCACGCCTCGACCGGTCACAGTCAGCGAAGTTCCCGGTGGCCGCCTCGGACCGTTAGGGTCCGAGGCGGCCATCGCCGTCCAGCCCCGAACCAGGAGCACCCACACCGTGGCGAGATTCATCATCAGACGCCTCTTCCAGATGGTGGGAGTGGTGGTCGTGCTGTCCCTGCTCCTCTTCCTCTGGCTCAAGGCCCTCCCCGGCGGCACCGTCTCGGCACTGCTCGGGGAGCGGGCCACCCCGGCCAACCGCGAGGCGCTCACGAGGGCGCTCGGCCTGGACCAGCCGATCTGGGTCCAGTACGCGAAGTTCGTGCAGCGGGCCGCCAATGGCGAGTTCGGCGCCTCGACCGCCGTGCTCCCCGGCCGCGACGCCTTCGAGATCTTCCTGACGCGGCTGCCGGCGACGATCGAGCTGAGCGTCGGCGCCCTCCTCATCGCGCTCGTCCTCGCGATCCCGCTCGGCTACCTCGCCGCGAAGCGGCGCAACTCGGCGTGGGACAGCGGCCTCGTCATCCTCTCCCTCATCGGCGTCGCCGTCCCCGTCTTCTTCCTCGCCTTCGTGCTGAAGTACCAGCTCGCCGTCGAGCACAACATCTTCCCCGTCTCGGGCCGACAGGACCCCGGGCTGAACTGCACGCGTGTCACGAACTTCTTCGTCCTCGACGGGCTGCTGACCCGCGAGCTCGACTGCTCCGCGGACGCCCTCAAGCACCTCGTCCTGCCCGCGGTGACGCTGGCGACGATCCCGTTCGCGGTGATCTTCCGCATCGCCCGGGCGTCCGTCCTCGACGTCCTCGACGAGGACTACGTGCGCACCGCCGAGGCCAAGGGCCTCACCGCGCGCGTCATCCGGGCCCGCCACGTCATGCGCAACGCCCTCCTCCCGGTCGTCACGACGATCGGCCTCCAGGTCGGCGGTCTCCTGGCGGGGGCGGTGCTCACCGAGTCGGTGTTCAACTTCCCCGGCCTCGGCAGCGCCATGTACCAGTCGTTCTCCAACAAGGACTTCCCGGTGCTCCAGGTCCTGATCCTGGCCTCGGCCGGCATCTACGTCGTCGTCAACCTGCTCGTCGACATCTCCTACGCCGTCATCGACCCGAGGGTGAGGACCCGATGAGCCCCGCGAACCCCATGAACCGGCGCAAGCAGCGCATCGACGACCTCGCGGCCACCGCCGGCGGCGTCGCGGTCGCCGACGCCGGCACCATCGACGAGGCCCCCGGCGTCTCCCTCATCGCCAGCGCGTGGCAGCGGCTGCGCCGCAACCCCGTGTTCCTCCTCGGGCTCGCGATCACCGTGGCCTTCGTGATCCTCGCGGTGGTCTCGCCGTTCATCGCCCCGCACGACCCGAGCGAGGGCCTGCTCATCGAGAAGGTCCGCCAGCAGAGCAACCCGGTCCCCGGGCCGGAGCCGGGCTTCCCGCTCGGGGCCGACAACAAGGGGCGCGACCTGTTCTCCCGGCTCCTCGTCGGCAGCCGCCAGACGCTCATCGTCGGTGTGCTCGCGACCCTGCTCGGCCTCGCCGGCGGCCTCGTCCTCGGCATCCTGTCGGGCGCCTTCGGCGGCTGGGTCGACTCGCTCGTGATGCGCGTCGTCGACGTCCTGCTCTCCATCCCCTCGCTGCTCCTGGCCTTCTCGCTCGCGGCCCTCGCGAGCCGGCCGAGCCAGTGGACGGTCATCATCGCCGTCTCGGTGGTGCAGGTACCGATCTTCGCCCGGCTCCTGCGCGGGTCGATGCTGGCCCAGCGCTACAGCGACCACGTGCTCGCGGCCCGTGCCCTCGGGGTCAGGCCCCGCGCCATCGTGTTCCGGCACATGCTGCCGAACTCGCTCGGGCCGGTCATCGTCCAGGCGACCCTCGTCCTCGCGACGGCCATCATCGACGCCGCCGCGCTGTCCTTCCTCGGCCTCGGCAACCCCGACGACCGCGACCCCGAGTGGGGCCAGATGCTCGGCGCCTCGCAGCAGTTCATCTACGACCACCCGCACCTCGCCTACTACCCGGCGCTGTGCATCATCGTCGTCGCGCTCGGCTTCACCCTCATGGGCGAGTCGCTGCGCGAGGCCCTCGACCCCAAGAGCAGGAGGTGACGCACCGATGACCGCCACGGCGACCACACCCCCCGGCACGTCCCGCGGCGACGAGCCGCTGCTGTCCGTCCGCGACCTCCGGGTCACCTTCCAGCGGCGCGGCGAGCAGCCCTTCCGCGCGGTCGACGGCGTCAGCTTCGACGTCCGCCCCGGCCAGACCGTCGGCCTCGTCGGCGAGTCCGGCTGCGGCAAGTCGGTCACCTCGCTCGCGATCATGGGGCTGCTGCCCCGGCGCGGCAACACCGTCGAGGGCGAGGCGTCCTTCGAGGGCACCAACCTGCTCTCGCTCGGCCAGGACGACATGCGCGACCGCCGCGGCCGCGACATCGCGATGATCTTCCAGGACCCCCTGTCGTCGCTGAACCCCGTGGTCCCGGTGGGGCTGCAGGTCACCGAGGTGCTCGAGCGGCACCGCGGGATGTCGCGCAAGGCGGCCCGGCCGGTCGCGCGCGACCTGCTCCAGCGGGTCGGCATCCCCGACCCCGACCGCCGGCTCAAGGACTACCCGCACCAGATGTCGGGGGGCATGCGCCAGCGCGCCCTCATCGCGATGGCGCTGGCCTGCGCCCCGCGCCTCCTCATCGCCGACGAGCCGACGACGGCCCTCGACGTGACGATCCAGGCCCAGATCCTCGCCCTGCTCAAGGAGCTCGTCGTCGAGACCGGGACCGCGCTCGTGATGATCACGCACGACCTCGGCGTCGTCGCGGGGCTGTGCGACGAGGTCAACGTCCTCTACGGCGGACGGATCGTCGAGCGCGGCGACCGCCACGAGCTGTTCGCCGACCCGCGACACCCGTACACCGCGGGCCTGCTCGGCTCCATCCCGCGGCTCGACGCACCCCGCGGTGAACGGCTCACGCCCATCCCGGGCTCGGTCGCCGACAACCTGCCGTGGGCCGACGCGTGTGCGTTCGCGCCACGGTGCTTCAACCGCATCGAGACCTGCACGCAGCGAACGCCCGAGCTGGAGGAGTCCTACCGCCGCGCCCTGCGCTGCTTCAACCCCGTGGAGGCGACCCGATGACCGAGACCACCGCCCCGGCCGAGGCCCCGGCGCCCGAGCAGGACCCGGACGTCCTCGTCGACGTCCGCGGCGTCAAGGTGCACTTCCCGATCAAGCGCGGCGTCATCTTCGACAAGGTCGTCGGGCACGTCTACGCGGTCGACGGCGTCGACCTGCAGATCCGGCGCGGGGAGACCTACGGCCTCGTCGGCGAGTCCGGCTGCGGCAAGTCGACCCTCGGCAAGGCGATCCTCAACCTCGAGCCCCCGACCGAGGGCTCGGTGACGATCGACGGCACCGACATCGCCTCGCTCAAGGGCGAGGAGCTGCGCACCCGGCGCAAGGACTTCCAGATGGTCTTCCAGGACCCGATGAGCAGCCTCGACCCGCGCCAGTCGGTCGAGTCGCTCCTCGTCGAGGGCATGCGGGCGCACGGTCTGGCCGACGACGACGCCGCCACGAAGAAGCGGCTGCGCGAGCTGCTCGCGGCGGTCGGGCTGCCCGCCGCCGCCCTCACGAAGTACCCGCACGAGTTCTCCGGCGGCCAGCGCCAGCGCATCGGCATCGCCCGGGCCCTGGCGGTCGAGCCGAAGCTCATCGTCGCCGACGAACCGGTCTCCGCCCTCGACGTCTCGGTCCAGGCGCAGGTCATCAACCTGCTCGAGGAGCTGCAGGACGAGTTCGCCCTCACCTACCTCGTCGTCGCCCACGACCTCGCGGTGGTCCGCCACATCAGCGACCGCATCGGTGTCATGTACCTCGGCGGGCTCGTCGAGGAGGCCACGGCCGACGACCTCTACGCCCAGCCGCTGCACCCGTACACGCGGGCCCTGCTGTCGGCCGTGCCGGTCCCCGACCCGGCCGTCGAGGACACGCGTGAGCAGATCCTGCTCACCGGCGACCTCCCCTCGCCGTCGAACCCGCCGCCCGGGTGCCGCTTCCACACCCGCTGCCCGTGGCGGCAGCCGACGCGGTGCGACGACGAGCGGCCGCAGCTGCGCGTCCTCGACCTGCCGGGGATGCCGGCCGGCCACCGGGTCGCCTGCCACTGGGCGGAGCAGATCGAGCGCGGCGAGCTGACGCCGCACGACGTCGAGGCGGTGGCGGTCGAGCAGGTCGACACCACGGGTGACGGCGACTCCCTCATGGGGCCGGCCTCGGTCACCGAGGCGCTGTAGGCCCGCGCCCGCGGGTGGGGCCGCGGTGGTGAGGTTCGCCTCAGGTGCCGCGGCCGGAGCCCGTGGAGGATGATGGCGCGCATGAGCCGACTCCTCACCGACGACGAGGTCACCACCCAGCTCGAGGGGCTGCCGGGCTGGCGGCGCGAGGGCGACGCGATCGTCGCCACGCTCGAGGCGCCCGACTTCCCGGCCGCGGTCCGCCTCGTGGTCGCCGCCGCCGACGAGGCCGAGCAGATGAACCACCACCCCGACATCGACATCCGGTGGCGGACGACGTCGTGGCTGCTCACGACCCATGACGCGGGCGGCATCACCCAGCTCGACATCGAGCTGGCGCACCGCATCTCCGCAGCCGCACGGGCCGAGGGAGCCACCCCCGGTGGCTGACCCGACTGCTGCCGCCCCGGCCACGGTCCCGGACCACGGCGAGGCCCACGAGCAGGGCTTCGCGAGCCGCCTCAACTGGCTGCGCGCCGCCGTGCTCGGCGCGAACGACGGCATCGTCTCGACGGCCGGCCTCGTCGTCGGCGTCGCGGCGGCCACGCCCTCGCGGGGCCCGGTGCTCGCCGCCGGGGTCGCGGGCCTGGCGGCGGGCGCGCTGAGCATGGGCGTCGGCGAGTACGTGTCGGTGAGCACCCAGCGCGACTCCGAGCGCGCCCTCATCGCCAAGGAGGTCCGCGAGCTCGCCGAGGAGCCGGAGGCCGAGCTCGCCGAGCTCGCGGCGATCTACGCGGAGAAGGGCCTCTCCCCCGACCTCGCCCAGCGCGTCGCGGTCGAGCTCACCGCGCACGACGCCCTCGCCGCGCACGCCGAGGCCGAGCTCGGCATCGACCCCGAGCACCTGACGAACCCGTGGCACGCCGCCTGGGCGTCGATGGCCTCGTTCACCGTGGGGGCGCTGCTGCCGCTGCTCGCCATCGTCCTGCCGCCCCTGTCGTGGCGGGTGCCGGTGACGGTCGTCGCCGTCGTCCTCGCCCTCGCCGCGACCGGCTGGCTCAGCGCGCGCCTCGGCGAGGCCGACGCGCGGCGGGCGACCGTGCGGGTCGTCGCCGGCGGCTTCATCGCGATGGTGGTCACCTACGGCATCGGCGCCCTCGTCGGCACCCAGGTCGGCTGAGGCACCATGGGCGCATGACCGCGTCGCGACTCCTCGTCGTCCAGCACGAACCCGACGCCCCCGTGGCGTGGCTCGGCGAGTGGTGGACCGACCTCGGCCTCACCCTCGACATCGTCCGGGGCGACCTCGGCGAGGCCCTCCCCCCGCGGCTGGACGAGGCCCGGCACCACGGGCTCGTCGTCCTCGGTGGGGCGATGGGCGCCTGCGACGACGCCGTCGCGCCGTGGCTCGCCGCGACCCGCGCCCTCGTCGCTGAGGCCGTCTCCCGGGAGCTCCCGACGCTGGGGGTCTGCCTCGGGCACCAGCTGTCGGCGGTGGCGCTCGGGGGACGGGTCGAGCGGAACCCGTCGGGGCGCACCGTCGGGGTCGTCCCGGTGGCGCTGACCGCGGCCGGGCACGAGGACCCCCTCCTGTCGGGCTTCGACGGGCGGGGCGCGGTGCACTACAACGACGACGTCGTGGCGCAGCCGCCGCCGGGGGCCGTCGTCCTCGCGACGCTGCCCGACGGACGGCCACAGGCGCTGCGGTTCGGCCCGAGGGCGTGGGGCGTGCAGTTCCACCCGGAGACCTCGCCCGAGGTGTTCGGTGCCTGGCTGCGCTGGGACTCCCCCGACGGCCTGACCCCCGACCAGGAGGTCCTGCTCGCCGAGGTCACCGCCGCCCGGGAGCCGCTCCGGGGCTGGCGCACCCTCGCCGAGCGCTTCGCCGCCGTCGTCACCGGTGGGAGCCGCTCGCGGGGACGGTTGCCCGTGCCATCCGCCTGACCGGGCTCCCCACGGCCCGGAGCTCAGGGGGCCGGCGGGGGGTCACCGCGCAGGGCGGCGAAGAGGCGGCCCGCGAGGGGCGCCCGCTTGACGTCCTCCAGTGACACGACCGAGCCGTCGGGGCCCGACAGCGGGACCCGCCAGTTCGGGTACTCCTCGTGCGTGCCCGGCTGGTTGACCGCGCGCAGGTCACCGACGACGTCGGCCAGCGACACCGCGAGCATCCGGCTCGGCGTCAGCGCCATCCAGCGGTGCAGCGCCTCGACGACCGCGTCGGTGCCCCCGGCGTCCGCGGTGTCCGGGTCGAGCAGCCCGCGCTCGACGCACGCGGAGCGCAGCTTGCCGATGGAGGCCAGCTCGTGCGCCCGCTCCTCCTCGACCGACCGGGTCAGCAGGCCCAGCTGCTCGCGGACGGCGACGTGCTCGAGCGAGAGGTATCCGGCCGACGGCGGCAGGTCGTGGGTGGTCACGGTCGACAGGCACAGCTCGCGGTAGTGCTCCGGCGGCTTGGGGCGGTCGTCCTCCCACTCGAACCACAGGATGGAGGTGCCGACGAGCCCGCGCTCGCGCATGTCCTCGCGCACGTGCGGGGCGACGACGCCGAGGTCCTCGCCGATGACGACGGCGCCGGCCCGCTGTGCCTCGAGGGCGAGGATGCCGAGCAGCGCCTCGTGGTCGTAGTGGACGTAGGTGCCGTCGGCGGGCGTGCCCCCGGCCGGGATCCACCAGAGGCGGAACAGCCCGATGATGTGGTCGACCCGGATGCCGCCGGAGTCGCGCAGGACCGTGCGGACCATGTCCCGGAACGGCCCGTAGCCGAGCTCGGCGAGCCGGTCGGGGCGCCACGGCGGCTGGCTCCAGTCCTGACCGAGCTGGTTGAACTGGTCGGGCGGCGCGCCCACGGTGACCCCGCGGGCGAGGGCGTCCCCCAGCCCCCACGCGTCGGCACCGAGCGGGTGCACCCCCACGGCGAGGTCGTGGACGATGCCCAGGGCCATCCCGGCGGCCCGCGCCTCGTGCTGGGTCGCGCCCAGCTGCTGCTCGAGCAGCCACTGCAGCCACCGGTGGAAGCCGACGTCCTCGGCGTGCGCCTCGCGGAACGCCGCCACGTCGGCGCTCGAGGGGTCCTGGAGCCCGGTGGGCCACTCGGTCCACGGCAGGCCCTCCGCCTCGGCGAGGGCGCACCACGTGGCGAACGTCGTGAGGCCGTCCCCCTCGCGCGTGCAGAACTCCTCGAAGGACGCGGCACGCTGGGGTGCGAGCCCGGCGTCGAAGACGAGCCGCAGCGCCTCCTTCTTCAGGGTCCACGCGGTGTCGCGGTCGATGTAGTCGGCGGCGTCCAGCGCATGCGCCTGCTCCCCCAGCGCGGCCACGCGAGCGCGGGCGGTGTCGCCGAGGCGCGCGAGCTCGGGGACGTCCTCCACCCGCAGGTACAGGGGACTGACGAAGCGGCGGGTGGTCGGCAGGTAGGGCGAGGGCTCGACCGGCAGCACGGGCGCGGCGGCGTGCAGCGGGTTGATGAGGACGAAGTCGGCGCCGTGCTCGGACGCCGCCCACGTCGCGAGGTCGGTGAGGTCGCGCAGGTCGCCGATGCCCCACGACTCCGCCGAGCGCACCTGGTACAGCTGGGTCTGCAGGCCCACGACGCGTCCGTGGGCGATCGCCTGCGGAGGCTCGAGCCGCTGCGGGGTGACGACGAGCACGGCCTCGGTGGTCGCCGCGTCGACGGGGTCGTCCGCGGTGGCGAGGAGCCGGTGCCACCCGAGCGGCAGGTCGCCCGGCAGCGCGAAGGTCGCCTCCCCCACGAGCCGTCCGTCGACCTCGCGCGGCTCGACCAGGTGCTCGACCTGCGGCACGCGGCGGCTCGAGCCGTCCTCGAGGACGACCTCGAGCGCGACCGCGGACCCCGCCGCGACGTGCACGTGGACCCACGGCGTCCACCCCTCGCGCGTGACGACCGTGGGCGGCAGGGTGCGCCGCCAGGGGGCGAGGTCGACCCCCTCGAGGGCGGTCTCGACGGCCGCGTCGTCACCAGCCTCCACGCCGAGGGCCGTGAGGACCGCGCGGATGGCGTCGGCCGAGACCGTGACGTGCTCCCCCAGCCAGTCCCAATACTCCGTCGCGACGCCGTGGGCATGAGCGAGCTCGACGAGCCGGGGCGGCGGTGCGGCGGAGGTCATGGGGCCATCCTGCCAACCTCCGCCACCCCGGCGTCGTCGCGGTCGGGCCTAGGGGTTCGGCGTCCCCTGGTGCACCGGCTCGGGCACCTTCTCGACCCGCGGGTCGCCGGCGTCGGCGAAGTAGTCGCCACGGATCGTCTCGTCCTCGCCCTCCGGGGTCCTCGTCGCGCGGAGCACGAACGTCAGCGCGACGGCGACGACGAGGTTGACGACGAAGGCCGTCATGGCGATGTAGCCGAGCTGCCCGATGACCGGCAGCTGCGCGAGCGAACCGCCGAAGTGGTTGATGCCGGCCCGCGGGTTCGCGACGTTCCACGCCTCCCAGGTGCCGTAGACCATGCCGACGGCCCAGCCGGCGAGCAGCGCCCACCGGTGCAGCCAGCGCGTGTAGAGGCCGAGGACCACGGCGGGGAAGGTCTGCAGGATCCAGATGCCGCCGAGGAGCTGGAAGTTGATCGCGTTCTGCTTGTCGAGTGCGAGGACGAACACGAGCGCGAACGCCTTGACGACGAGCGAGACGAGCTTGGAGACCCTCGCCTCCTCCTTCGGGGTGGCCTCCGGCTTGATCCACTCCTTGTAGATGTTGCGGGTGAAGGTGTTCGCCGCCGCGATCGACATGATCGCCGCAGGGACGAGCGCACCGATGGCGATGGCCGCGAACGCCACCCCGGCGAACCACGAGGGGAACGCGTCCTCGAACAGCTGGGGGATGACGAGCTGCGGGTTCGGCTTGCCGTCGAGGCCGATCGGCTTGGTGCCCGCGGCGATCGCGACCCACCCGAGGAGGGCGAGCAGCCCGAGGATGAAGCTGTACGCGGGGAGGATGGCGGCGTTGCGCCGCACCGTGTTCCGCGTCGAGGCGGACAGGCTGGCCGTGATCGAATGCGGGTACATGAACAGCGCGAGGGCGGACCCGAGACCGAGCGTCGCGTAGGCCCAGTGCTGCATCTCCCCGGGGACGAACGCGCCGGTCGGCTTGCCGTCCACGGGGTTCGGGGTCGCCATCTTCTGCTCGGCCGCACCGAAGACCGCGTCCCAGCCACCGACCTTCGCCGGCAGGTAGATGATCGCGACGATGATGACGAGGTAGATCAGCGTGTCCTTGACGAACGCGATGACCGCCGGCGCGCGCAGGCCGCTCGAGTACGTGTACGCCGCGAGCAGGGCGAAGGCGATGAAGAGCGGGAGGTCCTTGGCGATGATGTTGTCGCCGCCGCCGAGCCCGACGACCTCGAGGACCGCCTGGATGCCGACGAGCTGGAGCGCGATGTACGGCATCGTCGCGAGGAAGCCGGTGACCGCCACTGCGAGCGACAGTGAGCGAGAACCGAACCGGCCCCGCACGAAGTCGGCGGTCGTCACGTACCCGTGCCGGTGGCTGACCGACCAGAGCCGGCCCATGAAGACGAAGATGATGGGGTAGAGCACGATCGTGTAGGGCACGGCGAAGAAGCCGGACACCGACCCGAGGGCGAACATCGCCGCGGGGACGGCGACGAACGTGTACGCCGTGTACAGGTCACCGCCGAGGAGGAACCAGGTCACCCAGGTGCCGAACGACCGTCCGCCGAGGCCCCATTCGTCGAGCGACTCCATGCTCGCCGGGCGCCGCCAGCGGGTGGCGAGGAAACCCATGACGGTGACGAGCGCGAACAGCAGGACGAGGACGGCGAGGGCGACGCCGTTGATGCCGCCCATCAGCGCTCACCCCCGGTGCGACCGTCCGCGCGGGCGGAGGCGCCGTCGGCACCGCCGTCATCACCGGTCATCGGCCGGTGGGGCCGTGCCGCGAGGACGAGGCGGTAGGCCGCGTACGTCATCGCCGAGCACAGGAACACCCACAGGAACTGGTACCAGATGAAGAACGGGAAGGCCCCGAGCCTCGGCTCGACCCGGCTGTAGCTGTCGACCCACATGAGCGCGACGACGGGGATGGCGAGGAGCACCCCCGCGGCGACGAGCAGACCCTTGCGGGCGGGTGGGACCGTGTCGTGGTCGACGGTTCCCTGGTCCACGACGTCGTGGAGACCCATGGCGTGTTCCTCCCTGTTCTGCCCCTGCACCCCGACGCCTGCCGGGCCACGGAACACCGTAGGGACCGCGCCCGCCCGTGTGGGGTCTCGCGGCGCACGGGTTCTCGCGGGGTCCCGCGCCGGCGCCGGTGTCGGAGCCGGTGGGCATGATGGGGCCCGTGTCGACCATCGTCTTCCTGCACGCCCACCCCGACGACGAGGCCTCGCAGACCTCCGGCTCGATGACCCGGCTCGTCGAGGAGGGCCACCGCGTCGTCGCCGTCTTCGCCACCAACGGCGACCACGGAGAGGCCCCCGACGACCTCGCCGAGGGCGAGACGACGGTCGACCGGCGCCGCGCCGAGGCGGCACGCTCCGCCGAGGTCATCGGCACGCACCGCGTCGCCTGGCTCGGCTACGCCGACTCCGGCATGTCCGGCTGGGAGCAGAACACGGCCGAGAGCGCCTTCACCGCAGCCGATCTCGACGAGGCGGCCGCCCGGTTCGCGAGGGTCGTCGACGAGGAGGACGCCGACGTCGTCGTCGGCTACGACTGGCACGGCGGCTACGGCCATCCCGACCATGTCAAGGTGCACCACGTCCTCCACCGCGGTGCCGAGCTGGCGGCCCGGCGGCCTCGTGTCCTCGAGTCGACGATGAACCGTGACGCGTTGCGCCGGTCCAACGAGGCCGCCCGGGCGGCCGGCGCACCCGGCGCCGAGGACTGGGACCCCGACAGCCCCATGGACGACGGCAACCCGCTCGGCGAACCGGAGGCCGCCATCCACTGGGACGTCGACGTCGCGCCGTGGCTCGGCACCAAGCGCAAGGCCCTCGAGGCGCACGCGAGCCAGACGAGCGACGTGGGGATGATGCTCGCCATGCCCGACGAGGCGTTCGCGGCGATGTTCGGCCGCGAGTACTACATCGAGCCGGGCCGCGCGCCGGGCATGGTGCAGGGGTGGCCCTTCTCCTCGTGACGGGGGCCGCCGTACGGCTCAGCGGGCGACGATGACGACCCTGTTCGCCTTCTCGATCACGCGGCGCGACACCGATCCCAGGAGCAGCCCCCGGAACCCACCCACCCCGCGACTGGCGACGACGAGCGCGTCGGCACCCAGCTCGGAACACGCGTCGAGCAGGACGCGCGAGGGCGCCCCCTGCCGCACGACGACGTCGACCGCGACGTCCGGGTGACGGGCGGCAGCAGGGTCGACGACCGCGCGACCGCGCGCGAGGTGACGTTTCTCCACGGCGGCCCACCGGTCCGAGCCGCGCTCGGTGACGACCACGCCGTCCTGGACCTCGACGTGCCAACCGACGACGCAGGTGACCTCGGCCCCGCACGCGGCAGCGGTCTCGAGGGCCACCTCGACGGCCCGTGCGCTCCGCTCGCTCCCGTCGACGCCGACGACGAGCCGCCGCACCGGGCGCACCGTCGTGCCGGCCGGCACGACGACCGCGGTGCACTCGGCGTGCGCCACCACGGGGAGCGCGACCGACCCCAGCAGCACCCGCTCGAGCTGGTTCTTGTGCGGGGCGCCGACGACGACGCGCGCCGCCCCCCTCGCCGCGTCGAGCACCGACGCGGCCGGCGACCCCCAGACCACCGCGACGGCGACGTCGAGCGCGGGGTGGCGTTCGCGGGCGCGGGCGGCGGCCCGGTCGAGGAGGACGCGCGCCCCTTCCTCGATCTGGTGCGCGAGGCTGGGCGTCGCGGTGACGAGGGCCTCGTACGGCATGAGCTGGAAGCCGGGGTCGACGACCGAGAGCAGGCGCAGGGGCGCACCCAGGCGGACGGCCTCGTCCGCCGCCCAGTCGGTGACCGGCTCGTCGGCCGGCGAGCCGTGGAGCGCGGCGACGACCGCGCCGTCCGCACCGCGGGGCCCCGCCGACCACTCGGACCCTTGCACCTCGGTGCCGGTGGCGGTCTCGGGTGAGGTGGTGACCACGTTGTCGGCCATGCCCCCATCATCCTCCTGGGGTATCCCGCCGTCACCATGTCGTCCCTCACGGGCGAACCGCACGCGACGCCGGCGACCCCCGGGCGCGACCGGGCTGAGCGTTCCCGGAGGCGTTCGTTGACGGCCTCCGAGGAGCGGGCGCACCATGGCGAGAGGGTCGCCCCGGCCCGGGATCGGAGGAACGCCATGACGCCCAGAACCGCCCTCACGGCCCTCGTGGCCGGCCTGCTCGCCGTGGTCACCGCGGCCCCGGCGCAGGCCGCAGACACCTGGACTGCCCAGCTGTCCGGCTCCCAGGAGGTGCCCGCCCAGCCGTCGCCGGGGAGGGGCTCGGCCGTCTTCCAGCTGTCCGCCGACGGCACCGCGATCAGCCACCGGCTCGTCGTCGCCAACGTCGACAACGTCGTCGCCGCCCACATCCACCTCGCGCCCGCCGGCGTCAACGGACCCGTCGTCGCGTTCCTGTTCGGCCCCGCGGCGCCCGGCGGGGGGACCAGCAACGGCGTCATCGCCACCGGGACCATCACCGCCGCGAACCTCGTCGGCCCGCTGGCCGGCCAGCCGCTGCAGTCCCTCGTCGACGCGATCGACGCGGGAAACGCCTACGTCAACGTGCACACGAACGACGGCAACCCGTCGACACCCCCCGGACCGGGCGACCTCCCGGGTGGTGAGATCCGCGGTCAGCTCCACTGAGCCGTCCCCGCGCCGTTCCCACGCCCTCCGCGCGGCTCAGACCGGCGTCATCCAGTCGTCGGTCGCCGACGTCCTCCCGTCGTGGAACGTCCACGTGATGGCCTGGTAGACGAAGGACACCGCCTCGTGCGGGAGGCCCGGGGCGTCCGGCGTGGTGAGGGCGACCTGCGACACCGCCGCGCCGCGCAGCTCGATCGTGTAGGCGGGTCGGCGACGGCCGAACTGGTCGGTGGCGAGGACGTCGAGCTTCCACGTGGGCAGCACGTCGTTGCGCACCCACGCGTGGATGAGGACCGGGCTGGACCGGTCGACCTCCTTGACGACGGTGATCGGCTCGTGCCGGCGCTTGCCGGTGGCCTGCCCGGTCTGGACGTCCCGAGGTGACACGAGGGTGTGCCGCACCTCGATGACGGGGATGGCGCCGGTCGCCGACCGCGCCCCGGGACCGCCGCGGATCGGCCCGTCGGGCCCGACGATGGTCAGCTCGGCGTCGAGCACGGCGTCCTCATCGTGCGGTCACGGCAGGGTCGGTCACGGCAGGGTCAGCCCTTCGAGCGGGCTGGTCCGCACGCGCAGGATCCCGAAGTAGGGACCGGCCGCCTGGTTGGCGGACGCCGCGGTCACGAAGCCGTCGACGAGGGCGACCGGGGCCTCGACGACCGTCAGCCCGCCGCCGCCCCGGTTCCCGCCGCACGAGAGCAGCTGCTGGTCGCTGACGACCTCGGTGACGACGTCGACGTGGCTGGCCTCGTTGCCCTGGAGGTTCTCGAACGTCACGGCGTTGCTCCCCGGCCGGTTCTTGCAGAGGAGGTCGCCGACCTCGGGCTTGACCTCACCGATCCGGTACAGCCAGAACGGGTTCGCGAACGCCCTGGCGACGCGGTTCTGCTTCGCCGCGTGCACGTAGACGGCGTGGAGGGTGTTGCGCCGGAACGGGTCCCCGGGGATCCCGGCGGTGAGGGCTGCCTGCTGGACGCAGAACGAGATGAACCCGGCGCTCCAGGCCGTCGTGTCGGCCGCGGCACTGGCCGCCCACGACTGGGGGTTGGCGGTGTTGCCGGCCCGGCCGTAGGCCTCGAGGAAGGCCAGGACCGCCGGGTCGCTCTCGGGCCGCCCGTTCCAGGCCGCCAGCTCCTGGCGGGCGACCGCCGCGACCTCGCGCTTGAACGTCTCGACCTTCGCCATCCAGTCCTGGACCAGGTCGAGGACGTCGCCGACCCCGGGGATGAGCCCGGCGAGTGCCCCGACCCCACCCGGGAGCAGCCCGGCGGCGCTGCTCGGGAGGGTCCCGAAGGACAGCAGCTGGGCGGCCCCGGCCGCCGCCTGGGTGCCGCCGCCTCCGCCGAGGGCGACCTTGAGGCCGTCGGGCGTGGCGGTCAGGTCGCTCCCCGGCGTCACGGCGGCGGCCTTGATCATGTCGAGGATCCCGCCGAACCCGCCGCCCGGGCCTCCGCCGAAGACCGGCATCGAGGACGTCGCGGTGAGGTCCTCGAGGATCTTGCCGGCCTCCTCCTTGGCCTTCGCGGGCTCGACGAGCTTGCCGTCGGCGGCCTTCTTGACGGTCGCCAGCTTCTGGTTGGCCTCCTTGGTCTTCTGGGTGTTGGCCTGCATCTCGGCCAGCTTGAGCGCGGCCGCCTGCTGCCCGAAGGAGGTCGCGAGGCTGGCTGCCGTCTGCAGCCCCGCGGCCGCGTTGGCCTGGGTCCCGGCGAGGCCGGCCATGTCGCGGAAGGCCCCGGCGTTCTGGACCGCGCCAAGCGCGCCGGCGAGCCCCGACGGTGCCGGGGCGTCGGGGGCGTTCTGGAGGCTGATGATGGTCTGCGGGAACGCCGTCGGCGCGGTCGCCATCGGCTCGCTGCGGCGCGACATGAGGAGCGAGGGGTCGAGCTCGCCGAGCTCGGGCTCGGTGTCGGAGAGGACCCAGTCGAGGTCGCCGTAGTGCTCCTCGAGCGCGACGCAGGGGTCCATGATCGTCTGGGCGTAGAGCCCGTCGGTGGGCAGCGCCACGTGCATCGGCTCGCTGCGCGCGTTCCGGTCGGCGTACCAGGCGTAGAGCTTCTGCGGGTCGTCGAGCCCGTCGAGCCCGAGGAAGGCGCCGGCCGACACCTGGAACACCATCGAGTTGCCGATGATCGCGACGGGGTCGCGCTCGACGACCGACGCCACGCTCAGGCCGTTGGTGCCGGGGATGACGGCGCCGTCGATGATCATGAAGACGCGGTCGCGGTCCATGTCCCACAGGACCCACTTGTCGTAGTACTCGACGTGCTCGTTGAGGTGGCCGAGGAGCGCCTGGACGGCCTTGACCATCTCGGCGCGCTCGTCCTTGAGCTCCCACTCGTCGGGCGGCTGGGAGGCGGTGGCGCCGCCGGGGTCGACCGCCCCCGTCTCGGCCGAGACGAGGTCTTGGACGCCGGTGGGCACGGTGACGCTGCGGCGGAAGTGGTCGGTGTCGTAGGTGTAGCTGAGCGAGGTCACGTTCGCCACGGAGCCGGGTGTGAGCCGGCGCGTGGCGACGACCCGCAGGTCGCTGAGCTTGCGCCGGGTGAGCACCGTCCCGGCGGGGATCCGCGCGCTGAAGTCGACGCGGACCGAGCTGTTGAACCGGTAGCGCGAGGCGATGGTGAAGTCGGCCGCGAGCGGCTCGGTGCCGGCGGTGAGGGTGAGCGTGTCGACCCAGCCGGCGGCGATGCGGGGGGCCTGCTCGGCCTGGAACCACGCGTCCCGGGCGTTGTCGGCGAGCTCGCGCAGCCGCGAGAAGATCGACAGGGCCGGCGAGCCGAGGAAGGGGCGCAGCGGCGCCCACGGCACGTCGTCGAAGACGTCGAAGGCGACCTGGGGTCGCTCGATCCCCAGCTGGATCGTCATCGACCCCCTGACGGCACGCACCCGCTGGTCGGCCCGCGACCCAGCCGGGATGGGCGAGTCGGTGAAGTTGGTCCAGACGTCGCGCAGGTAGGTCAGCGCCGTGGAGTACTGCCGGTCGCGCAGCCCCTTGCGGATCGACTCGCGCCAGCGGTAGGCGCGCGCGAGCGTGAAGGGCTTGATCGCGAACGGCACGAAGACGCACTCGCGCACGCCGGCGAACGCGGTCTCCAGCTTGAGGTGGCGCAGGATCTGGTAGTAGATGACGGTCAGCGAGTGCGCGTAGTTGGCGTTGCGGACGACCTCGACCGTGCCGGTGACCGTCTCCTCCTGGCTCACCTCGGTGACGACGACGCTGTCGAGCCGGCGCCGCGAGTCGGCGAAGCGGCGGATGGTGTCGCGCAGGCGCTGCTCCTCGGCCGCCCTCGTCTCCCGTCCCCCCGACTGCGACGACGAGCTCGAGGCCCGCGAGTGCCCGCCGCCACCGCCAGCGACGAAGCCCGGGACGGCGAACCCGAAGCCCCCGGCGCCCGCCGACGTCCTCGACGACGACTCGCCCTTCGCCCACTCGGACAGGCTCGCCTCGACGGTGTCCTGGTAGGTGCGGTTGCGCGAGACCTCGTCGGCGACCTCGTCGACGAGCTGGGTCGACTCCGCCCGGCGCGTGCGCTCGAGGCGCTCGAACTCGATCTTCTGGATCCGTCGCACCTGGCGCGGAGCGAGGGTGAGGGTGTGCGCCACGGTGCCCAACGAGTACCCGTTGGACCGCCACCGCATCCGGTACTCGAGGATGTGGCCACGCGCGACGGTGGCCGCCTGGTAGCGCGAGGAGTCGCCCTCCCAGTCGAGCGGGTTGTCGGCGTCGACGACCCGTCGCCCGCGCGGCGTCTTCTTCACGAGGTCGAGGTAGGCCGCGGGGAGGGACGGGCGCGCGAGGGCGTTGCCGAGGTCGGCCAGCTGCTCGAGCGGGATCCGCGATGCGGCGTCGACGATGCTGCGCCGGGCGATGGTGGGCTTCTCGCGCCCCTCGCGGGCGTCGAGCACCGTCGGGTCGTAGTCGATCACCGGGAACGACGGGAAGCGGCGCGTCGGCTCCGAGCTGATGGCCGGCTGCTCGGCCCGCAGGATGACGTTGAAGGCGCGCTCGCCGAGGATGCGCTCGGGGCTGGAGAACGGGGAGCAGAAGGCGCCGGGGTCCTCCCCGTACACGTCCGGGTTGTCAGCGAGCTCGCGGTCACCCGTGGCGAACGGTGTGCGCCCGGGCCCGGGGTCGCCGGTCGGCGCCGCGGCGAAGGGCGGCAGCGGGAGGGCGAGCTCGTCCGCCCGGTCCGTGCCGAGGTCGTCGGCGACCGCCCCGAGCGCGACGTTCGAACCGTCGGTGAGCCACCACAGCCAGTGGTTCCCGGCGTCCCGCGGCAGCGCCGTGACGAAGCCGCCGTCGACGCCGACGACGACGGGAGCCCAGGTGAGGCCGGCGAGCCCGGGGACGGCGGCGGGGGCGGCCTCGACCGAGGTGGTCTGCGGCTGTTGGAGGGAGAAGAGGGCGGCCAGCCCCAGGGCGGTCCAGTCGGCCTTCGGGAAGGTCGCCACGCGAAGCTCGGAGGTCGCGAAGCGCACGGGGACCGCGCTCACCGGCACGAGCCGGGCCCTGCGCAGGACCGGCTGGTCCTGCACGTCGGCGACCATCTCGGGCTGGGTGAGGAGCTTGAGGTCCTCCTTCGTCAGGGCGACCTCGACCTTGTCGGGCAGCGTCGGGTCGACGGTGCGCAGGAGCCGGACCGCGCCGGTCCCGGTGAGGATCCGAACGGCGAGGGGGCTCTTGGTGTCGGCCTCCTCGAGGACGACCGTGGCCGCCGCCTTCTCGTCGAGGTCGGCGAGGGCGACATCGAGGACCGTCGTGGGCTGCCGGCTGGCTCCCTCGCTGTCCTTGACCGTCCGGGTGTACGTCACCTCCACCGTGCGACGCGGCATCGTCGGCACCGCGGCCTCCGTGGTCGACACGACGACAGTGACATCAGCCATCAGATCCTGCTCTCACCCGGAGCAACCCCTTGCAGCCCCTCAGCATCCTCCGGCGCCGACGTCGGCGTCAACGACCCGGGTGGGGCTCGCCCCGGCGGAGGACGACGGCCTTGGCGACGAGTTTCCGCCTGGGCGGAGAGGTCGGTCAGACCTTGGCGTGCTCCTGCGGCTCCGAACCTCCCCAGTAGAGCCAGTGCCAGCCGTCGTCACCGAGGCCGAAGACCCCGGTGGTCCAGTAGGGGACGACCTCGTCGGTGTCGTCCCGAACGACGTGGACCGTCCCGAGGATCTGGGCCCACGCGACCTCACCTCGCCGCCACACCGTCGTGCGTTCGGGCGTCCACTGCAGGCCCCAGGAGGAGACCACCGTCGCAGCGCCCACGACCTCTTCCGGCCCGGTCCACAGCTCGCCCTGCCCGGACCCGGCGATGGCGATGTCCGCCGCACCGAACAGGGTGGCGACGTCGGAGCCCGGTGTCGACATCGCCCGGTAGGTGAGAGCGACCAGCTCGACGACCGCTTGTCTCGTGTCCTCGTCCGCGATCATCCCGTGAGGCTAGCGGCTGACCTGGCCCCATGATGGCGGCGGCGTGGAGGCCGCGCCGCCGGTCCCGGCCCTGAGGACGGTTGCTCCAACCCGTTCGGGACGACCACAATCGGCGGTGTCATGGCTTCCGCGCAGGGCACGGTGGGGCGCGAGTCGGAACTCGCGTCCATCAGCGCGTTCCTGGACGCGGCCGGTGATCGTGCGACCGCTCTCCTCATCGAGGGCGAGGCCGGCATCGGCAAGTCCTGGCTATGGCGCGAGGCCGTACGTGCGGCCGAGGACCGTGGGTACCGGGTGCTGACCTGCCAGCCCACCGAGAGTGAGGCCGCGATCGGCTTCGGGGGCCTGATCGACCTCCTGGACTCGTGGGCGGACGAGATCCCGGCTGACCTGCCGGAACCCCAGCGTTGGGCGCTCGAAGCTGCCCTGATGCGCAGGTCGTCCGACGCGGCGGTCGGTCACGGAGCCGTCGCCGTCGCCCTGTTGGCCGTCCTCCGCCAGCTCGCTCGCGCGGCACCCACACTCATCGCCATCGATGATTCTCACTGGCTCGACGTACCAAGCAGGGAGGCACTCGCCTTCGCGCTTCGGCGCCTCACCTCCGAGCCGATCACGGTCATCGTCACCCGACGTCGGGACCGGCTGGCTGACGTGCTCCTCGAGCACCTCCTGGTCACTCGGCTCGCGGTCCCGCCGATGTCGCTGGGCGCGACGTACCAGCTCGTGCACGCTCGGCTCGGCGTCACGCTCGCGCGGCCGGTACTGATGCGGGTCTATGAGACGTCGGGGGGCAACCCGCTCTTCAGCCTCGAGCTCGCGCGAGCGTTGGTCGATCGCGGCAGGGTCGGGGATGTGGGGCACCTCCCTGTGCCGCAGCGCTTGGGTGACCTGATCCGCAGCCGCCTGGAAGACCTGCCCGAGGGCACTCGGCAGGTGCTGCTCCTCACGGCGGCGATGGCGGCGCCGAGCGTTCAGGAGCTGCAGCAGGCGTTGGGCCGCCCGGTCGAGCGCCACCTCGCCCGGGCGGAGCTGGCCGGAGTCATCGACTCCAGCGACGGGACGGTGCGGTTCAGCCATCCGCTGATGGCTGCCACGGTGTACGACGCGGCCACGGCCGCGGAGCGGCGGATGGTGCATCGGGAGCTGGCCGATGCTGTCCGTGACCCCGAGGAGCGGGCCCGGCACCTCGCCCTCACCTCACCCGAACCCGACGAGGCACTGGCCGCTGCACTCGACGACGCGTCCGCCCGCGCGGCCAGCAGGGGCGCCACGGACGTGGCGGCCACCTTTGCGCAGCGTGCCCTGGAGTTCACCCCCGCAGGCGATCTCGAGGCGTCCTTCCGCCGGGCGACGGCGGCTGGCGCGTACGCGATGGCCGCAGGTGACCGCGCGCGCGCCCGGACCCTCTTCGAACGCGCGCTCGTCGATGCGCCCGCCGGCCCGGGACGGGCCGAAGCTCTGCGGTGGCTGGCAGAGCTCTCCACGCCGCTGGGCCAAGGCATCGCGCTGTGCGACCGAGCGCTCCAGGATGCCGGCACGGATGCGGCCGTTGCCAGCCGAATCCACCGGACCAGAGGCGCGATCTCCTACTTCCTCGGCGACGTTCCAGCGGCCGAGCACCATGCCGGACTCGGCGTCGAGCTCGCGGAACGCAGCGGCGACGACCAGGTACTGGGCATGGCCCTCGCAGAGCTGGCCCACTGGACGTACTGCGGCGGCGGCGGCCTACGCCGCGACCTGTTCGAGCGCGCGATCTCACTCGACGGCTCGGCCGGGGCGTCCTCCCCGCGCAGCCACCTGGCCAAGGTCGTCATGGACAACGACGGACATGACGAGGCCCGGGCGCTCCTCACCCTCCTGCTCGACGACACCATGGAGACCGGCGACCTCCACTCGGCATCGACGCACCAGTTCCATCTGGCCGAGCTCGATCTGTGGGCAGGAGAGTGGACCGCCGCGATCGAGCACGCCCAGAAGAGCCTCCAGCTACGACAGCACCTCGACCAACCGCGCGCGCCTCTGTACGTCGAGGCGATGGCGCGCGCATGCCTCGGCGACCTCGACCATGCCCGGACCCTGGCTGAGGCCGGTCTGGCGGAAGCGCGGCGCGCGGAGGACGTGGTCTTCCGGATGCAGAACCTGCACGTCCTCGGGTTCGCCGAACTGTCGCTCGGCAACCACGAAGCCGCCCAGAGCCTTCTGGGCGAGGCGACCGATCTGATGCGGCCCCGCTGGAACCGGGAGTTCGGTGACTGCCACGTGGTCCCCGACGAGATCGAGGTCCTCGTCGCACTGGGGGAGCTGGCCCGGGCCGAGGACCTCGCGGAGTGGATGGACGCGGTCGCCCGAGCGACCCAACGAGCCTGGACGACGGCCACCGGCGCCCGGTGCCGGGCGCTGGTCCAGGCGGCGAGGAACGACCTCGACGAGGCGGACGCGACCCTCGAACGGGCGCTGGCCGCACATGAGCGGCTGCGGATGCCCCTCGAGCTGGGCCGGACGCTCCTGACCCGCGGCGTCGTCCAGCGCAGGATGAGACGCCGAGGGGTCGCCCGCGAGACCCTCGAGGAGGCGCTGGCCCTCTTCGAGGACCGCGGTGCCACCCTGTGGGCCGAGCGGGCGCGCTCGGAGATCGCGCGCCTCGGGGTGCGGTCGGCAGCCCAGCTGGACCTCACCCCGGTCGAGCAGCGGATAGCGCAGCTGGTCGCGCAGGGATGCACCAACCGGGAGATCGCCGCCTCGCTGTCCCTGAGCAGGAAGACGGTCGAGGCGAACCTCTCTCGTTCCTACCGGAAGCTGGACGTCCGCTCCCGCGCGGAGCTGGTGGCAAGGCTGTCGGTCCGGCGTGGGCCGGCCTCGGCCCCGAGCGCAGCCGGACCGTGAGCATCGAGGGAGTTGCCGGATTACGGCGCGCCCTCCCCCGCCTACCGTCTCCACATGGATCCCGCACGGCAGAGGACCTTCCTGATGGAGCGATACTGGCCCGGTGTCGGGCGGGCCGACGTCGAGGCGGCGGAGGAGCACCTGTGCCGCGCCGCGGGAGAGCTGACGCGCGACGGGAGCCCGATCCGCGTGGTGAGCTCGACCTGGGTCCCGGCCGACGAGGTCGTGCTGACACTGGTCGAGGCCGGCGAGGAGGACGACGTGCTCGAGGTCAGCCGGCGCGGCGGCTACCCGTTCGACCGCATGCAGCGCGTCGAAGTTGTCACAGGAGCGAGCCGGAGGTGGCGTGGTGGTCAAGAGCGTGTCTGAGACCAGGGGAGTTGCCGGCGCGGACATCCGCGGGCTGCGCGAGGCCATGCGCGGCCAGGTGCTGATGCCCGGCGAGACGGGGTTCGACGAGGCACGGCGGGTGTGGAACGGGACCGTCGACCGGCGGCCGGCGCTGATCGCCCGCTGCGCCGACGTGGCCGACGTGCAGCGAGCCCTGGGCTTCGCGGTGAACCACGACCTCACGGTCGCAGTGCGCGGGGGCGGGCACAGCGTCGCCGGCTTCTCGACCTGCGACGACGGTCTGCTCATCGACCTCGGCCTGATGCGCACGGTGAGCGCCGATCCGGACGCACGTGTCGCGCGCGCCGAGCCGGGGGCCACGGGGGCCGAGCTGGACCGAGCGACCCAGGAGCACGGCCTCGCGACGACGCTCGGGGTCGTGAGCACGACCGGGATCGCCGGGCTGACGCTGGGCGGTGGGATCGGGTGGCTGATGCGCAAGCACGGGCTCGCCTGCGACAACCTGCTCACCGTCGAGCTGGTCACCGCCGATGGCCGCCTCGTCACCGCGAGCGCGGACGAGAACCCGGATCTCTTCTGGGCGCTCAAGGGCGGGGGAGGCAACTTCGGCATCGTCACCTCGTTCGAGTACCGGCTGCATCCGGTCGGTCCGACGGTCTACGGAGGGGGCGTGATGTTCGCTCGCGAGCACCGGCGCGCCGTCCTCGAGGCCTACCGGGAGCTGACCCGAGGAGCTCCTGAGGAGCTGACGACGTACACAGCCATGACGGATGGCCCCGACGGCACGCCGGTGGCCGCGGTGGCCGCCTGTTACGCGGGCGACCCGGCCGAGGGCGCCCGCCTGCTCGACCCCCTTACAGCGGCGATCGGCGAGCCGCTGCTCGACGGCCTCGGGCCGCTGACGTACACCGAGCAGCAGAGCAGGATGGACGCGGGATACCCGCGCGGTCAGTACCACTACTGGCGATCGTGCTTCCTCGACGACCTCACCGAAACCGTCATCGACGTCCTGGTCGACCGGGCCAGCGACATCCAGGCGCCGCCCGCTCTCGAACTCATCGTGGAGCACATGGGTGGCGCGATCGCGGCAGGTGACGGAGCCTTCGCTCATCGCGACGCGAAGTACGACATCCTCATCGCGGCCAACTGGACCGACCCGGCCGATCAGGAGCGTTGCGTTGCCTGGGCTCGCGACACCGCCGCCGCACTCGAGCCGCACTCGCGCGGGGGCTACGTCAACTACGAACCCGACGCGGACGGCGCCTACGTGCCGGCTGCGTTCGGCGACCGCCTTGCGCGGCTCGGCGCCGTGAAGGCCCGGTACGACCCGCACAACGTCTTCAGCCTGAACCAGAACGTCACACCCGCACCCTGAGCCAGGTCCCCCCACCATGGCTCTCGGCGGCGGCCGATGCGGGCGCGATCTCCAGCCCGGGACGATCGACAGCATGCGGGGCCCACGCGCATACTGTTCAGTGGCTGTCCGGTCGATCTCGGCACCCGACGTCGTCGGCCGTGGCACACGCACAAGGCGGAGGTGGCGCCATGCGCCGGATTCTCACGGCTTTGACTCTCTGCGTCGGCCTGCTGGCCGTCGGCACCCCCCGAGCGTCGGCGATGCCCACCGAGCTGGACTCGTGCCCGACGGACCGGCCGACGTTGTACGACGTGACCATCGGCAACAGGAACGTGGCGGACTTCGCCACCGACGGCCACGTCTGGGCTCTCGACACGTACCTCCAGCACGTCCAGGTGTGGAAGATCGGTCAGAAGCACTACTGCTTCCGGATCGAGTACGACGGCACGTGGACCAGCTTCGCAGGCGTCAGCCCGGGCGGCACAGGAACCATCAGCGCTGGACTCACCGGCACGTTCCACGGCCTGCGGATCCTCCGCCTGACCGGCGAGTTCAACCCGCAGTACCCGCTGAGCGGCCACGTCGCGGACTTCGACTGGCAGTGCCAGGCGGACGGCACCTGCACCGGGCCGCGGCCATCGCCCGGCATGTACTTCTCGCCCATCACCAACGTCAACAGCACGTGGCAGGAGTTCCACGCCACCAGCGCAACCAACGGCACCTGGCACGACACGACGTACGGCTCTTCCGGCGACATCACCGGCTGAGCCTGCGCGGAGGCGGCCGACCGGTGACTGCGAGGCTCGGCAGTCAAGCCCTCAGCGCGACGAGCCGCAGACGTGGGCTCGCGCCAACGACGTGGTCGACGACGGACCTCCCAGCGGGCGGCCCACGAGCCAGCTCACTCAGAGGTACGTGTCAGGCACCGGCCCGACAACCTCCATCTGACGTCGAGGCGCGATCTGGTCCAGCAGTTCCGGGGTCGCGGAGCCGGTCGTCTCCGCGTCGGCCGACGCCTCGAAGAAGTCGGTCATCGCGGCGGGCGAGAAGAGGTTGAGCTTCTTCCCGGGCCCAGGAGAGACCACCCTGAAGGTGTGCGGGGTGGCACGCGGCACGTGGACGAACGTCCCGGGTGGGCAGAGCGTCTGCTCACCTTCCCGCCCTTCGCCGGGAGGGACATCGAACGCCTGGCTGACAAGGGGCAGCCTCCTCCTGGCCGACCACCGCCACCGCGAGATCGACGAACTGCGGCGCGCCGTCCTGACCGGCTACAGACGCTCGAAGACGCCCATGGCGAAGCAGATGCGGCCTTCCTCCATGTTCCGCTGCACGTTCTCCGCCATCCGAGGCCCTTCGGGCCCGTTGAGGAGGCCTGGGTTGAGACCGTCGCCAGCCGACTCCGGCTCGCCGAGCGGATCGGGCTTCGCGAGCGCCGCATGGAGCTCCGGGTCCTCATCCGTCGCCCAGGTGATCTCGCGGAACCCGACGTCGGAGATCAGGCCTCGGGTCTGCTCCGGCGAGAGCAGGAAGCTGCAGGTCTGGTCACTCGCCCACGGCACGGGAAAGTGAATGGGCTGATGGGGCCCGGCCAGGACGTCGAACATCGCGAACCGACCACCGGGCCGGACGACACGGGCGATCTCGCTGTACAGGCGCGGCTTGTCGGGGATGTTCATCGTGGCGTGCTGGGTCCACAGCACATCGAAGCCTCCATCGGGGAAGGGCAGATCAAGGGCACTGCCGTGCACGAAGGTGACCAGCTCGGTGAGACCCGTCCATTCGGTGAGCCGTTCACCCACGACGCAGTACTCCGGCGTCAGATCCAGCACCGTGACGTGACACCCGACGCGTGACGCCAGCTGACGTGCCGGGCCGCCGATGCCGCCACCGACATCCAGCACGCGCTCCCCACCACCGATGGCTGCGGCATCGGCCAGGGCCAGGGTGCCGGCGAGCCGAAGCCAGTGATAGTTGTCCACCGGAGCCAGCTGGGCAACCGTCACCTCCGGCGGATCGATCCCGTGCCGCCGGATCTCGTCCTCGATGGTCTCCATCAGGTCCGACCACCCGTAGTGGCCGCTCACCGAGCGTTCGATCTCCTCGTACGTCATGGCTGCCTCCCTGACCGCCTCGTGTCCACGAGGCACACTCGGACCATCCCGCTGCGTCCTCCACAGGATGCGGGCCTGGGGGAATCAGTATCCCGGCGCGACGCGACACGAGTCAGCAAGTCACAGAACTCGTGGTTTGGGACTGCTGAAGGTTCGATTGACACCTGATCTGTGGGGCCGAAGGGGCCCCGCTGGGAGGATGTCGATATGCCCGCACCCCACCCCAAGGAGTTCCGTGACGACGTGGTCGCGGTGGCCCGTAAGGGCGAGGCTCCGATCGCTCGGGTCGCTCATGACGTCGGGATCTCCGAGTCGTGTTTGCGGAACTGGCTGCGCCAGGCCGACGTCGAGGATGGTGTCCGTCCTGGCACGACCGCTGCCGAGAACGCCGAGCTGACAGAGGCCCGGCGCAAGATCCGGCTGCTGGAGCAGGAGAACGAGGTGCTGCGCCGGGCCGCGGCGTACCTGTCCCAGGCGAACCTGAGGCTGGGTCAGTCCCCAAGATGACCTACCCGCTGGTCCTGGACCTTGCCGCCGACGGGATTCCCGTCGCGGTGACCTGCGGGCTGCTCGGGTTCTCCCGGCAGGCGTTCTACTCCTGGCGCGCCGCCCCGGTCAGCGAGCGGGACCTGGTCGACGCGTACGCCACCAACGCCGCGTACGAGGTGCACCGGGACGACCCGAGGTTCCACCTCGCGGTCGACGCCCTGGAGATGGCCATCGCCCGCCGCGGCCGTGACCAGGTGCCCGGGTGCGTGGTCCACGCCGACCGAGGATCGCAGTTCCGCTCCCGGCCCTACGTCGCCGCGCTACACCGCCACGGGCTACGCGGGTCGATGGGCCGGGTCGCCTCCTCGGCCGACAACGCCGCCATGGAGTCGTTCTTCTCGCTGCTTCAGAAGAACGTCCTCAACGCCCGCCGCTGGGAGACCCGCGACCAGCTTCGCCTCGCGATCGTCACCTGGACTGAGCGCACCTACCACCGACGGCGCCGGCAACGCGCCCTCGGCAAGCTCACCCCGATCGAGTTTGAGACCATCAACCGTGCCGCTCACGCGGCCTGAAACACCACACCGGAAGTGACAACCAGACCTTCAGCAGTCCCAAACGCTTCAGCCGGCCTGTCGGTCAAGCGGACAAGCCCAGCGCGCAGCCGACCGTGTCCGCTGAGGATCTCGTACACGCGGCACGAGGCCCGTGGTCAGGTCGCGTTCACCGTGTCGCCATCACCTACTCCGGCCGACTCGCATCGCCGGATGGAACTTCAGGTTGCGGTCCCGCCAGTAGGTCGCCCATCGGCCTGTCGACGGCGCGTAGCGCAGCCGCGCGATCGGAAACCGGGTGTGCTCGCCGACACCGTCCCACGGTGGCCGCACCTCGACGATGTCGACGTGTTCGGTCCCGGGAAGGGCCACGACACCAGCGTGCCACCGACTGGAGCGAGCAGTGCCCGGCCGAAGAGCGAGCGCCTCGACGAGGCGTGCGGACCGTCTGCGGACCAGCTCGACGCCGAGGACCAGCAATCCTCAACGCCTACTGGCGGATCACGTCGACGCTAGACATTGAAGCGGAACTCGACGACGTCGCCGTCCTGCATGACGTAGTCCTTGCCCTCCATGCGCACCTTGCCGGCGGCCCGGGCGGCGGCCATCGAGCCGTGCTCGTCGAGATCGGAGAAGGAGACGATCTCGGCCTTGATGAAGCCGCGCTGGAAGTCGGTGTGGATGACGCCCGCCGCCTGCGGGGCGGTCCACCCCTGGCGGATCGTCCAGGCGCGCGACTCCTTCGGGCCGGCCGTGAGGTAGGTCTGCAGCCCGAGGGTGTGGAAACCGACGCGTGCCAGCTGGTCCAGGCCGGACTCCTCGGCACCGAAGGACTGGAGCATCTCGAGGGCGTCCTCGGGCGACATCTCCATCAGGTCCATCTCGAGCTTGGCGTTGAGGAAGACCGCGTCGGCCGGGGCCACGAGGGCGGCGAGCCGCGCGTGGAGGTCTGCGTCGGCGAGCTGGTCCTCGTCGAGGTTGAACACGTAGATGAACGGCTTGGTCGTCAGCAGCCCGAGGCCGGCGGCGAGGGAGAGGTCGACGCCCGCGGCCTCACCGGCGGCGTAGAGGGTGCGGCCCTCCTCCAGCACCTTCTGCGCGGCGAGGGCGTTGTCGAGGAGCGGCTTGGACTCCTTCTTGATCCTCGCCTCCTTCTCGAGCCGGGCGACGGCCTTCTCGAGGGTCTGCAGGTCGGCGAGGATCAGCTCGGTGTGGATCGTCTCCATGTCGGACTCGGGCGAGACGGCGCCGTCGACGTGGACGACGTCACCGTCCTCGAAGGCGCGGACGACCTGGCAGATGGCGTCCGCCTCACGGATGTTCGCGAGGAACTTGTTGCCCAGCCCCTCGCCCTCCGACGCACCGCGCACGATGCCCGCGATGTCGACGAAGGACACCGTCGCGGGCAGCACCTTCTCGGAGGAGAAGATCTCGGCGAGCCGGCCGAGGCGCTCGTCCGGCAGCGGCACGACGCCCACGTTGGGGTCGATCGTCGCGAACGGGTAGTTCGCGGCGAGGACGTTGTTCTTGGTCAGGGCGTTGAACATCGTCGACTTGCCGACGTTGGGGAGCCCGACGATTCCGATGGTGAGTGCCACGGGATGAGGAGTCTACCGGCGGGTGCGACCGCCCTTGCACCGGCTGCGTCGTCGTGGGCCATGGGACGGGTCGTCCCAGCCACCTGGGGATCTGCGCCCCAGGTGGTCTTTCCGATCATCCCGAGGGGCTTCCACGTCGAGCCGGTCTCGCCCGCGCCGCTCGCAGGGCGCGGCTCAGCGCCTGTCGACGCGTCGGCTTGGCGGGCACTGCGGATGCTGGGTGCGGGCTTCACCGTTGCGCGGTGCGGGTCGGGTGCTGGTCGCCTCCTCTGGACGTCGCCCGAACAGGGTCACCGCCTCCGTCACCGCGCGAAAGCCGTTGCCGTTCTTCCACATTCGTGCCTTCGAACACTTGTGCGAACTGTATTGAACGGGTAGGCTCGACCCACGGGGGAAGGGGGAGCCATGCACAGTCCACACGGGCAGGGCGCCGACGTCATGGGCACACCCGTCGGCGATGACGTGGCCGCGCTCCTCGCCTCGATGTCCAGCCGACTCGCTGCGGTCGCCGCCCTCCCGAGCGGCCGTGAGGAGCTCACCGGTGTCGTCGCGGCCGCGCAGGCGGTGGCCAACGCCGCGGCCGGGGTGCAGGACGGCGCGATCGCGGCGTTGGCGGCGGTCGAGGCGCAGTGGGCCGAGGACGGCACGATCACCGAGGTCGTCCGCGCCCCGGGTCACGTCGCGATCGACGCCGCCGACCTCCTC